>QBVL01000009.1 GCA_003284375.1 Prochlorococcus sp. AG-311-J23
AAACTTTGTTGAGATTTTACATAAGCAATACTGCTACTCCGACGACCTGCAAAAAACCTAGTAACTTTCATGCCTCCTGTCTTATCTTTTATGAACAACTCAAGAATTGATAGATTTGGATTTTTAGGACTTTTAAATGAACTGCATCGTCTAACTTTTGCAACAATAGTGACATTCTGACCCGCTTGAGTTTTATCTATCGTTTTCAATGAAGAGTAATCAACATAATCGCGAGGAAAATAATTAATGAGATCACGAATTAAAATAAGGCCTAATGCAGATAATTTCTCAGCTTGTTTAAAGCCAACACCTTTAACAGCAGAAATTGAACTTCGTAAACTTAGAGAGTCCGCTGAAGAACTCCTTTGATTTGAAATAGAGTCTTTAGATCTTCTTATTTTTAATACTTTTGACTCTATTTTCTCTTCGGCATCCTGATATTTATAAAGGTTATGAAGAGCTTGTCTGGTCTGAACTATTATTCTACGTCTATCTTCTGTAGACATAGTTGGATATTTTTTATAATCTAAAGCTAGTTCTTGTAATCTAGAAAAATCAAACTCTTTAACAGCTGTAGAAGGAGCACTTAATAAAAATCCACTTACAAAATATGAAAATTTATTTGTTCTCCCTTGAATGTTAGTAAAACCGTGATCGACCTCAACTGTTAAAGCCTGCTGCATAGATCGAATCCAAGTTGTTAGTTCACTTGATTTGCTTTCAGGACTAGATTTGGAATCAGTGCTGGTTATATTTTTGTTGTATCCTTCCACCAGTTTTTATTAATCTCTTCTGCTACTGAGCGACCTTGCCAGTAACGTTGTTGTTTAATCATACCTAAGAGTACATTTTGATAATGTTTCATATTAGTTCTATTCTTTCTGAGTCTTGGATTATCAAATTCCATGTCCGCAGGAGTAATTAGCAAGCAATCAATGTCTAAGCCACCAGTAGCTAATGGATTATTCGATGGTAATTTAAAAGTAAGTATGTTGGATATGGATTTAGACGAAATTAATTGGCCTGATAAAGCAGCATCTAAAATATTAATGGGGACAAGTGTATTTACCAATCCAGATTTCAAAAGCTCAGTATTAATGGAATGTGAAAGGTCACGCAATCTTCTAACCAAAGCTGTATCTATAGAAATCATCCACTCATATAATCCAATTGGTGATTGAGGTAATAGCCGATTATTTTTCGATTCTTCATAAGAGTTATAATCATTATATGAATCTGAGATTTTTGAATCTAAGTCACTTAAATTAGATTCATCAGCCAATGCAAATATCGATTGCAAAATTTCAATATCTTTACTTCTCAAATTAAAATTATCAGAATTCTTAACATCATCTTTTAGTGAATGATGTTCATTATTTATATTGTTAATAGGTTCCTCATTTTCTGATATTTTACTTTTCAAATAATGTTCTTTATTATCAATTGTATATGGAGCTTTTAATTCGCCATTCCATCCTTCAGTAATTGATAATTTCTCTAATGGTGGAGTGGAACTTATATTAATTGAATTAACACCTATAAATGATTCTGATTTTTCAGAATCATTTTTTATATTTGATGCATTAGAAATTTCGTCTTTAGCATTATTTAATTGACGAATATTTTCTTCATCGATTTTCTTAGCCAATTCATTTAAATGTTCAATTGTTATGAGTGAGATATTATCTGATACTAATTTATCAATTTCCAACTGAAATCTTTTTCTTGAGCTAACTGTTGACAAGCCAAAATCACCTCCAATCCTATCAGAAATTAGAGAAAATAATGACGTTTTTATCGTTTGAGGTAGAGAGTTTCTTATCTCCTCAAGATAAAAAGAATTAGCCCTATATAAATAAGAAGATATATTATTACATTTTTCTTTAAGAAGACTTATTTGATCTAAAGGATTAAAATTAGAATCAAATAAATGTTTTATTTTTGCCAAGGTCAACTTGAAGTCATAGAAGCGACCTCTTCTGCAAAGTCAGGTCCTTGAACCTCAATACCCTCTCCAAGTATATATCTAGTAAATCTACGAACTCTTATATTTTCTCCAATTTTTCCAGCAACTTGTTTTACCAACTCTTCAACATTTATTGAACTATCTTTTATGAATGGCTGCTCTAATAGAGCCATTTCTTTTAATCTCTTTCCTATTCTTCCTTCAACGATTTTAGCTTTAATTTGATC
The DNA here is from genome assembly GCA_003284375.1 of Prochlorococcus sp. AG-311-J23. GTDB lineage: Bacteria > Cyanobacteriota > Cyanobacteriia > PCC-6307 > Cyanobiaceae > Prochlorococcus_B. The sequence continues at coordinate 2,194 of QBVL01000009.1, forward strand.
AGGCTTACCAGAGAGATCATCTCTTCCCATTTCTATTTCTTTCTCTTTGTTTGCAATTGATTCTGGAATTTGATCAACACTTACATATTCAACACTTGGACAAGCGGCTACTTGCATAGATAAGTCTCTTAAAAGGCCTTGGAATAAATCACCTCTAGCAACAAAATCAGTCTCGCAGTTCAATTCCAAAAGAACACCTACACGAGAACCTGTATGAATGTAACTACCTACAGCACCCTCAGCGGCAACTCTACTTGATTTCTTTTCAGCGCTGGCAATGCCTTTTTGTCTTAACCATTCAATCGACTTATCCATATCTCCCTTATTTTCGATAAGGGCTTTTTTACAATCCATCATTCCTGCGGATGTCTTATCTCGCAGTTCTTTAACAAGTTTAGCTGTTATTTCCGCCATTTTATTTTGGGATAGTGAGAAAAAAGGTAAGTAAGAATTTATTAAATAAATATGCTAATTACTGATTGGGGCCATGTCTACCTTCATTGATAGCATCAGCCAATCTACCCAAAACGAGTTGAACAGATCGAACAGCATCATCATTACAAGGTATTGGAATCTCGCAAAGATCTGGATCACAATTAGTATCAAGCATTGACACCAGTGGAATATCGAGTTTTCTGGCCTCTAAAACAGCGTTTGTTTCTCTCCTTTGATCAACTAAAATAACAACATCAGGCAGACGTCTCATTCCTTTAAGTCCACCTAGATATTTTTGCAATCTTTCTAATTCTCTACGCAATACGGCACCTTCCTTTTTGGGACGCATTGCAATAGCACCACTAGATTCCATTCTTTCAAGATCTTTTAGCCTATCAATTCTTGCTTTCATTGTTGTCCAATTTGTAAGCATACCTCCTAACCATCTTTGATTGACGTAAGAAGCTCCGCATCTAATAGCTTCCTGAGCAACTACTTCAGAAGCTTGTTTTTTAGTACCTACAAAAAGGAATCTTTTACCGCTTCTTGCAGCTCCTCTTGTCCACTTATAAGCGCTGTTCATACAAACAGCTGTTTTAACTAGATCAATAATGTGCACCCCATTACGAGCAGAATAGATGTAACGGGACATCTTGGGATTCCATCTTCTTGTCTGATGCCCAAAGTGAGCACCAGCTTCCATCATCTCTGAGAGAGAAACTACAGCCATGTTTTTTTTGTGGGTTCCGGGTTCGCCTCCACCCAACAGGGATAATTTAAATAATGATTAAAAAATCAATATTTATTTATCACCCGAAACAGTCAGGTGTGCGGTTTTAAATTGCGATTCTAATCTAACAAACCGTGGCTCATCGGAGTCCAATTAATGATGCTTCTCTAAAAATTTGTTTCACTCCAATCAAATTAAGAGGAAGTCTTAACAATTCCATAGCCAAACCAGATCGACCATTCTTAATTAGAAAAGCCAAAAGGGGTCTTAGTGACTTTGTATTAATAAGTCCACCAAAAGTTAAAAATTCCCAAAGACAACGGTGAAAAAAAGTGTATTGAATTATAAATTTTACTCTCAAACTTGGGTGCTTACGATAAAAGACTAGTCCCATCTTTGCTCTCTCTTTTTCAATTCGAATCAACTTAGGAATTTGATCAAGAGATAAAGCAGGATGCCAATGATATCCAATTGCTCTTGGACATTTGATAATTTTAACTCCCATATTTCTTAGTCTTTCTCCTAATTCCAAATCTTCCCAGCCATATAGTCGAAAAGAGGTGTCAAAAAGACCTGATTTTTCTAAAACCGTTTTATCAATAGCAACATTTCCTGTAGCGAAGTAAGCCCAAGAAAAGTCTTGAAGTTTAAAAGGTTCAGAATTTGGATTATTAAAATTAGAAGTATTTATTACAGATCCATAGGTAAAACATTTTCTATTACCAAGTTTTTTCCAGGCTAAGAACAAGGAATCAAGATGGTTCCTTAGGAAATATCTATCAACAACTAGATCACTATCTATAAAAACAATTAATTCACCTTTTGACTTTTCTACTCCAAGATTTCTTCCTAGAGCAGGCCCTCCATGGGATTGTTCAAAAAGTCTTAAATGAGGATAAGTCTCAATATTATTTCTTAGCCAATCAACTGTCCCATCTGTTGATCCGTCATCGACTATTACAATTTCAAAATCATGAATTTCAACCTTCAAACTTTGATTTTCTAATGCATCTAGACACTTTTTTAGTATCGGAAGTCTGTTGTAAGTTGGTATGACAACGCTAATTAACATCCTAAATTAAAAAATAAAATAAAAAATTCTTCTTCAAACACTTTAAATTAAAGAATTTAAAAAAATATTTTTCGAGTTGAATATCGATTTATTAATCAGCAGCTCCACCATTATTTGCAGTTCCAGTAACTCCATTTCCTGCACCTTCTCCTCTACCATCATTGCGAAGCTTACGTTTCTTAAATTTCCTTGCATAAGCTCTATTTCTCTCTTGCTTCTCTTTCTTAAGATTTCGTCTTTTGGACATACTAAGTTCCTTTGAATTTTATATCTAACTAACTTACTAAACAGAGGGCAATATTTGACCATCTTCCATTCGCAAGAGACGATCTGCCACATCCAATATTCTCGGATCATGAGTAACCATCAACACTGAACAGGATTGTTCTAAGGCTAGTTTTTTTAACAAATCAACAATTTCTCTACCAGTTGAACTATCTAATGCAGATGTTGGTTCATCTGCTAAAAGTAACTTTGGTCTAGCCGCAAGAGCTCTTGCAATAGCAACTCGCTGTTTTTGCCCACCTGACAAATCATGCGGCAGCTTAGATAAGTGGTCTTCTAATCCGACAGCTCTAAGCCATTCTCTGGACTGAGCCCTTCTGGCCTTGTATGAAAAGCCAGTTAAAAGGTCAGCACCCATTTGGACATTTTGTTCAGCGGTTAGACATCTCAAAAGGTTATGCCCCTGAAAAATCATTCCAATATTTTTTCTAAGGTTCTGTCTAGTTTTTCTGCTGGCTCCAAAAAGTTGTTTACCAAATACTTTAATTTCACCATCTTGAACTTTACGAAGAGCTCCAATCAAAGTTAAAAGTGTTGTTTTTCCACATCCCGATGGTCCCGTCAGTAAAACAACCTCCCCCGGAGAAATTTCCATTGAGACAGACTGTAAAACATGCCTTCTCATTTCTCCACTCCCATACCAATGATTCAAAGAAGAAATATTTAAAGTATTACTGTTTATATTTTTCATAAATTATTTAAATTTAAAAGAATCGATTTACTCATCAAAATATCTCAGCAGGATCGGCATCTGCCAATTTTTTCATCGCAGCTAATGCTGATCCCATACACATAAAAAGTATCAAGCAAAATATAATTGATGCTCTACTAAAACTCATTTCGACTGGTAATTTAGTTGAAGATCTAACCAAAGCATACAAAGCTTGTCCTGAAATATAAGCAGGAATATATCCCATTATTGATAAAATAAATCCTTCTCTAGCTACAACTCCTAATAGGCTTCTTAAGTTGTAGCCCATAGCCATTAAGGTTGCATATTCAGGTAAATGATCACTTACATCGCTGTAGAGAATTTGATAAACAATTACACAACCCACAATAAAACCCATTGCAGCGCCCAAAGTAAAAATAAATCCAATCGATGTACTACTTTTCCAATAATTTTTTTCAAAATCTATAAATGATTTCAAAGACATAACCTTAACGTCACTAGGCAAACTTATATTCAAAGAGCGAACAACTTTTTCAATATCAGATCCCTTCTCTAACCTTACTAAACCAATTTCAATACTTCCTTTGGGAATACCCGGAGATAATTCTAGGTATGTTTCACTGCTAGTTATTAAATTACCATCTGCGCCAAAGGAAGGCCCCAGACTGACTATGCCGGAAACTCTAACTCTTTTACCTGCGACTTCAGTTTCAACTACACGTCCTGATTTAAACCATGACGATATAGGTCCAAATTCATCTCTGGAAAGATCATCAAATAAGACCCTGCCTTTGTTTTTTAAAGTTTTAGCCTTTCTCTCAAAATTTGAATCAATCAACAATGGTTTACTTGGCTCAAAGCCTAAAGCAAGAATAGATCTTGTTGATAAATTTTCAGGATTTCGCCAAAGCAGAAAATTCCAATTAACCGCAGTTGTTCCAGTCACATCCTTATGTGCCATTGCTTGAACTAATCTTCTTCGAGGAAACCCACTCATACTTATTGAACTTTTTGAGCGAGGACTAATTAATACCAAATCCGCGTCAAATAACTTATGAACAGTAACACTTGCGTCAAACAAACCATCTCTGAAACCTAATTGCATAAACATCAAGATTCCAGCAAATGCTATTCCTGCAATAGCTACCAATATTCTTAAAGGTTGTCTTGTCAGCAAAAGCCAAGCAAGAGGTATTTTTCTTTTTGAAAAAAAATTTCTTGGTTCCACTACGGCTGAAAACGAGCAATTACTTTCATTCCTGTTAAGTGAGAAACCTTTTTAGCTGAGGAATTATCAAGCTTGACTCTAACCTCAACAACCCTTGAGTCAGCATCGCCAGTTGGATCGGTTGAAAGCACTCTTCTTTGCCTGACCTGTGGGCTGATCAAATTCACTTGACCACTTAAAGACCCATCAAATCCTCCATTTTCACTAATTAAATCAACAGCTTGACCCATTTGAACTCTATCTATGTCGGATTCATACACTTCAATAAGAGCTTCCATTAATTGGTTAGCGCCAACATTAATTACACCAGACGAATTTGGTCTCTCTCCCTCACGAACTAAGATTTGCAGAACAATCCCATCAATTGGACTTTTTAATTGTGTTTGTTCTAAATCAACATTAATTGCATCTATAGCAGATTTAAGCTTTAAAATCTTGGTCTCAGAAATAAACAAATTATCCTTCATCTTGTCTAACACAATTTCCGCCACGGCTCCTTTATCAACGAGAGTTTGATATCTATTAATTTCCCTTTTTTCTATCCTAATTTCATTCATTAATATGTTTAAATTAGCTCGCGCAGATTTCAAATTAGCTTCAAGTTTAGGACGATTATCAAAAACAGCTAAAATTTGATCCTTGATAATAGAGTCACCTTCTCGAATTAGTAATTTAGATAATCTTGGTGTACCACCCTTTCCACTGGTTGGAGCTGCTAATTTTCTTACTTCGCCTAGAGGATTTAACTGGCCCAAGGCAGCTACACCCTCAATCCTATCAACGACTTCAATCTCCTTGAGATTTTGATTTACTTTTATTTTATTATTATCACATCCACTAATTAAAAGCGTGCACAAAGGTGTTATGCCTAGAAGAAATATAAATTTGAAAGATAAATATCTAAACATCACAAGAGCATTCAAAAAGGATTTTATTTATGTATTCATCTGACCAAGATGAACCAAAAAATTTAGTTAAGATACCTCTGGTTTTATCATTACGTTTTTGATTTAGGCAATATCGTTTTTGATAATTAAGTCTATTCATTGTATCCCACGAATTAGTTTCGTCTCTTCTTACCCTAACTAACAAAGACAATAGTAGTGACAAATATTGATCAATTAGTTCTAAAAATAATTTTTCTTCAAGGCAATCAACTGGACGAATAAAGCATACATAAGGAGAAAAGATGAATCCCCATTCTGGTAGCTTCCCAGGTTCAGTAAATTTAGGAACTTTTAATAATCTCATTTGAGAAGTCAGGGAATCAGGCAAATTTTCACCTACAGGTGACAAATCAACAATACCGGCAGAAATACTATTTGAATTAACTACTAAATCAGCACCAAATATTGGAAGTTCATAGCAAGGGTCAGGGAAAAAGACACAATGAAGTATTTGCAATGATTTTCCAAGCTTTGCAACTTCCAAATGAATTTTTCTAAAGCCTTTTGCTTGATAAAATTCGTTAATAATAAATAATTCCTCTTTATTTAGATTGCTATAAATCTTGCTCAACTCAGGGGCAATGTATAGAGGTTCTAAATCAGTCAACGAATTGATTCTATTTTTGATAAGTTCAAAAACCTCAAGCAAAAGAGGATTCAATTTACTTTGAATGCAAAAAACTGACTCCAAAACTAAGAACTCAACCTAAAATGATTTGGCTAGGATTCATAGAAACTTTTTATTTATAACTATGCTTACACGATATTATAAGATTATTAAGGCTCAAAAGAACTAAATAAGAAATTTCTTATTTAAAGGCAAATGAATAAGCACAAGGGTTCAAAATTTTTGAATTTAGAATAGGAATAAGAAACAAAAAACAAAGCAAGTAAAAAAGGATAATTTAAATATGCAAAAGTTAATGGATATAAAATTTATAAAAATATGCAATGAATCTTTTACACTCAAAGAAATATAGAATCAAAAGATTTTAAATTTCAAAATCTTATTACCATACATTAATATAGCAAAAAGATTTAACGTACTTTAAGATATTTAGAATGAAAGTAAAACATTGGTCACTAGCTAATGGTGCTACATGTGTAGTAGCTGATATTGAAGAATCAACTTTGACTTGTATTGACTTTTGGTGCAAAGGAGGAAGTCTTTATGAAATGAAAGATGAAGAAGGGATGGCGCATTTCTTAGAGCATATGATATTTAAAGGGAGTAAGAACCTTAAAGAAGGTGAATTTGATTTAAAAATTGAATCTCTTGGTGGAAGTAGTAATGCAGCAACTGGGTTAGACGATGTTCACTATCACGTTCTAGTACCCCCAGAAAAAATAGAGGAAGGTCTAACATTGATATTAGAATTATTATTATTTCCTAAAATTGAACAAGATGCCTTTGAAATGGAGAAAGAAGTAGTTTTAGAGGAAATTGCACAAAATATTGATCAGCCAGATGAAATTATTTATATGAAATTATTAAATAAATGTTTAACACCACATAGGTATTCGAAACCAATCCTGGGCGATGAAAAAACTGTTAAAAATCTAAATCCAAAACAAATGAAACTATTCCACAAAAATCATTATGTTGGTAAAAACTGTACACTATGTATAGCAGGAAATTTACCTGGCGAAATTCATTCAATAATAAATAATAGTAAACTTAAGGAATTAAAAACTATCTCAAATGAGAACTTTATAAGTAACTTAACTACTTTTAATAAAGGTTATAAAAAAGAAGCTATTCCAAGACTTGAAGGAGGGAGAATATTGAAAGCCTGGAAACTCCCCCCCGCAAAAGAGCAGATCTTAATTTTAGGAGCAGAAATTGCTGCCACAATGTTATGCGATGGTAAAAGTAGTCTTATTGTTAAGGAATTAAGAGAAGAAAAACGTATTATTGAATCAATAGATATAGATTTACAAATCCTTGAAGAGGGTGGTTTAATTCTTTTAGATGTCAGTTGTCCAGAGGAGAACCTTAAAATTGCCGAAAGTGAAATCAATAATATTCTCAAAGAATTAACTACTAATTTAGTTACTAATAATGATTTAGAACGTGCGAAAAAATTAGTCGTGAATAATATTTATTTTGGTTTAGAGTTGAGCTCTCAAATTTCATCGACATTAGGGAATCAAGCTCTATGGGGGCGGCACAAATCAATCTTACAATCAATAGATGATATTTCATATTGGACAACAAAACGATTAAATCAATTAATATTTCCATTGTTTAATCCAGAAAATGCATTTACATTAATTGCTGAACCTGAGAAATAAATATGAACATAATTCTAGATAAAATTTATAGCAAAAATATAATGTCGGCCAAACTATGGATAGAAGATGGGAGTAGAAATGATCCAAAAGATAAAAAGGGAATTCATCAACTCTTAAGCTCAACTATGCTTAGGGGTTGTGGACCATATAATAATAAGGAAATAGCTGAAATTGTAGAAAGTTGTGGTGCAAATCTAAACTTTGATACATACGAAGATGGTCTTTTAATAAGTCTTAAATGCGTCGAAAATGATGCTTATAAGCTTATTCCTTTAATTGGTTGGATGATTACAAAACCTATACTTCAAAGAGACCAGTTTGAATTAGAAAAAGATCTAACAATAAAAGCCATTAAAAGACAAAAAGAGAGTACATATCAGTTAGCTTTTGATGGGTGGAGAAAGATGGTATACGGTGATGGACCATATGGACATGACCCACTGGGATCAATCGATGATATTAATAAAATCAATAAAGAACATATATTGCCAATCGCAAGCTCATTAATTCATAGAAAGAAGACCTTAGTAATTTCAGGAAAGTTTCCAATTAATATAGACGAGTATATAGAGAATAGAATTGAATTTAAGGGTATAAGTAAAAATATAATCAATAAAAATAAAACATTTAAAAATATTAGAAAAATTGAAACTCTATACAAACAAAGAACCAATATTTGCACACATTCATTAAATACAAAACAAGTCATTCTTTTACTTGGTAAAGCAACAATTAGATATGATGATAAATCTGATATTTTGCTTAGATTATTATCATGTTACTTAGGTTATGGAATGTCCAGTTTATTATTTAAGGTTCTTAGAGAAAAGTACGGCGTAGTTTATGAAGCAGGAGTTTATCATCCTATTAGAGAGAATCAAACACCATTTATTATGCACGCTTCTACAAGTGAAGAGAAAGGAAACATGACTCTTCAATTACTAAAAGAGTGTTGGGAGGAAATTATCAATAATGAAATCTCTCCTGAAGAATTAGATCTTGTAAAAATAAAATATCGAGGTCAAACAGCTCATTCTTTGCAAAGTATTAGTCAAAGAGCTGAACATAAAGCTCATCTTTTAGGGATTGGGCTATCAAAGGATCACGATAAAGAAATTCTGCAAAGACTCGAAAGTATAACTAGTAAAGAAATCAAGGATGCTGCCAATAGATATTTAAAGAACCCATTGCTAAGCGTATGTAGCAACAAAGAAGTAATTCAGGAAATCGTTAAAGGCTGGAAAGCTTAATCAAGTCAAGTTTAATTGTCAGTCATCCATTCCAGAAATCTTGAGTCTTTCAGAAGGAATCAAGAAATTACCCCTTCTAAATTTCACTTCTAATAAATTATTTGGTCTTATTCCCATTATTACTCCAACTTCATCAAGAGATACTAGATCAGGGGGTCGTAGCATTGATATGGCATCAGCTGTCTTCAAGTATGGTAATGGAACTTGTAAAGAAACTTTTTCTCCAACTGAAAATTCCATTATGAATAAATAGGTATAGATAATAATATTGACATATCAATCAATTTGTAAATAATAATATATGAGATCAGTTAATTAAATTACTTGCACAAATTTACAAGCTGGGTACAAGCAATAACAGGCGTAATGCTAATCATAATATGCGCAATGTTACCATCATCTATAATTTTCCCTCAAGAAGACCTATCACTCTCTATTAGCCCACTACATAGCAATTGGCAAATCCAGGGAGTACTTTTGACTTCACTGCTTTGCGGACCTCAAATAGGAACAATTTCTGCAATTTCCTATCTGATTATAGGATTATTCTATTTGCCTGTTTTTCATGGAGGAGGTAGTGTTGGTTATATATTAACTCATGAGTTTGGGTACTTATTAGGATTTATTCCTGCGGCATGGATATGTGGATTTTTAGCTAAACAAAAAACAAAAGCTAATTTAATTAATTATTCATATTATACGATCTTATCATTATGTGTTGTGCATACCATAGGCATTATTTATCTAATTATTGGTAAAGTATTTGGGAATTGGTTAGAAGATTTATCCGATCTTATTTTAATAAATACTTTTATACCTTTCCCAACTCAACTATTGCTATGCATATCAATAAGTCTATTATCTATATTTTTAAGAAGAGTTTTAATAATAAAATGACTTCATTTAACAGAAAAAGTATTAAGATTATAACTTACTCTTTTTACATTGTTTTATTAGATCAAGTCAGCAAGTTCTTAGTATTAAATACATTAGGATTTGAAAGATCTAAAATTATTATTCCTAATTTATTAAATTTCACCTTGGTAAAAAACAGAGGCGCGGCATTTAGTCTTCTAAGCAATTACACAAGCCTTCTTACTGTTATCAGTATTCTAGCCTCATTATTATTAATAACCATTATATTAAAATTCCCGCCAAGATCACATTCGAATTTGATTGGACTTGCCTATCTTTTAGGTGGTACTTTAGGTAACGGAATTGATAGATGTTTCAAAGGTTATGTTTTAGATTTTTTAGAGCTGATTCCAATTAATTTTCCTATTTTTAATGTAGCTGACATATCAATAAATATTGCTATAATTTGCTTTGTAATTGATATAATTAAAACTAAAGATAAATCAGAATTAAAGTATTAAACGAATGGTAATTATTACATGAAAATCCGTAACTCAAGAAAAATTATATTTTATATGCTAATAATTTTCATTAGCTTGATTATTATAGGTTTAGTTGGAGCAATAATTAGATTGATAAATATACCTGCCATATTAATTACAGTATTAATAATAGGTGGTTTAAGTTATTCAAAAAAAATAGATTGGTTGCAAAACAGTCTAAGATCAATATTCAAAATAAAGAATGAGAAGAAATCATTAGACTTATCGTTAATTAGCAAAAAAGATGCTGCAGATAAGTCATTAAAAAGTATTGATAATTTAATCACATTAATTAATGATAAAGTCAAGGCCAAGGCCTTAAAGGATGAAAAGGATAGAGTTTCGTTAGAGTTAGATAGAGGAGATATTATTTTAGTAGTTTTTGGAATTGGCTCAAGTGGTAAAACATCATTAATAAGAGCTCTATTAAAAAAAATAGTAGGCAAAGTTAGTCCTGAAATAGGATCAACGATAGAAAAAGAAACGTTCCGGCTAAAACTTAAAGGGCTTACAAGAGGAATAAGAATAATTGATACTCCTGGAATACTAGAAGCTGGGAGAGGGGGTAGAGAGAGGGAAAAGAGTGCGTTAATAGAGGCACGTAAATCTGATTTAATGTTAGTAGTAATTGAAGGTGATTTACGTTCTGAAGAAACAAAAACAATTAGGAGTTTATCAAAATCAGGAAAAAGACTTTTACTTGTTCTAAATAAAATAGATTTAAGAGGAGAAAGTGAAGAAAAAAGATTAATTGAAATACTTAATTCTAGATGTAATGATTTTATTGATCCAAATGATATTATTTGTACATCAGCATCACCTCAGACAATTGCAGTCGCCGGCAAAAAGCCCTATCAACCAGTCCCTGAAATCAATAGTTTAATTAGAAGATTAGCTAATATCCTACATGAAGAAGGTGAAGAATTAATTGCGGATAATATTTTACTTCAATGCAGCAATATTGGAAAAGAAGGGAAAAAATTATTAATCAAACAAAGAACTCAATCAGCTAAAAAATGTATAGATAAGTATGGGTGGCTAAGCAGCGGTGTGTTAATACTAACTCCACTTCCTGTCTTAGATATGATCGCTGCAGCGGCTGTAAATGCACAAATGGTAATAGAAATAGCTAAAATACATGGTGTTAAACTTACAGATGAAAGAGCAAAGAATTTAGCGCTTTCGGTGGGAAAAATACTTGCAACTATGGGTTTAGTTAAAGGTGGAGTTTCTCTAATAAGTTCAACATTAAGTTTATCACTACCAACATTAGTTATTAGCAAAGTAATTCAAGGTATTAGTGTTTCTTGGCTGACTAGGATTGCTGGAGCAAGTTTCATTACTTATTTCCAACAAGATCAAGACTGGGGTGATGGAGGAATTCAAGAAGTTGTTGAATATCACTACAACTTAAACAAAAGGGAGGAATATTTTAAAAGTTTTATTCGGAGAGCTTATGAAAGAGTTATTGATCCGCTAGTTGAAAAGAATTTGAAAAAGCTACCACCGAGATCAAGGCCTCCGAGGGAGGGGGACTCATCGGCCCTCTAAAATCTAAAGCAAAAACTAATGCTAAATAAATTAGGCCAACTAAAATGGATATAAAAGCTGTTATTAAAGGCAATATATTTTTTTTGTTAAAAAAATCCTTATTCATATTAAAATCAAATAATTGAATGATTAATAAAATTAGATAACATTTTTAAATCATCAAATTTAGTATTAGGGTTTCCCATAACTGCCTTTAAATAATATCTATCTCCATACATTGGTCTAGAAAGCATAAACTTATGGGCTAACAAAGAGTTTCTTGTTTTTATAGACCAATCGGATGCTTGAGAGGAACTATAGTTAATAGGTGTAAAAGCTAAAAGATGAAGAGGTCCAGATATTATTTTAAATTTTGATTGATCAATCATTGATTCTAAATAACATCTTCTTTTAATTGAGCCCAAAAGTATTTTTTCAATACCGTCCTCACCTAATTGTCTTAATCCAATCCACAATTTCAATGCCTCGGCGGATCTAGTACCTTGAATTCCAAGTTCTCCTCCATGAAAGTCATTTCCTGAAATTGGTTCGGCATAAGGGAGTCCGGTTGAAAATGTAGAAGAAAGATGCTTTTTATTGGCTACGAGTAATAAAGAAGAAGTTTTTGGGATTCCCAATAATTTCTGTGGATTAATAGTTAAAGAGTCAGCAAAACCTAAGTCTTGAACTATTTCTGAAGTCATTTCTGATAAACCATAAATGCCACCAATTGCGCCATCAACATGAAGCCAAACATTCTCTTTTTTACAAAATTTAGCGATCTCAGAAATTGGGTCAATAGCCCCTCTTACAGTAGTTCCAGCTGTCGCTACGACAGCAAAGCATTTCTTCCCCTGAGATTTAATTTTATTTAAACTTGTTCGTAAACTAGAAATTTTTAATGCGCCATTTTCATCTGTAGAAACTTTTTGTAGAGATTCCTGTTTCAGCCCCATAATCCTAAAAGCTTTTGAGAATGAAACATGACAATCATGACTTGCAAAAAAAACAGCATTCGGATCAGTTTCTAGCCCAGAAATATTTCTTGCCATTACTAAAGCCATTAAATTACTCAAACTCCCACCGCTAGCCGCGACACCTCCAGACAAATCACCAAGACCCAGCTTGTGACAAAACCATTTACATAGTTTTCTTTCCAAGGAAGATAAACTAGGGGATAATTCATCGGCTAAAAGATTATTATTTAAACCTGCGCAAATTAGTTCCCCTGCTATTGAAGCTGATAGAGGAGGAGGGTCCAAATGAGCAAGAGATCCTGGATGGGATGGTCGATAGGAACCATCCATTAATAATTGAAGTTCGCTCAGTAAAACTTCATTAGAAACACCTTCTTTTGATGGATAGACCTCTGGCAATTCAAAGGAATCGGGCATTGGACCTTGACTGGCTGATTCAGAAAACCAATCACAAAGATTACTAGAGGCTTGAGCAAGTAAAGAACGAAGTTCTTTATCCAAGTTTTGAGGTGATGCGAAAGGGTCCAAAGAAAATAAAACTCTATTAGTAGTATTGGATGATCCAGTTCAAACCAAAAAATGACTAATCTCTAGATAAACATTTTATTTGATAGTTCACCAAACATCTAAAACATTGTCAAAACCAATCGGTCTGAATCAGAAAGAAAAAATAAAGTGGATGACAAGATTGCTAACGAAAGCAAGACTTGTAGGAGAAAGAGGGGAGGTTCCTATTGCTGCAGTTATTCTCGACAACAAAGGTAGGTGTATTGGCTATGGGGGGAATAGGAGAGAATCAATGAAAGATCCTTTGGGTCATGCAGAGTTAGTAGCACTTCGCCAAGCTTCTTGGATTCAAAATGATTGGAGATTTAATGACTGTACTTTGATAGTAAATCTAGAGCCATGTCCAATGTGCGCAGGCGCATTAATACAAGCAAGGATGGGGAGGATTATTTTTGGATCTGAAGATCCAAAGAGAGGCGCGTTAGGTGGAACTATAAATCTAGCGGAACATAAAAGTGCCCATCACACAATGTTGATTGAAAGAGGAATAATGGAGAGAGAATCAAGAAAGATTATTGTAGATTGGTTTAAAGACAAAAGAGTAATAGCTAGAAAGAAATCTGTTATCTAAACTTAGGTAATTCAGTTTCAAAAATATTTATTATCTTATCTACATTTGCGGAGGTAGAATTATATCCCATTAAACCAATTCTCCATACTTTTCCAGCCAGATCACCTAAGCCACCCCCTATCTCAACTCCAAAATTATTTAGCAAATGCTTAGTAAATGCCTTACCGTCGACTCCCTCAGGTATTTTCACTGTTGTTAGGGTAGGTAAGCGTAAATCTTCTTTGACGTGTAATTCCAAACCAATATTTTCTAACGAATTCCAAAGAGATTTTGCATTTGTATTGTGTCTATCCCAAGAGACTTCTAATCCTTCTTCAGCTAACAATCTAAGCGCTTCTCGAATGCCAAAATTCATATTTACTGGAGCTGTATGATGATATACGCGATCACTGCCCCAATATTTATTAAGCAAAGAAACATCTAAATACCAATTAGGTACTTTGTCTTTTCTGTTAGACATTTTATTTTCGGCTCTCTCATTCATTGAAAAAGGACCTAATCCTGGGGGGCAACTTAATCCTTTCTGACTGCAACTGTAAGCCAGATCAATTTTCCATTCATCCAAATAAAGAGGAACGCCCCCCAAAGAAGTTACTGTGTCTACAAGAAGTAAACAATTATATTTTCTGCATAAATCACCAATTCCATCCATGGGTTGGCATACACCTGTTGAGGTTTCGGCATGAACAATTGCTAAAACAGCTGGGTTATATTTTTTCAGAGCATCTTCTATTTCCTCAAGTGAAAATGCATTACCCCATTCTTTCTGAATGCTTTCAACATTTGCCTTATATCGACCCGCCATATCCGCAAGTCGATGTCCAAAATATCCTTTAATAGCAACTAAAACAGTATCTTCTGGCTCAACGACATTTGCTAATGTTGCCTCCATAGCGGCACTTCCTGTCCCGCTCATTGGAAGTGTTAATCGATTGCTAGTTTGCCAAGCATATCTAAGCAATTCTTGAACCTCACTCATCAAGTCCACATAAAAAGGATCTAAATGACCAATAGGTGGTTGAGAGAGCGCTTTCAAAACAGCAGGATCTGCGTTTGATGGGCCTGGCCCAAGCAATAACCTTTCAGGAGAGACAGTTGGACCAAAATCTTTACGATGTTGATTATCAACAGAAGGAAGAATTTGAGTGGCCAAGAAAACAGATCTATTTATATCTATCCCGAGCCTAAAAGGCGATAGGCAAAGTCGGGGTGTTTTTTTTAGGGATTGCAATAGGAATTTGCTAGATTTGCTAAAAAAGACAAAAAACAATCAAAGTTTTCTGTTAAAAGTCCATAAAAAGTGCTTCTTGATACAAAAAGAGATGCGATCGCTTATTACGTTCATAATTAAGTATCTCTGTTGCAAATCAAATTCATCATGAGCAAGACCTCTCAAGATGTTCTTCGTCAAATTAAGGATGAGGGCATTGAACTAATAGATTTAAAATTCACTGATTTACATGGTAAGTGGCAACATTTAACCGTAGCTTCAGATCTCATTGAAGAAAGTTCTTTCTCAGAAGGACTTGCTTTTGATGGTTCTTCTATTCGCGGATGGAAAGCCATAAACGAATCAGACATGGCAATGGTTCCAGATCCATCAACAAGCTGGATAGACCCTTTTTACCATCACAAGACTCTTAGCTTGATTTGTTCTATTCAGGAGCCAAGGAGTGGGGAACCATATGCCAGATGCCCAAGAGCTTTAGCACAAAAAGCATTGGACTATTTAGGAACTACAAGTGTTGCAGATGCTGCCTTTTTCGGTCCTGAACCAGAATTTTTTATTTTTGATGATGTCCGATATAACTCAGGGGAAGGCGGAAGTTTTTATAGCGTTGACACCATAGAAGCTCCATGGAATACAGGGAGAGTAGAAGAAGGAGGAAACCTTGGATATAAAATTCAACTAAAAGAAGGATATTTCCCAGTCTCACCCAATGACACAGCTCAAGACATGAGGTCTGAGATGCTTCTACTGATGGGTGAATTGGGTATACCCATCGAGAAACATCACCATGAAGTAGCTGGCGCTGGACAACACGAATTAGGAATGAAATTTGCGCCTCTAATTAATGCCGCTGACAATGTAATGATATACAAATACATTGTCAGAAATGTAGCAAAAAAATATGGGAAGACTGCCACTTTTATGCCTAAGCCAGTCTTTAATGACAATGGAACAGGAATGCATGTTCATCAAAGTTTATGGAAAGGAGGTCAACCTTTGTTTTACGGAGAAGGTACCTATGCCAATTTATCTCAGACAGCTAAATGGTATATAGGTGGAATACTAAAACATGCTCCATCATTCCTTGCGTTTACAAATCCAACTACCAATAGTTATAAAAGATTGGTACCAGGATTCGAGGCTCCAGTAAATCTAGTTTATTCACAAGGTAATAGATCAGCTGCTGTAAGAATTCCTTTGACAGGACCAAGTCCAAAAGCAAAGAGGCTAGAATTTAGATCAGGTGATGCATTAGCCAACCCATATATTGCTTTTTCAGCAATGATGATGGCAGGTATAGATGGAATAAAAAATCAAATTGATCCTGGAGATGGAGTTGACGTAGATCTTTTTGAACTCCCCTCAGAGGAATTATCAAAAATAGACACTGTTCCTTCCTCATTGAATGATGCATTAGAAGCATTAAAAAATGATCACAATTATTTAATTGAAGGTGGAGTATTTTCTGAAGACTTCATTGATAACTGGATAGAACTTAAATACGAAGAAGTTCAACAGCTAAGACAAAGACCTCATCCTCATGAATTCACCATGTACTATGACGCCTAAATATAAATTCCTACATTAATTTTTAGAGAACTAAAGTTAAGGTCTATGTACAAATATGCATAGACCTTAAATTTTTTTTAGTTAACTCGTCACTAATCAATCAAATCTGTTAGATAATACAGAATTAATAAATGTTTCATGGCAGCGCAAAGCCTAGAAAAAATTGCATATCACACTCTTCAACAAGGGAAAACGCTTGCAGGGTTAGCTCATAAAGAGTTGAGTACAAAGTTAATGAAAGTGTTTGCACCTGAAGCAGCTCCGGGAGATTTTTCAATCAATCAAGATCTAATAAAAGAAGTTAGAAGATCAATGGAAAATCTAGAAAATATTGATTGGAAAGAAGCAGAAGCTGGCGTTTACCCTAAATCACAACTATTCGAAGCTCCATGGTTGGAATGGGCAAAGAAATATCCTTTGGTTTGGTTAGATATGCCACAAACTTGGCAGAGGCGAAAAAAAAACAAAACCAGAGATATCCCAAAAATTGTAAATGAGGAAGATTACCCAGAATATTATTTACAGAATTTTCATCACCAAACAGATGGTTACCTAAGCGATCATTCTGCTGAAATTTATGACTTACAAGTTGAGATCCTTTTCAGTGGGACTGCCGATTCTATGAGAAGAAGAGTTTTATCTCCTTTAAAAAAAGGTTTGAAAAACTTTTTATCTGAAGGCTCGAAGAAAGTAAAGGTTTTAGATATCGCAACAGGAACGGGCAGAACACTACAACAAATAAAAAGTGCATTACCTCAAGTTGAACTTTATGGTCTTGATTTATCAGGCTCATACCTAAAGCAAGCAAGTAAATATCTAAGTTCCAGAAGTGGTGATCTTGTTCAACTGACCAAAGGAAATGCAGAGAAAATGCCCTATGTATCTTCGAGTTTTCAAGCCTTAACTTGTGTTTTTCTATTTCATGAACTTCCTAGAGATGCACGCCAGAATGTTTTGAATGAATGCTTTAGATTATTAGAACCTGGCGGAACACTTGTTCTTGCAGACTCTATTCAAATAGAAGATTCTCCAAAGTTCACTCCAATAATGGAAAACTTTCACAAAATATTTCATGAACCTTACTACCGAGACTACATAATCGATAACATAAACTTAAGATTAGAAGAAAGTGGATTTGCATCCATAACCTCTGAATCTCACTTCATGACAAAAGTATGGAAAGCATACAAGCCGGTTTGATTTTGTAAAAAATTTAAGTCAAAAAATCACACATACACATTTAATTATGCTAAAAAAAAATACATATATTTGGCCAGAAAAAATTCAATCACTTGCAAAAGAGCTCCACAATGAAATCAGCCTCAATGATCACAACTGGCATAAATTCAGGGGGAACAAACAAAGAAGAAGTGCTGAATTAATTATTTCGGCTATTTCACAATTAGTTAATGATGGAGATGATGCAGAAATAGAAGAATTACTAAATCAAGCAATATTGTGGATAAAAGAAGAAATTAAAGATACAGGATGTAAAAGTCATTAAAAAATTATTTCTTGAATGACAATTGCAGTCTATTGCCCTTCCTACTCCATCGCACATCATCAAAACATTTATGAATTAAATAAATTCCTCTTCCACTTTTAACATCATTTTTCAAAGGTAGAGAACTCACTCTTTTATTTTCAACTACGCCTAATCCTTCATCCTGAATTTGCCAAATAATCCAATTTGGAGTAAGAATTCTTCGAACTCGAATAACTTTATTAGGATCAGACAAGTTTCCATGTACTACTGCGTTAACAAGCGCCTCATGCAATCCTAGTTCAATTTTTTTTGCAGTTTCTCTACATATTACAGGCTCTAAAAGAGTTTCAACAAATGATGATAATTTTAAAGTAGAGGGATGAATAAATACAGCCCAATTTTTAGAAGACTCCACAATTAATTAAATCATTCTTAGTAAATTAATCTTCTGATCAAAAAATTAGTTTAGAAGTTAAAACATAATTTAATTTAAGTCATCAAAAGTATTATTTGAGAAAAAATTAAGCATTAATAATTAAATGTTTGCCTTTTAGTTGTTAAATCCTTGATGGTTTAACAACGCATCCATCAAACGAACTCCCCTCAGTTGATTAACCAACGGCATGTGACCATTAGGTGCTTCAATTGACCAATCAAATGCTTTCGGATATCTAGTCCATATTCCATCTTTTTTCCAACCTATTCGAGGCCAAAGCTTGTCATATCTTCCCCCTAATGAATCTAATATTTTCGCTTGAACTGTAAAACCAAATTTTCCTCTGGAATAAACAACCCAAAGTTTATCCAAAGTTAATAAATCAATCGAAGGTATTGATTCAGCCTCAGAGAAATAAACATACCCTCTTTTTACTGCTTTTTCTCCTGCAAGCTCTCTAAGTTTCGAGCTTGTAAAGCGATCAGCCTCCTCATAGTTTTCATTTAATAAAAATCGTTGAAGAGGTGAATAATCAAAACCAACAGCTGATGGGGCATCAAACCAAGAAAGGTCATCGCAATTGAGAGTATTTTTTATGAAATCCTTATCAGTTTTATGAATGAGTTGCAAAATGAAGCCAGGAGGCCAGTAACAAACACCCGGGTCAAAACCAGACATTAAAGTTGCCCCAAGGCCGAGAAGGTCCTCAACCCTCTCCTCTAAACCATTTAACAATCCGAGTCGTTTCCTTTCTGAAGCCATCTTAAAAGCCTCCAAGAACTCCTCTATGCTCTCTTTATTTGGATGTGATTTTTCTTCAGTCATGATCAACCGCAGGCCTTAAAATGACCTAAGCACTAATACTATGTCAGAGAAACCTACCAATTCGAGCTACCCAGTTACTGATTTTCGAAATTTATCCAGTCCAATTATTGATGTAAGAAGTCCTAGCGAATTTCGCCAAGGTCATTGGCCGGGTGCTGTCAATATTCCTTTATTTTCTGATAGTGAAAGAGAGATAATTGGAATAAGTTATAAAAAAGAAAGTCGCTTAAAAGCAATATTTAATGGTTTAAAAATAACCATTCCTAATACTAAACAACTATTAAAAATAATCCATCAAATCACCATAAACAATGAAGGAATAAATAAATCATTACGAATATATTGTTGGAGAGGTGGTATGAGATCTAGTGCTTTTGCCTGGCTTGCTAGAACAATCGGTATTAGGACATATTTATTACAAGGTGGATATAAAAACTATAGAAAATGGGTTTTAAATAAATTTGAGGATGACTTACCAATAAGACTTGTTGGAGGAAAAACAGGTACAAGAAAAACAGACCTATTAAATTATATAAATGAAGACAATATACATGTAATTGATCTAGAGGGAATTGCTAATCATAGAGGGAGTAGTTTTGGTTCATTAGGTATGAAGGAGCAACCTACAACTCAACAATTTGAAAATATTATCGCAGAATCCCTTTATGACTTTGAAAACAATAGCGCTACAGAGATATGGCTTGAGGCAGAAAGTTCTAATCTAGGTAAATGTCGTATACCAAATGATTTGTACACACAAATGAAAAAAGCACCAATCCTTGAAATAGTTAAAGATAAAAATGAACGTGTGAAAAATTTAGTCAATGTTTATTCTCAAAATTCTCAAAATGAATTAAAAGATGCTGTAAATAGAATAAGTAAGAGATTAGGTCCACAAAGAACAAAAGAAGCATTAACCGCAATTGATAAAAAGGAATGGTCAAAAGCCTGTGAAGCCATGCTCGATTATTATGACAAGTGCTATGAATACGAGCTTAAAAAAACAAATAATATAAATTCAATTAATCTAAGTAGTTTAAGCCTAAAATCATCATTAAATAAAATCTTGAATGAGAACCTTAATCCCTTATAGTTTTTTATAAGGCTATGTTTATTAATTTAATCGGGAAAAGATGACTAAAATCAATGAGAATGTTGCGATTCAATTTGTTAAGGGTGAAAACGAAAAAGATCATCCTGAAATACGTTTATTTAGAGACATCGATGGCAAAAAAGGTAAAGCAGTATATAAATTCTGTAGCCCTACAACAATAACATTAACGAATTATAAATCAGTTCAAAAAATGTATCTAATTGATTCTGAAGGTGAGATTTCAACTAGAAAAATTGATTTGACTTTTTCAGGTGATCATATTAAAGAAATAAAGTCAACTTACAATTGGAAAACAGAAGAAGAATTCGAGAGGTTTATGCGTTTCGCATCAAGATATGCAAATTCACTTTCTCATAATTAATTATTTAAATTGAAACCAACTAACTTACTATCAATTGCAGCTTTAATTATTTCTATATTAATTTTATGGGGTTTAAAAGAAATAATCATACTATTTTTTGCTTCGATAGTACTAGCAATGGCTCTTTGTTCTCTTACTGGTAAGATAAGAGATATTTTTAAAGTCCCTAGGTGGATATCTTTAGTAATAGCATTAATTTCTATATTACTAATTTCAAGTCTTTCAATAGTTATAATTATCCCACAATTCACTAGTGAGTTTCAAGAGTTAATCAGTCAAATCCCATCAGCAGCAAGCAAACTATGGGATCTATTAATAAATACCTTTTTAAATTTTGCTGAAATTATATATAAAGATAATATTCCCAACCTAGCCGATAGGACAATATTAACAAATAAGATAAGTATGATTCCAAATGGTGCAACTCTAGCTAGTGGTGTAACAGATAGTATTACAAAGTTGATTGGTTTAGCAGGTAATGTAGGGATAGGAATACTTCAATTATTTTTCATAATATCAGTTAGTTTAATGATAACTATACAACCTAGTTCCTACAGAGAAGTTGCTATTTTATTAGTTCCATCATTTTACAGAAGACGAGCACGAACTATTTTATTAAAATGCGGTAATGCTTTAAGTAGTTGGATGGCTGGAGTTTTATTAAGTTCGATTTTTGTAGCGATACTTGCTTCTATTGGATTATATTTATTAGGAATAAAACTTGTAATAGCAAATGCTTTAATAGCTGGTATTTTAAATATCATCCCAAATGTAGGTCCAACAATAAGCACTATTTTTCCTCTTTCTGTTGCATTGCTAGATACACCATGGAAATCGCTAGCTGTTCTGGGCTTATATGTAGTTATTCAAAATATAGAGAGCTATGTTATAACTCCTTCAATAATGCACAAACAAGTCAAATTATTGCCCGGTTTGACAATTACCGCACAATTTATATTCACTATTCTTTTTGGGCCACTAGGCTTATTATTAGCAATTCCAATGGCTGTAGTAATTCAAGTATTTGTTAAAGAAATAATTATTAATGACTTATTAGAAAAAAAATATTTTTCCAATAACATTTAAGGACGGATGAAACAACAATTAACCTTCACAAGGGTTGTCAGTGCGAGAGGAAATATCATTTTGTAAAATTTATGACATTATTTCTTTTCAAATTCATCTATTCACACCACATCGAGTCTGGCAACCAAGCCTGAGGTTGACTTTTGGAGGCATAATCAATCTGATTTAACAGGGTTTTAATTTTTCCATTTCTTATACTGAATTCTTCATGTTTCTTCCCTCTTTAGTTTAAATTAGTCAAATAGTATTATCTATATGTATTTTGTTAGTTGTTTATCTTTTGAATCCAAGTAAATATTGTTCAATATAAATCATTATATTTAATACTATAGATTCTTAAAGTATTGTTGAAGAACTAGCTAATTTCATCAGTCATCAAATTCAGGCTTAGGTTTCTTTTTAATTTTACCTGAAAGCAATTGATGAAGGGCATCTAATGAGTTGTAGACTTCTTTAAGCTCAGACAACTCAGGCAATAAGCCATCCTGGCCAAGCATTTGATCCAAATCTCGAAGTTCCTGTCTGATATAACGCAAATGAGAACTAACTTCCTCTCTTTTACTGGTTGACATTATAGGCTAGATTAAATTGATTCATTTTTTTGATTTTAGCTTAAGATAAGGATGTTAAGCATCATCATTTTTACAAAGTTTATAAAGTTCCAACATATCAAAAGTTTTTAATCATATTTAATTATTTATAAAATACTGATTGCATAAAAATTCGCAAAAATTAATTTCAATATATTTTCGCACAATGGATAAAAAGATAATAAAGAAAGCATGATCACTATTTTGTAAAAAAATAAGAATTATGCTGGGCTATCTCTTAGAGATGGTTAAGAATATATATATGGATACTCAAAAAAGAAAAGACCTCAACCTGAGATTAGGCAATCTAATACTTGCAATATTTCTTGCTACGGTTCCAACAGCAATAACATACGGCACTCTTAGTGTACATGGATTAAATATTTGTAGAAACTTAAGTTCAAAAGTAAGTGACTCTAGCAAGATCAAAGAAATTTGTTATGAGGCATCTTGGGATACGACAAAAAGCTATATTGTTTTAATTGGATTTTTTATTACATTACCAACTTGGATGTGGTTTTATTGGTCTGTAAAAAGAAAAGAAATTAATGCAAAAAATTAGTCTATTACTGGGATGATAAAAAGCTAGAAAAAGGGAATGCAAAATTTTTATCTTGATTTGATTTTTTTGAAATAATATTTTTTTTCTTAGGGTCTACACGATTAATAGTTTTTTGTTTGGATTCAGATCTAATAGGGTTTAATTTATTTATGAAAATCTCATTAACTAGATAATCAGCCGAGAATTTACCAGGGCCTAATAATATTATTGATATTGCAGAAGCGAAATACAAAGCTAAAAGCTCCAATAAATAGATGTTAAAACCTGATGTGACTAAAGCATGATATATAGCCACACTCATTGTTCCTAATATTGCTGAAGCACCCAGTCGTGTACCTAGACCAATAATTAAAGACCAACTTCCAAATATTTCCGAAGCGGCAGCTATATAAGAAAGCGTTACTGGAAAAGGCAAGTGAAGTGGCCGCACAAATGCATCAGCAAAATTATTGATGTCGTTTAATTTTTCAAACCCATGATGAATAAGTAACGCACCAGTAAAAACTCTTAAAAGAAGGATTGCTAAATCCTTAAATATTGATTTAAAGAGAATAGAGCTAAGCAATTTGACCTAATTTAATTGATTGAACTTTAATTGTACTGGGACACAAAGCGTGGATAGAGGCAGCACAAAAGAAAATGATAAGTAATAATACTTAGGCAGGTCTCTGAAAAAGTTAAATTTGGTCAGCTGAAATGGTGAAAACTAAGTGTTCCCATCAGCAATTAAAAAAACATAAAAATTTGTATTGAATCAAAAACAGATCTTTAGCAACTCATGCAAAGACAAAAACTAAAATCAATCACTTTAAATAGTATTAATACTCACAACAGTAAAGCAAACAACGTATTAATATTTTACAAATTTTAGCAGTTCCTCTTGAGTACCTCACTTCTTGCCGCCACGGCATCTATAGGTTTGATAATAGTTGCTTTACCAGCGCTCATCGCGTCACTTGGCTAACTCATCTGCACATATACATTTAATTGAAAACCAAATAAAAAATATACAATTACGTTTAACTAAAAACTATAGACTTTCCAGCTACCCAGCCACTAGTCCAGCAATGTTGGAAATTAAAGCCGCCGGTAACACCATCAATATCTAATACTTCTCCTGCAAAAAACACCCCCTTACATATCTTACTTTCCATAGTTTTAAAATTAATTTCCTTAAGTGATACTCCTCCAGCAGTTACAAATTCCTCACCAAAAGGACCACGACCCTTTATCAAATAGGTTTTCATTGTTAAACATTTGATTAAAGACTCCTTTTCAGATTTTGATAGCTCAGCCCACTTCAATTGTGTGTCAATATTTAAGCTTAAGAGAAAAGATTTCCATAAGCTTCTTGGAAGATTATGGAAAGGTTTATTATTGAATATTGATTTCCTACCATTTTCTAATTTATATAGATCTATTTTTAATCTGGCTTCATTCTCATTCATACAAAGCCAATTAATTATTAATTCACCATTATATTTATTTTCATATAGATTTCTTGCACTAAAAGCAGAGATCCTAAGTATAACTGGCCCACTAAAGCCTTTATGTGTTATCAAGATAGGGCCTTTTTCAGAATATTTTTTGTTATTAACATTGAGCTTAATCTGAACCTCTAAATTAATACCTGAACAGTCTCTTAATGAGCTTTCTGTAGTAGAAAAAGAAAAAAGTGATGGAACAGGCTGAATAATTGAATGTCCAAGACTCTTTGCTAATTTACGTCCACTAGGATGACCACCACTACAAATCAAAATATTTTTAGCCTTAAACCAATTGTTACCTTTAACTAATAAGTTAAAGCCACCATTTATTTTGCTAATTTGCTTTACATGAGAATTAGTTAATACCTTTACACCAGAGTTTTTCGCAGCAGTAGTTAAACAGCTTATAACTTCTTCAGAAGAATCAGAGCAGGGAAATACTCTGCCGTCATTCTCTACTTTAAGACTAAGTCCTTTCTTTTGAAACCAATCAAAAGCTTCTGTTGTAGAAAATCTATTAAATAAGCCTAATAGTTGCTTTTCTCCTCTTGGATAATTATTTACTAAATTAGAAATCTCGAAACATGAATTGGTTAAATTACATCTACCGCCACCACTAATTCTAACTTTTTCAAGTACTTTTGAAGTACCTTCTAAAATGACAACAGATTTAACCCCATTAGTAATCGCGGTGATTGCTCCCATAAAGCCAGAGGCACCCCCACCAATAATGACAAGATCTGAGTTCATAAAAGAACAAACTTCTAATAATTTATATTTTAATAAAATAAATTAAATTATTTATTTTATTTTATTTATTTATTTATTAATTTGTTTTATTGAGTCAAAAAAAATTAAAAAAGTCAAAAAAGATTATTGATTAAAGATATTGACTAGAGACGCATTGTCTTGATACGCAGTTGAAATCTTAATTCAGTACATTTTTGCTGTATCTTTTCAAGAAATTTAAAAAAATATGGCTGGTCCAAAAAGAGATGAAGCGAAATCAATTCTCTCCTATGTAAGACAAGAGCTTAGATATATGGATGAAGACCTAAGGAACGACGGTTTACTACCTGAGTTATCTTCACTCAGATCAGTATATGAGCAACTTGCAACTTTATTAGAGCTTTCAGACGGTAGGAGAAAAAAGAAAGAGAAACCAGAATTCCCTGAAGACAAAAAAAACTAGATCTAATAATATATTTGGAAATCAATTATCAGTACCAAATACCTAGAAAATATCTTTTACTTTTTTTTATAGTAAGGTTAGTCAATAGTCTATTCTAGAAATTGAGTTAACTATTTAATTCAAAATTAAGAAATAACTCTTTATTAATAAACTAATGCCTAAAAAAAATACAAATTCTGAAAGTGAATCTAATCTTCTAAGCCCGATAAATCACATTATTTTTTGGGATAAAGGAGAAATGGCATACTCGGCTTTAAAAAAGATAAATGAGCATAAGGCTAATAATGAGATGGAGAAAGCAAAAATAATGTTAGCTGATTGGATTTTTTAAAATTCTTAGATCAAGAAATACTTATAATGTTTGATAATCAACCAAAAAGTAAAGTAAGTTAAATTT
Source organism: Prochlorococcus sp. AG-311-J23 (assembly GCA_003284375.1). Lineage (GTDB taxonomy): Bacteria > Cyanobacteriota > Cyanobacteriia > PCC-6307 > Cyanobiaceae > Prochlorococcus_B. The sequence goes on from QBVL01000009.1 coordinate 28,487, forward strand.
CATCTAAATAAATATGTATGCCCTCCATAAGAAAAAGGATTGGCTATCTTCCATCAATTAATGCTCAAAAGACGATAAGCAATATTGCAAATAAAGAAAAGCTTAGCCAATCAAAAGTGGTAGGGATTTTAGTAGAAGAAGCATTGATGGCAAGACTTGGCTGCGATCTCCAAAAATCTAATGATCTAATTGGAAAGAACTTTTATTGCAAAGAAAATAATATAGATAAATCATCATCCAACCATAACGATTTTGATGAATTGATCTCAGATAAAGGTATAACTTACGACACAAAAAAGTACAGCTATTATCCAGAGGATAATTTATGCAAGTCCAAAGAGTATTTTAACGAAGAGTTATTTGAACAGTTTAAACAATTTATTCTGTTTCAAAAAATGATACAAGATAAATAATAAGGATTTTTTTTAAATCATTTAATAAAATCTATCTAGCGCTATGAAATAATAAAAAGGACACAGAATTCTAAAGGATGCAGAGATCAACAAAAATGACGCAAAAAAAATTCTAATGCACTAGAAAGTGAGTGAATACGTTCTTCTAAGGATAACTAAACAAGTTTTTTTTATAAGAAATCTTGAATATAAACATGACATCAACAGCAATTCGTCAAAAATCAAATTCATCCAATCTTCTTGAAGAAGCTTTAAATCAGCCTCTCATAGGAGAAACAGATAATTTTGCATGGAATGCAACCCCATTAGGGATTGCAGCGATTTACAAAGGTAATTCTCCTTCAAAACCTCCTTACGAGCAAGCAATTAAAGAAGGTGAGGAATTAGCAATTGACTTAAGTCGAGAAGAGAAAGAGTTTTACCAAACTCAAAAAGGTCTTGCAATAATTTTTTACTCATAAATGTAATTGAGCAATTAAATAATTTGATTTAGAATCATGTATTTTCAACTTATTTGTCTTCAACTGATGAGTCTATGACCCATTCGTCGTTTAGCCCAAGAAGAACAAGAGCTTTATCTTCCCAATCAGTGTCAATAGACCAATCGTAAGGAACATCGAAAGACAATAGAACCCCAGTTTTGTTCTTAGTATAGGTTTTAGTTTTAGGGAGAGTAACATTAGAGATATTTTTAAATTCTAGAAAAATATCTTCAGTATTAATTTGTTCAACATAGCCAAGACGCTTTATTTCCTCCTCAAATTTGAGTTCAATTCTTACATTGAAACAATGAGCATCATCCCAATCCGAGTAATGTGTATAGTATTTGTTCCAAGAGTTCGGCATTTAAAATTAGCTAAAGATTAACTTTAATGCACTTTAGTTAAATTTTAGAATCAAACAATTAAATAACTTGAGTTTAGTAGTTGTATTTATGGGATTATATATAATTTAAAAACTTATTTGTATGTTGAATATCAAATTACTGGATTAATTTGTAAAAGTTAAAAAATTAAAATCATTTAGAACCCAAGTACCCAAAGTTAGCAAACCAAATCCAGCAACAAACATCATCAAGGCAGCAAGCTTATACCTAGTAGCCTCAGAGCCTCTTCTAAGCAAAAAGGTATCCGCAGCAAAAGAATTTACCTGAGGAATTGCCTTCTGGGTTGTTTTTTTCCTTGATGAAAACATTTTTTTGTACGGGTATAACTCTAAATTAGTGGAATTTTCCTTAGACCGCGAAGATCAGATGGACAATCTCAAACAGAAAACGTTAAAAAGAACACAGCGTGTGACACCAGACAAAAAAAAACTTAGTTAAAGCATGCACCGCAAGGAGGAGGATTAGAAATCCTAACGTCGAAGGAGAACTGATAAAACAAAGAAAAAGATTGCCATCACTTAAACATTAGTCCCAATACGAAAAAAGAGACCAAATATCCAACAAAGCGTGGGTTTACAAAAAGTCATAAATGCCATACATTCGTTTACATTAATTTCTCATCGTCTAATAATTTCAGTTTCTAGAAATTAAAATCACTGATGGCAAAAAGCTTGATAACAACCTCACAAAAATTTTATATTAAAAATGGAAATGAATCCCTACAAACCGTTGCTTCAGTTTTATGAGGGTCTCTATAAAAAAAAGAACTTCATCGCAACCTCTATTAACTATTTTAATTTAAAAATAATCTTAGCCAAAACAATTTATTGAAAATCTAAAATACTAAAATACCTATTGTATTTTTTTTGGATTAAATTAAAGCTTTTCAGATACATTTAAGATCACTTAAAATTCAATTTATGAATTAAGGATATTTTTTAATTGATCCAAATGTTTATCCGTAGAAATATTTGTTTCAATTAGTGGGCAGATTTCATTCAATTTATAAGTCTTTAATAAATTTATAATTATTTCACGGGCAATTTCCTCTGATTCTAAAAACTCATCCGAACAATAAACACCTTTCCATGGCCGATATTTAAATCTAGCTAGAAATTGCCTAGATGGTATTAAAATACTTCCAAATAGATTGATTTTAGCAACTTTAGAATTATTATTATTCACGGAGAGCATATTAGAAAGTATTTCAATCCTACTCTTGAGTAGTTTATAATCTGTTCCAAATTGAATCCAAATTGAACTAACTAAACCTGATTGAAGTTTCTTTTCTAATCTTAAAATCTCATCATCAAACAAATAGGAAGGTAGATAAGGATTAAATGCTACGCCAATAGAAATATCATGATTAATAAAAAAGGAATTTTCTCTAAGCATATATAAAGACGATAAAGAGTCTAATGTCGACCTTTTTTGAGAACCAGAGACAAGAAGTACTTGCCTGCACCCTGAGTATTTAGCAGCCTGCAGAAAGTTAATCAAAGAATTATGAGTATTAATCCTATTTCTTTTAAATTCATGGAGGATACTAAAGTGAGGAATAATATCTATATTTGGAAACTCATCTTTAGTAATTTTAATCGACTCTAAAAGAAAATCTTTTTTTAAGTTATTTTTACAGGGTATATTAATTTTATAAAGATTATTACTCTGATAAAAAGATAAAATCTTGCGAAGTTCATCAAAAGACTTGAAAGATATTTCTATCCGTATTTTATTAACGTTAAATGGAATATCTTTCATATAAAATAATTTTACTATATTAGTTAATAGAAATTATATACATTAGATATTTTTCCTCAACCATTTATAAATAGCTTTCTTTTTACAATCAAGCTCATCTAAGGAAGAATAATAGTAATCATTCCATGAATCATATGGTACTCCTAGGAAAATCATTAAGTTAAGGGGGTATTCATCAGAATCAGTACATTTACGAAAATCATCTCTAAATAAAAATGTAGGTTTTCCCAAAGCAATAGCCACTCCAAGTTCAACCATTACTCCCTCATCAGGTGGCAATCCATTAACTATTGCGAATAAGCCATCAGACTGCCTCAAATCGTTTAAGTTTGTTTTAGCAACTTTATTAGCCCAACCAGGCGTAGAAATATCTATATGACTATTACGAACAAATGGTTCTCGAACATTCGCCCCCATAAACTCCAATTTAGAAACAAATTCAGGTAAAAGTTTCAGCCTCCAATGCTCAGAAAAGCCATATGGAGAGGCAAGATAAAGTGTTTTTTTTGTCAATTTATAAATCTGATTTTGAATTAATTAATGGAATTATGCCTTGATTTTTTTCAGAAAAACGCTCATTAGCATCTTTTACTAATAAAAGTGATAAATCCTTGACATTAAAGATAAAGTTTTTTTGATTCAAATACATTTTAGTTACTAATTCCTTAATCTCTATATTAAATGTTGTATTGGATAAAAGAATAAGTGAAGTCCATCCAGTAATTACAGCTGAGAATATAAAAGCTAATTTGAGAAGTTTATTGAAGGTATTTAGCAATTTTAAAAATCATAAATAAATAAATTTATGATAACCAGTTAAAAGGATATTGCACATTAGATTAAAAAGTCTTTCAAGCACTCTTATTCATTTCGAAATCAAATTCAACCCAATTTGATGAGAGCAATTGTTTCCATGTCTTTAATGACTCTTCCTTTGTGACCTTTCTTCTACTTTTAAATTGCATAGGTTTGTCGTTTGGAAGGACTCCCCACATATCAATTGTGAAAGATGCTGTATTTTTATCATTAATGTTTTTTTTAAAGTCAAAGTTAATTGCCCATTTATTATGAGGATCTATAAGCCATCCAATAGGCCCTTCTAGATTTTCTATTTGTGCCATCAAAAAACATACACTTGTTTTTGTTTTTTAATGATAAAAGCAGGATTCGTCAAGCTTGGAAATCTAAAGTGAAGTTAAAGAAATAATAATTTAAAAAAGTTGAAAAGAAAATTCATCATTTAAAAGAATAGTTATAATAATTTCATACCAACAGCTCTTACAAAGATGTCCTCTGAAGCGGGTAGCACACAATGTCGAGGTTTGATAGAAGCGAAAGACAGCCTTTTAAAAGCTATGAATTCACTTGGATCTATCGAAAATTCAGATCAAATACAGAAAACATTGCGTGATGTCTATAACGAGTTAGAACAAATGCATGAATCTAGGAGAAGAAAAGAGTCTAATAACCTTAACTAATAGGAATTAAATGCAATCCATAAATATAATCGAATTTTCGAATATACAAATCCCAATAGATGTGATTCCTCATTAAGTAATATTTTCAAGGTTCGTAATGGTAAAATATATTTAATACTTTATATATATTTTAAAAAATCTAAAAATATTAGACTCAGGATATATAACGATTATAATCAAATTAGTATTTACTAGAAAAATTTGTTCCAACTGATAAAATAAACAAAATATCTATCTAAATGTCTACAGAAAATATTGAAATATGCAAATTAGAAGATCTTGATAAATTGAGATCTGCTCCTAAACTAAATAAAAAACAATCAAAAAACCTCTTAAATCAACTTATTCATCTAATTCATAAATCAGATTGGATAACAATAGGGATCATGTCACCAACATTAAAAAGAGGAATAAATGCAGTAAGAAGAATAGAGGAAAAATTTAAATATGATGAAATGAAATGCATTACATTACCTAGTTCAGATGGTCCGATATTCTTAAAGGCTAACCAAAAAACAGGAGAAATTCACGCTAGGGTTGAATTTGGTTTGGGTGAGGGAATATTAATTAGTTGTCAAAATTATGAAAATTCATTAAACTCTAAAACTATTGGGCCCTTTCCATTAGATTTCTTTGATTAAAAATAATACTTAAATTCTAGTAGACATGAATAATGTTTTAACTCAATATAATCAAAAGAATAGAAAGTGTGTAATGCAATGCTATTCTAATAAATAAAGTAAATCAAAACTCTATATCTTACTAAACTAAAATTTAGTTATAAACAAATTGATTCAAATGTCTTACTGCAATAAACCTTTTTTAGAAGATTTAATACATTCACCTTTTAACATTCATGGATAAAGAAAGAGGAAAGTTTTACCAAGCCGGGGATGGCTCTTATTTTTACTCAGCCGATGATGCCTCCAAGTGGGACACACTAGATAGGATCGGTCAGCTTAATCTTCTTCACGTTTTAAAAAAAGAATGGGAGCCAGAGGAATCGAGCCAGAGTAAATTAAAAAAGCTTCTTCAAGAAATAACTATTGATGAATTTGAAGATTTTATGGCAGACATACTTGGCTTATGTGAATCATTTGAGGAAATGGTTTATGAATTTGAAGGTAACATAAATTTAAGTCCTGAATACTTAGAGAGGGTTTATCCAGAAGAAAAAGAGAGTTTAGAAAAGTTAAAAAATCAGATAAAAGAGCATAAAGAATGGAAGGAAAAGCATCAAGCGTCATATTCTTTTCTAACTAGAAAGCTTTTAGAAAAGAATGAATCAGACAATAACGAGAAGAATACATAACGTACTCTGTGTACATCAACTCTCCAAAGCATGAAAACCAAGAGAGGAAAGAAACTAAAACAACAAAATCAAACTAATTTACCCAGCTCTTAATATTGAATCCCAATCATTAATCTGACCTTTAATGTTAACTGATCTGTTAATTTCTACAAAAAAGAAGAGGAGAGATCGCCAAAGAAAACTTCAGCTTTACTGTTTGATGATCAATATATTTTAGAGATTCTTTTGTCATATTTACTTTATTACAGTTTGAGAAATCAAATGTGAAAGCAAGTGCTTGCAACAGCTAAAGGTTTATTAGCATGATTAATTAATACTTAAAATATCAAATTCGAACATAATAATTTGAACTTTACATAAATCAACCTGGAAAGATCGAAAATGTCACCACAGTTTTAGAAAAATTGGAATTCCAAACATCTCAGAATCTTTTTTGATGGGTAATCAGTATTTCCATAATTCAAATCAAGGTGATTTTACCTACACAACTTCAAAGAAAATCTATTATAGTCTTAACAAATGTTTACATACGAATCAGACTTTTCATCCCCAGCCACTCTTTTATAGCCTCTATCGATAGCTATAAAGTTGGACGGCTACTTCTTTCCAAGCAGATTCTTTCTTAAATTGAACTCGTTTAAAAGAGATTAATCAATCTCAAACATCAAATTTACATAAAAACAAATGACTTCAACAAATCCAAAATCTACAAAATTAATAAACAGAGAGGATGTGAATGAAATGATAGAGAATGCTATAAGAAGACATAACAGAAGGTCTACTATAATTTCAGCAATTCTAGGTTGGATACTTATTGGGGGATATTCATTTGGTTTATTTCATGTTGTTCAAAGTATTTAAATTTAAATCAAACATAAATAAATTTAATCGAAATTAAACACATATATTTTAGATTAGAATAAATTTCCACCTGAATTGCAAGATACTTAAATATTAAATATATTTAATTTTAAAATTATAAATTACATTTTACATAATTTATTTACTGAGTAGTTCTACTCCACTTGTCTTGATAAGGAAGTTGATAGTCCTCCTTATTCATTGGAATCCAACTCCAATCAGAGCAAATAGAAATCTGATAACCAATCACATAAAGAGCAAGAACTGCATTGAATAAATTTATGTGGGTGATAGGAGTATCCATGTTTTAATAAATTTTGATAATTCTAGCTAATAATTTAACTTATAAGAACTTCCAATCAATAAAGTGACCATTCAGAACTAAAAAACTGGATTACAATAAAATTAAATATTTAAATTTATGATTACTTTTTGAATGAATTATTAGTCTAGAGAACATAAATTTAAAATTTTGAACTTAAATAATTAATGGTTCTTAATTATTGGAACTGTAGGATGATCAAAAGGATCATCATTTAATATAGGTGCACATACTTGACGACAAGATTTTCCCTGCTCATCTTCAATACAAACTTCTAAACATTCAAAATATCTATCTTGTGCAGTTTTCATATTTGTAAATTCATTAGTAACTAAACATACTATTAAACGATAAAACTTATTGATAAATTAACAAAACTTTTTTAGGTAAATTCACTTATTAGTGATCTTTTAACTGAAATAGTATCTGTGAAGATTTTTTTTTGGGATCACACGCTAAAACACATTGTGTTAGCTCCTTATTAGCAAGAAGTTCAAGAATCCTAGCCATGTCAATAGAAGAGAGCTCTCCATCGGAGCTCCATTTAAGAGTAGTTTTTCTTTGAATGGGTTTGTTCATATCCCTCAAATGAAACTAAAGTACAAATAGCATGATTTAAATCATTTTCTTTTTTCTTAAGCTTTTTTTTACGATACAAGATAAAGTAGGTATAAATTACATGAAATTATTAACAACTATTAGAAAGAAATTAGTCTTAACAACATAAAAATTTTATAGCTAAAACTATTATAAATTTTTTAAAATAGGTCTGATAAGGACAAGTCTAGAAGAAAGAACTAATTAATCAGTTGAAGAAAAGCTCCATTTTTCAATATCAGATTTTTTATTATTACAACTTTGATTTTTAGTTTTAAGATCTTTAAGAAAAAATTTTGAAAATTGTTGAGTTTCCGTTTTTTGCATTGCTAAATAAACAAAAATTGAAATAAATTGGTTAAAACAGTATTAAGTCTTAATCTTTAAAATATAGCCAAAAAAGATCAATAATGTGTGTGATAACCGAACACACCTTTATTAGAGCATTCACTAGATCATCTACTTTGACATTTTTAAAATTCTTTCTTGATTTACAATGTTTCAATCAAAATATTGTAAATCAGGAAGTAATTAAGTATGAATTATGTTTAGACTAAAAAATATAATTTCATAAAATAATTATTTGCACATAAATAGGTTTATTAATTTGAATTTTTAAAAAGTACTTTTTGTTCAAAAGGAATAAAGTTTTATTCTTTTTTTTCTAGTTTGTAGATCTTGTCCAAGTCTTTGCAACCTTTGATTTTTTCTCTCCTTTCAATATAAAGAGCATTAGTAATGGAGCAATACCCATTAATGGAACTATAAGGTTCATAGCATAGTTATGAGTTCCTTCCATTTGACAAATCAAAAATAATATAAATTATTTTAATTAATTTTTACTATGTGTTAATGCGTAAAAACTCTTATTGAGCCAAATAAATCAATATCAGTTCAAAGCCAGAAATCAGGCTTATAAAAAAGGAAGCTTCTCATTTATTTCCTACATATTGTGGGTAATATAAGAGCCTATGCATTTGAGTAAAAAATGAATAATAGTTCTTTTGACATTAATTACTTATCTCCTACAGGTTTGATTGGCTTTTGGGTACTATTAGTTGGATTTATTTTTACGTTTATTATGTTCTATTTTGTCTTTTTTAGGCTTAATGAAGATGATGCTTCGTACAAGGATCGAAAAAGAAAAAATTTAGAGAGAGAAATTCAAAAGCAGAAGATAGCTAGACTTTATCCAAAAGGGAAATACTATTGATTTCGTTTTTTTGATAACTTAAATTAATGGTTCTAAACATGACATCTCATCAATGTTTGAAAAAAACTCAATGATTTATAATGAACTTTTTAAGCAAAAGCATTTACTCTCTATTACATCTCGTTTTTGTTCATGAAATTTTGATTAATTGGGCTAATAAAAGGAGATAATAGAAATATAAAGGAAATGGCTTCTAACTATTAAAAGCCTGTTTTAATTAAACCTATGGCTCTGAATCAAGCAAACACTAGTATTAATCTTAATAACCAGTCCTCTTTTTCATCTTCGGGGAAACAAGTTCCTGCAGCTTTATCAATGATGGTGGACTCAATGACAAGCATGGTTGAAAGAGCAAAAATCGATTTAGAGAATGTTGATCAACGAGCAAGAGCAGATCTTGAGAACATCGATCAAAGAGCAAGAAAAGATGTTGCACTACTGGACCAAAGAGCAAGGGAAGATATTCAAAAAGTTGATAAAAAAGCCAGAGAAGATATAGCCATTCTAGATAAAAGAGCAAGAGAAGATCATGAGTTACTTAGAAAGGTCCGCAAATCTAAAGGATTAACTTCTTGAGATCTATTGTTTGCAAAGTGAAAAATGCAAGCTCCAAAACCCTATAAAAATAAGAATTAAATTATTTAAAACTAATATTTTAATTAAACCCACTAATTGAGAGTAAGTACCGCTTTGCCGTAAGGCCCAAGAAGCATCGACCTGGAATAACCAGAGGGGGAATCAAAGTGGAGCTTCGTTTCCAGAACAAGCTGGTATACGTCACTTTCACGACAGCTTCCCCAAATCGAAAAAGAGTCAGATCAGAGCACTTGAGAAGGCCAATACCAACAAAGTAGTACTTGAACAATCTAAAAGAAATATTATCAAGAGGTAGGCCAAATTGAACGTATGGTTTGTAAAACATCTAATGCTTCTTTTTGTCTAGACAAAGCGTCCTTATTATTCAAGAGATAAGTAACGTGACCAAGCTTCCTGCCTTTTTTTTCTTTCTCTTTTTCATACCAATGAACATTCAAGCCAGGAATACTCCTCAAATCATCCAATCTTTGGATAAGAGATGTTGGATAGTTACTTTGCAAACCAAGCAAGTTTGCCATTAAAGCACCATTAACAAGCATTTCAGGCATGGGAACATCAATACCAGAGGTGATACAAATTTGTTGATCAAACTGACTGCTGCTACAAGCATCAATAGAAAAATGACCAGAATTATGAGTTCTTGGAGCTATCTCATTTACAAGTAATCCTTCGGATCCATAGAAAAATTCAATAGCAATAACTCCAACATATTCCAACTCAGCAAGCAACGAAGCTACGATATTTCTAACCATAAGATCAACATCATGATTAATATCAGCTGGAGCAAGAACCCAGTCGCATACTTGTTTAGTTTGATGTGTCTCTACAATTGGCAAGCTACGAACAACTCCTTTTGAATCCCTACTAGAAACAATGGATAATTCCTTATCAAATGAGATCCATTTCTCTAACATCCATTGCTCTTCTCTTTCAATTACTAGAAATTCTTGAAATTGCTTTAGATTTTTAATTATCTTAGTTCCTTTTCCGTCATATCCACCTTTGGCAGCTTTTGCCATTAAAGGAAATCCCCAATCTTCAGGAAGATCAATTTCTGATGATTTTTTTAATGGTATAGGCATCCAATCAGGGCAAGGAATATCAAGACTATTTAATAACTCTCTTTGAGTTATTTTATTAATTAAAGGTTTTATGGATTGAAGTCTAGGGACAAAAGATACTCCATTATTTTCAAGTGAAAGTAAACTTGAGATATCAACCCATTCATTCTCAAAAGTAATCAAGCTAGTCTTTTCTGCAAGAAGTTTTGTCCCCACTGGATTTGTAGGATCATGCAAAATGACGTGATTTGTCTTTTTAGCAGCAGGATCAGTTTTAGCCGCCGTCTGAACAACGACATCAATATCTCTTTTCTTTCCAGCTTCAATCAAAAGCATTGCAAGCTGTCCTCCACCCACGACCCCAATCATTTAGTTAAAGACCTCATTTTTAGAGCTTTGACTTAGCAATACAAACAAAAAAATTGCGAATAAACAAATAAAATAATATATGAAAATCTGATTTTAATAAAAACATCCTTGATTCACAACCTAAAAAATATCCCTCCATTTGATTCCAGAATAAATAATGAACGTATACGAATACATATCATTTGCTTATGAAATGTGTTCGTCAACCATATAATTACTTCTATATTTTGATGATTTAAGGTAATAAAGCATCAAAAAATTTATCCCCTCACAACAGTGAATAAAGATAGCCACCATATTAAAGTCTCTCTAACCAGCAACCCATACGAAATAGTTGTTGGAAAAAGTATTCTTGAAGGCATAGGAGATGAGCTAATTAATCTTGGTTTTAAGGAAGGACTAAAAGTATTAGTCGTATCTAACAAGGAAGTCTCTGATCACTATGGTGATTGCATAATTAAAAGTCTGATTAAAAATAAATTCAACCCAAAGCTTTTAATAATCAAAGCAGGAGAAGACCAAAAAAATCAATCCTCAATAGATTTAATCCACAATGCGGCATATGAAGCGAGGTTAGAGAGAGGATCATTAATGATAGCCCTTGGAGGTGGCGTAATTGGAGACATGACTGGCTTTGCAGCTGCAACATGGTTACGTGGAATTAATGTAGTCCAAATTCCCACAACATTACTTGCCATGGTTGATGCTTCTATTGGTGGTAAAACAGGCATAAATCATTCGAAAGGTAAAAATCTTATAGGTGCTTTTCATCAACCTAAATTGGTCTTAATAGACCCTAAAACATTATTAACTCTCCCTCCTCGAGAGTTCAAAGCAGGTATGGCTGAAATAATAAAGTACGGAGTTATATCAGACTTAGAACTATTCGATCTTCTAGAGAGGCAAGAAAATATTTCTGAACTTTCAAATATAAAAGAAAAACTACTGATAGAGATAATTAAGCGTTCTGCTAAATCTAAAGCAGAAATTGTTATTAAAGATGAGAAGGAAAGTGGAGTTAGAGCATTTTTAAATTATGGTCACACATTTGGTCACGTAATAGAAAATCTTTGTGGTTATGGGAAATGGCTTCATGGTGAGGCAGTGGCAATGGGGATGGTTGCAGTTGGCCAGTTAGCAGCTCAGAGGGGTCTATGGGAAGAGGTTGACGCAAAAAGGCAGAAACGATTAATAGAGAAAGCAGGTTTACCCTCTAACTGGCCCAAGCTTGAAATAGAAAGTGTTTTAAGCTCACTTCAAGGAGATAAGAAAGTTAAAAACGGCAAGGTAAGCTTCGTTATGCCCTTGAAAATTGGTGATGTAAAATTATTCAATAATATCTCTAATAAAGAAATACGTGAATGCTTGCAAAAGATTAGCTAATTGGCTCTTCAAGAAAACGATTTCCGAAAAGTAAATTATCACTATTATCCTTCTGAAAAGCCAACCACCTAAAGTCCCCCAGTCCCATTGGATCAACTAGTCTCAATAATGACTCTCTGCGATTTAATGCTGCTGATAGATCATTACTACTTGTTTTTTGAAGAGAATAAAGAAAGTTTGAAAGTCCTAAGGCCAAAAGAGCTTGACCCTGCCTGGTTTCACCCATAAACTTCCATCCGTTAGTAAGAGCATAATTAATGGTTGATTCGATACATAAATGTGCTGTCAAATCACACAAGCCAGCATCTTTTAAAAAATTAGAATTTGCTTCCTGATTTCTATAGGAAATAAGAGTACCGTCTTTTCTCATTGCGTTGTAGTAGCGCTTCGATTCCATCGCATAATCGACAACTAATAATGAGCCATTAATTAAAACCTTAGACAATTTCCTAAACCAACTCGGCAGATCACAATGCCATTCTGTGACCCATCTATTACAAATATCCTTTGGTGGAAAGTCAATCTTTAAAAGACTATTAGATTCTTTCAAAAATTTAATAATTTCAGAGGTGGGTTTGAGATCAATTAACTCCAAAAAATATTCATTATTTATTTTTTTCAAAGAAACTCCCTGCCTAAAAACATTATTATTGCAAAAAACCAATCTCTCAACGGGGAATGCATCCAAAACCTCATTAGCAATAACTACTCCAGTGACTGGGCTTAAGATTAGATCATCGATGTTACTCCAGCGATAATTAATACCATCCACATTATTAACTATTTTTTTTTGTCGTCTTCTCATTCCTTCATTTAATTCAACGAGAATAAGCTCAATTTTATTTGTTAAAGCAGGTGCAATTTCAGCAATAGCCGCTATCAAATCTCTTAATAAAGTCCCTTCTCCCGGACCAATCTCAATAATAGAAAACAATTCCGAATCTATTCCTGATTTTTCTAGATCAAGAAGCCAATCAACTACTTGAATAGCTAATAAACGTGCGAAATCATTACTCAAAGATGGTGAAGTACAAAAGTCTCCATTATTGCCAATATTTAATTTTCCAGTTGAATAAAATCCATTTTCTGGATCATTTAAAACTAAATCCATATATTTGTAGAAACTAATTGAACCGCCATTATCTCCAATGCGATCAATTAACCATTGAGGACATCTCGCGGTCGGGTCAATCATGATGGAGAATAGCTTCAGAGAAAATCAAGCACATGCTGAAGAAATTATTTAAGAGAGCCATAATTTTTTGTCTAGGACTAGTCATTATGTTTTCTATGGGCGGAAGCGCATATGCATATGATAATCCTGAATTATTACCAAAAGAGCAAACACCCATCATCGATCTTGCAAAAACTCTAAGTGAGAAACAAAGATTAGACTTGGAGAATTCACTAAATTCGTATGAACAAGAAACTGGGTGGAAAATAAGAGTTTTATCACAATACGAGAAAACCCCTGGTTTAGCAGTGAAGGACTATTGGAACCTTGATGAGACAAGTTTGCTTATAATCGCAGATCCAAGAGGAGGGAATTTACTAAGTTTTAATGTGGGAGATGCATACTTTGCACTTATGCCCAGAATATTTTGGGTGGAATTACAAACTAGGTTTGGGAACCAATTTTATGTAAGAGATAACGGAGAGGACGGGGCAATATTAGCTTCAATACAAGCGGTGGAGACCTGCTTAGACCGTGGTGGTTGTGAAGTTGTACCCGGCTTACCCCAGGAACAATGGCAATGGACTTTATTAACCTCTTTGTTGGGAGGGGTTATTGCAGGTTTCGCAGCTTCGCCAAGAAAAGAAAATGAATCATTTTCAATAGGATGGCTTTTGCTCCTTTCTCCGCTTTGGATAATGCTATTTGGAATTTTTGGCATTGCACCTGTGGTAACAAGAACCAATGACATTTTGCCTTTAATGAGAAATATTTTGGGATTTATAGGATCTGCAGTTGGTGCTTATTTGATTGCAGAACGAAAATTTAAGAATCCTGATTTAAACAAGCAAAGTTGAAGTCAATTGGGTATCGAGAAATTAAAATATAGTGAATACTAGTTTTCTTGGTTTAATAAAATTTCTTTATATGCAATTGATGCATCATTCCTAAACCATCTGTGGGAAACATGAACAAGCTTGTTATCTGAGAACTCAACCCAAGAAAAATGACACAAATTCTCACCTGCAGAATCAACACCTCTTCTTGGAACACACGCTGCATTTAAATATGAAGTCCCCCATAGATCTTGAGCAAAAGTTTTTCTAGTTCGATTCCCCCCAATTCTTAATTGATGATGAGTGTGGCCAAAAACGACTAATTCTGGAACTCTAAATTTACGAATTTGATCAATTGCGATACCAAGATCTTTATCGCCCCAATCCATTGAGGGCAATTTCCAATCCCTGCCACATAGACTAGAAGCCTCTGATCCAAGACCTACTGGTCCAGAATGAGCAAGTATTAATAAAGGAACATCTAATGGTGCAGCCTTGGCGGCAGAAACAATCCTAAATACAGATTCATCAAGGCTCACCTCCCCGAATACAGATTTAACTTCTGGTGTTAAGAAAAACCCTCCCCCACCACTGCAAGGCCTAGCTCCAACAACAGAAAGTTCATTCAATGTCCATTTCGATAAATCCCATGAACAATTCTTTTCACCTAACAAATCCAACTGGGCTTGCAAAACATTACCAGATCCGTCTCTACCTCTATCATGATTTCCAAGTACGACAGAAGTGGGGATAGAAATTTTATTTATACCCCGAACAATTCTTAAATCACCATCTGACAAATCGCCAACAAATAAAATACCATCAGGATTCAGTTCCAAAATCAGATCTAGATCATCCTGACTCCATGAGCCATGTAAATCCCCAGCAATAGCAATTCGGATATCTGTCAGATTTTTTTGGAAATTACCCTCTATACTGCCCCAACACATCGAATTGGAAACTAATTACTACTGTTTCCTATTACAAGGCTGATATATCAG
>QBVL01000010.1 GCA_003284375.1 Prochlorococcus sp. AG-311-J23
ATCTATTTGTCCACAGCGCATAAATTTTTTTAAACGATTTAGTAATTCTATTTCACCCAAATCTTTAATAGTAGTTGTCACTTTATTTAAAATTTAAGCTTTAAGTTTTAGATTTTCCGAACCATTTAATACTGTAATCGAGATAATTTTATCATCTACTCCAAGTTTATTTAATATTTCTGAACCTTCTATTACGTATCCAAAAGCTGCGTTTCTTCCATCAATAAGATTACGTCCAGCTGGATTTAATTCAGCTTCATATAAAAAGAAGAAAAACTGCGATGAACCGTCATTTAAATCTTTATCAGAGTGAGCCCATCCAAGAGTTCCTAAAGTTGCAAATGGTAGTACTGGAGTCTCAGTATAAAGACCAACGTCTTCAAAAGTTTCTCCATAAAGTGTATCTTCCAAGCCAGATGTTCTTATCTCTAATGGAACTCTTCTCAACTCATTATTATCAGGATCTATATATCCATTCGTTTCTCCTTTAGGATCACCAGTTTGAAGAATAAAAAACTCTTCAGCTCTATTTATTGGTAAACCATCGTAGAAACCTTTCATTGAAAGGTCTATAAATGCACCAGCTGTCAAAGGAGCATTGTAACCATCAATAATTGCATTCATATTTCCTTTTGACGTTTTTATTTCTACGTTTGCTCTCCCTAAAAGTCTTGGTAAATTATTATATTCAGTGGGAATTTTATATGGAAATTTTTTTGTGATTAGAAGAGATTCTATATCATCAATTGTTTTTAAACTTTGACGTCTTACGTCAAGAAAAGAGACTTTATCTTTTTCGTTCGCTATTTGTCCTAATTTATCAAGCTCTTCTTTTAAATTAGAAAGCAGATTAGTCGCGTTTTCTTTATTTTCTTCTGGTATTGAATCAAGAATTTGACTTTTTTTGTTGCTGACTAAGAATTGACTTCTTGAAGTGGCTTTGTTGATAGCTGACCATCTACTACCTCGAAGATCTTCGCTGGTATCTTCTAGTTTGTTTTGTAATTCACGTAATTCTTTTTGGTCAATCGGTAAAGAATTTCTTAATATTGCGTATGGATCTTTCAATCGATTACCATTAGGAAGGCTTGCGAATACAGGGTCAATCCATGGAGAGCTTAAAGAAAATAGGATTGCTATCAGGGAAAGAATGCAAATCTTTTTCGCCATGTTAATTCTATGTTTTGCATGACTTTGGCACAGACTTATGATCGATTGGTATCTTTTGTGTGAATGATTTCAAGTAACGACTTTCGCACTGGCACTACTATCGAGTTAGACGGTGCAGTTTGGCGTGTGATTGAATTTCTACATGTCAAGCCTGGCAAGGGTTCTGCGTTCGTTAGGACGAAATTGAAGGCTGTGGT
Source organism: Prochlorococcus sp. AG-311-J23 (assembly GCA_003284375.1). GTDB lineage: Bacteria > Cyanobacteriota > Cyanobacteriia > PCC-6307 > Cyanobiaceae > Prochlorococcus_B. Next base: position 1,368 of record QBVL01000010.1, read on the forward strand.
GAGCGGTAGTGTCGTTGAAAAGACTTTTAGAGCTGGGGAAATGGTTCCACAAGCTCTTTTGGAGAAATCAAAGTTGCAACACACTTATATGGACGGAGATGATTTCGTCTTTATGGATATGACTTCTTATGAAGAAACGCGTCTAACAGCTAAACAAATCGGTGAAAGTAGGAAATACCTAAAGGAAGGGATGGAGGTTAATGTAGTCTCTTGGAATGAAAAACCTCTTGAAGTGGAATTGCCCAACTCAGTTGTTTTAGAAATAAAAGAAACTGATCCTGGCGTTAAAGGTGACACTGCTTCTGGAGGCACAAAGCCTGCAATTTTGGAGACAGGAGCCCAAGTAATGGTCCCATTATTTATTTCAATTGGTGAGAAAATTCGAGTTGATACTCGAAATGATAGTTATCTAGGCCGAGAAACACAATGACTATGAATCTTGACCATGAAGAGCTTCATCGCTTGTTGGCAACTTTAGCTGAGAGTGATATTCAAGAGTTTCGACTTGAGGGAGAAGACTTTTGCTTGGAAGTTAAACGTAATCTTGGGACTTCTTCAGATTTAATAGCTTCTAATAGGAAAATTGCTTCAGAAGATATTGGTTCACCACCTCAATCTAAAATTGAGGCTTCGCCTGTACCTAGCACCCCCCCTCCTTCGGTGCCAGGATCGCGCTCTGACTTGGTTGAAGTAACTGCTCCAATGGTCGGCACCTTTTATCGCGCGCCAGGCCCAGAAGAGCCCCCCTTCGTAGAGATTGGATCGAGAATTAATGTGGGGCAAGCTGTTTGTATTCTTGAGGCAATGAAATTAATGAACGAATTAGAATCAGAGGTAAGTGGCGAAGTTATTGAAATTCTTGTAGAGAATGGAACACCAGTCGAGTTTGGTCAAGTTTTAATGAGATTAAAATCTGTATAAACGTTTTTACTTATTGAGAAAGCAGCCAAGCATTATTCATTGCAGCAAGCATACTTTTTTCTCTTGCCTTGAACTTTCCCGCAATATCAAGAGCAGTCCCATGATCGGGTGATGTTCTCACAAAAGGCAACCCAAGAGTTGTGTTCACAGCTTCATCAAATGCAATTAGCTTGACAGGTATCAGACCTTGATCGTGATATAAAGCGAGTATTCCGTCAGGTGCATTATTTTGACTTGAGGCATTATTCCATGCATTTCCTGATGAAACCCAACACGTGTCTGGAGGTATAGGCCCAATAATTGTGATGTTTGGATTATCTAATTTCCATTCATTTAAAATAGGAATAATTAAATTTTGTTCTTCTGTTCCAATTTTGCCTTCTTCCCCAGCATGTGGATTTAGACCGGCTATTTGTATTATTGGCTTGTCTTTGAACTTAAGACAGAAACTCAATAAGGTATCTAATTTATGTCTGATCAATGCTTTTGTTAAAGTATTATTGATTTTATTAAGTGGTATATGTGTCGTAGCTAATAAAGTATTAAATCTCCATCCATTATTTGGTGAAATAGCAGTAAAAAGCATGGATGTTTTTTTATTAGTTAATTTACCTAATAATTCAGTTTGCCCTGCAAATTTGTGACCAGCTTTGTGCCAGGCAATTTTAGAAATAGGTGCTGTTACTAGAGCAGTAGCTTTTCCTTCTAAAAGTATATTAGTTGCATTCACAAGCCATTTAAAGCTTGATGATCCAGAATATTCGTCAACTTTTCCTGGAGTAACTTTATTGTCTAAAGGGATATCAATAATATCAAGTTTGTTCGGATCTGGAATATTATCTATTCCGTGTTTAATTAACTTTGAATAGGTGTCATGAATATTATCTTTGCATCCTACAAGTAAAGGCTTTATATTTTTATTTAAGCTCTTAGAGCCAAGAGCTTTTAATGTTATTTCAGTTCCTATTCCTGCAGGATCTCCTAATGAGATAATAAGAGTAGTTTTCTTTTCTTTTGCAGTTTGAGATTTTCTCATTTAAGATACTTTTTTTGGAATTTGATTTTTTAGCTAAGTTTTTAGCAATGCCTGTCTCCGAACAGATTGGAATAAGTTTTGTATTATGTTTGATTTATTTAATTTGACTTTAATTATCCATAAACTCAAATGACTTTTAAAATACATTGATTAATGATAATTTGAAAAATAAAGACTATAACTTAATTTGTAATTGTGAGAAACAATTTTTTAACCCAGATTTAAAATCAGGATAAATTAGAGAATAGCCAAGTTTTTTACATAATAACTTGTTATCAACTTTTCTATTCTCCTGCCAAAAAGATATTGCCATTGGACTCATAGTTTTTTGAGCAATTTCAAAAGGTACTGATGATGGTAGAGATTTCTTGGCTATTTTTGCTGCGAAATTAAGCACGTCCAGATTATTTGCTGGTAAGTTATCGGCTACATTCACTATTAATGGGGTCTTCCCTTGAAAATAGAGATTAATTAAGAAGAAGACAGATCCAGCTATGTCATCGACATGAATTCTTGAAAAAACTTGACCGGGTTTATCGATCATTTTTGTTGTACCTTTTAGCAGGCTTTCAAATGCAGACCTTCCAGGTCCATAAATTCCTGGCAATCTCAGTATTTGAATGGGAAGCTTTGTGTCTAACCATTGTTTTTCACAAGATAATCTACGAATACTTCTTTCCTGTCGTGGGTTGGGAGTCGTATTCTCATCGACCCAGTTCCCTCTTGAATCTCCATATACACCAGTAGTTGAAAGATAACCCACCCATTTTATTTTTTTTGAATTTATTAATTGATTTTTAAGTTTTAAAAGTACAGGATCTTCTCCACTTAACAAAGGAGGTATACAACTCAAGACATGAGTTGCTCCGTCCAAAATTTCACTAGACAATTTTTGATCGGTGTTAAATATAAAATCAGCTCCCTTGCTTCTCTCCTTTCTCCTGCTGCATAAAACTTTTGCTCCTAAATATCTTCCTACGCTTGCGATTCTTTGACCACTAAATCCACCTCCAAATATGATTAATTTTGATTTAGGCGGAAGAGCCTTAGATTGCTTGACAATATCTTGAATCATTAGTACAAATGTATTATGTTAATTATTTAGCAATGATTGCTTCAAGTTTAAAGCCTAGTCTCAATTCCGCTAATGGCGCTAGGAAATTAAGGGGCCATAGAAGAATACGTGAACAAGACAAGAATCAGATCATTATAAAACCTTTACTTGCCTCAATTTGCTTTCTTTTATGTATCTCCCTTGTCCCTGAAAAACCCTCTAGCTTGGCTTCGATTTGTGAAAAATATAATTCTTCTGTCGCTTGTCAAGTTTGGTAGACTTTTAAGCTGTTTGCCAAGAAAAATCGTCATTTAATTTCGATTTTGAGCTTTTAAGACTCTCATTCTTCTTAGGCTTAGCCCATTTTAGAAGTCTTAAAGCTAAACGTATGTCTCCTTCCGTCCAAGCTCTTATTGCCATAGAGCGTCTTGGGTCGTAAAAACGTTGCTTTCTATACCACTCAAAAGCATCATTATCTGTTTTGCTTCCATTACATGAGAGGCAGGCAGGCACACAATTTTCGGTAATGCTTAATCCACCTCGACTTCTAGGTAAAACATGATCAATTGATTCTGAATTTTTCCCGCAATAAATGCAGCTATTACTTGTAAATTCATGTAGCGATTTTCGCCATCTTCGGTCACGTAGCTTTGGGCAGAGATCTTCTAAGAAAACCGCATCCCTAATGTGCATATTTAGAATTTAGCTAGGTGAATTTTGCCTTGATAGACCGATAAGTCAATGTATCGGAATATGCTTTTTTAAATTTTATAAGATTTTTTTTTGAATTGTCTTGGAATTAGATCCAAAATTTTTATAACTATATAAATTAAATTAATAACTATAACGATCTATATATTTTCCTTTAGGAGTTTTCTCTTCACTATCAGTTGAAGAATTCACTTCATTTTCAAATTCTTTATTGTTTTTAACTCCAATAGAACTAGATTCACCCGTGTATAGGTCGCCTAAATAATTAATGCAATCTTCATATTTTGTTGGATCTTGAACCACTTCTTCAATAATAAATGATGCAGCTTGTTTTGGAGAAGTTTTGAATAAACCTTGTTTCTTATTTTTTATGAATTGATAGGCTGCTTGCCAGCTTGGTTCATGAGTGTTCCCCCCGTTCCTCATAAAGCAATATATATCTGCTCCATTTGTGACCGCTGCGTTAATTTTTAATCCTAGAGTGTTGCCGCAGACTAAACAAATTATTGAAATTGGTAAAAAGTTCAGCTTTATCCCAAATGGCATGATTTTAAGAAAATTATCAAATATAAATTATCTATTTTTTTTGCTTCTGTCTAGCGTAAGTTAGTATTAGTTTTTTATTTTATCTTATAAATTTTACGATATTGACTTTGGGAAAATTGTATATAAAAAATATTGAATTAGATTTCTACTTTTGATTTTGATTTTTAATGTGACTTTAACATCTATCTTTCTTTTATAGTAATTCAACAATATTTTTGTGTCTACAAAAATAATAATGAATGCAGTTCAAGAGAAAAAAGGCATTTTTAAAACAGGTTAGCATTCCTTTAAAAATATATCTGAGTATCCTCAGAAAGGAAATTCATAATCATGTGCTGGTTTGATTTTGATAATGAGATAAAAACTTGTGGAAAGCCATTCAAGCGCTTCATCTAATCAAAACAATAAAGTTATTTATTGATCTTTTAAATATTATTCGTTATTTAGCACTGAAATTGTTTTTGCAATTCCTTGACCAATCGGGACGTTTAGTTTGCCCATTTTATCAAGAGTGCTTTCTAAAGCTGATATGACACTGATGATATCTCTATCATTAACAAATCCCAAATGACCAATTCTAAAAATTTTTCCTTTTAAATGATCTTGACCTCCAGCAAGGAGTATGTCGAAGTCATTTTTTATTGCTTTTCTTATACTTTCAGCGTCGATATTCTCAGGTTTAACAGCTGTTATTGCTGGACTTCCAAAATTTTCTTTTGTAAATAACTTCAAACCCATTGCTTTGATTCCTTCTTGAGTTGCTTTTTGATGACGAGAATGACGCGCAAATATATTATTTAATCCTTCTTTTTGCATTATTGTTAGTGAAGCTTCTAAAGCAAAGTATAAATTTATTGCAGGCGTAAAAGGATTACTATTTTGATTAACTGTCTTTAAATATTGTTTTAGATCTAAATAAAATTTTGGTAAATCAGATTGATTATTTGCTTCCCATGCTCTTTTGCTCATGGCAACAAAGCTAAGGCCAGGTGGAATCATGTAACCTTTTTGAGAGCCAGAAGCTATTACATCTATTCCCCATTCATCCATTGGGATGTTGCATGCACCAAGACTGGTTACACAATCTGCAATTGTAATAGCTTGACTATGATTTTTTACTTGATTATTAATTGATTTGAGATCATTAATCACGCCTGTTGAAGTTTCTGAGTGAGTTAAAATAACTGCTTTAATTTTTTTATTAGTGTCTTCTTCAAGAATCCTCTTGAATTGATTTGGATCAAGAGGGGTTCCCCAATCAGCTTTGACTACTTTTACGTCTAATCCATATGCTTTTGCTACTTTTACCCATCTTTCACCAAATTTTCCATTATCGCCGCAAATGACTTGATCACCTTTGCTTAATGTATTAATTATTCCTGCCTCCATTGCAGCTGTTCCACTTCCTGTAATTGTTAGGACGTCTGCAGTTGTTTGGTGAAGCCATTTGAGTTGTTCAGTTGTTTTTTGAACAATTTTTTGAAAATCTCCACTTCTATGACCAATGGGGTGTTTGCTCATAGAACTCAAAACATTTGCTGGTACCGGTGTCGGTCCAGGAATCATTAGATTGAGTTTGTCTTGCATTTACTTATTTAAATCTAGATTACTATTATTTTAAAAAATTGTTTAGGGAATTTCCTCTATCGTCAGCTCTTCCAATGATTTGAATCAATTTACTCTGCCCGTTTGGGTGGTTGCGGCTGCAAAGTCAGCAACAAAAACTCTTCTTGGCAATAAATTTTTGGATAATGAGAGAATTGATTTACCAAATAAAGAAGAATCGATTAACGTACCTATTTGCTCTTCTGCTTTACTTGATAAGGGTGATAGATCTTTAGCAGTAACTTGCTGTCAGTCTGGATTGTCTCTTGACGTAACAAGAGGATTAGAAATCTGGGCTTATGTTCAATTTAGTAAAGCGAGTTCTCTATCTAAAAAGAAAGTTGAAGATGGTTTTCCCAATTGGCTTGATTTCCATGCAGGTTATGGACTAGGCAAATATCAAGGATCAGGTCAGCCATGCATATCTCAGTTTGCGCGTGATTTGCTATCTATGAACCTTTACTCCCTATTGCCTAAAGATAGTGTAATTAAAGTAGAAATCATTTTACCTGAAGGGAAAGACCGTGCATTAAAGACAAGCAATGAAGCCTTTGGAGTTGTAGATGGATTGTCCCTTATTGGGACACAGGCGGAGGTTCAAATTAGTGCGTCTCCTGATCAGTTGAAAGACTGTAAAGAGATTTTGAAGCATAAATGCTCTGAAGCAATATTTGATGGATGTTTGACTTTTGTAATTGGTGAAAATGGAATGGATTTAGCAATGAAATATGGACTTCCAGCTAATCAAATTATTAAAACGGGGAATTGGTTAGGTCCTCTTCTTGTTGCTGCTGCAGAAAATGGAGTCAAGAAACTTTTATTATTTGGGTATCATGGAAAACTTATAAAACTTTCTGGTGGCGTTTTTCATACACATCATCATCTTGCCGATGGAAGGATCGAAATTCTCACTTCACTTGCAGTCAGAGAGGGAATCTCATTTGATTTGATTGAGTTAATAAGTAAATCAACATCGGTGGAAAATGCTTTATTAACCCTTGAAGTTAGTAACCCAGAGGTTGTGTCGTTGATTTGGAGCAGGATGGCCAAAGAAATTGAAATTAAAAGCCGAAGCTATGTGAATAGATACTTATCTTCATCGATGGAAATAGGATCTGTTTTATTTGATCGTAAAAGACAAATACGTTGGGCTGGTTTTGAAGGGTTAAAACAGATTAATTCTTTTGGGTTAATTCTTAAGCGATAGGCATATTCCTATTCTCTTAATTAGTCTATTTGATAAGAATGTTTCATAAGGATTCATCAGGTTGATATGGCTTCAATGATTTCAGTTGAAAAACGTAACCCAGCAATCGTAATTCTCGATTTTGGTTCTCAATATTCAGAATTAATTGCCCGAAGGATTAGAGAGACAGAGGTTTATTCATTAGTTATGAGTTACACAACATCTGCTGAGCAATTACGTTCTCTCAAGCCTAAGGGAATTATTTTAAGCGGAGGCCCGGGATCTGTTTATGAAGAAGGTGCTCCATATTGTGATCCAGAGATTTTTAATTTAGGTATCCCTGTTCTTGGTGTTTGTTATGGAATGCAGTTAATGGTTCATGCGCTAGGAGGATCTGTAAAACCTGCTACTGGGAAAGCTGAATATGGAAAGGCCCCTTTAGATGTTGATGATCCATCAGCGTTATTAACTAACGTTATTAGTGGATCAACAATGTGGATGAGTCATGGAGATTCAGTTCAGAAATTACCTAAGGGATTTGTCAGATTAGCTCATACTTCAAATACTTCAGAGGCAGCTATTGCTTTGCACGATAAGAGCTTTTATGGAGTGCAATTTCATCCCGAAGTTGTTCATTCGACTCATGGAATGGTTTTAATAAGAAATTTTGTATATCGTATTTGCTCTTGTGAGCCAGATTGGACAACAAATTTATTTATAGATGAAGCTGTTTCTCAAGTAAAAGAACAGGTAGGCGATAAAAAAGTTTTATTGGCTCTATCTGGTGGTGTTGATTCATCAACTCTTGCATTTTTATTAAACAAAGCAATAGGACCTCAATTGACGTGCATGTTTATTGATCAAGGTTTTATGAGAAAAGGTGAGCCAGAATTTTTAATGTCTTTTTTTGATGAAAAGTTCAAAATTAATGTTGAATATATCAATGCCAGAGAAAGATTTATTTCACAATTAAAAGGAGTAACTGATCCTGAGCAAAAGCGTAAAATTATAGGTAGAGAATTTATTAGGGTTTTTGAAGAAGAGAGTATTCGTTTGGGTCCTTTTGATTACTTGGCTCAAGGTACGCTTTATCCAGATGTAATTGAAAGTTCTGGAACAAATATTGATCCAAAAACTGGCGAACGAATAGCGGTTAAAATCAAAAGTCATCATAATGTAGGAGGCTTGCCAAAAGATTTGCAATTTAAATTGGTAGAGCCATTGAGACGTTTATTTAAAGATGAAGTCAGAAAAGTAGGTAAATCGCTTGGATTGCCGGATGAGATTGTTCGAAGACATCCATTCCCAGGTCCAGGATTAGCTATAAGAATTTTAGGAGAAGTTAATCATGAGAAACTAAATTGTTTAAGGGATGCAGATTTAATCGTTAGAGAGGAGGTGAACAATGCTGGTTTATATAATGATATTTGGCAGGCTTTTGCTGTCTTGTTGCCCGTGTATTCAGTTGGAGTAATGGGAGATCAAAGAACTTATGAGTGGCCAATTGTTGTTCGTTGTGTTTCTAGTGAGGATGGAATGACCGCTGATTGGTGTCGCTTACCGTATGAAGTCTTAGAGAAAATTTCGAACCGGATAGTTAACGAAGTCAAGGGAGTTAATAGAGTAGTTTTGGATATAACAAGTAAACCTCCAGGAACTATTGAGTGGGAATAGTTAAGGGCAGTAAAACCCAGTCCACCACTCAAAATGCTTGTTCCCCGAATGTTCCAAGTAGGAATTCAAGTGCCAAGGTGACAGGGATTTGAAGAGTAAGTTCCCCGTCTGTTCCCCGTGATAAAATAGGGGGACAAATCCCTGTCCACCACTTAATTTTTTCCACAGGTGCTATTGAGTGGGAATGACTTGTCTACTAAAAGGTAGATATAGTCTAAAAAATAGGGTTTGTCACAAGTTCGATTTCTGATAATAGGTAATGAAATAACAGGGATTTAACCCCTTGTGTTTGTCACGGGTTTGTCAAGTGACCTAGTCAGCGTCTTCATGAAGAAATCGTAGAAAGATTAAATCTTTTTATGTTGTGGAAGTTTTCAATTCTCCTTTTTCGAAACCCAGAACTGATACATACCTGCGAAAGTGTTGGGATGTTTTTCTTCAAACTTTGCCCAGTTTTGTAAGTTTGTTTGCTTCTTATCTTCTGGGAAATATTTCTTGTAGCGAGATTTGCTTGGATGAAACTTAACTTTTGTGTAGATAATTTTCAAATAGAATAGAAAGACATTTAGGGGAAAGGTGAGTTCTATCGCACATATGAAGGTTGTTATTTTCTCCATCCTTATTTGATGTCAAAGCATAAACATCTAAAAAACAGGAACCCCTAGATAAGACTTCTATTTTTAAAATTGAATTGTATAATTTGACCATCTCAATTCTCTTTATATCTAATTCATCAAGTGATTCTTTTCTTCTTGAAGGTGCTGGAATACCAAAGTAATATTTGTTTGAGTAATTTGGAGTTAGTTTTTCTTCCATATAATCCAGATAACCTTTAATGGTTGTTTCACATACTTCTGAAATATCTTTATTTTTCTTGATTGAGTAAGTAAGTATACCTTCGTCTTTCCTACAATCTATCTCCCCAAAAGAAATAAATACTTCTTCACTATAGTTATGATTTTTCATCTGTTTAGTTAGAGAATCTTTCCATTTATTATTTTTGTTATTAGCAAAATGCCACGCTTTCCCGCCTGTTATTAAAACGGGTTGAATAGTTTTCACTTGTGATGATATAGATAGATTTTGATGAGCAAAAGAAAGACAATGACTTTCTCCAAAATGAGGTATTTCTTTTGATTCAGGGTGTTTATTCTCTTTCTCAAGTAGAGGATAGAGTGAGGTGATAAATCTGGAGAAAGTTAATGCCTGCTTTTTATTTTTTTCATCTTTAATAGTATTGATTGCTCCTTGAGTTATTAAATCGTTAGTTTTTTTTATGCTTAATTGGGTTTTTGAAAAATCCTTTTGCAGTAAATTGCTAATTGTGATCCGTAATGAAGCGAGTAACTTATATCCTTGATTGATGGATTTTGATTCAAGTGTTGATTCAGATAAGTGAAGTAATTCTTCTAACTTGCCAAGATCTCTCAATATGTTTCCCAGATTGTAATGAGCATCTGCGAAATCAGGTTTGATTTCAATTGCTTTTCTAGTAGATAATTCTGCTTCTTGTAAGTTACCAAGATCTCTCAATATGTTTCCCAGATTGTAATGAGCATCTGCGAAATCAGGTTTGATTTCAATTGCTTTGCGGTATAAGACTTCTGCGTCTTGTAATTTTCCAAGATTTTTTAATATGATTCCATAATTAGAAAAAACCCTATGATCATTGAAACCTTGATTAATAAAAAGTTGATAATATTTTGCTGCTTCTGGAATATTTCCTTTTAGATGAAACTGCATTGCTTGCTTAATTATTTGTTCTTTAGAAGGTGTAGAAGGACTATTGGTATTAATAGTAATATTGGTTTTGATTTCACCGAAAGCAAATGGAACTGGGAATGTTTTAATTTCATTCACTTTCTTCTTTCCTTCTCCTTTTTGACTAGAACTATTCATCTTCTATGATCTGTGCTCTCTTTTAGTCTTTCCGATTTTACTGCTATTCTTGTAACTATTAGTTCTTTCCAAAATCATTTACCACTTATAGAGGAAGATTAATAAATATTTTCAATCAACTTTCTACGATTATTCAGAAAATCAACTCATAGACTAGAACTAATTCTGTTCATTTCTGAACTTTGTCAGTTTGTCACGGGTTTGTCACGATCAAATAATCCTTGAGAATCCAGTTATATCTTCATTCTTTTTGGTAGGGACTATCGAGTGGGAATAGTTTAGGGCAATAAAACGTAGTCAACTACTCAAAGTGCTTGTTCCCCGTATGTTCTCCGTGACAAAATAGGGGGGCAAATCCCTTTCCAACACTCAATTTTTCCCACAGGTTCTATTGAGTGGGAATAGTCAATAGGCACAGAACTCAGTTATAAGTTGAAAGTGGTAGTTTCTAACAAGTTCGCTTCCTGATATTAAGTGACGAAACAAGAAGGATTTAAAGTCTCGTGTTTGTTACGGGTTTGTTGAGTGACCTTGTTCGCGTCTTCATGAAGAAATCGTAGAAAGATGCTTTTCTCTTCACAATCAAATGTTTCTTGCTTTAGAAGTTGTTAACTCTCCAACCTAGCAACCCAAAACTGATACATACCTGCGAAGGTATTGGGATGTTTTTCTTCAAATCTTGCCCAGTTTTGTAAGTTCGTTTGCTTCTTATCTTCTGGGAAATATTGCTCATAGAGAGATTTAATTTGTTTTGGAAGTGAGAATCCAAGAAACTTTAATTCATTAGATTTGAGAGCTTCTTGTAATTGGTTAATGGTGAATCTATGTTCCTGTTCGTGAAAGCAAAGATCACGGCAAGAAGAGAGTGTATAAAAATCAGGACTATTTGTGAGAGATTTCAATGCTGGTGTGTCACCCGAAAAGATAGTTTCTCTAAAATCTTTGATGTCTTCATCATTTGGTTTAAGATTTTTAGTGGCAATATACTCTCTTGCTTTCGCAACATCTTTTCTTGCTAATTCACTATATAAACCCAATCTAAGAAAACCATTATTGTTTAAAACATCTACTAATACTGTCAACCCTTGTAATGGATTATTCATATGGTGTAAAACACCTGAACATTCAATCACATCAAATTCTTCTTTGAGTAAACTTACTTCTAATATATCCATCTCAATCAGTTCAACATTATCAATCCCAAGTTCATTTATTTTCCTTTGAGTATAAGCAAGACTAGATAAACTTAAATCTATAGCAGTTATTTGAGCATTCTTATACCTTTGTGCCTGCAAGATTTGATTGCCAGTTCCACACCCAGCAATAAGAACTTTTAATTGATTATTATCTATACTTTGTCTTATATAATTAGGAGTAATTTCAATATTAATTGCTTGAATAATAGATGTTTTTTGATTTGTTTGGTGACTGCTATATCTCCATCTAGGGTATGGATTTTCTTCGTATTGAGACTTGACTTTTTTAGAAATATTATCATTAATTGACCCTAATTTTTTGATGTTTTTAGATAATCTAATTTCTTTTATAGGTTCTATAATTTGTAACTCAAGCAGCTCTTTGAAACTTTGATTAGAAGAATTAAAAGATGTTAACGATGGTATTTGATTAAGAAGTTTATATAGTGGAAAATAACAAGATAAAATTGAAATATTTAATTCACTTAATTCATTATCTTGACACCTTTGGATAATGCTTTTTAGAGATAATTTTTCTTCTTCTGTTAGTGAGTAAACATATTCATTAAGGAAGCATTGCTCTCCTAATGCAATAATTAATTGCAATTCAGAGTAACTTATTTCTTCTTTATTGTTGGTAATTTTACTGCATAAATATTTTCTTACATTGGTTAGCATATTCTCTAATCTAATATCCTGAAAAATTATTTTTTTAAGTGCATTAACTATGACTTTGTTATTTACAAGTAAATCTATATTAGAAAAGCTTGAATCTAATTTTTCTAGACTCATGATCATTTCATTACTATATAAAAAGTTAAAGGCTCTTGTTAATTCCTTATGGGAAATATCATTCTTTTCTAGCAGAAGATTTATTATATTTTTTAATTTTGATTTATTTAATTGGGATGGATCTGAATCTTTTAGCAATTTTGCTATTGAGGGATAAATATTAGAAAGTTTTGGATTGATATCAATAGCTTTTAGATAAGTATCAAATGCTTCTTTTGATTTGCAAAGATTTTTTAATACATTTCCCAGGTTTAAATGTGCCTTTGCGAAATCAGGTTTGATAGTAATTGCTTTGCGGTATGACAATTCTGCTTGCTCACTTTTACCAAGATCATTAAATATATTTCCCAGGTTTGAATGTGCCTCTGCGTAATCAGGTTTAATTTTAATTGCTTTGCGGTATGACAATTCTGCGTCTTGTAAGTTACCAAGATCTCTCAATACATTTCCCAGATTGTAATGCTGTTTTGCGTAATCAGGTTTAATTTTAATTGCTTTGCGGTATGACAATTCTGCTTGTTCACTTTTGCCAAGATCATGCAATACTTTTCCCAGGTTTGAATGTGCTTCTGCGAAGTCAGGTTTAATTTCAATTGCTTTGCGGTATGACAATTCTGCGTCTTGTAAGTTACCAAGATCTCTCAATACATTTCCCAGATTGTAATGCGCTTCTGCGTAATCAGGTTTGATTTCAATTGCTTTGCGGTATGACAATTCTGCTTGTTTACTTTTACCAAGATCATCCAATATATTTCCCAGGTTGTAATGCGCTTCTGCGAGGTCAGGTTTAATTTGAATTGCTTTGCGGTATGACAATTCTGCGTCTTGTAAGTTACCAAGATCATTCAATATATTTCCCAGGTTGTAATGCGCTTCTGCATAATCAGGATTGATTTCAATTGCTTTGCGAGTAAATAATTCTGCTTCTTGTAATTTGCCAAGATTTTTTAATATATTTCCATAATTAGAAAAAACCCTTTGATCTTTGAATCCTTGATCAATAAAATATAGATAATATTTTGCTGCTTCTGCAATATTGCCTTGTGAATGACACTTAAATGCTTGATTGATTATTTGTTCTTTAGAAGGTTTAGAAGGAGCATTAGCCTTAATAATAATATTTTCTTTTTTTTCTCCTAAAGCGAAAGGAACTGTAAATATTTTTACTTCAGTGACTTTCTTCTTTTCTCCTCTTTCTTTACTAGACCTATCCATCTTCTCTTGTGTCTCTTCAGATTTTACTAATAATTTGAACCCTTACTAATTCTTTATAAAATTATTTACAACTTATTGAGGAAGCTTCATAAATATTTTCAATGAACTTTCTACGATTATTCAGAAAATAAACTCATATACGAGAAGGGATTCTGTCTATTTCTGAACTTTGTCAGTTTGTCATGGGGTTGTCACGATCAAATAATTCTTGAGAATTCAGTTATATTTTCATTCTTTTTGCTAGGGACTATTGAGTGGGAATAGTTTAATTTTAGGGCAGGGAAACCCAGTCAAAAACAAAAAATATACTTATCTATCGAATAATTAGGAGAGAAAGCTTTTTCAGTCCTTATTAATTTGAATAGTTGCTTGAGATTATATGCTTTTCAGTTTTGAGTTTTTTGTGCTAAATCAAATACTACACATATACGATCTTCATTTCCTTGAAAAGGAATAGTATGGTGGAATAGAGATGAGGGAAAAATACAAATATCTCTAGTCTCTATTTTTTTAATTGTTGAATCGAAACTTTTGTCTTTCTTGGGATATTCAGGACCTTGGTAGCTAAAAGATATATTGCCTGCGTTATTGTTATTAGTATTTTTTGGAACATTAAGATAAAAGCTGCCAGTTATCCATCCGTATCTATGATTATGCGGTTTGATGAATCCTCCATTTTTCATACAAAGTATCCATGAACGCAGTGTATATACTGTAGGCCAATTTTCGATAAAACCTTGTTGACTATCTTTAAAGTTTGTCTTGTAATGTTTGATCTTAATTTCTATTGCTTTTTTTAGTGCTTTAATAAATGGAAAGTCTAATAAAAATAAATTACCTGTACTCTGTGAGGCTTTATGAATAAGTGATTGAGGTTTTGTTTTAAGTTCATTGCTTTTAATATATGAGATAAGTTGGCAAAAATGTTTATCGGAGAATAATTGTTCATCTATTTTTTCCAGAAGTATATAGTTAATTGATTCATTGCAGAAATGTGATTCGTTTTTTTGCTCGTAAATAATATTGGCATGTTCAACAATTCCACTCATATCAGCATTACATATTTTCTTATGATAGAGCTCTTTATATTTTTGATTAAAATCGTCTTTTCTATCAAGACATAATAAACAACTTAAATATAAACTTTGACAATTATAAGATTTATTTTTCTGTAGACATTGTATTGCTAAATCATATTTTTTATCAAGATAAAGTCGTCTCGCTAATTCTTCAACAGCATATGTCAAGCTGGGTTCTAAGTTAATTGCTTTCCGTAGAGACAATTCTGCGTCATAGTGATTACCAAGATTAATTAATATCATTCCTAGGTTGTAATGTGCCTTTGCGAAATTAGGATTGAGTTCAATAGCTTTTCGAGTCGACCATTCTGCTTCCTGTAATCTGCCAAGATCACTCAATATGTTACCCAGATTCGAATGAGGCTCAGCTTTATTAGGATTGAGTTCAATAGCTTTTCGAGTCGACCATTCTGCTTCTTTTAAATTACCAAGATCTCTCAATATATTTCCTAGATTTAGATGGGCATCAGTGAAATCAGGATTGATTTCAATAGATTTGCGAATCGATAATTCTGCTTCTTTTAAATTACCAAGATCCTTCAAGATTCTTCCAAAATTGTAATGAGCATTTGCGAAATTAGGTTTAATTTCAATTGCTTTTAGATAAGAATCAAATGCTTCTTTTAATTTGCCAAGATCTTTTAGTATGATTCCCAGATTGTAATACGCTTCTGCGTAATCAGGTTTGATTTCAATTGCTTTGCGGTATAACAGTTCTGCTTCTTTTAAGTTGCCAAGACTTTTTAAAATTATTCCATAATTAGAGAAAACTCTATGATCTTTAAACCCTTTATTGATAAAATACTGATAACATTTTGCGGCTTCTGAAATGTTTCCTTGTGAATGAAACAATAATGCTTGATTAATTATTTGTTCTTGTGTTGGTTTAGTAGGAGTGTTAGTTGAAATAGAAATATTCTCTTTTATTTCTCCTAAAGCAAATGGAACTGGAAATGTAGTTACTTCAAAGACTTTCTTTTTTCTTTGATCTTTGTCACCAGAGTATTTCATCTGTACTTTTCTATCTTTTGACATCAAGTATTTTACTACTAGGACCCCAATCATTGTTGTTTCATTTTGAGTGCTATAAAGTAGCAGTCTCTTTGAACTATTGCCTGCGATATATCAAAGTTAATGACGTCTATAAGAAGTTTTTAGTTCACAATCGACTCTTATTAGTTTCACACAAGGTTTTAACAATATCAAATGCTAAAATTTCTTTTTGATAATAAGGGATATTGACCTTAATATTATCAGAGATTTTATTAAGAGAGAATATTATCGACTACTAGAACTTAGTTATAGTCAAAAAATACACTTTAATACGACTTGCATGTGAAGAATGAAGTGACAGAGTGAGAGGGGTTTTTACAAACTACTTCCACTTGGCACTGTCTCTACCACTGAGATCACTTTTACACTGAATAATAACCATATGAATAGATTGCTTTTAGGTGAGACATCTAAAGGGATTTTTGTTACTGAACTGACTCTCCACTAACTCCTAATAATTAGAAATAAGTTTATTCCAAGTTTCATGGATACTTTGATAATCCAGTCTTTTTGTATTTTTGGATTTGCTTGGGACCCTTTACACTGAAATTTTTGAAGGCTCCTAGTGATTAGGCTGTATGAGAAGGATGCTCTGGTTCTACATCCAGTTAAATTGACTGATAATTTTTTGCTGTTTCTTTCAAGATCGATCTTTGATAATCATTTCATGCCCATGATCAACTTAAGAATTTGCGTTAAAGAGGGGGGGGTGAGGTTTTGGCCAACCTTTTTAGTTCAGCACGAATGTATTTAACTGAACATTCAGATCTGACTAACTAACCTTTTACTGGAACTTAAGTGCTAGAGCTCCTAATTCATTTCTAACAAATCTCGATTAGGTGAATATGATGCAAAACACCTGTTCGAAGATGTATATTTTTTACTTACGAAGAGGAGTAGTGAAAGAAACGATTGTAATTCTTGGTAAGGAGGTCTATGAGAAACTCCCTGCAAAAGAAAAGAAAGAGTTTTACCACTTTGAAAGATATAAAAGAATGTATGAAAGAGAAACCGGTAAAGATGGTGATTGGGTAGGAGATGATGCCTTTGATAATTTGGATGACTTATGTATGTTTTCTGGTGTAGAGGATGCTGATGATATTGATCTTTTAGATGTATATACCTGCTGTTATAAGGTTTTCGATGACGAAGAAGATAAAGAATATTTTGAGGATTTTGCAAAGGGGTTAAAAGGCACTCAACTAAAAATTAAAAAAGCAAATCAGGGTTGGTATAAAAATAATATTTATGACCCCGACTACATTGGCTAATAATCTTATCCCACATATAAAACTCTCGCTCACTGTTGCTTTAGAGGCCTTGAGTCCTTCGCTTTCCTGAAAGTATTTTATTTTAATTGATTATCTTTAGAGGTATCTGAATTTTTCTTATGGCAAGAACGGAAAATGATCTTGATGTTTACTTTGCAGTAGGTAATGCTAATACCTCAAGGCAGGAAAATGAAATTGGAGAAATCATTAAAAAAAGAAATTCATTGGGATGGAAATTAGTTTCTACCAGTACAGCGGTTGTTGATACGAGCAAGCAATTCTCTAACCTCTATCTTTTTTGGGAAAAAAGCTATGAGTAAGAAAAAAAGAGAATTTCAATTTTACTTAAGTTATGACTGACTCTTTTACTTTTTAAAAAACTTTCATTGCCTGCAAGTTTTGTTTTTAAACTCATGCTCTTCTCTATTACTAATCCTGACAACAATATTAGGTATGAGGACTAATAGGCACAAAAAAACCTGCTTTAAAGCAGGTTCTTTTATGAAATCAGGCGCAAGTGTTTCCATGTTTCCACTGCGGAGGATCTCAACTCCTCACACTTTTAAGATACTGGAACAAGATTAGTAGTAAACGCTTCGCAGGTGAGTTTTAAGATTGGCACACGTGTTAAATGTACTAAAAAAGCACCCTATTGGATGCTCTTAAAGCACAGAACTATGTGTGAGGAGTTGTTCTGCATACCCTTTCTAATCTACCCGATACAAAGATGGGTAAAACAGAAATAATCTCTTAAATATTGAACAAATATCTGCTAGGGGTATAAAAAAGTAAGATATTTTCTACTCTGTGGGGATCAGAACTTTTTTCTTAAAATTACTTTTATACGGTTATCGTTTGATAAATTAGGTTAGGCATCCCTTTCTATTAATACGTTTTCAACTCCACTCTACGAAAAAATATTTTTTATATTCATAAGTTTTGATTCGAGTTCAATTTTAAAGCGAGAAACTTGGTTTCTGCTCGAAAAAGCCATCGCCTTTTGGCTTTCTTGGTTGAACTTTGTATCCCAATCAAGAATTAATTATGGCGAGGCTTCAAAAAAGACGTGATCATTTAATTAGGTGATAGTTAGGGTCCAATGCCATTTGAAGTTACTTACAACGGGGATATTCAGTACGTTAAGGTTTTCTACTCAACTGAAAAAACAAGAGCTGGAAAATACTATGGCGAGTTTTATAAAAAAATGGATGCAATAGCTAGTGATTTAAAACGCCTTAAACAGGAACTTGATGAAGATAGTGAAAAGGCAGCAAAGATTGCTAAAGATGCTGCTAATAAAGCACTTTCAGAAAGATTTGGCTCACTTCGATACATCATTGATGAGCATATATGGGATGAAGACATTGTTATCAGCAAGATTCTTGATGATAGAAAAGAAGAGATGTTGGCATTAGCACAGAAGACTTTTAATAATGAAGTTCTTCTTGAAGAGGATGGGGCAGAGGAATACAAAATCCACTTGAGTGAAGGAGGAGTAGAAGTAGATGGTGAAAGTGTAGAGACATCGATAATGGAGTTTTTTGATTCTGACGTCTACCACGAATCGAATGAGGTAAAACTAGAAAAATTGGAAAAACTGGATTGGTTTATAATTTGGTCGAGAACCGAGGCAGGAGAATTTAAGGCAGAGGGTGGACTACATGAGGGGAACTATTCATCAAAGGAATTAAATATGGAAAATTGTTTGCTTACATACCGAGATTTACCACTTGTTACTCCCTCTAATGGGACCGAAATTTTTAGTAATGAACTTGAAATTCATTTTGCAGATGAAACTAGGGCATCCCTTGAGATAAGTGAAAATTAAGTGGCATTTTCATTAATTTGATCCTCAACTAATTCCCAACTATTGCAAGTCAGTTCTCTTAGAGTTTTTTATTACCTAAATCGATCTCTTTTGTGTATTTAATTTGGTTGGAGTTCCTTCAATCCTCCCTTAGAAAAGTTGACAAAAAAATGAAAAGATTAATTGCATCAAATAAAGTCTTAGTTGATTGAAAGACAATTAAAGATTATGGATGA
This sequence comes from Prochlorococcus sp. AG-311-J23, assembly GCA_003284375.1. Classification (GTDB taxonomy): domain Bacteria; phylum Cyanobacteriota; class Cyanobacteriia; order PCC-6307; family Cyanobiaceae; genus Prochlorococcus_B. The sequence continues at coordinate 20,649 of QBVL01000010.1, forward strand.
AGATTGGTTGAAAGAACTCAATAAAAAAAATCTTTTTCTTGAAGAAGAAGACTGTTCTAAATCGGATTTTGCAACCGTCACGCTATCCTCTTCGGTCTTAGATAAATTAAGTAAGGAAGAGCAAGCGAAATTTCAAATTACTGAGTTTAAACGAGCGACTAATGAAATTGAACATTGGGCTAGGGTAGAAGAAATATGCGATTTTTTCGGCGTTGAAGACCCAGATTTAGCTGGAGATATATATGTAAGAAAGTTTAAAAATTTAACTTCAGATGAGGAGATTAAATGGATGGATTTAAGAGAGATTAGTGAAGATATACCCGATGGCTTTGGAGTTAAAGTTGATTGGGGATAGATAAAATAACAAATGCAGAGACAATAGATATGTGTGATTTAAAACTTTCTGAAGTTGAGAGAAGCGAATAAATTAGTCACTCAATGTGATTTTTGTCTGATACTATTTTTACTTATTAAAAACTTTTATATACCTAAAGGCTCGTTTTTCCAAGGTATTTAGAAAACCATTTTGATTTAAAATTAATATTAATTTCTTTGATAATTAATTAATAAAAGTGCAAACTTGATCGATTACACCCAAGATCAATTTATCTCCATTGGGATCTTTCCACTCCGAATCCTTATTCTCGAACTCATTAAATTCGTTTGCACCTACAGCAATATCTCTGAAGGATTTTTCCGAACAGTTGATATCCATCGTGTACAGAATCTCTTGAGTAATATCAGTAGTGCTTTTAGGAACAAATTTGCTTAAAACTCGAGTAAATCCATCTAGATTTGTCTGAACGCTATGTTGATCCCATAATTGCTCTCCATATTGACTATTAGGGACTGCAATCCACTCATGAGCTAGAGCATCTATTTTTGACGGATAGAAAATAATTAGGAGTGCTAAATAATTTAGACAAATACTTTTAATGGTTTTTAGGATCATTGGGCAAGAAACAATATTGTTAATACTGTTGGAGAACAGGCATTAATAAGATATCCAGAAATCAATTGTACGGACAGAGTGCCCTAAGGTAAAAAATTTGAATGATTTTAAATCATATAACCGAGATATTTTACTTAGAGTCCAACTTACGCAAATTCAGAAAAGAAATGGAGAGCTTACTTTAATTCACTATCGCACAAAAATTTACAGCAACATTAAGACTAGAACTCAATAAATTAGAGAAAGAAAAACGGGATGAAACTGAGTGCACCCCATATATTTTATAGATTTATTAGTGGAATAGCCCTTTTAAGTTGATGATTAAAAACTACTTACCACCATTGCAGAAGCGAACTGCATCGGATGAGCTCTTCCCTGTAGTTTGAACCTCTTCTACACATTCATTGAACAATTTTGATTCTTGTTTAAGAGAACAAAAACTAAGGGCTATTGCCGCAAGAGCAACAGCAGAAATAACACTAGAACCTAGTTGAATAATGCCATAAGCAAGCATTGCTCTACTTTTGCTTCCACATTTCTTTTTGTCTGTTTTATTTTCGTCAGTCATGTGAGATAGTTAATTTCCACCAGATTAATTGATTTGGTGGTGTAACTATTTCAAAAAATTGTCGTGAATACCGTTCTAATTACTTGCTTTGAATTTTGCTTTTTTTTAATTTAAATAAACACATTAAATAAACAAAAAAAAACGCCTTGTTCTGAGCAAAGTGGTTTTCTTAGAGATTAAGCGTAAGGGTTTCCTTGTTCCCACTGCGGAGGATCTCAACTCCTCACAAACACACATTTGCGTATCTGATAAAAAACTCAAATATGAGCAGGTTAGTGTATTGATGTTGACATGTGATACTTCTTGAAAGGAGTCATTAAAAAAACACCCTGCTTGCAAGAAGATGGGTGTTCTTTAAACAGAACAATTGTGTGAAAAGAGTTGTCCTATTACATTTATTTCTACTTCAATGAAGAGTTTTAGTAACTACCAAAAACAAAATGACGTAAATCATGAAGGTTAATTATTTTTAGCCTTCAAAATTAATTTAGTCATCTGCATTTTCAAACTGTTTTGCTAATCTAAAACCTTTTCTCAGAATCAGATATACTCCGTATAAACCAGCAATTAAGGGGAGAACTATCAAAGGGTTTGGATTATAGTTGGAATAATCTTTTACACCATCAACATATTCTATTCCTGAGCATTTCAAGTAAAGAAAACTTGTAAAGATAACTCCCCAGCCAATGATTGAGAGAATTCCTCCTTTTTTGTCACCTTCATAAAATCTATCTAGACCCCATCCCCAACCAATCGCAAGGATCGCTCCTCTCGTGAGAGCATTTTTTTCTTGCTTACGTAGCATTGCTTTTATTTGAGCATGTTCACAATGAACATAACTGAATAATTGTGGTTTTGCATAAACTGATTAAAGAAGATACTTATTCTTGTAAAAATTTGAATATCGTTTGTAAATAAAATTAGTGTGAAATCATGTGATTAAGCATCCATGTTAATTAAAAACAGAGAGAATTAGACTGTAATTAATCAGAACAAATTCTATCTGCACCTTTTTAAGTTAGATCAATTTAAGTCTTCCTAAGTTGAGTATTCTTATTCGGGGGGTGGTCTACTACAAAAAAAAAAGATACTTTAGTTCAATGGCCTTTTACTATTGACAGTTGCACATCAGAATGGTTCGCATTTAAGCCGACGGCTTCAGAAAGATAGTATTACTATCTCAGGAAAGGTTATCTATATTAATCCCTTTCTCTATTGGCGACGCTTCGACAACAATACTGATAGATGGTTGAGAGAGCCTGGCCAGTTAGGAGAGGAGCAGATCAATCTTAATAGAGCTCGTTTTTATCCTGAACTGGACTGGACTTTTCTTAAAGATGAAGAGCGGGTTATTAAAGACGCGGCAGTTGAAATGTTTTTAAAAACGCTTGAATTAATAAATACTTTTCACCCTCATCTCACTGCAGGACAATTATTAGAAGTAGAGAGAAAAATGGCAGTAACTAAAAAAAAGTCTTTTGAACGTTGGGTAGAAAAATCTTTTAGAAAAAAAATTAATCAAGCTTCAAAAGAGCGTAATAGGTTTGCTAGAGAACGTTTGATAAGAGGTTGGAAAGAGTGGTTGACTCTTGAAACTACCCATCAAGCTTTTTTGCCATTCGCAGCAATAATTGTGATGTCAATCTTTGGTGGTTGGTCCATAGGTATTTCAAATAATAGTTGTACTCCTTACTTTCCATCGTCAGAAACAGGTATTCTTAAGTAGAATTTATAAAGCCATCATGGCTAAAGATCAACTAAAGGATTTCCATTTATTTGCAATGGAGTCAGCCTTGCCATTTGGTATGGGCATTATTAAAAATGCTAAAACTGGTGGATTTCAAAAAATAATGGATGTAATTAAATCGAAAGATCCATTTTCAGAATTCCAAGTTGATGGTGAAACCTCGGCAAAGAAAGTGAGAGATAAGATTGATCAATTGATTCCTGGCTTAGGTTATCCAGTCGTTTCAGTTGATGTAACTGTTGAAGAGAATTATCCTGATCATGAAAGCAATGATCAAGATTCTTTAGTTTCAACTTTAAATAGAATTGATTGTGATCTCAATAATTTGAGACGTATGATCAGCAATGACTCACAAAATATAGATAATTAATAAATACTTTTAGTTTTTAGAGATGAAGAAAAAAGAAAAATTACATCTTAGTTCAAAAAAGCATGTAGGTGCTTTAAATCAACCCCTAATTTTCTTTTTGTTTATTTGTTTAATTTTTTCAGTAACAGGTGTGCGTCTTTTTTGGATACAAATAATTAATGGATCATATTATAAAAAAATTTCAGAAGAAAATAGAGTCAAGCTAATTGCTAATCCACCAATAAGAGGAAGATTGTTAGATCGTAATGGTGTAGTTCTTGCCGATAATAAACTTTTTTACTCATTATCTATACAACCTAGACTTTTAACTAAAAGTGAATGGATTAATCTAAGAAATTCTTTATCTGATTTCTTAAATGTTTCTACTGATCAATTAGAGAAAGCATTTAATAGAAGTAATTCTGAGACTCCTTATAAAAAAGTACTATTAACTGATTTATCGGTGGAGCAGGTTATTAGGTTTAAAGAACAAGAGAATAACTTGTATGGTGCTCAAATTGATATTGGTTTAATTAGAAACTATCCTTATAAGTCTTTAGCTGCACATGCTTTGGGTTATACACAGTTGATAACTCAAAAAGAGTTTACTAAGCTTTCAGAAAAAGGATATAAACTATCTGATCGAATTGGACGGAAAGGTATAGAAGCTGCTTTTGAATCCGAATTGAGAGGTACATGGGGAGGTGAGATGCTTGAGATTGATTCAATGGGTACGGTTCAACGCAGTCTAGGTTTAAAGGTGCCAAAAGCCGGTAGTGATATTAAATTAACTCTTGATCTAGAGCTACAACGTACGGCAGAAAAAGTTTTAGCTGACAAAATTGGTGGAGGTATAATAGCTATTGATCCACGAACAGGTGCCATTAGAGCAATTGCTAGTCAACCGACTTTCGACCTTAATTTTTTTTCTCAGCCTTTTACAAATAAGCAATATAACAATCTTTTTGTGTCATCAAATCTTCCTCTTTTGAGCAGAGTATTAAATGCATACGATCCAGGTAGCACTTGGAAGCCTGTAACTGCAATTGCAGGTATGGAATCTGGTAAATTTCCTGCAAGTAAAAAATTAAATACGATTCCTTGTATTACTTATGGGAGTCATTGCTTCCCAGAATATAATAAAAGAGGTTTTGGTTGGATTGGATATGAAGATGCATTCAGAGTATCAAGTAACACTTTCTTTTACCAAGTTGGGGTTGGGTCTGGTTCGAAGGCTTTATATGATGCGGCAACTAAACTTGGCTTCGATAATTATACCGGCATAGAAACTTATCTTGAGGAAAATAAAGGCTTAGTTGGTAATAAGAAATGGGCTGACGAGGGTCGTGGCTGGGGAAAACCGGGAGAAACCCCTTGGATTGTAGAGGATATGGCTAGTGCATCTATTGGTCAATCTGTTGTTTTAGTTACCCCATTACAATTAGCACGAGCATATTCAGTTTTTGCAAACGGTGGTTATTTGGTCACTCCTCATTTAGTTGATGCCAATATCAACTGGAGATCAGGGAAATATTTACAAAAAGTTGACATTGAAGAAACGACACTTGATACAATCCGACGTGGACTTAGAAAAGTAGTAACTAGTGGTACTGCTATGGGAATAAATTTAGATACCTCTATTCTTCCTGCAGTCGCAGGTAAAACTGGAACGGCCGAAGATAGTAGTGGAGGTGCAGATCATGCATGGTTTGCTGGTTTCGCACCTTATGACTCTGGAGAAATAGTTATAGTTGCATTTGCTCAGAATACTTCTGGTGGCGGTTCAGTACATGCTCTACCTATGGCTAAGAAAATGTTACAGTCATGGTATGAGCAAAAATCTAATAATGAGTTAACTAGAAGTAAAGATTAGATTTTGAATTAATAAGGCTGACTTAGTTGTAGTAGTTGATTTAGAATTGCGTTGATTGATTTATCCTCTGCAACTTTTGATTTATTCGTAGCTAATTGACGACCTAAGACTAAAGCCCCAAGGTGGGTTAATTGAATTCGCATCGAAAGTAATAACTCCATACATCCTCCTCCTGAAAAACTTGCAATTGCAATTGGACGTTCGTTGAATAAACGTCGAAAATCTTTTCCTTGCACAGACAGCCAAGCTATTGCATTTGTAAGAATTGGAGGAATTGAGCCGTTATATTCAGGTGCACAAATGACCCAGTGTGAGTGGCGCTCCATTTGAGTATTGATTGACTTAAGATTTTCTGGTGCTTGATCTTTTGAATTATGACGTGGATTAAATATAGGTAAATCATTCTTTGACTCTGTCAAATCAAGTAATTCGCATGAGTAATTTAGTTCTTTGCCTGCGACTAGAAATCTTTTAGCTAATTTGAGGTTTTCACCATTACTAGCAGCTATAATAAGAAGCTTTTTATTAGACATTGTTAATCAACAGGAAAGTGTAAATGGATGATGTCATTTTTGTGATGGATCTAGTAGTTCGCTCCGGTTTTCCGATGATGAACTGCTGTTACTCCATCTTTTTTAATGACTTTTCCATGTTTAATCTCAGCATATATCAGCCAATGATCTCCACACTCCATTCGTTGACTAACTGTACCCTCCAGCCACGCTAAAGCTTCGTTTAATAATGGCTGATTGCTTGGACTTAAGTTAATCTCAAGATCGGTAAATCTATTATCTCCAGGTTTAAATGATTGGAGAAATTGTTTAAGGAGGCTTTGGTGATTGTTTTGCTCTAAAATGTTTAAAGCAAAGTTATCTCCTGTATGAAGTAAGTTTTCTACAGCCCTTTCTTTAGCAACTGCAATGGTAATACCAGGAGGAGAAAAGCTTGCTTGACTAACCCAACTTGCAACCATAGCTCCGTTAATCAGATTATCTTCATCGCCTTTTTGAGCAGTCAATATACATAGTGATCCAACGACTCTTCCAAGTGCATTAATTGTTGGATCACTTTTACTGGTATTTAAACCAACATTAGCTTTTCTTTGTTGACGTAATTTTGCATTAATTAATTGCTTACCAAATTGGATACCTGTTTCTTCAAGTTTTTTAATCTTTAAAGGATCAGGACTAAATTTAATTTTGATAGGTTCGAATCCAAATTTAAAGCCTCCATCTTTTAATTTTTTTTCAAGTAAATCAAGAGCTTCTCCACTCCATCCATAGCTTCCAAATACTCCAGCGGGCTTTGCTCTATCTCCCTCAGCTAAAAGCGAGCCAAGTGCTGAAACAATCGGGGTGGGTGCATGTCCTCCTAATGTTGGCGATCCAATTAAATATCCATCTGCTTTACGAATTTCAGTGACTAAGCTATCTGATGCGGTGAATTCACAATTAATTATCTTAACTTTTACCCCTGTTTTACTAATTCCTCTAGCAATGGCATCAGCAATAGCAGCAGTATTTCCATATGCACTTGCAAATAATAGAGCAACTTTTAAGTTGTTGTATTTTTGGCTTTCTCCCCAGCTTTGGTAGTTGTTTAATAAACTCCTCCAACTACCGCTGATTGCAGGTCCATGTCCGGGAGCTATCGTATCAATCTCAAAGTCTTCAAATTTTTCGATAATACTATTGACTTGGGTAGACATTGGCGCCATTAGACAATCGAAGTAATGTCTTCTCTCTTCTTCCTTGCTACTACTGTTTAATTCAGCCCATTTTTCTTCATAAACATGCGCACCGAATAATTTATCACTCATCAATAAACCAGTTTGCTTTTCAAAAACAATTAGTCCACCAGGCCAGCGAGCTGTTGGCGCGGGAATGAACGTAACCTCAAAATTATTATTGAGTGTTTGAGTTTCTAATTGTTTTATGATTTGTATATTTGGAAGAACTTCAACTGTCTCCAATGCTTCTTTAGGATTTGTATTTTGCGAGGGTTTTCGTAAATTCCAAATCTCTTTGAATAATTTTGCTCCTGGATTAGAACACATAACTGTTAAATTTTTATATTTCACATTCATTCTTTTCACAAAAGCAACTTTATTGGGATTGATATGACCCATGACTAACTTTATTGCAGACGAATCACTGCTAATTAATGTCTCAAACTCGTCTAAAAATTCTTTTTCAAATGTTAAACCAGGAGGATGAATTAAAATATATTCATGTGATTCAGAATGTTCATCTTGAGAAGACTTAAATAAAAAAGAATTAGTACAACTACCTTTTTCAAGAGAATATTCAACTTCAAATCTTGTTCTTTTTGGGTTTAAGCTTCTTAAGCAAATGAAGTTATCCTCAATGGGAATCTGAATAGTTTTTTTTATTAAAGTATTTAAACTTGTCGAAGAAATTTTCTCTACTGTCATTGTTAATAATTACTACCGACTCTTCTGTGATGAACTGCTGTTTTATTTTGAGTATTAGATAAATTACCTTTTTCAACTGATGAATAAATGATCCAATGATCTGTTGTCTCCATTCTTTGAATAACTTTACATGAAAGGAACGCTAACGCATCAGATAGAACTGGTCCCCCAGCTGCAAGATCATTCATTAATTCAACTCCTTCAAATCGATTAGCACCTGGTGGAAAACGTTTTAAAAAGTGTCTGAAGAGGTGCAAATAGTTATTTTCTTGAAGGATATTCAACACAAAACGATCGTTGACTTGTAATAGTGATTCAATTGCTCTGTCTTTAGCTACCGCTACGGTTATTCCAGGGGGTTCAAAACTTGCTTGACTAACCCAACTTGCAACCATCGCACCGTCTCGACTGTCAGCACCTTCATTGTCTTTTGCTGTAACAATGTAAAGTCCACCGCTTAGGCAACCTAGAGCTTTATTTAAGTCTCCATCAAGGCTCTTAGTAGCAGCTAAATTTTTCTTTCTAGTAAGAATTTGCCCTAAATCTGTACCAGCCTCTTCAAATTGTTGGTAAACACTTTTGTTTGGTTCATCACGAACTCGAAGTGGTTTAAATGCTTCTTTTTGTCCAAGCTTTCTTAATTGGTTAGTTATGAAGTCAATAGGCTCTTCATTTCCGCCATAGGAGTCATAAGTGGCTACCCATTGCTTTTGTTTTAAGGATGCAAGAAGTGTTCCAATATTGCTTTGTAATTCTGAATCAGATTTGATAGGCCATGTAGGAACAACGACTGCACTTGCTTCACTAATTAGAGCACTTAACTCTTGAGTATCTGAAGCAATAAGATCAACTAATTGGACTTGGGCATTTGCCTTGCCTATTCCATGAGCAATTGCTTGACTTAACCGGTCACAAAAACCATATTGACTGAGATAGCAAACCACAGCATAGTTTTCGCCCGTGCTTCTTTGCTTACTCCATTCTCTGTAATTATTCAGCCATAACTGCGTATTAAAATTAAGGATTGGTCCATGTCCAATACCAATAGTCTGGATAGTTGGTAATGAATCAATTTTTTTTAATGCCTGAACTACGCTGCGGGCATTTGGACCCATGAGGCAGTCATAATAAAATCGAAAATCTTCATTTAATAGGCTTGGATTTTCGTCATATAATTTTTCTGAACAGTAATGTAAACCAAATGCATCACAGGTATATATTACTTGTGTACCGTGATCAAAAGAAAAAATAGTGTCTGGCCAGTGTAGATTTGGAGCACTAATAAATTCAATTCTATGCTCAATTCCGCTGATTGAATTAATTTCTAAATTGAGTTCTTCACCACTTTTGACAGCTCTTGACTTGAAAGGTTGATGAATTTGGTCTTCTAGGAACTTTATAGCTACTTTAGATGCGACGATCTCAATATTTGGGTTTAAATCAATTAAAAATTTTACTAGTCCTGAGTGATCTGGCTCTGTGTGACTGACTATTAAATAATCAATTTCTGTTGGATTGATTTCTTGTCTAAGTTTTTCAAACCAAATATCCTTAAACTTTAAATGACTTGTATCTATAAGGGCAGTTTTTTTGCCTCTTACTAAAAAGCTATTATATGTTGTTCCATTTCGAAGGCCAAATTCAATATCAAACCTGCTTCGATCCCAATCCAATGATCTTAAAGTGTGTGTATCTGCAGCAATTTGTTCATATTGCAGTGAAAGCTTAGGAGTATCACTTTTCTGATTTTCTAAAGCTGCCGATTCAGTAAAAATCATGTTCCTAAAGCCATTAATTGAAGAAATCTGTAAAGTCGTAACAAATTAGATCGCTAAGTGAAAATACTCAAATCTATAAATGTACTTTAGGATACTGTTGAATGCAAGTGTGATACTGCTTCCCGTAAATAGTATTTCTTTGCAATAGACACTGTTCTTAATTGTCTTTTTTGAGTATTTTTCTCTTTCAAAGTCTCACGGGTTTCCATTTTGTTATTGTTTAAGGGTGAGTTGAGCAAATTTGACGTTTTTTGTGATTGTTTTCAAAAACCTTTTTAGAGATAATTTTTAGGTATGGAAAAAAGTTCTTCCTCTCTAATTAATCCGCCGTCTCTTTCAGGAGATGAAATAAGAGAGGCGTTTATAAACTTTTTTGTAAAACATAATCATAAGAAACTAGCAAGTGCTTCTTTAATTCCAGATGATCCAACAGTTTTATTGACTATTGCAGGGATGTTACCTTTTAAGCCTATCTTTTTAGGATTAAAAGAGTCTTCTACTCCGAGAGCAACATCCAGTCAAAAATGTATAAGAACAAATGATATTGAAAATGTAGGAAGAACTGCAAGGCATCATACTTTTTTTGAGATGCTTGGTAATTTTTCTTTTGGTGATTATTTTAAAAAAGAGGCAATTCAATGGGCATGGGAATTATCTACTGAGGTTTTTCGACTAAATCCACAGAATATAGTCATTAGCGTTTTTAAAGAAGACTTAGAAGCAGAACAAATATGGAAAGAAGTTGTAGGGGTTGATGCAAATAGAATCATCAGAATGGGTGCTACTGATAATTTTTGGTCATCTGGAGCTACAGGACCTTGTGGTCCATGTTCGGAACTGTATTTTGATTTTAAGCCCGAATTAGGAAGTGATGAAATAGATCTTGAAGACGATAGCCGATTTATAGAATTTTATAATTTGGTTTTTATGCAATACAACCGCGACCTAAAGGGCAATCTTGAACCATTGGCGAATTGTCATATTGATACAGGAATGGGATTGGAACGAATGGCTCAAATTTTGCAAAAAAAATCTAATAATTATGAAACGGATCTTATTTTTCCTCTCATTAAGGCAGCGGCTTTATTAGCTCAAATTAAGTATGAAACTACAAATAAAAAAAATAAAACATCATTAAAAATTATTGGAGATCATTGCAGGGCTGTGACCCATTTAATTTGTGACGGTGTAAGTGCTAGTAATCTAGGGCGAGGCTATATTCTTCGTCGTCTCATACGGCGTATGATTCGACATGGTCGACTGGTAGGAATTATTCAGCCGTTTTTACCTCAACTTGCTGAAATTGCTATTGAGTTGATGAATAATGCTTATCCTCAATTACTTGAGAAAAAGAAAATTATTCTTAATGAGTTAAAAATAGAAGAATCTCGTTTCCTTGAAACGCTTGAACGGGGAGAGAAACTTTTGGCAGAGATAACATCTCATAAATGTGATCTTATCTCTGGTGCGCAGGCATTTGAGCTTTATGATACTTATGGTTTCCCTTTGGAATTAACAGAAGAGATCGCGAATGAAAAAGGTATTTCTGTTGATATTAATGGTTTTGAGAACGAGATGGCAAAGCAACGTAAACGTGCAAAAGAGGCTTCTGTCAGTATTGATTTAACTGAAGAAGGTTCAATTGAAAGAGAAATTTCTTTATTTGATGAAACAAGATTTGAGGGCTATGAAAAATTAGAAACCACTTCAACTGTGATAGGCATTTTTAAAAATAACGAATCAGTAAAACAAGCTGTTCAAGGTGATTTAGTTAAGATTATAGTTAATAGAACGCCTTTTTATGCTGAGTCGGGTGGCCAAATCGGAGATAAAGGCTTAATAACGTCTCAAGATCTTGAGGTGTCTATAGAAAATGTTAGAAAAAAGAAGGATATCTTTATTCATTCTGGAATTGTTAGTACTGGAGTTCTAGAGATTAACTCATCTGTTCAGATGAATGTTACTCCATCTTTTCGTCAACGAACTACATCAAATCACACTGCTACACATCTATTGCAATCAGCTTTAAAGTTATCGATTGACTCAAGTGTAAGTCAAAGAGGTTCGTTAGTTTCAAATCATCGATTGAGATTTGATTTTAATGCTCCAAAACCTTTGACAATAAATGAACTTGAAGATATGGAAGTACGAATAAATCAATGGATTAACGAAGATCATCCAATTCAAATTAAAACAATGCCAATTAAGGAGGCTATGGCTGCTGGTGCGTTGGCAATGTTTGGTGAGAAATACGGTGATGTAGTACGTGTTGTAGATGTTCCAGGCGTTTCTATGGAGTTATGCGGAGGTACCCATGTAACTCGTACGTCACAACTAGGTACATTTAAGATTATTAATGAGACAGGTATTGCCTCAGGTATTAGACGAATAGAGGCTATAGCTGGTCCATCAGTTTTAGATTATTTTAATGAACGTGATTTGGTAGTTAAGGAGTTAAGTAAATCATTCAAGGTTCAATCATATGAAATTGTTGAGAGAGTCTCGTCCCTTCAACTGGAACTGAAAGATAAAACAAAAGAACTTATTAAAGTAAAGAATGAACTCGCTTTGGCGAAGGCATTGGGTTTAGCGAGTTATGCAAAATCTGTTGGCAAGAGTAAATTATTAATTAGACGTTTAGATGGAGTTGACGGATCTGGATTGCAATCTGCGGCTTCAAGTTTGCTAGATAATTTAGGTAAGTACTCTGCTGTCGTTTTTGGAGGTATTCCAAATCAGGATATCGAAAATAAATTAGTTTTTGTTGCTGCATTTTCTCCTAATTTAGTCTCAGATGGCTTACATGCAGGCAAATTTATAAGCGGGGTTGCAAAAATGTGTGGTGGTGGTGGTGGTGGTCGTCCAAATCTTGCCCAAGCAGGTGGTAGTCAACCTCAATCGTTAGATGTAGCTTTAGAAAAAGCAAATGAGGATTTGACTGAACAATTATCTTAATTCAGCTCTGTAGGTAAGTACTTTGACGGAGGCTTGCTTCTACATGCTCTATTAGTTTTTGTGCATCATGGATTTTTAGATGCCCGCCTTGAATAGCTAATTCGCTTGATTTTCGTAATCGTTCTAATAATAGTTCTGGATCATGCTCCAAATATTCAAGAACATTTGATTTTGTATTCCCACGAATGACATGCTCAACTTTATAGTTCCCTTTTTCTGTAAATCTTATATGTACTGCATTAGTACTCCCAAATAAATTATGTAAATTTCCCATTACTTCTTGATAGGCGCCACCCAAGAAAAGACCAATCAGATATTTTTCGTCTTGATTAAATTCATGAAGAGGTAGCAAGTTTTTAATTTTTCCATTATCAATAAATTGATCAAGTTTTCCGTCTGAATCACATGTTAAATCTGCAAAGTGACCAAGTTTTTTCGGTTCTTTGCTAAGCCGATGGATTGGCATAATAGGAAAAACTTGATCAATTGCCCAAGTGTCTGGAGCTGATCTAAATACGGAAAGATTTGCGTAATACGTTACGGCTAAGCTTTCACTTAATTTCTTTAGTTCTTTAGGTAGAAGTATGTTTTTTGGTAACTGATTAACTATTGTTTTTGCACAGGCCCATGTCAACTGCTCAGCTTTTGCGCGTTCAACTAAATCTATATAACCGAGTCGAAAAGCTGCAAGTGCATCTGCTTTAAATTTAAGAGAATCATTCCATGCTTCTTGTAGTTTGGCTAAATCTTCTTTTTTCTTAAGTTCTAGAGAGTTAATATGGACTAATGTTTCACGTAAATTTCTGACAGAGAGACATTCTTTTTCGTCTTCTTTAGGAATATCAGAAGGTAACGAATTTTTACCTAGAATATTGAAGATTAAAATCGAAAAGTGACTAGCAATAGCTCTTCCACTCTCTGTAATTAAAGTGGGCAGTTGTATCTTTTTTGATTCACAACATTCTTTAATTGTTGCTACTACATCATTTGCATAATTTTGAAGTGAATAATTAGTTGATGCTATTGAGGCAGTTTGACTACCATCGTAATCAATACCTAAACCGCCTCCAACATCTAAGTATCCCATAGGCGCCCCAAGATTAATTAATTCGGCATAAATTTGTCCTGCTTCTTGTAAGGCATCTTTTAAAACACCTATATCGTTAATTTGGCTCCCTAGATGAAAGTGTAAAAGCTTTAATTCATTGAGAAGATTTGCTTTTTTTAACCTTTTGATTGCTTTCAATATTTCTGGAATTGAAAGTCCAAATTTCGACTTGTCACCAATCGAGCTACTCCATCTTCCACTGCTTTGACTCGATAGCTTGGCTCGTATTCCTATGAGTGGCGATGCTCCGAGTAACTTACTAGATTTGATTATAAGATCAACATCACTTGCTTGTTCTACAACTACTATAGGTTGACGTCCAAGCTGACGTGCTAAAATAGCTGTTTCAATATAACGTTGATCTTTATAGCCATTACATATGAGTAAGGCTTTAGGATTTTCTAGGATTGATAAAGCAATTAGTAACTCTGGTTTGCTTCCAGCCTCTAAGCCAAAATTCCATTTGGAACCGCAAGTGATTAATTCTTCAACTACGTGACGCTGTTGATTACATTTGATTGGAAATACACCTTGGTATTTTCCTTGATATTGGTAGTCATTAATCGCTTTTTCAAAAGCTTTATGTAAGTTTTTCAAGCAGTCTTCGAGAATATCGTCAAATCTTATTAACAGAGGAAATCTTAGTTTTCGACTTTCGAGTTCATCTAAGAGTTCCATCAAATCATGAGATTTGTTTTTGGAACCGTTAGGACAAATACTAATATTCCCTTTTTCATTGATAATGAAATAACCCTTTCCCCATCGATCAATCCCATAGAGGTCTGAGCTATGTTGGATAGTCCAATAAGGAGATTGATTAGTATTTTTCACAGCCATTTTTGCGATAACAAAGTTGCCAAGTTTTGATCATTCACGATTAATACAATTAAATCTAAGAACAGTTTTATTAAGTGTCATGTTTTACTTGCCAAGAGGGCAGATTTAGGAAGACTATGGCTTCATATTATTAAATATCGCAATGACTTTGGAAAGAACCTTTGTTGCTATCAAGCCAGATGGTGTGCAAAGAGGTTTAATCGCTGAAATACTTGGACGATTTGAAACTAAAGGATTCAAATTAGTTGGCTTAAAGCAACTAACACCAAGCAAAGAACTTGCTGAAAAACACTATGGTGTTCACAAAGATCGTCCTTTCTTCTCAGGTTTAGTTGATTTCATCACTAGTGGACCTGTTGTAGCGATGGTTTGGGAAGGTGATGGTGTTATTGCAAGTGCGAGAAAATTGATTGGAGCAACAAAGCCTCTTGAGGCGGAACCTGGAACTATTAGAGGTGATTTGGCTGTGAATATTGGTCGTAATGTCATTCATGGTTCTGATGGTTCTGATACGGCAGTTTTTGAAATTAACTTATGGTTCCAAGAAAATGAGCTTGTTGATTGGAATCCATCAGATCAAGCATGGAGAGTTGAATAATTTATTCAACGTCAAAATCTTTTTGTGAGCGGTTTTTAAAATCTGTCCCATCTGAAATGGGACAGTAAACTATCTTCCTCATTACTTAAAGGGGTTGAGCAAATTGATTTTCCAATTAATTCTGAAGTTATCGCTGCCAATAGAACTCCATTGCGATGATGCCCAGTAGCAAGCCAGAGTCCATTAATTGATGACATTCCCAATAAAGGTCCTTCGTCGGGTGTGCATGGACGAAAACCCCACCATCTCTCCATATGAGGTAGTTGATTAAGTTCAGGAATAATGGATTGAATTCCTTTTTGAAGCTCGCTTTGCCCATTTGGAGTGAGCCCTGTCTGGAAGCCTGCTTCAGGCTCACTAGTTGCCCCTACGATTATTAGACCGTCATCTCTTGGAACTAAGTAAATTCCAGGTCCAAAAACAATTCTTTTAAGAATCTGTTTTGGACCCTGAATAGATAACATCTGGCCTTTAACAGGAAAAATAGGTAATGTTTTAAAAATTTGTTTACTCCAGGCTCCGCAGCAGAGAACTGCCTCTTCACTTTTTAAATGATTGATATTTCCATTAATGTCTTTAATTTTGACCCCATTAAACTTGTTTAGATCTTTCATTATTTCAACCACTTCAACTCCTTCTTGAAAGTGAACACCTAATTCAAAGCAAGCTTTTTCAAGTGCTCTCATTAAAAGTCTTCGATTATCGATTTGACCGTCTTGCTTAAACAGTAAACCTAATTTCCATTTTTCCGAGAGTCCCGGAACTTCTTTTATGAGCTCATTTCTGTTTAGCTTTCTACCAAATTTATATGTTGGATAGGATTCACAGTCTTTGTGGCTTTCAAAGGGAACAACAATCCCACAAGTTTTGAGACCACATGACATTTTGCTATTTGTCTCAATGTTTTCTATCCATGTTGGGTGTCTTTGAAGACTACTTTGACCAAGATTTAAAAGATTACCTTGAAGTCCTTCAGCGTGAGGGGCGAGCATTCCAGCAGCAACAAATCCTGCTGCTTCACGTCTGCTTCTACTTAAGACTTCTACGCGTTTGCCTCTTTGAGCAAGTTCATGGGCTATTGCAAGACCCATTAATCCTCCTCCGAGGATTAACAATGGTTTTTCTTTTAAGACACCCATTGCTTGGATTTGGAAAATGTTATTTTCAATGTTTTAGATTACGCTAGCGTCCATGACTGAGCTTTTCTTTCATAGGATTCATATATCTAGGTTAAATCAATGTCAGAATCAAAAGTTTCTTGGGAAGTTGTAATCGGATTAGAGACGCATGTGCAGTTGGGGACTAAGAGCAAAATATTTACTAGTGCATCAACAACCTTCGGTGACGATCCAAATACTCATATCGACCCAGTAGTTTGTGGATTGCCAGGCACTTTGCCAGTCCTAAATAAAAAGGTTCTGGAATATGCAGTAAAAGCAGCGATGGCATTGAATCTAAATATTGCCTCTCACAGTAAATTTGATAGAAAGCAATATTTTTATCCAGACTTACCAAAAAATTATCAAATCTCTCAGTTTGATGAACCTATTGCAGAAGATGGTTGGATAGAAGTAGAAGTAGCTGAAAAAGGTAAAGAAACTTATGTCAAAAAAATAGGCATTGAAAGACTACATATGGAGGAAGATGCAGGGAAACTGGTGCACGCAGGTAGTGATCAATTATCAGGTTCCACTTATTCTTTGGTTGATTACAATAGAGCAGGAGTAGCACTTGCAGAAATAGTTAGTAAACCTGATTTAAGAACAGGTAGAGAGGCTGCGGAGTATGCAGCTGAAGTTAGAAGAATCATGCGTTATTTAGGAGTATCTGATGGGAATATGCAGGAAGGTTCCTTGCGATGTGATGTGAATATTTCAGTCAGACCAACTGTTAATGACCCATTTGGCACAAAAGTAGAAATAAAAAATATGAATTCATTTTCAGCTATTCAGAAAGCTTGTGAATATGAAATTAAGCGGCAAATTAAAGCTTATGAATCTGGAGAAGAAGTAAAACAAGAAACGAGGTTATGGGATGAAGGTAAACAACTGACTAAAAGCATGAGATCCAAAGAAGGCAGTAGCGATTATCGTTATTTTCCCGATCCTGATCTAGGTCCTATTGAAGTAAGTAATGATTTAAAAGAAAAATGGCGTTCAGAATTACCAGAATTGCCAGCCGCAAAAAGAAATAGATATTCAGCTGATCTTGGTCTTTCTATTTATGATGCGAGAGTTTTGACTGATGAATCTTCAATGGCGACATATTTTGAAAAAGTTGTTAACGAAGGTGGAGCAGCTAAAACTTCAGCAAATTGGATAACTGGAGATATAGCTGCCTATATTAAGTCTAATAGATTAACATTCGATCAATTATCTTTTCAGCCTAAAGAATTAGCAGAAATGTTGAAAATGATTGATACTGGAGAAATAAGTGGCAAAATTGCTAAAGAAATTTTACCTGAACTATTAAGTCAAGGTGGTTCTCCAAAGCAATTAGTTCAAGAACGTGGTTTAGGTATGATTGGTGATCCTAAAGTTATTGAAGAAATCATTAATCAATTGATCCTTAAGCATCCAAATGAGGTTGAATCTTTTAGGTCTGGGAAGAAGAAATTGTTAGGCTTTTTTGTTGGTCAATTAATGAAGGAAACAAAAGGTAAAGCTGATCCAAAACTCGCTAATCAAATATTAAATGAAAAATTACAAGGTTAGAAGTTATATAATTTTTTTAACTGCTGTTTCCATGTTTCATCATCATTAGAATTATTTATTACGTGATCTGCAAATTTTTTTTTAAAAGAGTTTTCCCATTGCGCATCAATTCTTTGATTTGCTTCTTCAAGGCTGCACTTGTCTCTTGACTGAAGTCTTTTTAATTGCAATGTTCTAGTGCAATCTACATAACAAATTTCGCTGCATAAATCTGTATAATTTTTCTCAAATAAAAGTGGAATAATTAAAATCACTACTGATTTTGATTTTAATTTTTCTAACTCTTCTCCAATTCTTTTGTTGACGAATGGATGTATTAGTCCCTCTATCCATTTTTTTTCATGATCATTTTGAAAAACTATATTGGCTAATGCTTTACGATTAATAATTTGATCATTTTTATTAGAATTTTGAATTATTTTTTTGCCATATCTGAATAAGACTTTCTTGTATATTTGACTTTCAGCTCTCAATGCTTCATGAGCATATAAGTCAGCGTCTAAAATAGGCCATTGCTTTGCTTGGTAAAGGAAATCTCCAATAATCGTTTTTCCACTGGCAATACCGCCAGTAATACCTATTCTTCTTTGCTTGCCTTTCCATCTAAGACAAAGTTTATTTGTTTGTTTTTGATCAATCATTAATATTGATAGTAAGTGAAAAATGCTCTTCTGAATTTGAGTCTTTTGACATCTTCTGTATGGTCTCCAATCTCTGGCGGTATTACTACCCCTGACGGTTTTTTAGTATCTGGCATTTCTGCAGGGTTGAAGCCTTCTGGGAAGAAAGATCTTGCTTTGCTATATGCGCCTGAAGGGGCTTGTTGTAGTGGGACATTTACTCAATCCGTGACTCGTGCTTATTGCGTGGATCTATGTATTAATCGACTTAAGGCATCTGAGGGAAAAATACGAGCTGTAGTCATCAACTCTGGGCATGCAAATGCTTGTACAGGTAGTAGAGGCAAAATTGATAGTGAAATTATCACACATGAGCTTGCTCAACGCCTGGGATTGTCTGATGAAGTAGTTTTGATATGTTCAACGGGTGTTATTGGTGAGCCAATACCTGTTGAAAGGGTTAATAGTCACTTGGATCTCCTTATAAATAGATTAGATAAGGATGCATCTCTGGATGCGGCGAATGCAATTTTGACAACCGATCTTCAGGTAAAGCAAATTGCATATCAAGCAGATTTAGGGGGAAGACGAATATCTATTGGAGGAATGGCTAAAGGCTCAGGTATGATTCATCCTTCAATGGCAACAATGTTGAGTTATATTACGTGTGATGTAGGCGTAAACTATACTATATGGTCTGAGATGATAAAGCGAGTTGCAGAATCATCTTTTAATTCTATTACAGTTGATGGAGATACGAGCACAAATGATACATTTTTAGCTTTTTCTTCTGGGGAAGAATTAGATCCAAGATATTTATCAATTCTTGAAGATGGACTCCATTTAACTGCCCAACACTTGGCTAAATCTATTGCACGGGATGGAGAAGGGGCTAATTGTTTGATTGAGATAAAGGTTGAAGGTGCTTCAAGTGATTTAGATGCTCGTCTAATAGCTCGGACAATTGCGTCATCTTCTTTGGTTAAAACTGCAGTCAATGGTTCCGACCCAAATTGGGGAAGAATCATTGCGGCACTTGGTCGTGCAGGAACTTCTTTTGATTTTAATGACGTCAAATTATGGATCGGACCTTATGAAATATTTTCTAATGGCACACCTTTGGACTTTGATAGACAAATTGTGAGCAAGTTTATGAAAGCAAGATTAACAGGCAAATATTTGATCGATGATCTTATTAGAATCAGATTAAGGATAGGGAAAGGAATAGGCTCTGCAACTGCTTGGGGATGTGATTTATCTGATCAATATGTCCGTATCAATGCCGACTATACGACCTAAAGTGTGATCTTAGAGACATAAGTTATATCAAGCGATTTGGAGGGTATTTAATACGCCCCTTTTAAAGTGTGACCTAAGTGTGATGTAGATTTTTCAAAAGTGTGATGTTGTTATCTTATCGTCTAGAGGTGAACCATGGTTCATGTCTAGATTTTTAAAATATATTTATGCACTACTATTTGTAAGTCGTTTATGAACTGAATAATCAGTATAAACCAGTCACTTCACTAAAGAGTAGTTGATTTTCATTTGATTCTGCAAACCCTAAAAGTAATTCGCTTCTATCCTCAATTCCATTATTGAGTTGTCCAACCCAATAGTTGTATCCGTCTGCATCAGCATTTCGTCCAAGAATATTATTATAAAGGTTGTTCACATATTGTTCATTTGAGACATCTTCTCCATATTTTTCTTTGAATTCAGAGGATGTTATGAAAGATTCTGCTACCTGTCTTTCAGTATTTTCTCCTGAACTATTTTTTTCAATCCAGTACTCAAGTCCATCAGAATCAGGAAACCGATTAAAGGCAGCGTTATAGACACGAAACATTTTTCCTGTGACATCATCTTTTGCTTTGACTTGATCAAAGGTTGCTTCTATTTCAGCAATGGCACTTACAGCTTTATCTGCAAATTGAAGTTTGGGAATACCAGTGATGTCATCAAAAAAACCTTCTGATGTTTTTATTTCAATTGATCCATCACTTCTTTTAAAGAAATCATACTCTTCTAGGGGTTTTTCAAATGTTTTAGAGGTATTAAGTTTGCTTGATTCAACCCATCGATCATCGATATCTGCTACGGGGTCTATCCAATCTGGATAATTTTTTGGTTGACGAGTGGCGGCTATATGGGCTTTGTAGTTAAAACCTTTTGGTATTTCTCCATTTGTATTGCCTAACTCTTGGGCTAGTAATGCATATTCCAAAGTTCCTTTCTTCGGCATTATTACTGGGGGATTTTCAAGATATACAGGAGCAATACCAATGCCATTGGCATCTGTCTCTTCATATGTAATGGGTTTGATTTGGTCTGGCGTTAGTTGTAATGCCTCTTCTTCATCTGCTGAAGGAACATAACCAGGGTCAGGTGCATCTTCTCTATCTGCCTTGGGAACCCATCGATCATCGATATCTGCTACGGGGTCTATCCAATCTGGATAATTTTTTGGTTGACGAGTGGCGGCTATATGGGCTTTGTAGTTAAAACCTTCTGAAATTTCCCCATTTGCATTGCCCACTTCTTTAACTAATAATGCATATTCATCCGTACCCTTGACGGGCATTGTTGCTGGGGGATTCTCAAGATATATAGGAGCAATTGAATTCCCGTTGGCATCTGTTTCAGGGTCAGAAGTTGAAGTTGAGTCAGAAGTTGATGTTGAGTCAGAAGTTGATGTTGAGTCAGAAGTTGATGTTGAGTCTGATTGTTGACGAGTCGCAGCGATATGAGCTTCATAGTTAAATCCTTCGTTTGCAGATGCTCCCCCTGTTTCTTCTAAAAGTAATTCATAATCCTTACTCCCCTGCTCTGGCATGCTTTCGGGTGGGTTCTCTAAAAGAATTGGGGGATTATTTTGAGGCATATTGTTTGAATACCTTTGATTTTCCTAGTATAAAATATTAGAGTATAGAAAAAATAGATTATCTATATATTGTTCACATCTGACTTTTGGTTTGATTGATAGAGGATTGGATTTGAGATTACTAATGATTGCCAACTTGTATGAAAAGTGTAAGGAGAGTGTGATGACTTGCTTTATTCGAATCATAGAAAGCTCTTAGACATTTACTTTTTATCGACTCGATTTTTGAGTGTGATTTAAATGTAGGGTAAGTGTGATGTGAGTGCGATTTATTTCTGTAGACCTTGATCGAGTGATAGCAAGTGATCTGAAGACTGTTTATTGCTAACCTGGCAAGATGTTTGCATTAATGCCGATTACACGACCTAAAGTGTGATAACTCTAGATCTCAGTTATACCAAGCGAAGTGGAGGTGGACGTATACGCACATATTGTGATTGTGATAATTCTGTGAGAATTTTTTTCATTGAGTGTGATAATTAGTCATTTTTAAAAAATAGAAGTATTTATTTCGCTCTTTTCCTTGAGTTCTGCAAGTGCATGAACTTCAAGATCATGTTTATACCAATTTTCAGAAGTCCCTTTGATCAGTCCTATTTCTTGTTTTAACCATTTTTTTAATGTTTTCTCGGTATCTAACACTTCTTGTCCAGAATAGGGACCTACTGAATCAATCAGGTTCCATCCAAACAAGGAGTGTTGTTTCATTCTTTGAGACAAGTTGTTGGTAACACCTATCTGTTGCTCTTCTGATCGTTCAAGTAGATAAAACCAAGCAGGTTTATGTGGTTTGAAACCATACTCAGCACAAGTTGGACATCCACATCCTTGAGAGGATCTGCTTGATATAACTGCATTCCACTGATGACCTTTTTTGCATTTCCATGCTTTTCTTTGTCCGCTATAGCAGAGTAATTGAGATGGATTCCATCCATTTGCTTCTTTTGCAATTTCTGGAAAGAGTGTTTCTAAATCATTAAAACCAGGTAGAACTTTTTTATTGGTGCAATAAGGACAATTGGTTTTTAAACCTGTTCTATTAGCAGGTGTTGCTTTCCAGTTATGACCTTTTTTACATTTCCATTGATATTGTTTATGACTGCCTGGGATGACTTGTGATGGATCCCAACCATGTGCTTCTGCCGCTATTGAAGGGAATTTAGTTTTTAAGTCGTTGAACCCTGCAAGCACTTTTTGATTCGTGCAATAAGGACAATTTGTCCCTTCAGGTTTTGTTCTATTAGCAGGTGTTGCTTTCCAGTTATGACCTTTTTTACATTTCCATTGATATTGTTTATGACTGCCTGGGATGACTTGTGATGGATCCCAACCATGTGCTTCTGCCGCTATTGAAGGGAATTTAGTTTTTAAGTCGTTGAACCCTGCAAG
>QBVL01000011.1 GCA_003284375.1 Prochlorococcus sp. AG-311-J23
AGAAATTTTTATACAGGCAAACTTATTATTATCATTATTTCTTTTTATTGAAGTATACCGAAAGGCAATTACCCCTATCGGTCTTCACGGTCTCTGATGGTGATTAGGAGTGGTTAAATTTGCATCTGATTTTATTTTTTTCGATGTCTAAAGAAACTTACCAAGAAATTAAAAGAATCAGCGGAGAAGAATTAAAAGATTTGCTATCTAACCTTGATAATGTTTTTGACCTAGGTACTGGTACCTTGTTGGGTGATAGTTATTTAGCTTCGACAGATCATTAAGTTACTGTTTATTGCTTTTGTGTTGTTGAATTTGTTATTTGATTTTTTTCCTCTACATTTGAAAAAATCAAGTTCCCAATGACTCATTTTTTGGCAATCTATATAGATTTTGTTCAAAGTGTTGGCTTTATATTTTTAACGACCATGGCAGTTTTAATCACAAGGAAATTATTTTTAGATAATAAAAAAGATAATTACATTGAAGCAGTGAAGATTAAAGTTGATGAATGAATTTTTTGCTAGAACTTAAAAAAATAGGAAAATGCCAAAAGCTTTTGAGGATTTTAAATTCTCTGATGATCAAAAAACTGGAGCAGTGTCAGTATTTTGGGAGAACGTTCATCTTGCAGCTAAGGCCTTAAAGGAAGATACTAATTGCCCCAACGAAATCATTGCTAGTGGTTTAAGAGCCGTTGCGGCTGAATGGGATTGATTCTTGGTTGGCTATATAACTAGGAGTCTTTAACAGCTAATTTTGTTTGGGCTCATCATTTGATTCGGAATTCTTCTTTTTTCCTTCTTCTTCTTCCTTAAATTGCTTCATGGCTTTACTGCCTATCGCATCTTCGATTAATTCAAAAAACCAAGTTTTAATAGGGTTAGCCATTCTTAACGAATTAAATAGTTTGTGAATAACCAGATAGCAACGATAAACATAGCCACTCTTCCGTGAATAACTTCTGATCTGCTTAGACGAGCAAAGATAGTCATTAATTACTGTGCTTGTATTTCTTTTATATCAGTACTTCTATGAGTATGCATGGGTAAATGTTGGGATCTTTCTTTTGTTTTAGGGTTTTAAACTTTTTCTTAATGCTTTTAAATTCTTTTGCTATGAGCCTCTTACACTTTCCACTTTTTCTTTAAATAATTGCTTCTTATCTGTACGTGTATTTACTTTTAATGTTGTATAAACACGTGGAGCACCTTTGCTATGAACTGCCTCATGGCATTTCTTTACGCATTCAAAAACTTGATCCCACTCCCCTTCAATTGCAGTTCCATTTGGACCCAGTTCATACTCAAGCTTATGTTCCTCAATAATTGATAAGCACGCCTTAATGTATGGAGATAATGAGACACCTACCCCTATTGGTACTAAGCAAAGATCTATGCTTACCCACATATCAACTTAAGATTGAAAGCGTTCTTAAATTCTAGCTAATAACTTTTATACTTAAAGTCTTATTAAATAATTGCTTTTTACAAAAAAAATTATGTTAGGCCGGTTATTACTAATTTTATTGCGTAGTTATTCCTCTCGTCCTCTTAGTGATTTAATTACTGTGTGTTAAAAATTAAGTTCTATGGACGACAATAAAATCAAGGTTCTGCCTTTTTTCATTATTACCTTTGCGTTACTTATCAGTGGCGTTACTGTTGTATTTACTTAAGTGGTTGTATTGATACTTCCTGTTAGATTTAGAGGACAAATTAAATCAATATTTTTTTAATGAATTTTGCCACGATAGCAATCATTACGATTATTTCTACTTTATTTTTTTATATGATTTTCTTGGTGCTTGGGGTTGGGGGTATTGCCAAAAACCGCAGAGCTCAAGGTCTTGATCAAAGTAAAGGAAGTGACAATTAATTTATTTAGAAAATAATTGAAGTGGTATTTTATATTTTAAATCAATCTTCTTAACCTCTTCCTTTTTGACAAGTACCTATCAAAGTTCTATACCTTTGTGGTGATTCAACTGAGTAGGTACCATACTTTTCATTGATTTTGTAGATATTCCTAACGCTGTTTCTATTATCTCTTTGCGTTATTGTGTATGAATTACGTCTAATCAAAGTCCTTCCTTCTTTTTTTATTCCTTTATCGACTATTGTAGATATTAATCCATCTAAATTAATTGTTAGATAGCTTGTTTCCCAATCTGGTTTGATTAAAGCACCTCTATTTATTTCATATTTACCAACACATTTTAGAAATAGTTCTTCCGATCTATTTTGTTGCAATGGTACCAAGAGTAATCCTGATAGCAATACCAAATTGAAATGAAATTTCTTAGGATGTATATACTTAAATAAGTAGTTGATAATATGATTTAGAATTTTAATATCTTTACTCATATCTTTCTTGTTTTGAATTTGCTCTTTACGAGTTTAATCTAAATCCTTTTTTTGTAGTCGTTTGTTTACTTACTCACAATTTTATTCTCCATAAAATCGTCAGTGAAAATAACTTAATCTTTCTTTCCTCTTAAAATCATTATTAGTGGTACACCTACAGTAAAAAGTATCCCTATGGTTAGGATGGTTAATCCCATTGGGGAAAGGATCTCTACTCCTCCCATTACTTGTGATGCTTTTTGAGTTGTAGCAATAATCATTAATTTATGGCGTATGCCCAAGGTATTGATAGGTTATTTTCTCTAAGACACTTTTGCAATTTTCTTGAATTGATTTTCAGTACTAGTCCATTTGTTGGATAGCTTGTAAATAACTTACCCTCTCTCCAACATTGAAGATAGATTTCGATATCAGAAATGAAGTTTGTAAATTGAGTTTGAGGAATTTCAAAATTTAGATGTTTTAATTCCTGAAGTGATTGAAAATGATTAATATTGCATTGACATATTTGAAAAGCGCAGAATTTAAGTCTTTTAGACTGTGATATGAAATTTTGAATATCTATGAATTCAGTTTCATTTTTTCTAGTTGATAAATTTTTATCGTCGTAAAGAACTCCTTGTATTTCTAGTCTGTTTTTAATCGGTAGGCTTTTAGGAATAATTTTTAGAGACCTTACACTTTCTGTAATGTCTTGACTATTTTTATTTATGACCTTGTTTAATTCTCCATTGATATATTGAATGCCAATGATTGATCCAATGATTTTTGGTTCTAAAATTATTCTTGTATTCGGAAGAAATATCTCCAACCATTCACTAATATTTCCTTGTCCTAATGATAAGAAGGCTTTTCTTCCAGATTTGTAATTAAAGATAGAATTGTCTGGAGATATTCTCTCAAGATTCCTTTCAAGGTGATTTGATACCTTAATCTTTTCTCTCATCTTTAAGTCCTACATTTTATCAAATTAGTTTGCTTTTTATAATGGTAGGCATATTTAATATAGATAAATTTTGCTTTTTGTAAGATCAGAAATGAGCCGATATTATTGCCCATTCTGCTCTTCTCGTTATCAATTTCATAAAACTAGTAGCGATGGTGTTTTGATTTGTGGTCTATGCGGTGACCCATTAGTTAAAAAGCCCTTATTAAATTCAAGACGGATTATTGGAGCAGTTGCCGCATCCGCATTTCTAGCTCCTTTACTAATAATGATTATTTTTGTTATTAAAGATTTTTCTAAGGAAAAACTCCCAAACAATTCTGATTCCTTAGTCCTATTAACTATTGATAAATCATGGTTAATATAAATCCCGACTATCGCCTAAATTTTCCGGCTACGACAAGGAATCGTGATCCCATCGCCGAAGTTTTAAGCAATTATATTTCTCCTAATTGCTGTCTTTTAGAAATCGCTAGTGGTAGTGGACAACACGGAGTCTTCTTTCAAAAAAAATTCCCATCAATTACTTGGCAAACTAGTGATCCCGAATTTGAACATAGACAAAGTATTAATTCATGGATTAAGCATGAGGGGCTTTATTCAAAAATGCCTGAACCTCTTAATCTTGATGTAGATATGCGTCCTTGGTCAATTACCAATCGACTTGGAGCTTTAATTAAGGGAATTGTGTGCATAAATATGATTCATATCTCACCATGGAGTTGTACAAGATCTTTGTTTGAAGAATCAAAGAAATATCTAGATCAAAGTAATTTTTTGATGCTCTATGGACCTTTCCTAAGAAAAGAGAAACAAACCTCAGAAAGTAATTTGAATTTTGATCAATCCTTAAAAATGCAAAACCCGCTCTGGGGGCTTCGCAACTTAGAAGCCGTTAACGATATTGCTTATGAAAATGGATTTAATCTTCATAACGTCATCGATATGCCAGCCAATAATCTTTCAGTTATTTATCGCATAAAGTAAAATTTACATAATTTTTTCTTTCTACTAAGAATTCCAGAAATTCGGTAGATGCGATAGGAGAATAAATCCATTACGCTTATTTCTTGTGAAGTTCTCTGGCCCAGATGCAATTGATAACGCTATCCAAGCTGGCTTAGATCTAGATGGAAGTCCTATTCCATCAGAAATGCTGACCCTCTACAGGGATGTCATGGACAAAGAAAATGCGCGTAAAAGAAGTGGAGTTAAGAAATCAATGCGAAACCGTATTGTTAAAACTGGGTCCAAACATTTTGACAAAGACACTCTAAATACACGATTAATCAAAGCTGGTTGGGATGGATTAAAAGCTAAAGAAATTGATTTCTTTTATAACTGAGATCTGATAAGAGAACATATATCTAATATTCTAAGTGACACTAGTGTCACACTTTTCGTTAATCATTTCTTCTTGTGAGAGAAAATCGCCTTGGTTTGACTCTTAACTTATGTAGTTAAATTTACTGTATTAACTATGGTTTTTGTATCCGTTGCGCCTGAATTCCACATTCATGAGGCAAGCCGTACTTTTAGGGCTTTACGTGGTTTAACAATTGGTTTACATTCGTTCACATACACATTTCGGATTTCATCATGACTCCAGAAGCAGAAAAGTTTAACGGTTGGGCAGCAATGCTTGGTTTCGTAGCAGCCTTCGGCGCATACGCAACAACAGGTCAAATCATTCCTGGAATTTTCTAAACCGATAATTACTAACAAGTAATTACTAAAACAATGCAACCATCTAACAAAACAATCCTAGAAAGAAGCATCGGCAGACCAGCCATGATGGCATTCGTTCTACTAACAGGTATTTACCTAACAACCGGTCAACTTATTCCAGGTGTTGTTTAATGACTACTCAAAAAGGCAACGACAACAGCAGAAATATCGACCCTGAAAAGGTAACTGCAGAACGACTTAACGGCTATGCAGCGTTGTTTGGATGCATTGCTTTAGTTGGAGCTTATGCAACAACAGGCCAAATCATTCCAGGTTTTGTTTAATGGAAAACAATCACTGGAAGACTGCTGAAATAATGAATGGTCGTCTCGCGATGATGGGCCTTCTTTCAGCTGTAGTCAATTACGGATTCACTGGTTGGATTATTCCAGGTTTCGTTTAACACCTCATTTCTTTATTAAAATGTCTTTAAGTTATTGGATGCGAGCAGAAGTAGATGATCTACTCAACGAAGATACTTTCTTTGATTGCTCAGATTATTCTTGTCTATTAGAAGACACTGAGTGGGCATAAGTCTTGATAAAATCCCACAATGACGACAAGATTATTTCATTGTCAATTATGCAAAAAAAATTTAGATGATTCTTTATGGCGAAGAAAAGGATTGATTTTGTGTGAAAAATGTTTCGATAAACTCCAACATAAGTAATATTGAGTGTCAAATCTTTTGACTTATAGTCTATGCTTTAAAAAAACTTGAATTGCCTTCAATATTTTATGTTTGAAATATTTTTTATTTATTTTAATTGATATTAATACTAACTGAAGTTTTGTCTGATTCTACCCGTTTTTAATAAAAATATTTTCTAATTCCCTCCTCAGCTACCTTTCTAATCAGGTTTGAGTTAAGTTATTGTTATTGTTATTGTATATTTATAAGCATGGAACGTAATACAAGCTGTTTAAAGTTTCTTTCACCTTTTTTTGGCATCTTATTTTGTCCTGTAACGATTCTGACCTTATGGTCTATTTGGTCTGATCCAGTAGTTGAATCTAAGCATGAGATTACTGAGAAAATACAGCCTTAAAATATTGTCAACTTTATAAATATTCTAATTAATCCTTAATAATTTATGAGAGTTTATATTTCTATTAAATTTAAATTATGATAAAGCTAAAAGTTTAACGTCCATTGTTAGTAGTTTAATAGCATTTTCCAATTCTTCTTCTGTTTGAAACCCTAGAATATCTGCAGGTTCTATACCTAGAGAACTGAAGTCTGGTTCTATTCCGAATGGCTCAATGCTTTCTAAATTTCCGACAATGTCTTCTAGTTCTTCTAATTCAGTCATGATATTTTTCTAATGATAAATTTATCAAACTTCAAGTTTGAAACCTTTATCTAAAAGTTGTTGATATGTAAGTCTTGCTTGAAATGCGAGGATCTCTATAGGCTCTTTATCGTCTCTTTGCATGATGAAAAAGTGATTGTCTTCACCTTTTCTAGCAAAAATGACAATTTCAGATCCTCTTACTAGCCTCCAGTTCTCTTGAGACTTATGCTCAGATAATGGTCCTAAATCCCATGGGGCCTTTTCTGGATACTTCTCTCTTTTTACCCTTGGCATGTATTAAAAGTAAATATATCTTTAAGCCTACACTTATGCTCTTCAACGTCAAGAATTAGTTTTTTAATCAGGAAAAGGCGGCCAATGAATACCCCTCGTCAAACAATCTTTGGTAAGTAAACCTAGCTTCGTATTCTTTATATGCCTTTCTAATACCATCATTCTTTTGGATGTAGACATAATTATTATCTATACGACTCCTAGTGAATACATAAACAATATCTGACTTAGATAACATCCATTGAATTGATTTTTGCTTCGTTCGATCGATACTTGTTAAATCCCATGGAATATTCTCCGGATATTTTTCTGGTATGGTCATTGTAAACGATATCTTACTTTAAGTTATGGCATGTAATTAGTTCAGGCATGAGAATAAATACTATTTTTGCTTAAATAATATCTATTTTGTGAGGGTATATTCAATTTATATCTGAAATTTTTACTCAAAATTCAATGATTTATCTATTAATGCAATATAAATCTTCTGTCCAACTCTTTGGAATTAGAATAATCAGGCTATTAAATTTATTTTGTTTTAACTTTATCTCTTCTTAGGAAGATATCAATAATATTGGTACTTTATATTTATTTGTTCATTTCCCTTTATTCGTATCTCATCTTGGTATTCGACCACCCCCTTTTTGTTTCCTTGATTTCTTAAGAAAAGAAGTTAATGAAGCGACTTGGCTCTACATGTTCCTATTGATATATGTATATGAGATTACTTGGACTAGATAAGGATTGTTTCTCTAGCTGGTGGGCAAAGTTACCAGAGGGATCAACGATGGTTGTGCAGCCCAAAATCGAAGGTTGCGCAATAGGACTTAGATATAAATATGGCCAATTAGTAGATGCCTATTCTCGTGTGGATAGTGAGATTATTGAAAACATTAGGAATATTAATGCTATTCCTTTGAGTATTGATGACTCACTGAAAGTCGAAGTTGAGTTGGAGGGCGTATTGTACTCACCTTCCTCTAATTCCAAGATTTCATTAGAGCAATTGCTATCGAACTCATTTTCGAAAATAGATAATAATACCTCTCTTTTATTTAAAGCATTCCAAATCTTTTGCTCAAATAGTGATGAATTGTCAGATTTGACCCAACTCCAAAACTGGGGATTTGAGGTCCCCATAACTCTAAGAACTGATGATCCTAGGCAGGTAAAGAGATGGCATTCTCAATGGATCAAGAATGAGTTATTTTCAAATCTTCCTACCAATGGGATCGTAGCTAAATGCAATTCATCTTTGACTAAGAATATTTTGGGTGTTAGTCCTTCCTCTCCTAATTGGGCTTTGGCTTTAACTAGATAAATGTTTGTGTTTCATTTCTGAGGATCGATTTAAAAATGTTCTTGTTGTTTCTTACCAGTTTGGATTCAGTTACCCTCATAAAGAGATTGCAAAAAAAACTCAAAGAAAATATTCTTTATTAAACTCTTATACATCTTGATATGAGCTTTACTGATAAGCAAATGTTTGAAGCAATAGAGGCAAATGCTGATGTGAAACTTTGTTTTGAAAAAATTTCTGACGCCTGTCAGGAATTAAAAAGTAATACCGGCTGTCCTAATGAGGATGTTGATCGATTTCTTGAATTTGCTATTGGTAAGTGGTCTGATACATATTGAACGCCCTTATTTATTTGTTCATAGCAATATGTTCAATTCTCAATAGGCTCAATCTTTATTTTTATTTTTTATCACTTAATCTGACAAAATTCTTTTTATTTGTAAATAGTAATAAGAGGCATTCCCTTCCCTGTCTGATCGATTAGTTTTATAGCTAACTAATTAATGAGTTCATCTCTAAAATTTATTTGGGATTTCTGGCTTTAGGTTTTACCACACTATCTATTCAATTATTATCTATCTACAAGCTACCTCAAGCTGAATAGATGGCTATGAAAAGCATCAGAGACATTGAATCAGGTCAAAGCTGTTATGAAAATAAATGATGAGAGTAAGGATGTTCTTTTAGTGATGATATGCAATGGTGCTGTATTTCAACCCAAATTTAAGTCGAATATCCGATAATCTATTGTCATTATTTCTAGAATTTTGGATTTTACCTCCTATTTTATGTAATTACGTTGTATGGTCATTAGTTTGATTTTTAGAAGGGTAATAAATCTATAGGAAAGGTTCAAAGTAATTATTTCATTTTGATACTCGGAATTTTTTATAGAGTTCCAAATTATCCAGGAAATACTAAGGAATTTATATAGATACAATACAAATCAGAGAATTTTTAGAGAGATTCATTTTTTGTTGTAATAAGTAATTTCTTTCTGATTCATGCTTTTACAAATATTCAAAAAGTAATGCTTTATATATTGAACGTTTTGATTCTATGAACTTAGCAATTTTTTCGTGGCTGTCGATAAGCATGCGTACATTTTTTCTTAATTTAATAAATTTATCCTGCTATTGCTGGCGATTGACCGTTTTCTAATAGATAAATGATCTTTCAAATCATACATTTTACTACTTTTCAAAAAGGACTTTTCCTATAAATCTATGACGTAAACCATGAACAATTATCCATATAACCTTGATTTCCTGTGTTTAATCTAGTAGCTTCTGTTCCCATAACTTTTCGCTTTAATGTCTAGGACTAATGTAAATATTGTAAGTTTGTTAATTATAAGTTAGTATTATAAGTACAACCATTTATTTATCATGCTCACTGGTAAGGATTTATTAGCCAAGGTCAAAGACTTGGGAGATGTCTCAAAATCTGATCTTGTTAAAGCTTGTGGATATGTTTCCACAAAGAAAGGAGGCGGAGAACGTCTTAACTACACTGCTTTTTACGAAGCACTTCTCGAGGCTAAAGGTGTAAACCTAGCTGCTGAAAGTGCTGGTGGTATTGGTAAAGGTGGAAGAAAGCTTAGTTACGTGGCTACCGTTCAAGGAAATGGAAACCTCTTGATAGGAAAGGCCTATACAGCTCTTTTAGATCTCAAGCCTGGCGATAATTTTGAGATTAAGATGGGACGTAAAGGATTCCGTTTGGTTCCAGAAGGCGAAGGTTAATTCCTATAAAACTAAATCAAAACAAATAAATAAAGCCGAGAAGCATATCTGCCTCTCGGCTTTTTTATTTGGTAAATTTTCCTAGTTAAAGTTGATTGATTACTCGTCTATATTTTATTTACCTAGCTAGATCTTCTTTCTTTTTTTCACTGTGTTTTCCGATTTTTTCTTATAGGATTCTTTGTTTTTACTCGTGTATTTTTTTTAGTTTTAAGAAAAATCTGTTTTTATAACTCTAAAACAATTACATATACCTTTTGATATTTGTCGAATTTTTTTAATTTCATGATTCTTACTCCTGAATTTTTTAGGTATAATTTTTGTCTTTAGTCGTTTTTGGTCTTCATAATTTCTAACGTATTTATTTCTCACGATAGTATTCATAAAAGATAAATCCTTGTCCAGTCTTCTCTTTTATGCCATATGCACCTTTTATCTGATCAGCTATATAGCCATTTTTATCTTGTCTCTAATTATTTATATTCACATTCTGGTATCTAAATTCGTTATCTTTAATGAATATATGTATTTTTGATTCTTGTTTGATCCTCTTTATGAAGAAATTGTTACTAATACTTCGGACGTAATGGTTTATATGGTTAGACATCTTTTTATTGAGCTTGTTTTGCCATTGTCTATTTTTCTTTCTGTAATGCTTACTCTGTTTCTTGATTGGAGTTGGATACCTATTTCAAGTATTGAGCGTGATAGAGGCAATAGTCTTGAGGAAGTTAAAAAGCATCTATTTGAATAAATTAACTTTTAATTATTTTTTTTATCAACCATACTTGTTGATTAGCTTCTTTCGTAATTAACCCAATAACTAGGAATTATTTTATTTTATTTGTTTTAGCCTGGATTCCGAAATATATGGAAAAACCAATTAAAAGAATAACTAGTAACGAACTGCTATTACCTAGGATTTCTATAAGCATATTTAGTTTAGATATCTAAAATCTTATTTTACATAACTAAACTCTTCCTAGGTATTGGATCTATTCTCTCATCAACTGATGTTACAAATATAATCTAATGTGTACATTGATTAAAAAATCACCAACCCTTTTTAAATATTTCGTGAAAAATGGTGAATTAATTATTAGGAATCATTGAGAGAGCTGATAATTCTTTAATTCATCACTAATTTTTTTTCTAAAAGTTCTTATTGGTGATGGTTTAATAATTAAGCTTAGGTTGGTCTTGAATTCAATATCTAATCATTTATGTTTTAAATATCTCAAAAATCAAAATTTATGAATTCAGTTTGTCAGATAAATTTAGTAAAATTGTCTAGTTTCATTAACAGGTTGCCATACCTTTCCTTTTAATGTCAGAGATAATCTTCTACCAAATAAAAGTAATGGGAATAAAAACCTGGTTCTCTTGTTAGAGCTGAAGATAATCCTTAGTACTTCTAAAAGTGAGTCGCTTGGTTCATTGATCTCAGAGCAAATCCAATTAATAGCATTAGCACCATGCATGATATCTCCATTACTTATAAGAATAGCTCCATTATTCAGATCATAGCCTTTCTTATAAAGTTGAGATAAAAGGGGAAGATCTTTCCTACCATCAATTACTTGAAAATCGGGAAGACTGCTTCTTAATTCAAGTAATTGTGCAAAGTGATTGCAAAATGGGCATTCACCGTCGTATATAAATAAACTTTTATCAGACATGATTATTTAAAAGTTAAGTTATTCTACATATTTTTCGTCTTAAAACGTGTCAAAAAAACAAAGATCTACAGGTAGCGTTAAAAATAGGTAAACATAATTTTTTTATAAGATCTTAGGCTGTGTCTCCATTTTAACTTAATGATCTTAATAGATGTAGATGTAATTAAATTTCAAACCTGTGGATTAGATTATACATGAGTATATTTATATTACCTTTTACTTTAAGTAGATATCTTATTCACTCTTATTAACTATATGATTATTAGATTAGGATTTGAAAACGTTGCTCTTTACCTTCTCTTCTTGTATCTGTGGTCGTAATAATGACATAGGAAGTGCTGTTACTATTGCAAATGAAAGAACAAGAATTAAATCTGTCGTAAAGTGGTTTATGCCCAGCTCTGAGTGTGCAAGAGCAAAATTCAGTAATGACATTTTGTTTTATTCTAAACTTTGTAATTTTATTTTATTTTGTATATAAATATATTTTATGTAGTAAAAATTATTGCTCAAATAAAAAATGACTAATAGTTGATAGCTATTTAATTACTCATATATACATTACATTTAACCAAGTTTAGGTAAAAACACACTTGTCCCGAAAGTTCTTTAGTATTTAATTGTGCATTTATTTATGCGGATTAGTTCATAAGAGACTTTATTATGCAAATTGTCGCCTACGCTCGTTATTCAAATGCATCAATAATGCTTGATTGGCATACCTTTTTGGGTGCCCTCATCTTTTTCATACTTTGTGGAATCTTGATATTCCAAAATCAGATTTGGGAAGAGGAAGACTATTCAAGAAATAAAAAATGGTACAAATGGAAAGATTCGGCCATTAAAGCAAATAAAGGAGATTTGACTGGAATTTACCCAAGATCTAAAAAATAATAAAATAAGATTTCTGTTTTCCCTAAATTCCTTGTCTTAACATCATTATTTTTATAACTGCTTTTTGTATTTAACATAAATCTTGCTTGTGGGAGCGAAAACGGATAAAAAGAGGAGATAGTTGGTTTGTCTCTTTAATTTAGATATGAATGAAATCAAATGTCCTAAATGTAGTAATACGATCAGCATTGATGAAGATAATTACTCAAACATTATTAAGCAGGTAAGAGATCAGGAGTTTGAGGTTGAAATGAACAAAAGACTTGAACTTCTTGAAAAGGATAAACAGAAATGCGTTGATCTTGCTATTCAAAATATTCGTTTACAAATGCAAGAAGCCGCATTTGTAAACGAAAAAAAACTGCAAGGCCTTCAGTCTCAGTTGATTGCTGCTCAGGCTGAGAAAGCATTGACTGTGAATAAAATTAAGCATACCTTCGAAAAAGAGAGAGACTCACTTGAGTTTTTATTGGAGAAAACAAGAGAAAAGAATGAATTTGATAAAAAAATTGCAGTTTCTGAAGCAATTACTGAATTAAAAGAAGGGTATGAAAAAATCAAAAATAAATTAGATAAAGTTGAACTACAAAATGAATTATCTGAAAAATCTTTAAAAATTAGGTACGAGATTCAGTTGAATGAACGAGATGATTTAATTGAGAGACTTCGCGATATGAAAATAAAATTATCCACAAAAATGGTTGGAGAGTCTCTTGAGCAACATTGTGAGAATGAATTTAATCGATTAAGGGCTACAGCGTTTCCTAATGCATATTTTGACAAAGATAATGATGCTAGTTTTGGTAGCAAAGGTGATTATATCTTCCGTGACTGTGATAGTGAAGGAAACGAAATCGTGTCTATTATGTTTGAAATGAAAAACGAATGTGATAGCACTTCTAGTAAGAGGAAGAATGAGGATTTTCTTAAAGAATTAAACAAAGATCGCATAGAAAAAAATTGCGAATATGCTGTTTTAGTTTCTTTATTAGAATCAGAAAATGATTTATTTAATTCCGGTATTGTTGACTTTTCATATCGATATCCAAAAATGTATGTTGTTCGTCCTCAATGCTTTCTACCAATAATTTCTTTATTGAGGAATGCTTCACTTAAGTCGCTTGAGTATAAATCAGAACTAGCTGCTATTAAAGAGCAGAATATTGATATTACAAATTTTGAAAATAGCCTTGAATTATTTAAGGATTCTTTTGGAAAAAATTATGCGCTTGCTTCAAAACGTTTTGAAACAGCAATTCTAGAGATTGATAAATCTATTAATCACTTGCAGAAGACCAAAGATGCTTTACTAGGTGCTGATAGAAATCTTAGATTAGCTAATGATAAAGCTCAAGATGTTTCGGTTAAACGATTGACCAGAAATAATCCTACGATGAG
Organism: Prochlorococcus sp. AG-311-J23; assembly: GCA_003284375.1. Classification (GTDB taxonomy): domain Bacteria; phylum Cyanobacteriota; class Cyanobacteriia; order PCC-6307; family Cyanobiaceae; genus Prochlorococcus_B. The sequence goes on from QBVL01000011.1 coordinate 13,646, forward strand.
AGATAAATTTAATTCAATTAGAAAAAATGAGGCGGCATAATTTACTTATTAATGTTGAATACGTAAAAGTTAAATTAATATGAGTGGTTGGCTTTACTTAATACGAAATAGAGATTTATATAAGATTGGAATAACAAAAAACTTTGTTAATAGAATGCGACAACTAAAGCCAGATAATGTTGTTGCAAAATTGTATACCAGTGATTTTGTGAAATTAGAAAGAGAGTTACATTATCGGTATAAAAAATTCAGAATCCCTCAAACAGAATATTTTCGTTTAAAAAGTCATCATCTTAAAGAGATAAAACAAAGAATTTCAAACCTTAATTATCCTATGAGTATAACTTTATGGATTTTTATAAACGCAGTATTATTATTATTATTATTTTTTTTTCTAATATTAGTATTTATATCTTTAAATATTAATGACTTAAATGTAGCTTTATTTAAGTCAATTTTATGGATTGAGAGAATTTCATTTGGAATCTCATTTATTTCTTTATTCTATCATTCAGGCAAATATTTAAGTTTTTGGAATGAATTAAAATATAGATCCACAAAATTCATTATTTTTATTTTATTTTCAATCTTATTTCGCCTTGCTGCTCTAATTTTCTATTAAATATAATTAAAGTCAGTGATTTATATTCTTCTTATAAAGCTTTTATGATTTTTTTCCTACCACATGTCTTTGCTAGACTCTTCATCTTGTTGTTGTTTTAGAAGACCGAGTCTTCTGTCAAATTCAATTTCCTCTTGACTTTTTTGTTCTACTTTAGGATTTTTATTGCACTTTTCTTTTACTTCAAGAATCTTTTTACTTAAGTCGTCTGAGAAATGCTCTTTTATTTCTTCCCATGCTTCCTTCTCTTCAGCATTACCTACAGTTCCTTTAATTTGATCAACAATTATCTCCTTAACAAATTTCCTTAGATCACTTTCGGTCATATCGTTAACTCTACTTGATATATACATATCTTTAAGTGAGTCTAATTCGTTTTCACTTAGATCCTTATAGTTAAGTTCTTCCATTTTTTTATTTATAGACCCATTTAGTTTCTAAAACTGTTGAATTGGGATTAAATCCCAACACATTAATTTCGGCCTCCTCTTCATTATTGGCAATAACAGTCTCTTCATGGTGATTACCTAGATCATTAATCATGGAAACTTTAAATCTCATTTGACTTTAATTTTCTACATTTTATGTCAATTATTTTTAAAAACAATTGATTAGTCTTAAATGTTGAAAGCTTAACCTTGCATTGATTTATTTATTTTTTTTATTCCATAGAGAATTCATTACAGCTTCAACCGATATCGCTGTAAAGAATAAACTTAAAGATGGAATAAAAATAGGAAACCAGAGCTTTTGAAATATCATATAAAAATAAGAATTTCCATTTACACTTAATACAAAACTAATGAATAGAAACAACGATCCTAATATTAAAATATAAAGATTATAAATTAATATATTATCTAAGGTTTGTTTCCAATTAGCCTCGTTTTCTTTTCCCATCATATTTCAATTAGTAATCATTTTATTAGTATGTTGTATGCACTTTTTTCAATGTTAGGAAGTACCTCTGAACGCATAAAGATCGACTCCAATTGATTTAAGGTAGAAAGCTCCTCCTATGGCAACAATGTTGAGGCAAAAAACAAAAACCCATAACTTCCATGATTGATTTTCAGAACCCATCTCTTTTGATAAAATTATGAATACATCTCATGTTGAGACACTTTATAAATTTTAGCTTTATCACCATACTAAAAGTATCAACTCAAAGCATCAAGATCTCTTCTGTAATGTTTTGAGGAACTTATATCAATAATATTTGATTTCCAATCTGTATCTTCTAGCAAATCGGAATATTTATCACTGTTTGAAGGAAGTTTTTTTTCTAATCTCCAGCCGGCCTCGCTCAAGAAATCTACGTAGTCTTTAGAAAATATGTTGCCATAAATTTTTGATGACTTAGTACTTAATCCAATTTCAGCTGATAAGTCCTCTTTTGTTTGTAGTGACATCTACTATTAATCAATTCATTTTGTTATAATCATTATTTTTTTAAGGTGTTAAGTTTTTCTTGTAGTGTTAACCCTCGGTTGAGTATTTTCAAACATTAACTAATGGTTTTTACCAAAACTTCTTTGAGATGAACTCTAATCCTGTTTAATTGTTCTTGACTTCCAAGGAATATCAAAATCATACCAGGAAAAATAGATACCTTATTTTTTGGATTACCGATTAATTGACCCGCTACTTTAGTTGCCAGCAGTAATGCATCACCACGTTTTGAGAAGTCAATAACTTTTTCGTTTTGATTTTTAAAAATATCAATTTTATCAATATCATCACTGAGCTTGAATTCTTCTATTTCGCAATCTGAACCTGCAAGTAAATCAATAAAGTCTACAGCTATAGGTCTTAATGCAGAGGCGGCCATGGTTCTTCCTGCTGCAACATATGGACTAACTACCGCATCAGCTCCTGCTAGTTTCAATTTACTAGCAGCCTCCTCGTTCGCTGCCCTGGCGATCAATCTGCAAGCATTATTTAGCGCCTTTGCACTGAGAACAACATATAAATTTGCTGCGTCATTTGGAAGGGTAACCACTAAACTTCTACAATTTTTTACTCCTGCCAGTAACAATGTTTCGTCCATTGTTGCATCTGCTAATAGGACGTTGAATCCCTTTTCCTCCGCTTCGGCTTTTCTTGTAGAGTCGTTTTCAATTATTAGTGTAGATATTTTTTCAGAATTTAGTTGGTCAGCAATTTCTCTACCTGTACGACCATACCCACATATAATTACATGATTTTTCATTCTTCTAATTAATCTCCTTAATCGGAGCTCCTCTAATTTTATGAAATATCCTAGTTCAGATAATTGTATAAATCTTTGAAGAGTTAATTGAACTACAAATAATCCCCCTCCGATAATTAAAAAAGTTATTATTCGACCTGCTGAACTCAAAACTTCAACTTCACCAAAACCAATTGTTGTAATGGTTATCAGTACCATCCATAAACAATCTCCCCAATCCCAACCTTCTGTAAAACGATAACCTAAGGCACCGAATAAAAATAAGAATATGAGTAATAATATTGGAGCTGTCCAAACTTTTAAATAGCTTTTAATTTTATTTGTTTTTATCTGATTCAATTTAATTCTTTTTTCTTAATTTTTATAGAATGGTATTGATTAAATTATACATTTATTCGTTTTTATTTCTATAGGTATAAATCTATCCAATTATATAATCTTACGTTTTCAATCATTATTCATAGTATGATTGAAAAAAATTTGTTAGTAATTACTCTATATGCAATCTCTTACAGCTGAGGATAAAAGGGAATTATGTAAGGAAGCTTTTCAAGACATATCTTCAATTCTTGCAGGTTTACGTGATCAGGGTTTATCTGATTTGGAAATCTTTGAGTTTGGTAAGTCACTTATAGATCATTTTGATCCAATTAAAATGGAAAATCTAAAAAAAGAATCAGATTACCAAGATGCCTTGTTCAGAGAAGCTAATGATCTTTAGATTTATTCTTATTATTTCATTCTTTTAGTATTTTTATATACTTATTTAAGATAATATTCTTAATTTTGTTGAAGAAAATTAAACTTCATACTTTTGCCATGAGAAATTATGATTGTCATTATAGTTTCTCGTCAGTATTTTGCTTGGCGTTTGTTCTTTGAATATAGTCAATTATTTCTTTGCTCTGCTCAACTGTTAATGATGAGAGAGGTGATGAAGCGGGTATTTTTAAGAGAGTGCATGTTGCAATTATTTCAGGAGAATCAACGTTTAGGGCTTTTGCAAGTTCCTTTACTCTCAATCTAGCTACATTAAAAATCATTTTTCATGAAGATCTTATAAAGATCTATTTATTTATCTTTTATATTAATGCTAGGTGTAGATGAAATAGTTTCTAAACTTATAAAATGATAAATGATAGTGATTTGAAGTTGTCGCTTCACTAGGTTGTTTCTTATACTCTACATCGAATGGATTATTTATCAGATGCCAAAATATGAAGATGTATTTTTAAGAATATAAGGATTGTTGAGAACTTCTATTGATTATTGGGTTTTTGCGTTGCCTAAAGATTGGGGTAAGTCTGATGTGTAATTTTTATTAGATTAATTTATTTTTAAGTTTATATATAGAATTGTATATATTTAAAGATGATTAATTAAAGTTTTTTTGTGCACACTCGTAACCAGATTCTCTAACATCTTTATTGTCATCAATAATTGATTTGAGAGCACAATCGCAATAACTGCTTATTGCGATTTTTGATATGGACTTAGTTGCAGGATTACTTAAAGCAGATGAAACGCAGTCTTGCATTTGACTTTCAGGATATGAAAACGCTGTCCCAGAGTATGTAAGAACTATAATAGATATGATTAAAATTGCCTTCATTTTATTTATATTAATTGGTAAACTATACATTTTAATTTGTTTATTGATTGTTTTTGATTTAAGTATTTATAATTTGTTGTTATTTTATTAAAATTTAATTTAAAATGTCTTTTATAATCTAATGTAATAGTTATATTAATATTTTTAAATTCTTAAATGTCATTGGATCACTTAAGAAAATTCTTAAAAAAAATGCAGAATGACGACTCTTTAAAAGATGAAGTTCTTTCTTCCTCAACAGCAGATGACGTTGCACTTATTGCTTTGAGGATGGGGTATGAATTCTCAGGTGATGAATTACTTCGATTTTCAGGAAAGAAAGTTGGAAGAGTTACAGTACAAAAGAATGATGTTCCAGGAGAATATAATTAAAAGTCTATTTTCTTCTTCTCAACTCATTAACTATTCCATCCCACTTTTTACCGGCCTTGAGATAAGAATTTCTCTTTCGTCTATAGTTTAAATAATTTAAAACAATCATAGTTAATATCAATACAAAAACTATTACAAAAATGAATTTCACTTTATTTTAATATTCATACTTTTTTATTATATAGATATTTATATAATATGTCTTCTACAAATCGAATACAAATGACATTGCTTATGCATTAAGTGATGATGCTCATTTTTATAGTTATATTCCCATTTTATTTCATTTTCAAGTAAGATCAATTGTAACTCTTACTAAATTTATGGATATTACATTAATAGCTATAGCTATTTTTATCTTGGTTGCAATAGTATTTCTTGCACTATATTTGTTTAAAAGTATTAATAAAAAATCTTTTACAGCAGAAGATGGCTCTGTTTTTGATAGCGAATCTGAACTGGATATTTATCAGAAGCTATTTGACAAGACAAAACCTTTATTTAGCAGTGATATTGAGAAAGGCTCTGCATCACAACCAATTCTAGGATTTGACAAATCATTCATATCTAATCTTAAAACTGAAGGTTTTCCTGACTTGAAAACAGTCGTCAAATATCGTAAGCAAATTAAATTATTATCAGATTTGATTAATACTTAGTTTAACTTTGATTTTTTAACGTATCGTTGTACTAATATCAAATTATTTTTTAGTTCCAATGAGTAAAGCAGAATATACAGAAGATCAATTATCTGAAATGATAGAAGATGCCTTTGTAAATATCAAGGAAGCTTGTATGAGACTTCAAGAAAGAAGTAAATGTGGGAACGAAGTGGTCATTAAAATGTTAAAGGATATCTCACAGTTCTATATTATTCAAGACGAGAAAATTAAATCATAGCAGACTTATCCTTGTTTAGCTTTTCTCAAATTTGTATTCTTTTAATGGTTCAGGATTTATTAAACTAGTATTAGTATCTTTAAATAAACTAGTATCATCAACTGATCCATCAACTTTGATTATATTATTTATAATTCCCGTAAAAGTAATATCTCCACCTGTTGTGCTTGCTAAAACTGTTTTTGGATTAAATAACTTTAATAATTGAGGTAGTACAGTTTTACCTTTGATAAATTTACCCGCCAGTGGTAATGAAAAATCTATAACTGGTGTTATCAATACATCTATATTTCTTGGTTCAATTCTTTTATCGAGAAAACCATGTGGCTCGATATAAATTGAATCTATACCTGATTCAATAATGTATCCATTTTCAATATTAGGTACGGGGGCACCTGAAGAAGCTTGTATATTTAGATTATTCTTTTTAAAGGTCTCACCAGGCTCTAGTGTTTTTATTTGGGTAAAACCAATTTCACTTACAACATTACTAGCTGCTTTGGAAGCAATTACTGGAATACTTTTATTTATTTTCTCTAGTGTTGGAGGATGAGCATGATCCGGTTGGCCTTGAGTTAGTAATAAAAAATCAATGTCTTTGGGAACCTCAATTTCTTTACCAAGTTCCCCCTTTATTAGCCAATCTCCAGGAGGGAAAGTCAAATCGCCACTTAACCAGGGGTCAATCAAAATTCTTGTTTTATCAAATTCAATAAGCCAACCATTCGCTCCGTAGTAAGTAGCTATTATAGTCATAGATTTTTTTCTTTAAATATAACTGTCGTAATTTAATATGGTGGATTATTTAAATGATTTTCTTTGTTTTATGATGTATTTATAACAGTGATACTATTAAAAATATAGTCAAAATCAATATTATTAGAAGTACAAATTTCTTTAAATATTTTTGAAATTCATATAACCAGTCATTTTCCATAATATCAGTATAATTTATTTTCATTATATACTTTTAATTATTATACTAGATAAATGTAGTTTGTTTATACCTCTCGTTTATAAAAATATTTCTCTAGTATTCAATTTAATCTCTTAATATCATGACAATCCGAGATTGGGAAGGAATTGCTCTAATTATTGGCGTTGGAGATATTGGTAAATGTATGTCTGATTATTTGAAGACTGTATCTCCAAAGATGGATGTTATTTTATGTGGTAGAAATCTTAAAAGTCAAAATGGGATATATTTAGACTTAGAGGATGATCATTCATTTAAAACTTTTGAAGACAAAATTTCACTACTTAAGAAGCCGCTTCGTCTAGTCATAAATACAAGTGGTTTTCTTCACTCAAGTCATTTAAAACCTGAGAAGAGACTTGCACATGTGAATCGTCCAAATATTATCAAGAATTTTTCTATTAATTCTATTGCCCCCATTTTGATTGCTAAAAGTATAGAAAAATTTATTAGACCAGAACTCCCATTCTCCTTTGCAAGTTTGAGTGCTCGGGTAGGTAGTATTGGTGATAATAGACTTGGCGGTTGGTATTCATATAGGGCTTCTAAAGCTGCTCAGAACCAATTTTTAAAAACACTCAGTATTGAGTGGCGTCGTAAATTTCCTTTATCAATTGTATCTATATTGCATCCAGGTACTTGTGATACAAAATTATCAAAACCTTTTCAATCTGCCGTTCCTAAAGATAAACTTTTCACTCCTTATCAATCAACTGAATATTTGATTAATATTATTTCTGCGCAAAAAACATCAGATTCTGGTAATTTTTTAGCCTGGGATACGAGTGTTATTCCATGGTAATTCTTAGATTTTATTAATTTAAAATTCTGTATTTTAATATTTAGAAACTTTTTTGTTTTATCTATTTTCTCGTTGTACTATATAAAAAGTAATATTTTTGCTTTTGAAAAAACATATTATCGCAATAGGTGGTGGTGGTTTTGGGAGGAATAATTCATCTCAGTTAATTGAAGAATATTTACTTAATACTTCAGATAAAAAAACTCCAAAGATTTGCTTCTTACCAACAGCAACTGGTGATAATGATAGTTATATAGTTCGTTTTTATTCGATTTTTACTCATCTAAAGTGTATACCTAGTCACATTGAATTTTTCAAAAGAACTACCGATATAAAAAATCATATTATGGAACAAGATATTGTATTTGTTGGCGGTGGCAATACAAAAAGCATGCTTGCGATTTGGAATGATTGGGGGATGAGTGAATTACTTAATGATGCGTACAATAATGGAGTGATCATGAGCGGTGTAAGTGCAGGAGCAATTTGTTGGTTTACAAGTGGTATTACTGACTCATGGGATAATGAATTAAGAATCTTACCTTGTTTAAACTTTATTAATGGGACTTGTTGCCCTCATTATGACGAGGAACCTGCACGTATTCCTTATGTAAAAAAAATACTACTTGAAGAAAAAGTAACTAATTGCATATCTATTGAAGGCGGATCAGCTATGCACTTTATTGACGGCAAACCATTTAAAAATGTTAGTTTCAAAAATAACAAAAATACATATAACGTATTTCTGGATAACAAGGATATTGTTGAGATTCCCTATGGTAAAATACAATTATAAATAAATTCTTTCATTTACTTTTTTTCTTTTTATGAAATCGTTTAATATTAGAACTAATATACTTATTTAGTTCTGCCTAGAATGTATTTCTTCTTATTATCATTTTCAGAAATGGGCCTTAGTTTGCCCCTTGTAATTATATTAGTTTTGTTTGGTGGTTTCTTTCTTATAAGCTTTTTTATAACTAGTCCTAATATGGATACGAAAGGATTATTAAGAGTGCTATATTCAAAACCCGTTCGAAAGGATAATGGATCGGTAGAGTATCCAGAAAGTAGGAATAGCTAAATTTTGTTCGTATTAGTATTTTTTATGAATTAATAGTTTCTTTTATCTTTAGATATTAAAGCGACTGATATGGATTTTAATTTGATATTGTGCTGCATTCAAGAACAATTTTCATGAAAATTAGAAATTCCTATAGTCTCATAGCAATCTTTAAGATTAACGTCTAATGTGAAGCTTAATCATGTTATAAAAATTGGAAAAAAGTTTGTTTACTGGATTCGAGAGGGTCAATAACGAAAATAACAATAGGACTTTTCTTCCTTCTGGTCTAAACGGGAAAGCGTTAGAAATTTCACTGGATGATATACCCTCTAGGAAAGAAGTTAGAGAAGCCATACCAAGGCATTGTTTTACTCGCCAGACGAATAGATCTCTTTTTTATCTTTCTAGGACAGTAGTCATTCAGATTTTTGTTGTTTTGCTAGGTCTCTGTATTCCTCTTACTAAAGAGATGATTCCTATTTGGATTTTATATGCAATTTTATCTGGGACAACTTCAATGGGGTTATGGGTTCTAGCTCATGAATGTGGACATGGTGCATTTTCTGATAATCGTAAATTAGAAACACTTGTTGGATATTGTCTTCATTCTTTTTTATTAGTTCCATACTTTTCATGGCAAAGATCACATGCTGTTCATCATGCTTTTACTAATCACATAACTAATGGAGAGACTCATGTTCCTGTCGTGATCTCAGGAGATGGCAAATCTGAAAAAATGGGTGGAGAGACTGAAATGGAGTCATCTTTATTTTTAGGTAAAATTCTGTATGGATTTAATCAACTATTTCTTCACTTGATTCTTGGATGGCCAGCATACTTACTATTTGGCAAGACAGGTGGACCTAGCTATGGGACCAGTAATCATTTCTGGCCAACAGCTCCATTCTCAAAAAAACTTTGGCCATCCATATGGGCAAAAAAGGTATGGATATCAGACTGGGGAATTGTTTTTATGCTGCTTTTATTGAGCTCTTGGTCTTTAATTTTTGGACTTAATTCTATGGTTAGTCTATATTTAGGCCCTCTAATTGTTGTTAATATTTGGCTAGTTATATATACATGGCTACACCATACAGATACTGATGTTCCGCATCTTGGTGCTAGCCAATTTTCCTACATGAGAGGAGCCTTCTTATCAATAGATAGACCCTATGGAAGAATATTTGATTTTCTTCATCACTCAATAGGATCTACTCATGCTATTCATCATATTGAACCAACAGTACCTCACTATCATGCAAGACTTGCAACGAGAGTATTGAAAAATAGATTTCCTAAAGTATACCTATATAATCCCACTCCGATTCATAAGTCTCTTTGGCATATAGCTACTAATTGTATTGCAGTAAAGAAAGACTATAGTATTGATAGATATGTTTGGAAACAACCCAACCACTCTCAATCTTAATTGTTAATTTTAGTATGTTTAATATTAAATTAAAATGTCAAAAAAAGATTATGAAATGTTTCTATTCAAAATTGATCAATTAAATCAATTGGTTGAGTTAATTAATAACTCACCTGAAAAGTACAAATTATTTATACGTTCTAAAACACATAATGAAGTTGTAAAACTTGCGAAGCAATGGGGATTTGAAATTGGAAAGAGATGGGGAGAGTCCTAATCCCTAGATCTAAAGCTTTAAAATTACTGCCCTCCTCCATTACAACTCCAAACCTTTGAGGGCATTCCTTGAGTATTCTTCCCATCGATGCGAAATGTTTTTGTTATGCATTCATTTTGAGAGTCAGCCCAGGCCGAAATTGGTTCCAGTTCAGTTGATATCTCCTTAACAGACCTTGATACGGATGTAATTGAGATTGAAGTGAATAAGAGAGATAAAGTACTTAATCCTGCACAAATCAAGTATTTGTTATTGTCCAATAATTCCTTTAACATCTATAAAAAAATAATTGTTATTAACTTTACTTATGATGTAAAGGTTTATCTGATTAAGTTATCCTTTGAAAATATTAAAAAAACTATCAATTGTATTTTTAGATAAATGTATGGAAAATATTTAGGTACTCCTTTGATAACAAATTAATTCTTTTTTTCAAAAAATTCTAAGATCTTTTTTAATCTATCTGTGTTTTCAAAGTTAGGGCTTGCTGTAAGGAAAATTACTAAAACTATCATTAGTACTCCTACACTAGATACACCTAATAAAAGTTGTTGGAATGGATCTAAGGATTCAAGCATCTTTATTTGGTTTAAGCATTATAAATATTTCATTAATGATAATTGAACAAAAGCCTTTATCACGTAATGGAAACTGTATGTTTTAGTTCGTAGATAATTATTTATTTATCTTTAGATTCCTTCGGCCATCTTGCTTTTAAATTTAGAGGATTTTTTAGATTTACTTCTACAGGTTTCCCTTCAGCTAATGAGATCAAAGCTTTAAACGCCCACCCACCAAAAATTAAGAGCGCAGAGATTAAAAATATATAACTTATGTTAGTAAGCATAATTCTTATAATAATTAAAAACTATATTAAAACGTTTTTTATGGTTTTTTCTAATGTAGATGCAAATAATAAAAATTTATCTTATAAATTAATATAGTCAAATTGCATTTATGTTTTAAAATTATTGAGTTTTTTCTATACTTTTCAGATTATTTCATTCATCAGATCCGTTCTACAGAGCCATAACTGCTAGTTATAAATACTTAGTATTTCATTCGTTTTGAGCTCCGATTGTGTTTGTTTTGCCATTTTTTTATTATTTTTTAACTTCTATTGATTTTTATCCGATTTGGTATGAATATAAAAATATTATAATTTTATTGAATGATCAACAGTACTTTTTTATATCCCTTTTTTATACTTTTTGCCATTTGCTCTCTCATTTATTTAATTTTTAATGTTAGATCTGGTAAAAATCAAATAAGCAATAAAATACTTTTAAAGAATTTATTAGAAAGTTTAGATATGGACTTGCCAGATGAATTGAAAGCTTTGGATAATTCTTCTATTGATCCTCAAAAGACTTCATAGTGTGGTCTCAAATTTAATCTAATGTCCAAGTTTAATTTTGACGATACAGAGACTTCTGGCATTTGGTGGTCTACTAATGTTTCTATTAGAGATATCTGTATCGAGCTTAAGCAGGATACTGATTGTGATCAAAGTGAAATTGTTGAACTGCTTAGATCCATAGCAGAATCAATTGAGATGAATGGTTTGTAAGTTTATATTTAACGTATTAGATCAATTTTATTATTTATTCCATTGTAGTTTCCATTGAGATCCTTTCCAATGTCTTGCCCATGAACTTTTTGTCTTCTTCTGTTGTTCAAGTTTTGCAATGAGCCATTCATTTAGAGATGTAGGAACAATATCTAACTCTTTCTGAATTGTTTGAAGTTTATTCATATCAGCTCCATACCCTGTCCTTTCAATCCAATCTGCCATCACACCTATGTCATATTCCAACATCTTTATTGCTACTCGTGGAATCATTACATAATTAGTTTGAATCCCTTCAGAAGCAACTATTCTCTGTAATGTCATCGCCATTTCTAGTCCAGTGAGTTCTTCTCCTGCGATATTGATAGATTGGTTTTTATATTTATTTGGTTTTGATAGAACACCTCTTACCCATTTCCCAATGTCCTCTACTGCTATTGTTTGCCACTTGAAATCTTTGCCGACTATTCCAGGGAATATTTTCTTAGATATAGAATATCCAGGTAATTTATTCTCAAAGTTCTCAAAGTAACTAACTGGTCTTAATACAGTAGTAACTTGTTTAAGATCTAATTTTTCGACATAATCTTCAATATCCCATTTGCTCGTAAAATGTCCTGGAGCAGGATCATTTTTTAGAGGATTTTTTGCTTTACTAATTGAACTAAATATAAAATGATTTAGTTGCCCTTTCTCGTATGCAATTTTAACTTGATTTATCAAGTTAAAACCTTGTTCCATTTCATAAGACCTTACGATACTTCCTCTAAATATTTTCCATCCCTTTGTAGGCGTTGTATTTCCAAAAATAATGTCAACTCCTTCAAAAGCTTTATTAAGGCTTTCAGGATCCATTAAATCACCCTTGACTAGTTCAACGTTGTTTAAACTACCTATCTTTTGAGCCTTTGAACTTTTTAGATCTCTGGTTATTGCACGTATTTTGTATTTATTTGTTTGACTTAGTTCTTTGACAACTCCCGTTCCTTGACGGCCTGTTGCCATTGTCACAGCAATAACTGGAATTTTTTTTAATTCTGACTTGTTTGTTTCTCCTTGTTCAAGCACGATCTAAAGTAACTTATTCAGGAAATCAAATCATAAGTGAATTTATGTAAAGTTGTTGATTTTTTTTGGATAATGGTGCTATCAACTTTGATTTAAGTCAATTTTTTACGTAGAACAGCTGTTGTTATTACTATTGCTTGTTTTTTTGTAAAGGAATGAATTATTTGCTTTTATAGATTTCAAATATTGGCTATGTATTAATAAGTTCTAATTTTGATCATTATGGCAAATGAGGTTCTTGCAGAAATTGATCGACAAAATATTATCTTTGATGTTATCGACGGCATTCCTCTCTCAGGAGAAGTATCCGATGAAATTAGAAGCTTCCATTCCAAAATAGAATCGGATAGTTTAATGCTTGAATATTCAGCCGAAGAGTTAGGTATTAATAATGTCTCATTTGAATACCTTTATCAGGGATAACCATTTGCTTAAATTAGAAATTTAATCTAAACCTTGGAATAATTCTTTGTGTACTGCGAATGTATGGTACAAGCAAGTGCCATTTTCTGGTGATAATCTCTCTCCATCATTACTCCATGCCAGTGTACAGACTAAGTCACCGTCCCATTTTACTTTATGCTCATTAATTTCTTTTGACCATTTTCTAACGCTACTAAAATGCTCAGGCATGTAGTTACCTATCTTCCTGCAAATTTCACATAGCACTGATAATATTGGTGGTTTCGAATCTAATTTTAGATCTTTAGTAAGTGACGGTTGATTAAATACACCAACATATCTAATATGATCAATAATCTTTTGTTCTTTATTATTTAATTCAGCTTTTATACAAGCTTGTTCAAATTCATCAACGGGTGTTACTGGACGTAAGTTAGAAATCACTTCAACACTTTGAAATTTATTTTATTATCTTATACTAGCAAAATTTTTATTTTTTTTTGTAATTCATTAGCTATTAAATAATATTTTTCACTTTTATCATTTTTATTTTCAAAGCGATCAATCTGTTCCATAAAGAGAAGAGCGGGTATCATTCACTAATTTGAGATTAATCGAGATTACTTCATGATTCTCTTGCTAAACCTAGTCATAGCTTACTTTGACTTGAGCTTAATGTTACAAATTAATATATCAATGGTCATATTCCCTAATGACTGGTATTTGTATTGGGTCTTACTAAAGAACATGCTTCCTTTAACTTTCGCTGGACTACTTAGTACTCCAGCTCCTACTGCTCCAATCATAGGTATCGCGTTTATGGCTCTATTTGGAATTATGGCTGTCGTAGTTGGCCCTGATTACGATGGTTTTAATGATCCTAATACAACTAAATAATTAGATTATCTAGATAAATTAAGTGGGTTGATATGTTTTTAATGTTTACCCACTTTTTTTATGTTTTAAAATAATCATATGTTATTGAAATGATTACTATCGGATTTATCTTTTAAATCTTATATGTACGATTTGCAATTAAATCTGTATATAATTTTTTACGACATTCAAACAATAGTTTCATGTGTGTGTATCAAAAAGTCTATTTTTGAGTTTTTGGTTTAAAACCAGTTACTAATTAATTAATTGATTCCTTTTTCTGCTATTTATAATTAGCTTTATTTCTATTTATGGGTAATTTGTTATTTGCTGGCCTTACTAGTACTCCAGCACCAACAGCAGTTCTAGTTGGAGTTGCATCAATTGCGTTATTTGCAATTGTAGGATTAATGGTTGGACCTGACTACGATGGTATGAATGCTCCAGAGGTTAAAAAGTAGGAACTATTAATTTTAATATTAATAAATAACTAAGAGAAGTAAATCAATTATTTTTCCTAGTTATTTTTTTGTTTTTGTAATTTTAAAACTAATTTATTGTAGGAAATCATATCTAATGGATTTATTGACATTACCTTATAGTTATTCAGATAGCTTTGAATATTCTTATTGAATAAATCCCATGATTTATTGAATTTTTTATAAACTTCTCTACGATCTCTACCTCTCTCTTGTAAATCTCTTATTAATCTTCTTTTAAAACAAAGCTCTTTTTGCTCTTCACATACAATATTTATAGTCTCTTGATAGTTTAAATCTAATCTATGAGCGAATATTCCTTCTAATATTAGAAATTGATTACATTCATTATAGTTAATCGATATTTTTGAGTGTAATGAATTTTTTCTCTTGAAGTCATATTTGTAATATGATATTATGCTATCTTTATTATATATAGATTTAATTGTCTTCATTATTTCGTTTTTCTTGATACTAAAAGGTCTATCATAAATATCATATAGAAATATTGATATAAATCTGATAAATAAATTATCCTTATAATATGAATCTGTTCTAATTACTATTGAATTATAAAATAATTTAGACAAAGTATTAGTTAAAAAAGACTTTCCTGAGCCAGATGGTCCTGTAATAACAATAGTTTTCATTATTTATTTTAGTACTTATTTGTATATTTAAATTATAAAATTTGTCTTAAAAATAATGTACTAAATTATTTTATTGTAATTTAGTTCTTCGGTCGTCCAGTTTCTATTATTAAATTTGTTTTCAATAAATCTTAGAACTAGTATTATTATAGGGATATGGACAAGTCCACCAAGTATTACTGTTATTTGGTTATAAGGCATAGTCTTTTTAGTTAGTTATGATCAATATACGTCATTAATCATTTCTTACCTTATGATGTATCTTTTGTTTATAAAAGAAATATAATATCCAAGCTACAGGTATAAATTAAGTTATTTCAGATAACTCTTTTTCGAAAAACCAGTTTATCTCGCCGTTATTAAGTTTAACCACTAGTCCAAATTCATTTCCATCTACCATTTTATATCCCACTAATTCTACAATAGGTTCCTTTCTAATTAGTTCTAGAATATTTTGAGGCAGACGATCTTTAACTTCATTTATTTCAACTCTTAAACTTTGACCTTTTTGCAGAATTGATGAATCTCTTATCATAGTTAACTTTCTTGTTATTTATTAATATGAGTAATTATGCTATCCAATTATTGATAATGATAGTTGATTTTCAATTCCACTATATTTTATGTATTCTTGGAATTCAGAAGAATTAAAGGCTTGTTGAGCTGCGGCTTTTGACTCAAATTCAACAATTACTCCTAATTGCCCACCATCCCATTCGTTTAAATCTGAATTTTGGTTTACATCTTTAGCAATAATTGTTCCGCCAACTGACCTAAGCCATGGAACGACCGTTTTAACGTATTCTATGAATTGAGCTGTACTTTCGATTTTGGCCTGCTTAAGCCAATAGCCTTTGGATGCCATTCTCTTTATTTTTTCTTTAGATTCTCTCACGTCGCGTCTCTTTTCAGCTATGTGCTTGAGTTTATTTAATGTTTTTCATTTGTAAGTATATATACTATTTATTATTATCAAGTATGAATTATTTTGTTTTAATGTAACTTTATGTACGTTAGTTTATTGGATCAATTACTTCGAGCTTTGATTTTAATTGCATAATAAGATGCTGGCGACCAACAGCTAGTACTTTTAGAGTGTCTTCGTGCATCCTTAATTGAGCATCTGCAACTTGCATACCTTTAATAAGTTCTTGTACCTCTTGGGGTAAGATTTTAATATCATATTTTTTATCTTCGAACGTTAAAATTGCTTCCTTTTCATTTGATGGAGTATTTGGCATTCATTTAATATTATTTAAATTAATATAGCATTAATCATATTTTAAAAGCTCTTAATAAATTGTTTATCGCAAAAATCCTTATATCTTCCTTGCCTGTTAAATAATTCTTCATGGTTACCTACTTCACATACTCTGCCTTTTTCAATCACCGCTATTTTATCTGCCTTTTGTATTGTTGATAATCTGTGAGCGATTACCAAGACTGTTCGCTTGTGCATTGCTTGTTGAAGACCTTTCTGAACTGACTCTTCCGATTCTGCATCCAAAGCACTAGTAGCCTCATCTAGTAATAAAATTGTTGGATCTCCTAATAATGCTCTTGCGATTGATATTCTCTGTAACTGACCTCCAGAAAGATTACTACCTCTTTCTTCAATAAAAGTTTCATAACCGTCGGGTAATTCTTCAATAAAATTATGAGCATTTGCAATTTTTGCAGCATTTACTATGTTTTCTTTTGTTGTGGACCTTCCAAATCTTATCGCTTCTGCAATGGTTCCTGAAAATATAAATGTTTTTTGTGGAACTATACCTATTAATCTTCTTAAGTAATTGGTATTTACTTTGTTTAAATTATAGCCATCAATAAATACTGAGCCATTGCAGGGCTCTATAAATTTTAGAATTAAGGAAAATACTGTACTTTTACCTGCTCCTGATGGACCAACTAACGCCATTATTTTTCCATTATCTATATCTAAATTCAGATTATTAAGAACATTATTATCACTGTCATATGAAAAAAATACATTTTTAAATGATATCTTTCCTTGAATTTTCTCAGGTTTGATACCTGTATCTGAGCTTAATAATTCTTGTGGGTTGGTTGTTATTTGATTTAATCTTCTTAGAGATGCTTGTCCTTGCTTTAATTCATTATAGTTAGTTGTAAGATGACTAATTGGATCAATTAACATTACTAATGCTGTGAAATAACTTGCAAATTCTTCGTTAGACATACCTCCAGTTTGTATTCTATAAGTTCCAATTGTGAGGATACTTAAAATACCTATTATTTCTATTATTCCTACTATTGGATGTTGAAGAGCTATTAGCTTAAGCATTTTATATTTTGCATCTTTATGTAATTGAACTTGTTTGTCAAAATCATCTTGCAACCAAGCTTCTACTGCAAACGCCTTAACCATTGGTAGACCTTGAATTGCCTCTGAAAGCAAACCTGCTAATGAACTTATTTTGTTTTGACTTTGTTCAGATGCTTTTAATACTTTTCCTCCAAAATCACTTACTAACAAAGCAATTAAGGGGGCTAATATGATCGTTGCAAGAGATAAATTCCAATCAATAAATATCATATAACCAAATACTGCTAATAATTGAAATATTGATGGTGTTGTATCTTGAATAGTTTTATAAATAACTTCACCAACTCGATCAACATCCTCAGTGAGTCTGTATGCAATATCTCCAGATGAAAGTTTTTCAATAAAAAGGATATTAGTCTTTTGAAGTTTTCTAAATAATGTTGTTCGAAGATCTTGGCTTAAGGCTAGTGCTGGTTTTGCTAAAAGACTATCTTGTAGATATTGTGCAGTCTTTTGAATAATAAAAATAATTAAGGCTTGTATAATTACTGTTAGAACTTGTTTTGTATTGCCTTGTCCAATAGCCGGTATTAACTTTCCTGATAACCATGCAAGTATTGGCCAACAAATTACGTACACAAACATGCTTATGCCACCCAGTAGCAATATTGGCAAATGTCCCTTGAGTCTCCTTATTAGGTAAATAAAATTTATTTTGTTTTTTTGTTTCATTCCATCAAACTATCAATGTTTAATTTAAAAGCACGTAAATGAAATTAGATCAATTTCTAAAATTTATTGGAGTTGTTCAGACCGGAGGTGAGGCCAAAATGATTATTAAGTCAGGAAAGATATCAGTAAATGGCATGGTGGAAAATAGACGAGGTAGGAAATTAATTGACGGTGATCAAATTATTTTTGCAAATGAAACATACATTGTTCCGAATTCTGATCCTCTAGGCCGTAAGTTGGCAAGGAGCGAAAAATGAGGAGCTAGCGTGCGTAAACCGGTCATTGCAGGGAATTGGAAGATGAACATGACATGTACCGAGGCTATTGAGTACATGCGAGTATTAATCCCACTATTAAAAGATATACCCAAAAAAGATAGGGAAGTTGTTATTGCGCCCCCATTTACAGCCCTATACCCTCTTTCTGAGTTTATTAGGGACAGAAGCGAATATCTTTCCTTGTCTAGTCAAAATGTTCATTGGGAAGATAGCGGAGCCTATACGGCTGAAGTTTCTCCCCTAATGCTTAATGAGCTTTCTGTTAAGTGTGCAATCGTTGGACACAGTGAACCTCGGAAATATTTTAGTGAGAGTGATGAGCAAATTAATAAAAGGGCCCAATCAGCTCAAGATCATCAATTAATTCCAATTGTTTGTGTGGGAGAAACTTTTCAACAAAGAGAGCTTGGTGAAGCCGAAAGGGTTATCCGTAGGCAAATTGATCAAGGCCTTGAAGGGATTGATGTAAACAGTCTCATAGTGGCTTATGAGCCGATTTGGGCTATTGGTACTGGGAAAACTTGTGAAGCCAATGAAGCTAATCGCATTTGTGGACTAATTCGTAAGTGGATTGGTTACGAAGACGTGATAATTCAATATGGTGGATCAGTAAAATCAAATAATATTGATGAGATTATGTCTATGTCAGATATTGATGGTGTACTAGTTGGTGGAGCTTCACTAGATCCTACAAATTTTGCGAGAATTGCTAACTACGAAACAATCTAATAATTTCCTGCCAAAACATTGGGAACGAGAACCCCTTTTAATGGCAATAGTAAACATCACAGAAGATTCTTTTAGTGATGGAGGACTTTATATAGACTTAGATTCTGCAATTAATCATGCATCATTATGTATTGAACAAGGCGCACATATTCTAGATATTGGTGCACAGAGCACACGGCCTGGAGCATCTGAATTAGGTCCTGAAATAGAGATTAAAAGATTAGTTCCATTAATAAAAGAACTAAAAATATTACATCCCGAGATTCCAATTTCTGTAGACACCTTTCATCATTCTGTTGCTGAGAAAGTATTAAATATTGGAGCCAATTTGGTTAATGATGTTAGTGGTGGTCGACATGATCCTGAGATCTATAATGTTATTGCTGATAAAGGTTCTTCATATGTTTTGACTCACAGTCGTGGAAATAGTAAGACAATGGATTCTTTGGCCATATATTCAAATGTTGTTCAAGATGTAAAAAATGAACTATCAAATCAAATTGATTTAGCATTATCCAAAGGTATTAAAGAAGAAAAAATAATTATTGATCCTGGAATAGGTTTTGCTAAAAATGTTGATCAGAACTTAACTTTGCTGAGAAATTTAGAAGAATTCGTTTCTATGAATTATCCAGTATTAATAGGCGCTTCTAGAAAAAGATTTATTGGTTCAGTTATTAATGAATCGGACCCTACTAAAAGAATATTTGGCACGGCTGCAGTGGCTGCTAGATGTGTGAATGCTGGTGTTGATATTTTAAGAGTTCATGACATCAAACAAATTTCCCAAATTGTAATAATGACTAAGTCGATTAATTAACGTATTATTACTCTTCTGTATTAACTCCTTCAATTCTATCTTCTACTTCTTGATATAGTTCCTTTAATTGTTCAATATTTTCATCAGATGTTTCCCAATAGCCTCTTCCATTAACTTCTAATAAAGTACCAACTATTCTTCTAAAACTATGAGGATTCAACTCCATTAACCTTTTCCTCATCTCTGGATCATTTATAAAAGTTTCATTTGATTCTTCATATACGAAATTGTCAACTTGTCCACTAGTTGCACTCCATCCTAATGTGTAATTAAGTCTATTAGAAACTTCCCTGACACCCTCATATCCAGACTTAAGCATTCCTTCGTACCATTTTGGATTAAGTAATTTTGTTCGCGAATCTAATCTAATAGTTTCACTTAACGATCTGACCTGAGCGTTTGCTGTGGTTGTGTCAGCTATGTAACTACTTGGAGCTTTACCATCATCTCTAAGATTCTTAATTAAATTTGTGGGATCGGAGTCAAAGTAATGACTTACGTCTGTTAATGATATTTCAGAAGAGTCAAGATTTTGGAACGTAACATCAGCAGTTTTCATAACTGATTCAAAAACGTCCCTGTTCTGATTCATTTCCCCTGGATTATCTGCATTGAACGCAAAGGTTTTTCTTGAAAGGTACATTTCTTGCAATTCATTCTCTTCTTCCCACGTTGAATTCTCTACTGCCAAATTAACATTTGAGCTATAACTTCCACTTGCATTCGAGAACACTCTGCTTGCAGATTCCCTAATACTTTTACCTTCCTTTTCTGCCTGCTCTAAGACATGTTTTCGTACGAAATTTTGATCAAGTGGTTCATCTGCCTCTGCAGCCATTTTTACAGCTTGGTCAATTAATGCCATTTGATTGATAAACAAATCCCTAAAAACACCAGAGCAGTTAACAACAACATCAATTCTTGGTCTTCCTAGCTCCTCAAGAGAAAGGAGCTCCAATTTATTTACCCTTCCGACAGAATCTGGTTTTGGTTTTACTCCAACAAACCATAAGATTTGAGCTAATGATTCACCATATGTTTTGATGTTGTCAGTACCCCAAAGTACGCAAGCAATAGTTTCAGGCCATGTACCTTGCTCTTCCTTCTGCCGCTCAATAAGTTTGTCAACTACACCTTTGGCTGAAGCAACGGCTGCTACGGTTGGTATCGATTGGGGATCCAATGCATGAATATTTTTACCACTTGGTAATACACCAGGGTTCCTTATGGGGTCTCCACCAGGACCGGGAATTATATAATCCCCATCTAGGGCTTTTAAAAGGCTCTCCATTTCTTTATCCGCACATACTTGCTCTAAGCAAAATCTCAAATAGTCAAATAACTTATCTAGTTGCCCTACATTTACATTTTCAAAACCCGCTTTCTTAGCCGATGCTTGCCATGGTGATGGTATTGAGAAACCCATTCCTCTCAAGAACTCAACAATTAGTGTCCAGATATTCTTCTTCATATTTACTCTCCCATCTCTCCCCGTCAGAGACTTAACCATTGAACCAACAGCTTCTCTGGATGTTTCTGTAATTAGTTTATTAAGTTCAACATCTTCTAATCTTCCCTTGTTATTACCTTCATAGACTTCCTCGATTGTCTTTCCTTTTGATTCCGCTAGTAAACCTGGTAAAGATCTGATTCCATCATCTTCTCTTTCTATTGATGCGATACTTACCAACGTTGCGATTGCTTCTTCAGCTGTAGCTGGTTTACCAATTGTGTGTAAGCCGCAAGGTAATAAACGACTTTCTATTTCCATTAATTGTTTATAAACATTTCCAACTACCAAATCCCTTTCATCTATTTCTAATTCGGAGGCATCTTTTTCAGGTAGTTTTACATCTTCATCAAGATTACATTTTTTTGATGTTTCAACAATTGCGTTAACAATTTGAATCCCTCTACCACTTTCTCGTAATTGTTGATAGGAACCAACTAACTCTCCAAGTTCTTTTAGACCTTTGTATAGTCCAGCATTTTCAGCAGGGGGTGTTAAATAACTAATTGTTGAGGCATACCCTCTTCTTTTTGCAATTGTTGCTTCAGAAGGATTATTTGCTGCGTAGTAATAAAGATTAGGAAGACCTCCAATTAATGAATCGGGATAACAAGTCTCGCTCATACCCATTTGTTTCCCAGGCATGAATTCAAGGGATCCGTGGGTTCCAAAATGTAAAACTGCGTCTGCTTTCCAAATTTTTTCTAAATAGGTGTAATAAGCGGCAAAACCATGATGAGGACTTGCACTTCTGGAATAAAGCAATCTCATTGGATCACCTTCATAGCCAAAAGTTGGTTGCACGCCTACAAATACATTCCCAAATTCTTTTCCGTATATTAGAAGATTTTGTCCGTCACTATTCAAGTTTCCTGGTGGCTTTCCCCAGTTCTCTTCTAGTCTTTCAGAATATGGAGTTAATTGTTCATATTCTTTTACACTCATTCGATGCGCTATTGATAATTCAGGAGAACCTTGTAAGGCCTCTGGATCATTTATTAATGTCTCCATTAGTTCTTTTGGATTCTTAGGTAGATCTTTTATGTCATAACCTTTTAGCTTCATTTCTTCTAAAACTCTATAAATAGAGCCAAAAACGTCTAAGTAAGCAGCTGTTCCAACATTTCCTTTATCAGGTGGAAAACTAAATACAGTAATGGCTAATTTCTTCTGGTCACGTTTTTTAATTCTCAGTGATGACCATCTAATAGCTCTTTCAGCTATTGCATCTACTCTGTCTTGGAGTGTATGAGCTTTTCCAGTTGCATCATCTCGACCAGATAAAACTATTGGCTCAATAGCACCATCTAACTCAGGAATTGCAATCTGAAGTGCAACTTGAACTGGATGAAGTCCTAGATCACTTCCTTCCCATTCCTGAGTTGTTTGGAAAACTAGTGGCAGAGCAACCATGTAAGGTCGATTGAGCTTCTTTAAGGACTCGACAGCTTTTGGGTGATCTTGCCTTGCAGGACCTCCAACAAGTGCAAAACCTGTAAGAGAAACAACTCCATCTACAATTGGTTTGTCAGGATTTATAGGATCGTAATAAAATTCATTTACTGGCTTAGAAAAATCTAATCCACCACAAAAAACAGGAATTACCGTTGCGCCCCGATATTCCAATTCTTGAATTATTGCGACGTAGTGTGCGTCGTCTCCAGTAACGATATGACTTCTTTGAAGTACTAGGCCAATTACAGGACCGTTTTTAGCCTTACTTGATAGATCATCCCTAGAATCTGTCCAATTTAAATATTCTTTTTTATCCTCAAACATATTTGGAGCTAAAGGATGCCAAATCCCCAAATCAGGAAAAACTTCAGGTTCTGCAACTTCAATTTTTTCTTCTTCTTTATTTAGTTCTGGAAATACATATTTGTCTCCAAGCATAAGTAAGAAATTTCTAAGATTATCCGGAGTTCCTCCTAGCCAATATTGAAAACTAAGCATAAAACTCCTCGCATCTTGAGCCTTGTCTACCGGCAGATACTTAAGAATTGAGGGAAGAGTGTTTAGAAGCTTCAACATTGAATCTTGGAAACCAGCGCCGCCCGCTTCTTTCCTCTTCTTCATGAAATCGCCAATGATGCTTTTACTTTGGCCTAACTGCGCCATCGAAAAAGTTCCCAGTTTATTTAATCTCATCACTTCAGGCATTGATGGAAATACCACCGCCGCTTTAAGACTGTCCTTATGAGGTTCAACTGCTTCAACAACTTTTTGCGCCAAATCTTCAATGAAAATCAATGAAGCTACAAATAAATCAGCATTTTCTATATCTTTTTTAAAGCTTTCATAATTAGTTGTATCTCTAAGTTCTTCAATTAAATATCCATTAAGTTCTATTCCTATAGGACCATTTTGAGAATTTAATGACTTAGCCGCCTGAGTAAGAGCATTTTGATATTGAGGTTCAAGAACTACATAAACAGCCTTCATTACAGCTTTATGCTTGTGATTCTCAACAGGCGAAACTCTGCGATTTGCTGAGCGAACCTGTGTAAACATTTTTTTATTCTTTCGTAATTCGAATAAGCCTAGTGTTCAGTGGGCCTTTAGTGTGTTATTTAGTAAATGCATGTAACAAGGAATATCAAATATGATATTGAAAAAAGAAATTCAATGAGTTCAGCTAATCAATTAATACCAGTTTTAGTGGCAGGTGCTTTGGGTCGAATGGGATCTGAGGTAATTAAAGCAATTATTTCATCCAAAGATTATCAACTTGTAGGTGCAATTGATAATCAGAAGGATAAAGAAGGTCAGGACATAGGATCATTGCTTGGTTTAGGTCCACTGGAGGTGTTCCTTTCAAGTGATTTCGAAGGCTCTTTATGTGCTGCAAGTCAGAACGTCCCTAAAGATGGTTCAAATAATGGTGCTGTTTTAGTTGATTTCACTCATCCAAAATTTGCTTATAAACACACTCGTACTTCTATCGCTTATGGAGTTCATCCTGTTATTGGTACCACTGGCATAACCACAGATCAATTAGATGATCTTTCTAAATTTGCAGACAAGGCCTCTCTTGGTTCAGCTATTATTCCAAACTTTTCAGTAGGTATGGTTTTGCTGCAACAAGCAGCAGCTGCTGCAGCTCGTTTTTATGAGTTTGCTGAATTGACTGAAATGCATCACAACAAAAAAGCTGATGCTCCAAGTGGAACGTGTATTAAAACTGCCGAACTTATTGAGCAGCAACGTTTAACCTTTAATAGATCTTTTGTAGAGGAAGAAGAATCAATAAAAGGTTCTCGGGGTGGATCACGTCCTAGTGGATTGAGAGTTCATTCAATAAGGTTGCCTGGTCTCGTAGCTCATCAACAAGTCATGTTTGGGTCGAATGGAGAGACATATGAGTTATCTCATAACACTATTGATCGATCTGCCTACATGCCTGGAGTTCTCTTAGTCGTCAAAAAAATTAGATCATTCAACAAACTGGTTTATGGACTTGAGAAAATTTTATAGTTATTAATTACGAATGTTATTTCCTATTAAGCAAAATGAGATTAATAAATTGATTCCTGTTGTTGCTACGGGGAAACAATTTAATTCAGCTTTAGGTAACCCACAGAAGATCTTTCAGAGGATTATGGTTTCAACTATTGGAGGTGTTATTACCTTGCTAATTAGTCAAAGTCAAGTAACAAGTCAATTTTATTCTCTATGGTTGATATCAGGCGTAGTTTTCCTTTTATATATTTTATGGGGACCAATACTTGAAGCTAGTAGAAAGAACTCTAAGTTCAAAAGCTTTTCTTTTTCAGCCTTAGTTGATGGTTTTATTTCTGATGTTTATGTAGAAGACAGAGTGGAAAATACACAGGAACAAGCTAATCAAGATGGAAGATTAGAGGTGTTAGAGAAGAAGAGAACATGGGTTATTTTGGATATTGAAGATGAAGATGGATTTATAGGTAATATCAGTTTCCCACTACAAAAGAAATTTAATATACTTACTAAAGGAATGAAAATTAACTGCGTGGTTTTTAGTAATAGAAGAGATTTTCAAACGATTCAAGCTATAAGCGATGCTTGGTGTCCAGAAATAAATTTATGGGTAGGTTCTTATCCTTTTCTTCTTCGTCCTGCATTTGAAGAATTTGTTAATATGAGAATTTCATACTAAATCTTTTTTGTAACAAATGATATAATTGTACTTATGAATATAGCAATTATTGGTTCTGGATTAACTGGATCATTGGCCGCAATTTCATTAGCAAAGGCTGGCTGCAGAGTTGATCTATATGAAAGACTATCCGACGAAGAACTTATTAATCGAGATCGAACATATGCTATTACACATTCATCTCGAAAGATGTTAGAAAAAATTGGAATCTGGTCAAACTTATCAATAGATTTAGTCCCTTTTCAATATCTAAATGTAATTGATTATGAATTAAATAAAAAATTTCAATTTCTCATTGATGATTTAAGCATATCAGACCAAAAATATTCAGCAGTAGGTTGGATTGCTGAACACAAATATCTCATGGTTTCAATCCTTAATTTTATTTCTAATATTGAAAATATCAATAAAATCCCAACCTCTGTTATTCCTAATACTAATAATTATGATCTAATTGTTGCTGCAGACGGATCAACCTCTAATACTAAAAAAAAGCTTAAAACACCTTCTTTTCATTTTAAATATGATCAAATGTGCATTACTGCAAAGGTTCTTCTTCGAGGGATAAAGTCTAATGAAGCATTCGAAATATTAAATAGTGAGGGACCCTTTGCTGTTTTACCTTTAGGTGGGGATTTATTTCAAATAATATGTAGTCAATCCGTAGTAAAGGGTACCTATAATATGAATTTATCTAAATCACTATTTTTAGATTATTTATCAACTATTCTTCCTTACGGCATTGAGCCTGACACTATTATCGATGAACTTAAATCTTTCCCTATAGATTTTCTTATTAACTATTCATTTTTTTCTGGTAAATATATTTATTTAGGTGAAACAGCACACAAAATACATCCTGTTGGTGGTCAAGGTCTAAATCTCTGTTGGAGAGATGTTGATGGTTTAGCAAAATTAATTTCCATTCCATTATTAAAAAATAATCATTCCTTTATTCCATTAATATATTCTTTATCTAGATTTTTCGATGTATTATCGATATCTGTTTTAACTGATAGTTTAGTCAGATACTCTAGATGTGATTTGAATATCTTTTTTCTACCTAGATCACTTGTATTTTTTATTTTAAAAAAATCTGCTTTACTTAGAAAATATGTTCTAAATATAATGACCAATGGATTTTAACTTGAGTTATATATAAATGAAAAATACTAGTAATTCCATCAATCCACCTTCAAAAGAGTTATGTAATTTTATTATTGACAAACTTGCTATAAGCCACGGTGCGCTTGAATTAGGAATTAAAAAATCATTTTTGGAAAATTCACCACTTCCTATTGTTATGTGGACTTATGGTTTAATTACTTTGTCACAACTAAAGATAATACTTTTATGGTTAAAGAATAATTAATACTTTATAAGACTTTCTACAAATAAATTTGAATCTAAATTTTCTCTTCCTCTAAGTTCAGTTAACTCAACAAGAAAAGCGTATCCAATTAAATTAGCCCCTGTTTTTTTGATTAAGTTACCTGCTGCACCGGAAGTTCCTCCAGTAGCAAGTAAATCATCTAATAAAATAACCTTACTATCTTTCTCAATTATATTTTGCTGGATTTCTAATCTATCTTCACCGTACTCAAGCTTATAATTAATACCCATAACTTTTCCAGGTAATTTATTAGGTTTTCTAATAGTTATAAATCCCAAACCAAGTTTAAATGCTAATGCAGAGGCAGCAATAAATCCTCTAGCTTCTATGCCAGCTATATAATCAGGTTTTTTATTAGATATTAGTTTTTGAAGAGGCAACATTAATTCATTCCATATCTTGGGCTCTTTATATATTGGATTTAAGTCTTTGAAGACAATTCCCTTTTTTGGGAAATCATTTATTTCTGATATATATTTTTTTAAGTGATCCATTAAATATATATATTAGAGGTGTGCGATTTTATAAAACCAACATTAAACCTAGCAAATCAGCAAACTCCTGTCATTATTGAGTTTATGAATAAATCTAATTTAGTTGGTACGCATAGTGAAGAATTAAAAAGTGATTCAAAATATTGTAAAACGAATGGTGTCAAGGGTTATTTAAATTGCGTTATTGCAGATGATGCTTCAAAAAAACTTGACTTTTTGATTTTAGTTATCGAAACACTTCAAATCAATGCAACTGATTCCCTTTTTCTGAAGGCTAAAAATATTGGATTGTCAGAGGATTACTCTAGTAGAGTTCAATTCTGGAAAATTAGATGTTCTAACCCGTTGAGGAAAAGCTACGCATTCTCATCACTCTCATCGGAGCAAATCGATTCTCTTGTTCAACTTATTTCTTCCATGGCAGAAAACCTTTATCCTCTTATTAGGCAATTACTTTCCTCAAAAGAATCTAAGACACTTAATCAAGAGAGATGGTTTTTATTTAGTTCTCGTCTTAAGTCACTTATAAACGAGAGGATGAATGTGAATCGAAGTTATATTGCCTCCTTATTAAAGGATGAAAAGCATGAATTTTTTAGAGAGTTGTTAGTCATTCTTTCTTTATCATGTGGAAAAGGTGGTGTTTGTCGACTAAAAGCTTCTTTGTATCATCAGTCTTAGTTTTTATAAATGATTAAATTATCTTATCGATTTGTCCAAAACTCTTCATCTCTAGAGCTTGCTGGTATGCCTGATGTGTCAAATGGAGACACAGAAAATACTATTGGTATCTTATCTTCATGGACATTGAAAATTATTGGCTCACCTACATTAGAGGGTGAAAAAGAACATCTTGAAAATTTGATGCAAGTAATTCTTCAATATTCACGATCGTATATCTCTGGAATTCGAAAATCATTTATATCAAAAAAACGTATTGTGACGATATCTCCATTCGGAAGTAGTCATAAATTACTTCTTAAAAGTACAAAGAAAGATGTAAAGCCTCTCGAAATTATTTTAGATGATTCTGAATTATCAGATATTACTCAATGTTTAGATCTCTTACGATTTGATTCCAGATTTAACATATGTTGGGATATCACTTTAGATAAACCTTTTAGCAAGAGATATATTTATTCTAGTGTTTATAACTCAAACAAAAGAATTAATTTATTCTATGCATTTATTATATTTTTATCTACTAGCTTCCTTATGTTGCTAATCCCTACCAATAACAAATTTGATCTAAGAGAAACTACTAACTCTTCACAAATTAGAAATGAATAAGATTCATATTGTCTAAATAATATTCTAAAATTGGCTTATAAAGGTATATTATATTTTTCTTTATTTTTTATTCACCAATACATATAAACTCTACTATTATAAAAAGAATATAATGATTTTAATGAAACTTTCAAATGAAGATAGGGATAAAAGTGATATTTCCGACGATGAAATCTTTTATCAACAGCCAAGATTTGTACATCACCTTAGCGATTCATTCAGATCTAGACTCACAACCTTATACTCAGAGTATCTTCTCAATCATCACATAATTTTAGATTTAATGAGTAGTTGGGTAAGCCATTTACCTACAAATATTAAATATAAAAAAGTTATTGGTCATG
>QBVL01000012.1 GCA_003284375.1 Prochlorococcus sp. AG-311-J23
CTAAAGGAAAGAAAATTTCAATCAAGAATCTCTCTCCTGCAGAAATAATAAAGACTTTTGAAGACGCGCAACTAAGCAAAGATCTCCCTGATATTTACGTTGGAGATACCGTTCGTGTTGGTGTCCGAATAAGTGAGGGCAATAAGGAGAGGGTTCAGCCCTATGAGGGTGTTGTAATAGCGAAGAGGCACGGCGGAATTCATCAAACAATTACCGTAAGGAGAATTTTCCAAGGAATAGGAGTTGAAAGAATTTTTCTGGTTCACAGTCCACAAGTTGCATCGATTAAGGTTGAGCGCCGAGGTAAGGTAAGAAGGGCGAAGCTTTTCTATCTGCGTGAGCGAGTTGGCAAAGCCACACGCGTAAAGCAGCGCTTCGACCGCTGAGGTTTCGGCCTCCTCAATCAAAAGTCATTGGTCGACAATGACTTAAAGGGCATATAAAATGCGCCGTTAGTTCAGTTGGTAGAACGCAGGTCTCCAAAACCTGATGTCGGGGGTTCAAGTCCTCCACGGCGCGTTCGAAAACCCTTTCTGCAGTTACTTTTTTAAAGAATGGAGTTGGATCTTCAACCTGGCGATGTCGTAAAAGTTCTTGAGTCAGCTGCATTAGGCTGGGTCAGGGCTCGAGTTATTCGTGTAAAATCAGGTGGTCGCGTTGTAGTGCAAAGCGACCAAGGTCGCGAGTTCACAGCTCGTGGAAATCAAGTTAGGCTTATAGAGCCTGCAGGTTTTCGTCCTTAAAAGTCATCTACTTATTTAGTTTTATTTCATGAGCATCTCTCTTTATAGAGAATTAGATTGAAAAAACCTCATAAAGTTAGTTTTCCTAAGTCAAGAATATTAATTCTTAGTTGACTAGAAGGCATTTTTAGGATGATACTCATTGGGTAAATAAAAAGGATTTTTAATAAAAGATCAAATCCTTTTGATGCCTAAAACTGGGACCGTAGTTCAACTGGTTAGAGCACCGCCCTGTCACGGCGGAAGTTGCGGGTTCGAATCCCGTCGGTCCCGTATCTAAATTGAATTAGAGCTTTGAAAGTTAGGGTAAGGTTGGCACCAAGTCCAACGGGAACACTTCATCTAGGGACAGCGAGAACTGCACTATTCAACTGGCTTTTTGCAAAAAAAGAAGGTGGGACTTTTCTTTTGAGAATTGAAGATACTGATATTGAAAGATCGAAAGAAGAATATATAAAAAACATATATGAAGGGCTCCAGTGGTTAGGAATCAACTGGGATGAATCCCCAACAATTCAAAGTGAAAGAGTAAATGAACATAAACAAATTATAAAAACTCTTATCGATGAAGGATTTGCATACAAATGTTATGCATCAGAGAATGAACTCGATGAAATGAGAGAAACCCAAAAGAAAAACGGCTTAGCTCCAAAATATGATAATAGGCACAGAAATTTAACTCAAGAACAAGAAGCAGAATTTATCAACGAAGGAAGAGAACCTGTTATCAGATTCAAAATCAGTGATCAAAAATTAATTTCATGGAATGACTTAATTCGAGGAAAAATGACTTGGAGTGGAAAAGATTTAGGCGGTGATATGGTCATTGCAAGAAGAGCACCAGCAGATTTAATTGGAGATCCTTTATACAACTTAGTAGTTGTAGCCGATGATTCAGCAATGCAAATTTCTCATGTCATTAGGGGAGAAGATCATCTTGCAAATACTGCAAAGCAAATTCTTATTTACGAAGCTCTAAATCTGAATATCCCCGTTTTCGCTCATACGCCTTTGATTCTTAATTCTGAAGGTAAAAAACTTTCCAAGAGGGATGGAGTTACTTCAATTTCTGAATTCAAGAAAATGGGTTATACATCAGAAGCGATGGCAAATTACATGACTCTTCTTGGCTGGTCAGTGCCAGAAGGGATTAATGAAAGATTTAAAATATCAGAAATCTCAGATATTTTCAGTTTTAAAAAGGTAAATAAAGCTTCAGCCAAATTTGATTGGGACAAATTGAATTGGCTTAACTCTCAAGTAATACATGAAATGTCAGCCCAAACTTTATTAGAAATTTTAGATCCGTTGTTTAAAGAAAATGGATGGTATTTACCAAATCAAGAATGGGGATTACATCTTGTAAATTTAATTGGGCCATCTATGGTTCTTATCAATGATGGAGTTAATCAAGCTAAACCTTTTTTTGAAGAGCCTGAATTAAGTTATGACGGTAAAAAACAATTGGGAATCAAAGAATCAAAAGTAATATTAAAGTTTATTCTTGAAAAACTGGAAAACTCAGATGCTGCACTTTTTAGCAAAGACGACGCTGTTGATCTAATCAAACATGTAACAAAGGACTGCAACGTCAAAAAAGGTCTAGTTATGAAAAGTATTAGAGCTGCACTTTTTGGAACTCTTAATGGCCCTGATTTAATCCAAAGTTGGGTTTTACTCTCAAGGTTCAGTAAAGATAGAACTAGAATTAGTCGGTTTATCTAGATCTTTATCTTCGTCCAATAAACCCAACATTTTGGCCAAAGGTTGAGCTGTTAAACCTTGAATGCCCACTGTCATTAATATTGTCAAAAAAACTAATCCCTGAAGTTTTCCAGCCCCTAAAACGCCTGCTTGCTCCAATCTAATAGAAAATAAAGAGGCAACTGCTGCAGTCACTATTCCTCGGGGAGCCAACCAACCAAGAAACAATCTTTGTTTATTATCAAGAGGTAGCCCATAAGTTGCTATCGATACAGCTATTGGTCTCACTATGATCATCAAAAAAAGTACGCAGGTTATCCCCCCCCACCCCAAAGGACTCAATTCACCCCATGAAACATCTGCTGCTAGCAAAGGGAAAAGCATAGTTATTGCTAACTGAGCTAATTCTCTTATTAATTTATCCAGTTCATTCGCCTGTGTAGAAGGTCTTTGTCCTACAACAAAACCTGCTGCAACAGATGCCGGCAATCCTGATTCAGGTAACAACCATTCACATACTCCATAAAGCAAGAAAATCACTCCAAGAGTAAGTTGCAATCTGATCCCAATATAAGGTTCAGAACGTAAGCGCTTCAAACCCTCTGAAAGCAAAAGGCCTGCAAGTGATCCAATTAAGACTCCTCCGCCAAGCCTTGAAAACAAACCAAGAAAAAGCTCTCTCCACCCATGCAAATCTCCAACTACAAGTTCTAACAACAAAAGAGCAAGCACTGCTCCAATAGGTTCGAGTATCAAACCTTCAGCTTCTAAAACATCACTCAATGGTGATGAAAGTTTAATTTGTCGAACTAAAGGAGTTACAACCGTGGGCCCAGTGGCAAGAACAATCGCGCTATAAACTCCCGCTACTGACCAGCCAAGTCCTGCGAACCAATGAGCAGCAAAGAAGCCCGCTGCCAATGAAATAATTAATCTAATTGAAGAAATTCTTAGAACTATCGACTTGATTGCCCCTCCAGGAAATCGAAGATTTAAACCACCATCAAACAAAACAAGGCTTACCAACAAGCCAACTATTGTCTCCAACCCCTTACCTAGATCTAAAGGTTCAACTAATCCAAGACCTGATCTGCCGATTAACAAGCCAGATAGCAACAATAAAACAACCCCAGGAAGTCCTGTTAGCACTGACAGTAATCTTGCGCCAGCTCCAGAAAAAACTGTTATTCCCCAGAGCAAACCCAGTCGCTCAGGAGTCATAAATAACTAGCAAGGAAGACATAAGAGAGTATCCATTAAATCTACCTAAAAAAATAAATAAGTTAATAAGCTGATTTTACTTACATATCCTTATAGGGTAGCAATCCCTATTAATCCAGAAATTATTAACACATTCTCGTTTAGAAAATAACTGATAGCATCAATTCATAATTATAGGTCAAACTTTCTAAGGAAAGATTGATTAGGCATATAGAGAGGGTGACGAGGATTACCTTTTTTACTCAGGCCAAGGCATAAAACACGTTTGGAATAATTATTTTCATTTGATTTCAAATTTGAATAATTTTTAATTAATTTGAGAACTTTACGATCACGTCCATTTAATTGACCTTTATCACCCCATCCTAACCACAAATCACAATCATTATTTTCCCTCCAAAATTCTAATGATTTTAAAGTAATTAAATTATTATTTTCCCCTATGGGATCTTTGCTTTTTGATAGTTGAAGCGGAGACTTAGAAATTAGTCCAAAGAGGTTAATTATATAGATATTCTTATAACTCCATCTTGAGGAAAAATTAATTATCCTCATTAAAGTCCTATCGTTAATAGATGAATTAGCTTTTGAAGGATTTAAGCCAATAAAAAGAATCGTCTTTTTTCCAATTAATAACTCTCTTTTTAAGATCCATCGATAGGAGCGACATCCACTAAATAAGCAAAATGACAGCCCAATAATTAAAACTAAGTTTTATATTAATTAAGTATACTTTTTTCTAGCCTAGAAAAAGTAAATTTGATGCTAGGAGAATAGTTGAAACTATAATTAAACCTGCTATTGCCATTCGGCCATTCCATATCTCAGCTTGGGGAGTAAATCCTCTTTTCCATGAATTAAGCTCACTTGAGCTTGCAAGCCTGGTGGATTTATTTACTTCATCTCTTTTTTTTAAAGGCATAATAAAAAATTAAAAGCTTAAAAATATAGATTAAAAAGGAGGAATCGAATCATAAAGTGAATCAGATTTTTCTAATGGCCAACGTGCGGAAACACCTAATTCCATCGAACTTTTAGTGTCAATATTGCCTAATCTTAACAAAGCTGCCACACCAATCATTGCCGCATTATCAGTACAAAATTCCATTGGTGCAAGACCCATATTAATTGAATTTTCAGATGCTTTTGCAAGCATCATTTCTCTTAAACGCACATTTGCCGCAACTCCTCCTACTAAAACAATAGAATTTAAGCCTTGGTCAAGGGCACATTTAATGCTCCTCTCTACTAAGACTTCAGCCACTATGTATTCAAAACTTGCAGCAATATCTTCTATTGGTAATTTCTTATTTTCCGATCTAATTTTTTCTATCTGGCGAAATACAGCCGTTTTTAAACCACTAAAAGAAAAGTCATATGGATAAAAACCACCTTCAGGTTTAGAGACTCTCCCTTTTGGAAATAAAAATTTCTTTGGATCTCCCGATTTAGCTATTTTTTGAATTGCCGGCCCCCCTGGATATGAAAGCCCCAAAAGTCTTGCAACCTTATCGAAAGCTTCTCCAGCTGCATCGTCATGACTTCTACCAAGACGTTGATACTTATGATTAATATCTACTTTTATTAATTCAGTATGTCCTCCACTAACTAATAGAACTAAGAAAGGAGGTTTAGGATGGTTATCTGCCAAATAAATTGATGAAAGATGTCCCTCCAAATGATGTATTCCTAAGAATGGAATTTGATGTAAATTAGCTAAAGTTCTTGCCGTAATAGATCCGACCAAAAGTGACCCTGCTAATCCTGGAGTAACAGTTGCGGCTATTGCATCTATATCTTTTATCTTTAATTTTGATTTAGCAAAAACTTTCTCAATTAAAAATGGAAGATTTTCTAAATGTCTTCTTGAAGCAATTTCTGGAACTACACCACCCCAATTAGCATGTTCCTCAACTTGTGAAGCTATTTCATTAGCTAACAAATCAATTTTTCCTTTTTCATTAGAAACTAAAGCTGCTGCAGACTCGTCACAACTTGTTTCGAGGGACAAAATTATTGACATTTCTAGCTAGTGATCAACTAAGTTTAATATTGAAATCCCATTAAAACAGGGAAACAGATAAAAATCAGAACTCATGAGTCGTCTTTTATCAATTCTACTTTCAGCATTCCTTTTCTTGGGAATAGCTCCAATAGCTAATGCAAGACCAGGCCCCGCACTAAACGCTGATAGAGCTCCTACAGATTTTACAGCTTCTGCTTTAGTACCTTGCGCTGATAACCCCCGGTTTCAGGAGAGAGCAAGTACGGCCTCTACAGATCAAGCCATAAAAAGATTTGAAAGATATGGCAAAGCCCTTTGCGGAGACGACGGACTCCCTCATCTAATAATTGGTCCACCCATTGAACCTTGGGGTGCATGGATTAACAGAGGTCATGAAGGTGATCTACTAATCCCAGGAGTAATGTTTATCTATATTGCTGGTATTATTGGTTGGTCAGGAAGGGAGTATGTAAGAGCTGTTAGAGGTAAAAAGAACGCTGCAGAATATGAAATCATTATTGATACTGGTTTGGCTTGGCAATGCTTAAAAAGAGGCGCCGCATGGCCACTTCAAGCTAATAGAGAAGGTAAAAATGGAGAACTCAGAGAAAAGGACAATAACGTCTCTCTTAATGGACCAAGAGGCTAGACATAGTTAATTTATCAATTCCTAAAAATCACTTAATTTATTTCAATCATGCTTAAATTATTACGCACTAAATGGTTTAGATCAGCTCCCGTCGTAGCAACCATTTGGATCACTTTAACTGCAGGTATTATCGTTGAATTTAATAGATTCGTTCCAGACTTACTTTTCCACCCAATGTCTTTTTAAAAATAGAAATTATTAATTAAATTTAGTTTTTTAATCCCATTAAGCTTTCAATTTCATTGAAGGCTTTTTCTATATCTTCATTAATAACCACAGCGTCAAACTCTTTTTTTGCAAAAAGTTCCTTATTTGCTATTTCCAAACGATCTCTAATAGATTCTTCATTCTCAGTTCCTCTACCTCTAATTCTTTTTTCAAGTTCAGACAAATTAGGTGGTGCTATAAATATTTGCAATGCTTCAGGAAAAGACTTTCGAATTTGTCGAGCACCTTCTAATTCAATTTCAAGAAGGACATTAGTTCCTTTTTCTATTTTTTCTTTAACTATTTTTTTTGGAGTTCCATAAAAATTATTAGAGAATGAAGCCCACTCAAGGAAACCATCTTTATCAATTATTTCTTGAAAATTTTTCTTCTCTAAGAAGAAATAATGCTCTCCCTCAATTTCTCCAGATCTTGGCTTACGGGTAGTAGCAGAAATAGAAAGCCATACATCACTATGACTTTCGAGGATTTTCCTAACAATTGTTCCTTTACCCACCCCACTTGGGCCAGTAAGAACAGTAAGATTTCCTAAAGACGACATAACTAAATCCTATCTAATTTGCCTAGCAAAGGTTAATTGCATTATTTATGAAGTTAAAAGGATGATAGATGAACAAAGTTCCAATTCAAATAATGGACTTAACAACCCTTAAAGCGGTTGTATTTGAACTTAGCCAAGACATCATTCCAAGTCGTTTTGAGAATGCACAGCAAATTGATTCACATACTATTCAATTAGGACTTAGAACCCTAGAAAAACTAACATGGATAGAAATAAGTTGGCTTGCTGAATCCCCAAGAATTGTATCAATAGCGCCTCCAAAAAGATATGGTGAGAAAAGTACATTAGCAAAACAAATAAAACATTTATTAGTCAATTTAGCTTTAGTAGATATAACGCAAATTAGTTTTGAAAGAATAGTAAGGTTTAAATTTTCTAGTAGGCCTGGTAAAGAAATAGAGAAAGAGTTAATAGTCGAACTAATGGGCAGACACAGCAATATTTTACTTTTAGATAGAACAGGTAAAGTAATTACTCTTGGAAAAAAGATAAAAGAGAGTCAATCAAGATTAAGGCCAATAGGGACAGGAGATATCTATACATCTCCTCCTCCTCTTAAAGGCTTAGTTCCTGAAATCTCTGAATCATTCAATTCATGGAAAGAAAATATATGCTTAGTTCCAACAACATTTAAGAATAGCCTTAAAGATACTTATCAAGGAATAAGTCCTGCCCTAACATTGCAAATTGCGAGCAATAATTATAACGAATCACTTAAAATAATAAATCAATCAGTAACAAGTATTGAATTAAAAACATGGGAAGCAATACATAAAAGATGGAAAGAGTGGTTATTAGATATTGAAAATAGTAATTACACTATTAATTTTGAAGGTCCAACAGATTATATTGTCTGGGGGAAAAAAGAATCAACAGCTAAAAATACAAAAATAGGACTTAGCCTTAGCATCTATTATTCGAACAAAATCTTAGAAAGAAAAATAAATTCAATTAGAGAAAAATTGAAACAAGATTTGGCAAAATCTAAAGGCCATGAAAAAAGAAAGCTAGACGCTCAGGAATTACTAATTAAAAATATTTCTGAATATATAACCATGCAAAACAAGGCTAAAAGCCTACTCACTTTACCCTCTCCCACAAAGAAACAAATAAGTGAAGCCCAAAGTCTTTTTAAAGAATCTAAAAGAAAAAAAAGATCTGGGGAATCAATTTTAAATAGAATTAATTTTCACAAAAAAAAAATATCAGATATTCAATGCTGTGAATCATTTCTTGATTCATTTCTATATGAAGAAAATGAGGATAATAAAAATAAGCTAGACTCAATTATTGAACTTAAAGAAGAAGTAGAAGAATATATTTGCATCAAAAAAAACAATTCTAAATTTAAATTAAATAGAAAAAAAGAAAATTCATCAACCATAAAAGAAATCCAGAGTCCTAGCGGTCTAAAGATTCAAATAGGAGGTAATAACAGGCAAAACGAATTAATCAGTTTGAGGAAAGGGAAAAAAGGAGATCTTTGGTTTCATGCTCAAGAAACACCAGGAAGCCACGTTGTACTTAAATCATCTGATGGACTTGTGGATGAAACAGATATTCAATTAGCTGCTGATTTGGCTTCTTTTTTTAGCCGTGCGAGAGGCAACAAAATTACACCAATAATAATGGTTCCAATTGAGAATCTACAAAGGATTTCAGGATCCTTACCTGGAACAGTTAGTCATAGGGGTGGGAAGGTCATGTGGGGAAAAGCTGAGAGAGCTGCGAAATATTTCCACCAGAAGTGAACTTCAATGACTTACTATCAGCTTCATTAGACCAGTTTAAAATGATTGACTTTTTGCTAGGCACGCATGAGTTTCTAGGTAATCACACTTTCCCAGAGTTTTTAATTGGATATTTATTTGGTGCTGCTTTAATCATTGGTGCTCCAACAGTCTTTCTTTTATTAGCATTTACAAGCGCTTTAATGAAAACTAATGGAAAAATGGGTGGATATAAAGAATATGTCAGTTATGGTGAATCTTCACTAAATGATTGCCCTCCTTTTATTTTGCCTGACCCAACAAAAAACAATTAAAAAAAACTTATCCCCTAGACGAATCCGCAATCATTTATTTTAAGTCTCCTAAAATAAATAAGAAAAATTTTTTGATGCTTGCAAAGTCAATTTTCCACTAAAATAAATTTATTAACTGAATCCACCTGAAGAGCTCCAACAAAAAAGAAAATAATTTAAAAGCTCCTCCTCCTATCAGGATAAAAGGAAAAGCTAGCTCAATAGAGGCATCTAACCCCCTTGAGATGCCTTTAGTTGATCATCTTGAAGAACTTCGTCAAAGGATCCTAAGGAGTCTTATTGCAATTCTTATATCATCGGGTTGTTGCTTGTTATTTGTTAGGAAGCTTGTACAGGCATTAGAGATGCCAGCAGGAAAAATACAATTTTTACAAGTAGCACCTGGTGAATTTTTATTTACTT
This sequence comes from Prochlorococcus sp. AG-311-J23, assembly GCA_003284375.1. Classification (GTDB taxonomy): domain Bacteria; phylum Cyanobacteriota; class Cyanobacteriia; order PCC-6307; family Cyanobiaceae; genus Prochlorococcus_B. The sequence goes on from QBVL01000012.1 coordinate 9,559, forward strand.
CAATAAAAGTTGCAGGTTATGGAGGGCTTACTATTTCTCTTCCTTTCATACTTTACCAATTATTAAAGTTCATACTTCCAGGCCTAACAAAAAAAGAGAAGCTTTTGATTGCACCATCAGTTGCAGGTTCAGCAATTTTATTTTTCTTAGGAATTTTCTTTGCATGGAAGGCTTTAATACCTGCAGCTTTGGGATTCTTAATAAGTTACGGTGCTGATGTAGTTGAACCACTTTGGTCAATAGAAAAATATTTAGATTTCGTACTTCTGCTTATGCTCTCAACTGGTTTGGCCTTCCAGTTGCCAATTCTTCAATTAATTTTGGGTTTCCTAGAAATAATTTCTTGGAAGAAGATGTTATCAGCATGGAGATTAGTAGTCATGACTTCAGCAGTTGCAGGAGCTGTTTTAACTCCATCGACTGATCCCATAACCATGCTTCTTCTCTCAACATCGATAACTTTTTTGTTTTTTGTTGGAATTGGGTTAGTGGCCTTAACAACAAATCTCAAAGGACAAATTCGTCCATCCTTTGATCCATAGGCAAAGGTAAAGTTATTGCTCTTCCAAGTCTTGGCTTTGCCTGTACATTTTCCAACCAATTTCTTACGAAACCCGATTGGCCTGCTCGATTAATAATTTCTAGAGTTCGATTCAAATTTTCTCTAAAAGTCTCCTCATCCAATGGGAAAGATTGTTGTTCTAAAAATCCCCACATCATTTGTAAATATATTTTGTCTTTTTTGATTAACAATTTCAAATCATATGTCACGCCCCATCGCCTTCTTAAGCACCCCACTACTTCGTCTACTTCCAAGGGAATTGGAGAAGAAAAGCTACCATTATTCAACTTGTTAGATTTAAAACTCATGTCAAAAGCCAGTCTTGGCAGAGATTAATAACCTTTTGGTGTCCATTCTGGTCTAATATCATAACTCAGGTGAACATCTGTAATGACTCAATTGAATGCTGCAGATGTGCCCTCAATGGGCAGAAGGCAGTTCATGAACTTGCTTACCTTTGGCACCGTTACAGGAGTTGCCTTAGGAGCTTTATATCCAGTAGCTCAATACTTCACTCCCTACAGAGCCGGTGGAGGTGGAGGTGGGACAAATGCTAAAGATGAGCTAGGCAACCCTGTAAAGGCAAGTGCATGGCTATCCACTCATCCTGTTGGCGATAGGAGTTTAGTCCAAGGGCTTAAAGGTGACCCTACCTATCTAATAGTTGAAGGGGAGGATGCAATCACTAGTTATGGAATTAATGCCATTTGTACTCACCTTGGTTGTGTAGTGCCCTGGAATAGCGGTGCAAATAAATACATGTGTCCATGTCATGGAAGCCAATACGATTCGACAGGGAAAGTTGTAAGAGGTCCAGCACCTCTATCACTAGCAATAGCTCATGTCTCAGTCGAGGATGATCAGGTTCTAGTTAGTCAGTGGACAGAAACTGATTTTAGAACTGGTACTGATCCTTGGTGGGCTTGATAAATAAATGAAAAAAAACTTCAATACCACTTCTAAAACCATGAGTCGTTCATTAAAGCTTTTCTTTTGTTCATTTGTTATTGGATTTTCTATATTTTTAATTCCTCAACCAAGTTGGGCATATCCATTTTGGGCTCAACAAAAATTTGAAAATCCTAGAGAGGCAACTGGAAAAATTGTTTGCGCTAATTGTCATGTAGCAAGTATGCCGACAAGAGCTGAAGTACCACAGGCGGTAGCTGCTGATAGTGTTTTCAAAACAGTCGTAGAAATACCTTATAAAAAGGATTTGCAAGAGATTGGCGCTGATGGAAGCAAAGTCCCTCTCCAAGTTGGAGCGGTTGTAATGCTCCCAGATGGATTCAAGCTTGCGCCTCAAGAAAGATGGACTGATGAAATAAAAGAAGAGACACAAGGTGTTTACTTCACTCAATACAGCGAGGAACAAGAAAATATTATTTTAGTAGGTCCTTTACCTGGTGATCAAAACAGAGAGATTGTCTTCCCTGTACTCTCTCCTGATCCTAGAAAAGACAAGAATTTTAACTTTGGAAAGTATTCAATTCACGTAGGAGGTAATAGAGGAAGAGGTCAAGTTTATCCAACTGGTGAGAAGAGCAATAACAATTTGTTTACTGCAACCAATTCTGGGACAATAACTTCAATAGAAACTAACGAAGATGGAACACAAATAATTAACCTAAAGAATGAAGAAGGAGAAAATTTTACTGAAAATCTTCCTGCTGGGACTTCATTATTAATAAAAGAAGGAGACACTATTGAGAAAGGTGCAAAATTAACTGAAGACCCAAATGTTGGAGGTTTTGGTCAACTTGACAAGGAAATAGTTTTACAAAGCAAGGCAAGAGTTATTGGAATGATAATTTTCTTTATTGGAGTTGGCTTATCCCAAATAATGCTAGTTCTTAAAAAGAAACAAGTAGAAAAAGTTCAAGCCGCTGAAGGAATATAAATTCAAATAGTTGATGGAGCATATTTTTTTAGCGCTTAGATCACCTGGGCCTGAGTTATTTCAACTTGGCCCTTTTTCATTGAGGTGGTATGGATTGCTAATAGCCATTTCAGTTTTAGTAGGTCTAAATTTATCAAGTGATTTGGCCTCAAAAAAAGGATTAAAAAAAAGCCTTATTAATGATTTACTCCCTATTTTAGTTTTGGCATCTGTGATTGGTGCAAGAATTTATTATGTTGCATTTGAATGGAGAAATTACACTGGCAAAAACTTCTGGAGTTCTATTAATTTCCTAAACTTAAATATTCCTATTCCCAGTGCGCTAGAAATCTGGGGAGGAGGAATTGCAATTCATGGGGCACTGATAATGGGCACATTATCCATTATATTTTTTTGCCGCTGGAGAAAAGAACCTTTTTGGGATGTTATAGATGTTTTGGTCCCCTCAGTTGCATTAGGCCAAGCAATAGGTAGATGGGGAAATTTTTTTAATAATGAAGCTTTTGGAATACCTACAAATTTACCTTGGAAATTATTTATACCTTATAGATTTAGGCCAGAAATCTTCTCAACACAAGATTATTTTCACCCTACCTTTCTTTATGAATCAGTATGGAATATTTTTGTTTTTGGCATACTGATTTTTCTTTTTAGAAAGGCAAATAAAAGAGAACTTAAGCTTCCACCTGGTAGCTTAAGTTGCTTGTATTTAATCACTTACAGCTTAGGCAGGTTATGGATAGAAGCCTTAAGAACTGATCCTCTCTGCTTGGGTGGGGTTCCTCCTTTTTGTGATGGAGGACTACGAATCGCACAATTGATTAGCTTATTTTTAATTAGTGCAGGTTTATTAGGAATATGGAGAATTTACATTTCTAAAAAAGCGCTCCCCGATCCATCCTTAATTAATGGGAGAAATCAATGAATCCGATTTCAATTGTAGGCGCAGGTCCAGGCGCTTTAGACTTAATGACAATAAGAGCTCAACAAAGACTAAAATCAGCCGATGTTCTTGTTTGGACAGACTCTCTCATTCCTACACAAATAACAAAACTTGTTAAAGATCATTGTGAAAAGATAAAGACAAGTTCATTAACTCTAGAAGAGATCCTTTTAATCTTGATTAAAAAGCATAAGGAAGGTAAAAAAATTGTTCGTCTCCATGATGGTGATCCTTGCTTATATGGGGCCGTATCAGAACAAATATGTAGATTAAATGATGAAGGGATTGAGGTAGAAGTAGTTCCTGGAGTAAGCGCCTATCAAGCAACAGCAGCAACTTTAGGATTCGAACTAACAGTTCCAGGTTTAACCCAAACAATAATATTAAGCAGAGCTGATGGTAGGACAGGCAAACCAGAGAAGGAAAGTCTTCAAAAACTCGCATCTATTCAATCTTCTTTATGCCTTTATCTAAGTGCAAGACATGTGGAAGAAGTGCAATCAATACTTATAAAGTATTATCCTTCGAATACTCCAGTGGCAATTGCATATAGAGTAACTTGGCCAGACGAATGGATAAAAGTTATACCTTTGACTGAGATGGCAAAAACATCTCAAGAACAAAAATTAATCAGAACAACATTATATATAATCAGTCCAACATTAAAGATCGGGAATAATAGATCAAAACTTTATAGTCCTTCTCATTCACATTTATTTAGGTCTAGTTAAAGAGAAACGCTAAGGAATATATTTTAAAAATATTAAAGACAGAGATAAATTATCTTTTAGAGACAAACGACTTTACAGAGCCTTTAGAATGAACTTAATACCCTAAAGGTTTTTAATTGGAAAAAAGTGAAGAAAGGAAAAGCGATAGAACTCATATCGCAAATAAACAAGCTCCGTTAAAAACTGTTGGTGAGTTTCTCAGAGAAGCCCGACAAGGCAGAAATCTTTCAATAGAGGATCTATCTTCCTCTATTAGAATTGGTAAAGAACAATTGATTGCACTTGAGTCAGGAGATGAAAACGCACTTCCTGAAAAAGTTTTTATTAGAGCAATGGTTCGAAGAATAGCCGAGAAATTGAACTTAGATACAAGTTTTATTCTTGAAGAACTTAATGAAAAGAAAAACAATGAGACTAAATATAGCCCTGTGATTAAGAAGAAAAATAATAGAAAAAACAAAATTTTTAATCCATTTGTTATTGTAATTTTATCGGGTGCTTTAGGATTATTTACTTCAATTATGCTATTAAAATATATTCACAAAGGACAAAATGATTCGGTTAATCCGCAGCAAAGTGATACCTTTTTATTAGAAAAAAAGATACCTTCTTAAAGTATATTTATATCAACATCAATAATCTTTTTAACAAGTAGAATTGCCTTATTTAAGCTCCATTTTTCAAGATCTAAGTTTTGGCCTAAGTTATTAGGAATTAGCTCAATATTAACTTTCTTGTTATTAGCTTCAATAGCTATTTTGGATACCAAAGGTTCTGGTCTTCTATCCAAAGAACATGAAAGTCGAAGCAGTAAAGACATATCACTTACCAAACTTCTTTGACTCTCATCAGCCAATAATTGCCAAGATTCATGTCTTTTTTTTGGAAAACTTTTCCTGTGGTACCTTGCGATAGCAGCAACCATTAAATGCTCACTTTGGGAATACCCTAAGAGCTCTCCATTTTTGATTAAATACCAAGAATGCTTGTGATAGGCACTTATATTAATTTGCTTACCACACGCATGAAGCTTAGCTGCTGCCCACAAAAGATCTCTACCTCCACCATTGTCATTGTGTAAAATCCCCTTAGTCTGATCATAAAAAGTAAGTGCAAATTCTGATACACTTTTTGATCGTTTTGAATTAACACCAAATCTTTTAGCTTGATGAATAACTGTTCTTTCTCTAATTGATCCTTGAAAACTCAGCTGATCTTTTAAATAATTATTTCTACACATCCAATCAACAACTAATCCTTCCCGAAGAGCTCTTTCACTTAAAATAATTTCATTAACATCGACCATATTCATTATGGTTTGCAAAATCAAAGCACCTGGAACAATAATCTCAGATCTTCTTTCACTTAATGAGGATAATTGACTCCGTTCAGAAGGTGTCATTTTAATTAACTGACTAACAATTATATCTAAATTATTTTTTGTGATTTTATATCCTTGTAATTTTGATTGCAAATGATTTTCTTTATTGGATATTAACGACCCAATAGCCATAGCAGTTCCACTAGTTGCTACTAAAACTGGTATTTCTCCCGCTTCAATCCTCTTAGATACTTTATCAATTGCAGACTCCATAGAGCCTCTGATAAATGACCTTAAAAACAATTCATTTTGAGAGGATATTGGATCTTTTTTAATAAATTCTCTTTGTAATCTTACTGCTCCAATCTTTGTACTTGTTAATGCTCGAGCCTCAGAGCTATCAGCAAGGATTAATTCTGTCGAACCTCCTCCAATGTCTAGGACCAGATGAGGTTTATTTCCAAATTGCATCCCTGAAAGTACACCTAAATAAATCAATCTTGCTTCTTCTACTCCGCTAATCAATTCAACATCTAAGCCTATCTTTTTTTTAATTTCAGCAATAAAGATTTTCCCATTTGGTGCTTCTCTAACTGCACTTGTAGCGGCAATAATAAGACTTTCCACTTTATAACTTTCTGATAAATCCTTAAACCTCTTTAATGTTGAAAAAGCCCTATTCATGGCAAGGGATGTAAGTTCTCCTGTCTGAGGATCTCTTTCTCCTAGTCGTGTTGTCGATTTCTCTGCAAGTTCAATACTAAAAGTATTTAATTTTCGCTCAATCTTTGCAATTAACAAATGCGTTGAGTTGGTGCCAATATCAATTGTTGCCACACGGCATAATTCAGCATCTTGCTTTTCGCCAAGATCTAATTCAATAGAATTCCTTAAAGAGGAATTATTTATTGAGTCACCTAACATAAATAAGTAGGTTCAACCTCAATACTCTGACACCCTCAGCACCCCATTGAGAAGACCTTATAAATCATTATCAATTTGAATTTTCGTGAATAATCTTCTTACCCAAAAAATGGGATATTATTTTCAACTTCTTAGATGGAACAAACCCAGCGGAAGATTGATACTTCTAATTCCCGCTGGCTGGTCTCTTTGGTTAACTCCTGCAGCCCCTCCTTCTCTATTAGTTTTGGGAATCATAATTTTAGGTGGATTATTTGTAAGCGGTGCTGGATGTATCGCTAATGATATTTGGGACAGAAAGTTTGACAAGCAGGTAATGAGAACAAAAGAGAGACCATTAGCCAATGGAAAAGTATCTCTAAAGGCAGCATGGATACTACTAATTTTTATGTTATTTTTTAGTCTATTTATAGTTCTTTTAATCCCACAAGACAGTAGAAATTTATGCCTTCTACTTTCATCCCTATCATTACCTTTTATTCTTTTATATCCATCAGCGAAAAGATGGTTTCAATATCCCCAACTTATTCTTTCTATTTGCTGGGGTTTTTCAGTTTTAATCCCTTGGGCAGCAAGTGAATCTTCCTTAGCAGGAGGAGTAGCATTAGTATTTTGTTGGCTTGCAACTATTCTGTGGACTTTCGGTTTTGATACTGTTTATGCAATGGCAGATGAACGCGAAGACAAAGTAATTGGTCTAAATAGCAGTGCGATCAGTCTCGGGGGAAAGTCATTAAAAACAGTTTCTTATTGCTACTTTTTAACTTGTTTTTTTCTAGCTCTTGCTGCTTTCAAAGCAAATTTAGGATTAATATATTGGCCTTTTTGGTTGATAACTACTTTAGGAATGCAAAGAGAGGTTTTCTTATTAAGCTCAAGATCAAAAGGTATTAAGACCTCAGGTTTGCATTTCAGCAATCAAGTTAGACTTGGCAGTTTATTACTTCTTGGCATGATCTTCAGCAAGATTATTTAATTAATGTATTAGTAAGATTCGTAAATGACTGAGCCTATAAAAAAAGGCGATCTTTTTCACGTAGTTGCGGCAAGTTCGCCAATAACAAAAAAAGAAGATCTACTCTCTGGGATCAAAGTCTTTCAGGAGTGGGGATTAATTTGTAACCATATCGATAGCATAGATAGGTCATGGGGGTATTTAGCAGGTGATGATGAAGTTAGATTTAATGAGTTACACCCAAACAATCATTACCCTCTTTTGGCTTTTGCTAGAGGTGGTTGGGGATCGGCAAGACTGCTAGAAAAAACACAACCATGGAAAGATGGTTGGATGATTGGCTTCTCTGATTTGACTTCCATACTTCTTGCACGGCTAGCTGGTGGATTCCAAGGAGGCGTTCATGGTCCACTAATTACAACATTAGGTTCCGAACCAGACTGGAGTAAAGACAGGCTTAAATCAATTTTGTTTGGCAATTACATACCAGATATTTATGGAGACCCGTGGGGGGGCGGGATCTCAAAGGGCCCTCTGATAGTGGGCAACCTCACTGTCCTGACTCACTTGATTGGGACTAAACATCTTCCAAATTTCAAAAAATCCATTTTAATCATCGAAGATGTTGGGGAAGCTCCCTACAGAATTGACAGGATGCTAACTCACCTAAGACTGGCTGGAGTTCTACAACAGCTATCTGGACTTGGGTTTGGCTCGTTTACAGGTTGCGATAACGAGAAGAACGTCGACAAAACAAAGACGTTTAACCTTCTTGATATATTCAAAGATCGAACACAAGACCTTAAAATCCCTATCGTGTCAAACCTTCCCATTGGACACTGTTGTGGCAACGCCTCACTTCCACTAGGTAGTCAGGCTATCTTGAATGGCGACAAAGGGAGTCTTAGTCTTTTAAAGTAGACAATAGAGACTCTGCAATAACGAGATCAAATGGTGTTGTCACTTTAATATTTGAAGGTCCTGCATCATATATTTTCACTGGCAATCCCATACGTTCAAACAAGGATGCATCATCGGTTACATTCCATCCTTTGGCGATTGCTTCACTATGAGCATGCTTCAGTTTACTTACTGGAAAACCTTGAGGTGTTTGTGCCGCCCATAAGTCTGAGCGAGGAGGGCTCTCAATAATCTCACCATCTTTATCAACCTTTTTTATGGTGTCACTTACTTGTGAAGCAGCAATAACAGATTGTCCCTTGGAAACAATCTTTGAGATTTCATCAAAAACGAATGATCTCACCAAGCATCTTGCCCCATCATGAATCAGCACAGACTTAGCATTACTTGGAAGGGCCGCTAATCCCAGCTGAACTGACTGCTGTCTTGTAGTCCCTCCATTGATCCATTGAACTGACTTTACTGAGTTATCAAGGATTGAACAAATGGAGTCTTTGTCTTTGGGTTGTCCAATAATTCCAATCCAAGAAATTGTTTTAGCGTCGAAAGCTGCTTTCAAAGTCCACTCTAAAACCGTCTTGCCTGCAACCTTCAAAAGGAGTTTATTTCTATCAGCACCCATTCGACTTCCACTTCCTGCAGCCGCAATTAACAAATGCAAAACTGATCCCCCTTCATTGATTATTTATTCAATATATTCGACCAGTAAAAATAACTATTTTTACTGGTCGAGCTTAAAGTCTTTTCAAAAAGCAAGTGGCTCAATAGTAAGTTAAATAAAACAAGTATCCGATTCTAAGGATTTTAAAATCATAAGATTATGACATTATCAAAATTACTTGAAAGTCAGACTGCACTTGTAACTGGTGCAAGCAGGGGGATTGGTAAGGCTATTGCGATTTTGCTAGCGAGGGAAGGAGCAGAAGTAATCATCAATTATTCTTCATCTTTGGAAAATGCAAATAAAGTCGTATCAGAAATAAACTCTTTTGGAGGGAAGGCATACCCTCTTCAAGCTGATATTTCTAATGAAAACTCGGTAAATGAATTAGTAAAAACAGTACTGGAGAAAAATAATAAAATTGATGTTCTGGTCAACAACGCTGGAATAACTAAAGATGGCCTTTTAATGAGAATGAAAACGGACGATTGGCAAAAAGTTTTAGACCTTAACTTGAGTGGTGTTTTTTATTGCACAAGAGCTGTATCTAGGCAGATGTTGAAGCAAAGAAAAGGGAGAATTATCAACATAACTTCTGTGGTTGGTTTGATGGGCAACCCAGGGCAAGCAAATTATTCTGCAGCCAAGGCAGGAGTAGTAGGTCTCACACAAAGCGCTGCTAAAGAATTTGCTAGCAGAGGGATAACTGTAAATGCAGTTGCTCCAGGTTTTATTTCAACTGATATGACAAAAGATCTGAACAGTGAATCAATCCTTTCTGCTATCCCGCTTGGACGATTCGGGAACCCTGAAGATGTTGCAGGGGCAGTAAGGTTTTTAGCAGCAGATCCTTCGGCTTCTTATATAACCGGCCAGGTAATTCAAGTTGATGGTGGGATGGTTATGAGCTGATACGCAAGGTAGAAAATAGCCTATAGATCTAATAAGAATTATGTTCATAGAATTTGGCTCTAGGATGCGACGCCAGTAAAGAGAAGAGAATTATTACTACTTATCTTGAGGAAGTAGAGACTAATTATGTAATCAGTTCTCTAAAGGTTTCGACTTGAAAGAAAACAAAAGCATCTAAAACAGGTTAAAAACGTAAGAAACATTTTTTCTAAATATAAAGATAATCCTTTAAAATAAAGAATGTAAAGAATCAAGATTTTTAAGTTAAAGGCAGTTTAATTATCATTGATTCATGTGGAATTTTGAAAGGTTGCAATATTAAAAAATAACGTATTACAAGACTTGATCAGATATCAATTTTGAAGAGGCTGCCCTAATTCATCTCTCAATCTTCTAATTCGCTGTAATAATTTTAATCTTCTACTTCTTGCTGTAGCCGTAAGAAATATCCTCAAAGGGAAATAAATCAAAGTCATAGTCCCTGCCAAACCGGCCATGAGAATAAAAAATAATGCCCCTGGATCGTTCATACGTTGACACTAACTACCTTCTGCAAAAATTGGGAATAATTTGTGAATTACAATTCGGCTTTCCCCACTTATTTAGCCTCCCCTAATGTGTCTTTCCTGTGGGAGATTAAGTTTAATTCAAACCAAATATGGCAAAACTTCTAAGTTTTTCAGACGAATCGCGCGGTGCTCTCGAAAAAGGAGTAAACAACCTAGCCAACGCTCTAAAAGTTACAATTGGACCTAAGGGTAGAAATGTTGTTATTGAAAAAAAATTTGGAGCCCCAGATATCGTCAATGATGGAGTAACTATTGCCAAGGAGATAGAGCTTGAAGACCCATTTGAAAATATTGGAGCAAAGCTCATTGAACAGGTTGCATCAAAAACAAAGGAAAAAGCTGGGGATGGAACAACTACAGCAACAGTTTTAGCTCAATTTATGGTTCAAGAAGGTTTGAGAAATACTGCTGCGGGAGCTAGCCCAATCGAATTAAGAAGGGGAATGGAAAAGGCAGTAGCTCAAATAGTTGATGATCTAAAGGAAAAAAGCAAATCCGTCAGTGGTGATGCTATTAAACAAGTTGCTACAGTAAGTGCCGGTGGAGATGAGGAAATAGGTTCAATGATTGCGGATGCAATAGATAAAGTAAGTTTTGATGGAGTAATAACAGTTGAAGAATCTAAATCTCTAGCCACTGAATTAGATATCACTGAGGGAATGGCATTTGATAGAGGTTACAGCTCTCCATATTTTGTTACTGATGAAGATCGATTAATATGCGAATTTGAAAATCCTTCAATTCTAATTACTGACAAAAAGATTTCATCAATTGCAGATCTCATTCCTGTTCTAGAAACAGTTCAAAAGAATGGAACACCATTAATAATTCTTGCTGAAGAAGTAGAGGGCGAAGCATTAGCTACATTAGTAGTAAATAAAAATCGTGGTGTTTTGCAGGTAGCAGCTGTTAGAGCTCCATCATTTGGTGAGAGAAGAAAAGCTGCTCTTGGAGATATTGCAGTACTTACTGGCGGCACATTAATAAGCGAAGACAAAGCTATGAGTCTTGAGAAAGTTCAAATTTCCGATCTAGGTCAAGCTAGAAGAGTAACAATTACAAAAGACAGCACAACAATTGTCGCGAATGAGAATCAGAACACTGAACTATCTAATCGCATTGCCTCAATCAAGAGGGAGCTTGATGAAACAGATTCTGAGTACGACCAAGAGAAGTTAAACGAGAGAATCGCTAAACTTGCAGGTGGTGTTGCTGTAATTAAAGTTGGGGCTCCAACTGAAACTGAGTTAAAGAACAGAAAGCTCAGAATTGAGGATGCTCTGAATGCAACTCGTGCAGCCATTGAAGAGGGTATAGTTGCAGGTGGTGGAACTACTCTTTTAGAACTGAGTGAAGGGCTTGATGATTTAGCTAATAAACTAGAGGGGGATCAGAGAACAGGAATTGAAATTATAAAAAGAGCATTAACTGCCCCAACAAAACAGATAGCTATAAATGCTGGATTTAACGGAGATGTTGTTGTTTCAGATATCAAGCGTTTAGGCAAAGGCTTCAATGCACAAACTGGAGAGTATGAGGATTTGCTTGAAGCAGGAATCTTAGATGCTTCAAAAGTAATACGACTCGCTCTTCAAGATGCTGTATCAATCGCCTCACTGCTCATAACTACTGAAGTTGTTATTGCTGATAAACCTGAGCCCCCATCAGCGGCAGGAGCAGAAGGTGGAGACCCAATGGGCGGAATGGGCGGAATGGGCGGAATGGGCGGAATGGGCGGAATGGGCGGAATGGGTATGCCAGGAATGATGTAAGAAAACAAAAAGATCTAAAAATTTCAAAATAAAAAATTTAGAATTTTATAAAAACAATCTAGAACTTAGTTATCTCAACAACCACTTCTTGAGATAACTATATTTAGGTTTTGGAGGCAAAGGAATCAAGGCTCTAATATCTTGCTGAATTTTATTGTCTTTGATGGGGTTTATAGCTTTGTTCTCATAACTTTCTTTATCAACTACTGAATGTGATGTAATTGTAAATGAATTATCATTTTTATCCTTAATTAACTCATCAAGCTCTTTATTTTTTATTTCTTTTGATTTATTTTCATCGTCTTTTATAGAAATTTCTTTATCACCCTCAAAAGAATTTTCTTTTGATTTATCAATTTTTTGATTATCTACATTATTTGTTTTTTGATTTAGCTGATTTAACTCTAGGCTTTTCAGTTCTTCCAAACTATCTACTCCAAAACGATGAGCCCATTGAGATTTAAGGAGAGAATATAATTCATTATCATTCGCCTTTAAAGCTTCTATAATTTGTTTTTGTAGTTGATGCTTTCTAGACTCCAAGGTTCTTTTAAATCACTAAATTAAGATTATCAAGCAAGTTTGCGATTTAAAAGAGGTCTGATAAGAAAAAATAATCCAACTGTAAGAATTAATAGAATTGCTAGACAAGAATATCCATTCACTTCTCCATAAGGAGCATTAATTAAAACTGCTCTCAAATCGACCGAATCATGGTAAGCCATTCGAATAGGTTCAATCGCAAATGTTAATGGATTTATTGATGCTATCCATCCAAGCCATTCAGGCATAAAAGAAATGGGGGCTAAAGCTGTGCTAGCAAAAAGGACTGGTAGATTTGCTATGAAGATAATTGCAATTAGTTCTATATGTCCTGGTAAAACGAAGGCCAATCCAAGACTTAGGCCAGTTATTGCAAATACCAATAACAATAAGGTTATTGCTATGAGAAGAAAACCTCCCAGACTTGGCCATCCATAACCCAAGAGGGCAGAAGTTGCCATTATTGCAAAACTCTGCAAAAGGCTTATAGAAGTTATGTAGATTACTGACGAAATTACTATTGAACTTCTACTACTCAGTGGTGCAACTAATAGTCGATTAAGAAAACCAAATTCTCTATCAAACATCAAAGGGAGGCCAGCATTAAGAGCACCACTAAAAGCAGTAAAGACTATTAATCCTGCGCCAAGGAATTCTCCGTAGCTACTGCTACCAGGGAGAAAATCAATGGGAGCTTTAGAAAATAACGCGGAAAAAAGTAAAAGCCATATCAATGGCTGAAGAATCCCTGCAAATAACGTTGAAGGTCGTCGAATTAATTGAATAAAAAGCCTCCATGTTAGAGCAGAAATCTCCTGAGACATTTCATTCAAATCATTCCTAGATTGCTTTTTCTTGTGAAGTGATTGATTAGTGGTAATCATGTGTTTAATAATTCAGGAGTAATACAATTAATTAACGCATCGATTTCTTATTCTCAAGCTTAAGATCTCTTTTACCAGCAAGTTCTAATTCAGCGTCCATAAGCGTTTTTCCTGTCGCCTGCAAATAAACATCATCCAAGCTTGGTCTACTGTGAGAAAGTGCAAAGACTTCGAAATTTTCTTTTGAAAGATGACCTGACAAATTAGAAATAACATCATTTCTCTGCACTAAAAAATTTAGAGAATATCCTTGCTTTTGATTCACTACTACATTTGAAACTCCATTTATATTTTTAATTAATTTCTTTACAGATTCAGCTTCTACTTCATCACTGAACTCTCGCACCCTAAGTGTCACTCTATCTCCACCAAGTTCTTTTTTTAAATCATCTGGTTTCCCACTAGCAATGACTTTCCCTTTATCAATAATAGCCATCTCATCTGCCAATTCATCTACTTCCTCGAGATAATGACTACTTAAAAGAATTGTAGTTTCGTTATTTCTTAGTTCCTTCAGTAAGCCCCAAATAACTGATCGACTCTCTATGTCCAAACCAACAGTAGGTTCATCAAGAATCAATAATTCTGGTTCATGCAACAATCCTGAGGCAAGGTCAAGTCTTCTTTTCATGCCTCCCGAAAAAGAACCACATCGTCTATCAATCCATTCATTCATATCCAGTCTCTCAATCAATTCTTCAATTCTCTTTTTCTTATATTTTCTATCCAGATGATAAAGATCCCCTTGAAGCTGTAACAACTCTCTACCCGTAAGTATTTTGTCGATTGCGACATCTTGAGCTACATAACCCAATCCTCGTCTAATTTCTTTTTCCTCAAGCAAGACATTACGACCACCCACCTCAACATGACCAGAATCAGGAGAAAGGAGAGTACAGATAATTCTTAGTGCAGTACTTTTACCTGCACCGTTGGGCCCCAAAAAACCATACAAAGAACCTTTGGGAACTTTGAGGTTAAGTCCATTTAGAGCCATCACAGGTCCATAAGACTTAAATAAATCTCTTAGTTGGATGAAAAACATCTAGAAATAGATTGCCTAAAAAGATAAGTTGATATCTTCTAACGAATTCTAATTAATTGTGTAGCCCAAGTTCATAAAGTTTTTATTTTTATTTTATAGATTTACGAAAATCTTAAAGAGAAGTCTTTAATTAAAGCTATCAACTGATCATTAAAAATATTTGATACTTGTAATCTACTAATAACTAGTAAAAAACAAACCCCAAACATATATAGAATAGACCATCGAAACAAACTCTTCGCACGATCTAAATCTTCAGGATTATCTTTTAATCTGGAAACCAATTGAAGAAGTCTTGAATTATAAGGTAGTAATAAAATTCCGTATAACAAACCTCCTTCAGGTAAAACAAAGCACCCTAAAAAGCTTAAAGATACAGTTAGATATCCATATATAGATATAGCCTTAGCTGTAACAAAAGGACCACTTACTGTTGGAAGCATAGGAATACCAACAGATCGATAGTCCTCTTTCAATAAAATGGCCAAAGCCCAAAAATGTGCTGGGGTCCAAACCATAATCAAAGAGAATAGCCACCAAGCACCAAGTCCAATATGTCCTGCCGCTGCTGAAGCTCCTACAAGAGGAGGAATTGCTCCAGCGACTCCTCCAAAAACTATATTTTGAGAAGTTCTAGGTTTTAAAAAAGCTGTATAAAGCAGTACGTAACTACAAAGTCCTAAAAGAGTAAGTCCCGCTGCTAAACAGTTAACTCCAATTACTAAAAGGGCTGAAGAAACAAGTGTACAAGCTATGGCTCCAATAAAAACAGAAGACTGCGAAAGTCGCCCAGAGGGTAAGGCTCTATTACTTGTGCGTTTCATTCGCTTATCAAGATCTTGTTCCCATAAGCAATTAAGAGCTCCTGCAGCCGCAGCGGCCAGAGCTCCTCCGCCTAAAGTGCATGCCAATCTTGTAGAAGGTATTGGCCATTCCTCTGAAAGAGCCATTCCTCCAACAGTTGTAGCAAGTAAAAGAGGAATTAATCTTGGTTTGACGACTTCTAACCAAGCTGGCAGTTTAATACGCTTTCTAGAAGGAACTATTTCCTCGCGATTAACGGGCTGCGTAATTAAATCGGATGTAGAGCTAACCATGACATGTCTCCAATGTTGATTGAGTTATGTAAAGTAATTTGGAAGAGTCATCATTTCCTCTACCTTTAAAATTCAATGCTGCTAAAACGGCAACTAACAAACAGGCAATTAGTTGATGACCAATGATAAGGCTAGGCTCACTCATCCTTAGATGAATAGAAAAAGCTCCTAATAGTATTTGTAAAATGATCAAAAAAATAATCGTTAAAAGATAGGGCCATTGTTTAATAAAGACATCTCTATGAAAGGATGAAAAAATTACAAATAAAATCACCAAAAAGCTCACTGGTACTGCACTTACCTGATGAAGTCCTAAAAGATTGCAAGACTCTCCAAAATCGAAGCATCTTTGAGCGGCCCATGAGGTTGCCACCCGACTACCTAGTAAAGACTGAGCTATTACTGTAAAAAGGGATAAAAATCCAAAACAACGAAGCCAAGTTGGTAAAATTGATTTACCAGGATTAAGTAATTGTTGAGTTACACCACTCATAATGGCAACAAGAGTAAATGCAACTACGAGATGAGCCATTACGACTAAAGATGGTAATAATTGCAGTACTGTCAAAGCACCTAAAAAGCCTTGCAGCGCAACCAAAAGAGTTAAGAATCCATAAGTCCAAGGAAGCCATTTTGGTAAAGTTTTTGCCCAGTATAAAGAGAAAGAAAATTGTGTAACCAATACAATCCCTACGAAGAAGGCATCTAAACGATGAAACCATTCCAAGAAAACTTGCAAATTCATTTGCCTACCAGGCAAAAACGATCCATAGCAAAGGGGCCAGTCTGGGCAAGCGAGACCAGCCTCCATTACTCTGGTTGCTCCTCCGATCACTACAAGAGCGATAAGTGCAACTACCACGTGAGCAGCAAGCTGGCCCAATCTTAAGAGTGGCTTGGGTGGATAAATAACCTGCACGTATGCAAAAATCCATCAAGATCATTGTTTACTCAACGTAGCGATTACTTCGTACACGTCACCTGAATAAACTGACTGGAACATAAAGATTCTCTTTAAAAAAAAATTATTCATCTTGAATTAACAATTAGCCGATACATTAGTTACTTTTGCCCATAACCTATAGATAGATAGAAAAGGAGATCTTCTTGCCGAAACTGTCCGCCATCTTAACTCTTACAACAAGTTTAATTCTTGGAGTAGTTGGAGTTTGGGTTGCGTACAACGTAGATATGCTTCCCGTGAGCGCGAGTATGAATGCTCCTGTTTACGATGAACTCTATCGAGTCCTCTTCATTATTGGCGTCATACTTTTTATAGGTATGACTGCTCTAGTAATTTATAGTCTCATTAACTTCCGTCGTAGACCTGGAGAAACTGGAGATGGGATTGACTTAGAAGGTAATATTTCTCTTGAAATTTTCTGGACAGCAGTTCCAGCAATTGTTGTCTTATTTGTAGGTTTATATAGCTACGATATTTATGATCGAATGGGTGGTATGCAGCCTTTAATGCATGATCACAGTGGGCAAATGGATAATCATTCAGAGAGAGTTTGGGGGGGTATTGGTTCTGGTCCAATTGAGTCTTCATCTAATAAAAATTCATCCTCATTACCAATTGAATTAACTGCAATGCAATTTGCTTTTATATTTCATTATCCAAAAGGAGATATTATTACGGGCGAACTTCATGTGCCTGTTGGAAGAGAAGTTAGTTTAAAAATGGAATCTAAAGATGTAATACATGCTTTTTGGGTGCCTCAATTCAGACTTAAACAAGATGTCATTCCTGGCCAACCAACTATTTTAAATTTCACTCCTACAAAAGCAGGTAATTTCCCAATTGTTTGTGCAGAATTGTGTGGCCCTTATCATGGTGGGATGAGATCAAACGTAATAGTTGATGAACAAGAAGACTTTGATACTTGGTTAAAAGAAAACTCTAAAGAATCAATAGTAAGTTCATGACTATTTCACTCAAACCAAGCAACTCTTCTCCAGAAAAACTTCAACCAACTGGATGGCTCAAATACCTAAGTTTTAGTCTTGATCACAAAGTCATAGGGCTTCAATATTTAGTTTGCGGTTTCTTTTTTTATTTAATTGGGGGATCTTTAGCTGGAGCAATAAGAGTAGAACTCATAAGTCCTCTCTCAGATTTCATGCCTAGAGAGGTTTACAACCAGGTTTTAACTCTCCACGGCACAATCATGATTTTCTTATGGATCGTGCCTGTAGTAAATGGTGCCTTTGGTAACTATTTAATACCTTTTTATGTTGGGGCTAGGGACATGGCTTTTCCCAGACTTAATGCAGTTGCATTTTGGCTAATACCTCCCTCTGGCCTAATGTTGATATCAAGCTATTTCATAAACGGAGCGGCACAATCCGGTTGGACAGCTTATCCACCTTTAAGCATTACGACTCCAGCAGCCGGGCAAATTATTTGGATATTAAGTGTTTTGCTTTTGGGTGGTAGTTCGATCTTTGGTGGTATTAATTTTATCGCCACCATCCTCAAGCTAAGGAGGCCTGGTCTCAAATTAATGCAATTGCCTATGTATTGCTGGGCAATGCTTGGTACAAGTATTCTTGTGGTTTTATCAACTCCTGTTCTCGCAGGTACTCTAATACTTCTGAGCTTTGACATAGTTGCTCATACTGGTTTCTTTAACCCAAGTCTTGGTGGGAATGTAATCGTTTATCAACATCTTTTTTGGTTTTACTCCCATCCTGCTGTTTATATCATGGTCTTACCTGCCTTTGGTTTAGTCAGTGAAATACTTCCAATCCATAGTAGAAAACCACTTTTTGGCTACACAACAATGGTCTTCTCAATTATGGGAATAGTTGTGTTAGGTCTAATTGTTTGGGCTCATCATATGTTTACAAGCGGTACTCCTCCTTGGATGCGCTTATTTTTTACAATCGCTACTGCCTTCATAGCTGTTCCCACAGGAATTAAATTTTTTAACTGGGTTGCGACCTTATGGGGAGGAAAAATATCACTTAATGCTGCAATGTTATTTTCCTGCGGATTTATTATTAACTTTGTTTTAGGAGGGATAACGGGAGTTGCCCTAGCTCAAGTACCTTTTGATGTTCATGTACATGACACTTATTTTGTTGTTGCTCATTTTCATTACATAGTATATGGCGGTTCTGTTTTTGTTATCTTCTCTTCGATTTATCACTGGTTCCCAAAATTTACTGGTAAAATGCTCAACGAAAATCTTGGAAGATTCCACTTTATAATTACTTTTATAGGCTTTAATCTTTGTTTTGCTCCTCAACATTGGCTAGGTTTAAATGGAATGCCTCGACGAGTTGCCGAATACGATCCACAATTTCAATTAATCAATCAAATTAGTAGCGTGGGTGCCTTATTAATGGCTTTAAGTACTTTACCTTTCCTATGGAATATTATTCAAAGCATCTTCTTCGGAGAAGAAGCTGGTGATAACCCTTGGAATGCACTAACTCCTGAATGGTTAACAAGTTCTCCTCCTCCTGTTGAGAATTGGGACGGAGAGGCCCCACTTGTTCTAGAACCCTATGGTTACGGAAAAAAAGATTCAAATGAGACTCAGGAGGCAATCAGATGACATCAATAGTTCCAAAGGAGCAATCCTCAGAAAGCAAGAATGACCTCTCAACTGAGGAACATGAAGATTTTCGTTTGTTTGGCTTAATAGCTTTTTTAATCGCAGACGGGATGACCTTTGCAGGGTTTTTTGCAGCATATCTCACTTTCAAAGCAGTCAATCCCATTGGTCCTGATGCTATTTACGAATTAGAACTACCTTTACCAACTTTAAATACAATCTTGCTACTTGTTAGTAGCTTTACTTTTCATCGGGCCGGGAAATTCCTAGAGAAGAATGAATCAAAACAATGTCAAAAATGGCTTCTCATAACAGGTGCTTTGGGAGTGGCATTTTTAATTAGTCAAATGTTTGAATACTTCACTTTGCCTTTTGGATTAACTGACAACCTTTTTGCAAGTACTTTTTATGCATTAACTGGTTTTCACGGGCTTCACGTAACACTTGGATCAATAATGATAATGATTATTTGGTGGCAAACACGTTTCCCATCTGGCCGAGTGAATAATCAAAACAAGTTTCCATTTGAGGCCGTAGAGCTCTATTGGCACTTCGTAGATGGGATTTGGGTCGTTCTATTCATCATACTTTATCTGCTTTGAGAGGTGAATATTAATACTAAGCAAGAAACTTTCAATTAATTTGTTGCCACAATTCCACTTATTGGTCAGAATTCAGTTAATTAAAACAGTCTGAAATGCTTGTTGGAAAAGAACTCCTAGAGAAAGCAAGATCTTTGAGCAGCCGTCCAGAAGACGAAATAGCTAAAGGTTGTGGTTACGTTGGGCCAAGCGGCAGAGTTTTACGTAAAAGTTTCTATCGTGCTCTAGTTGAGGCAAAGGGTTATAAACTTCGTTCAAATGGTCCTGGAAGAGCAGGAAATAGATCTTCAAGAGGAAGGCAAGCAGAATTCCGTACGAAGGTTCATGGCAACGGAAATCTTCTTATTGGACATGCCTATACAAAAAAATTAGGTCTTGAACCTGGACAGGAATTTCGTATTGATGTACGAAAAGAGTCAGGAGCGATTAGTTTGTTACCACTCAAGAAATAATGAATTTCTCAAAGTAAATTAAATATAAAATTACTAATACCAACCTTGCTCACTTAGCCACTGCTTGTTGACTACTGGGCTTTGTTTAGAAAGGAAATCATTGTTATTTACATTTAGAAGTTTTTCTGCGTACTTAGCCATCAAGTCAACTTCCAAATTAACCTTTTCTCCAAGTGTCAAAAACTTCAAGCATGTATTAGACCAGGTATGAGGTATTACTGCTACGGAAAATTCACACCCATCAACATAGATCTCAGCAATAGTAAGACTTATTCCATTTAGGCTAATACTCGCCTTATCGCACATATATCTACAGAAGTTTAAACCATCCCAAGATACTCTCAAATTCCAAGAATTTTTCAAATTTTCTATTGAAACAACTTCACCCAACCCGTCTATGTGTCCACTTACAATATGTCCACCTAATCGATCAGAAAGACGTAATGCTGGCTCAAGATTTACATAACCATTTTTCTGAGCTTTTTCTGCAAGATTTGTTCTCTTAAGAGTCTCTTCACTTATATTTGAGAAAAAAGAATCATTCATTAATTCAGAAACTGTTAAACAAACTCCATCAACAGAAACGCTATCTCCAAGTTTCAAGGGAGAAAAAGGCTTACATCCATCAACAATTACCCCAAAATTATTTTTCTTGATCGTGCCAATAGCCTGAATTAAACCCGTAAACATTATTGAGCCTACAACTTTTAGAATGCTAGTTATGGTATTCGGAAATGTCTCTGAAAAGGTTTTTTGAATTTCATAGATAGTTCAATTATGAATTATTCCAATTCAAAGCCAAATCTTTTTTTTCCTGAAAACTTAGAATTGGTAAAGACCAACATTTATTCCAAACACTTTCTTCAGGAAGAAAGATAGATTGATACTTTTTGGGGACATTTATATTTTTTCTCCTTAAGTCTAAGAAATTTGTGGGGGGCAAAAAACCTTTACTTATTACACGTCTCAAATAAGTAGCCCCCCATAACGAATCAAACCAATCAGTAGGGAAAGACTCTGTAGACAGGGAAGGAGAAGCAAGTACTGTCCAATTCAGAGGGCTGCCCTCTTGGGGCAATAGAACAGACAAACGAGGGTCTTTGACAAGGCTATCAACACAGCTAGATAAAGGTAAAACTGCTGCATTAGCTCTACCTGAAACAACCCAATTCAAAGCATTCATGTCATCAAATGACTGGGCTTGACTCTTGATTTTTGAGAAATCATTAAATAAATCTAATTTTTGTGCTATTGAAATCAGAAGATAAGGACTTTTAGGAAAAACTATTTTATTTGTAAGTGAACTCGAAAAAACGACTTCCCAAGAATTCTTATTGCTTAGAGCCAGAGAATCTTCATTTCTTAAAAGTATCACCCAAGGA
Source organism: Prochlorococcus sp. AG-311-J23 (assembly GCA_003284375.1). Lineage (GTDB taxonomy): Bacteria > Cyanobacteriota > Cyanobacteriia > PCC-6307 > Cyanobiaceae > Prochlorococcus_B. The sequence goes on from QBVL01000012.1 coordinate 31,301, forward strand.
CTAACAGCTAAAGGTAAAATCTTTCTCTCATAGTCCTTTCCTAATCCATCGAGAAAAGAACTAGTCTGCTTGCTGAAATTACTTCTAATATTATCTGCTTTGATTTCTTGAAGTGAATTAGCAGGTAAACCAGAAATCCAACCATCATTTAAGACTAATAAATCTGTTTTTTCTTTAAGTGCAGAGTTATAGGGAAATTTGTTGAACTCAATATCTTTTATAGGGAAAAATTCCCAACCGGTAGACAAACTATTAACAAATTCACTTGGGAAGCTATTGGTAACTCCTCTCAAAGCTAATTTTTTTTGAGACGTTGAGCATCCAGATAGTAAAAACAAAGAGGAAATTAATCCATATTTGATGAATTCTCTTCTTCTAAGATTATTAGTATTCATATTAGTTAGATCTCTCGACAGATTTTTTCATTATTCAACTTAAATAAATTACTAACCTCAATATCACATCTTTGAATCATTTCTTTCTGAGTCAATCCCTTAATTTGAGCGAGTAACGATAATGCACCAGCCCCAACACCCTCTTTAACGTAACCAATCTCATAATCTCGCAAAACCTTTTGATTACTATCATTAAATCTATAACCACTAGCGAGACCTAGGATATTTACTTTGAAATGATTAGAAACATGATTCATTAAATGAATAAAAGAATTTCTATTTCCCGCAGAAGAAAGTGATTCATCGACTAACCATGATGTGGTCCCTATTAAAATTTTACCAACGAATTCAGAGCGTGACGCAGGTTCAATTTCATTTAATGCCAAGGCCAATACTGCTAACATTTGACAACCTCCTCCTAATAAAATCTCCTGGCCAGATTCTCTAGCACCCATTAAAAGACCAACTGCAATTGGCTGAAATGGATCACCAACAGCAGCTATAAGATCAAAAGACAAAGGATTCTTCTTTAATTTCGCTGCCTCAAGTCCTTGTTTAACTAATTTTATTTTTAATTCAGAAGGTGGATTTCTATGACTTCCGCTTATAAGACCATTAACGTTTATTCCCAACCCAGAGAGAACGGCAAAAGCTGTAGAGGTACCTCCAGGGACACACTCTGTGAGCAAAAGAGATTTTTTTAATTTCTTACCTATCTTAAAACCACCTTCGAATAAAAGTTTAACCCTGGTTCTTTCCATTGCATTTCCTGAACTCAAGCATCTAGCAGGGCCTATGTCTGATGACTCCAAGGAAACATGAGTAAAGGGAGGAGTTTGTAGTAGTCCTGCAGATATTATTGTTGGTTTAATTTTTAAGAAACTTGAGGCAACATAACTAATCAATGCGGGAGAGACCCCTGCGGGCAAAGGAGGCAAAGGCCATCTTTTTGGAAGATTAGGTCCTCTTAATAAAAGTTCAGCATCTGCAACAGCTGTATAACGTCTAGAAACAGCAGTTGAACCAGCAGCGGAGATCCCATCAATCTCTGCTGTTTCAGATCCAGCAAGAATTAAAAAGAAAGCTATATTCGTAATATTTTCATGCCATGTTTGAACTCTTTCTTCAACATTTAGCTCATGGAGGCCTTCTCCAAAAGCCAATACTCCTGACGGCAACGAAACGTAGTTGTCTCCTGTCATTTTCAATCAGTTAGATTCTAAAGAAATTAAGTTTTCGAGCAAAGCAGGTGGTTCAGGTATTGATGACTTGAGTCTAGGAAAAATCCAATAAGCCAAAGCATGCAAACATAAAACGTAAACGATTTCTTGAGTAATAATCAGACATAGTGCAACTATTTGAACTTGTCTCATATCTGGAGTAAAAGAAAGATTAAAAATATCTATTCCTCTTTCAAGCAATGCCGCGCCAGCACGAGTAAGAATAACCCATAAATTCTCACCAACCAACAGAGACAAAACGAAGACCCTAACAAGAAAACCCATCGTTCCAATTGAGACTCCCACACTCCAGCTTAACCACCAATTCCATCCTTTTTTCCAACAAAATCCTAACCATAACGAAAGCAATCCATAAGGGAAAATAACTAAAGGTCCTCTTAGCGGTCCCATCAGAGCAGTTAATAGCATTACGCTTATTGTCACTCCCTCAATACCTGTTTTGACACCTCTACGAATTTGAAGAAGAGCCAATGGCAATGGTAACGCAAGACGAAAAACAGCTCCGCCAATAGGCAAATAATAAAGAGCTATCCAAATCAAAGCTGTTGCAGCCGCAAGATAAGATGACTCAACGATTTTTAAAGCTTGTCTCTTACTTAGAGGAGATTTATAAAGAGATCTACTTTTTATAAAGTTTTTATTATCTAAGATCAAAATGATTATCTTTTAAAAGATGAATCCTTTGACAAATCCACATCATCAAAGCGTTCAATCTTCTCTACTTCAAACTGGACCCCTGCTGTTCTTAAAGCCTCTGTAACCGTCTCCGCTGGTGCAGATGGATTTGCAGCTGATAATCTTAAGATAATCCTGTATGGTTGTGGATTAAAAACAGACTTATTTTTTAGTTTGATTGATTTTTTACTAAGCCTATCTTTATTAGATATTAAATTTTCTTTGACAATATTATCAAAAGTATTTTTATTTTCTTTCTTGTCATCTTTTAATATTGATTTAATTTTTATTTTTTCCTTAGGTTTTTGTGGCTTATTATTAGTTTTTCCTGAAGTTTTTGGGTTTTCCACTATATCAAAACTACTTTCCAACTTTTCCCCAATTAGAGTATTTGAGCATGATTGAAGTGCCAAAATGGTAACTATTAGAAATGATCTAATAAATATTTTCTCAACTAATCTTGAAATATTCAAAATTTTATTTTGTTTTAATTACCCTAACTTTACTGGCTCTTAGACGTCCTGTTTTAGTTGTAGAAGGCGCTTTTCGAGTACTACTTTTTTTTGATGCTGATGAGTTTAAATCTTTCTTTGTGGACTTGGTTGTTTTTGGTGTAGACTTTCTTTTCTTAGATGTTGTCTTTTTACTTGACTTCTTAGCTGCCAATAATTCAATAGCCACCTCAATAGTGATATCTTCAGCGCTTTTACCCTCTGGTAAAGAAGCATTTACTTTGCCCTGTTTAACATATAAACCATAAGGGCCATCAAATAATTGGATAGTTTCTTTTTCTCCCTCAGGGATACCAAGCTCCTTCAACGCAGTTCTTCCTCCTCTTCCTCTTTTAGGTATAGATAAAAGCTCAAGAGCTCTTTCTAGGCTTACTTGAAGAACGTCATCTTCACCCTTAATTGAGCGATAATCTTTTTCACCACCACTTTTACTCCAAACCACATACGGACCAAATCGACCCAAGCTTGATTGAACTCTACCTCCATCTGGATGCTCTCCAAGTAGACGTGGTAATTGAATTAAGCCAAGAGCCTCCTCAAAGGTCAAATTCTCTGGTTTTAAACTCTTTGGCAAGGAAGTCCTTTTTGGATTTGGAGCTTTTTTTAATGATTTATCATCTAAATATTCAAGTGCTTTTTCAACATCTATATCTTCCTCTTTTATATCCTCTGGCAACAGAACCTGAACCTTTGACGAATCCTGCTTCAAATAGAGTCCATATTGACTGCTTTTGAACAAGCGAAGATTTCCTAGCTTTTTCTTACCTTTTGGAATCCCAAGATCTTTCAATTCGACTACTAAGCCCATTTGAACAAAATGTCCATATCTACCATTTAATAGATATAAATTCTGTCCACTATCAGGCTCAACTCCAAGTGATTCAGGACCCTCAGCTTTTTGTTTTAAAATCATCTCTGCGATATCCTCATCCAAGTCTGCAGGAGTAATTTCCTGTGGAAGAGTAGCTGTTATGGGCTTGCCATTTTCACCCAGTTGCTTTGATTCCAGATATGTTCCAAATTTACCCAACCTAACAAGAGATGAAAGTCCCTCCAGAGAAACAGATCGAAACTCCCCTCCATCAATATCCCCCTCTCTTTGTTGAACTTGATTCTCCAGACCAGTATCACCCTTATAAAAGTCCTTAAGGTATGGGAGCCAACTCACTTTTCCTGTTGAGATCTCATCTAGTGTAGATTCCATTCGAGCAGTAAAACTGGTATCTACAAGATCAGGAAAATGTTCTTCAAGAAGTGCCGTAACAGCAAATGCTGTAAAGCTTGGAGTCAAAGAATTGTTATTGAGGGCAGAATAACCTCGATCTACAATTGTTCCGATAATGCTTGCGTATGTTGACGGACGACCTATGCCTTCTTTCTCAAGTGTTTTAACTAATGAGGCTTCGCTATATCTAGCTGGAGGCTGAGTGTGATGCCCCAACGCCTCTACATTTTTAGCTGTTGGAGAATCGCCTACAGCTAATTTAGGCAAAAGCACTTCTTGTCCTTCAAGTGCACTATCAGGATCATCACTACCTTCAACGTAAGCTCTAAAGAAGCCAGGGAAATCTATTCGTTTACCGCTAGCCCGGAAAGATACATCCGATGCTTGCAATTCGACTCCAAGCAATGTCAACCTTGCATCGGCCATTTGACTGGCAACTGTTCGTTTCCAAATAAGTTCATATAAAGAAAGGTCCCTACCTTGCAAGTTTGACTCTTTGGGTGTTTTAAAGATTTCACCAGAGGGACGAATTGCTTCATGGGCTTCTTGAGCATTTCTAGTCTTGTTGGAAAATTGTCGCGGCTTGTCACATAAATATTCAACCCCATATTTTGACTCAACACAATTTCGTGAGGCATTTATTGCCTGATCAGAAAGGTGAACAGAATCTGTTCTCATATATGTAATAAAACCTCTTTCGTACAAGCCCTGGGCACACCTCATGGTTTCTCTAGCTGATAATCGAAGTTTTCTATTAGCCTCTTGTTGTAATGTACTTGTTGTAAAAGGAGGAACTGGTTTACGGATTGACGGCTTTTCCTCGACATTAACAACTTTCCATTTATCAGTAGTTAATTTTTCTGCAAGTTCCTTAGAGTCTTCTTCCTTAAGCAATATTACATTTCGGCCAGGTTTCAATAATCCAGTTGACTCATCAAAATCACTACCAGTAGCAACTCTTTTACCACCAATTGAGGTCATTTTCACCTCAAATTCACTACCCTTTTTGTCTAATTTTGCTTTTAAGTCCCAATAACTTCCGCTTTTGAAAGATCTCCTTGCTCTCTCTCTCAGGACGAGCAATCTTACTGCAACTGATTGGACTCTTCCTGCAGACAAACCCCAGGAAACTTTCTTCCATAAAAGAGGAGACAACGTGTACCCAACTAATCTGTCTAAGATCCTCCTTGTTTCTTGGGCATGAACTAATTCCATATCAATTGCTCTTGTTTTCGATAGCGCTTTAGAAATAGCTTCTTTAGTTATCTCATGGAAGACCATTCTCTTCACAGGGATTTTCGGGTCAAGCACATTCATTAAATGCCAACTAATACTTTCTCCTTCTCTATCTTCATCAGTCGCAAGCAACAATTCACTAGCACCTTTCAAAGATTGTTTTAATTCCTTGACAATTTTTTTCTTGTCTTTGGGGACGACATACAAAGGATCAAAATCAGCAGTTGTGTTAACTCCAATAGTTGCCCACTTTTCTCCTTTGTGCTTCGCAGGGATCTCCGATGCATTGTTAGGCAAGTCTCTTATGTGCCCCATTGACGCAAGAACCTGAAAGTCCTTAGGCAAAAACCCTCTAATAGTTTTTGCCTTTGTAGGACTTTCAACAATTACCAGAGTGTGGTCAGTGGGCATCAGCTCAGTTTTCCTCCTTCTTATCTAACGTACTGAATAGTAAAATGCATAGCCCAAAATGATAATAAAGGCATATTTCATAACTTCGCTAGAGTTATAAAATCAGACACAGCTTAAAAACAATACATAAATGGGAGAACTTTTGTCTTTTCAAATATTCATAAATGAGCCTGTAGAGCTTTTAAATCTTTCTTTAAATGCCAAAGCGGTGCTTCCAGAGGCTGCAGTCCTAATGGCAATGCTTGGAACGCTTTTGGTTGATTTGGCTGGTGAAAAGATATCAGCCCGCTGGTCTCCTCCAATATGTTACGCAGGTCTAGGTAGTGCTTTGATTTTGCTAACAATGCAATGGGATGGAGAAATTCAAGAATCTTTTTTAGGTGCATTTATTGCAGACAATCTTGCTATTGCTTTTAGAGGGGTAATTGTTCTTTCAACTCTTATTTCTTTATTAATTAGTTGGAGATATGCTGATCAAAATGGAAGTCCTATTGGTGAATTTGCTGCAATATTATTAGCTGCCACTCTTGGAGCAATGCTTCTATGTGGTTCAACTGATTTGGTAAGTGTTTTTGTTTCATTAGAAACACTTTCCGTAGCTAGCTACCTGCTTTCTGGATATCTCAAAAGAGACTCAAGAAGTTCAGAAGCAGCTTTGAAATACTTGTTAGTTGGTTCGGCTGCAGCCGCTGTATTTCTTTATGGAGCATCCTTACTTTATGGAATAAGTGGATCTACAAATTTAAAAGAAATAGGAATCACCTTGCTAAGTGCTTCTACACCTTTATCAGCATTAGCGCTGGTTTTCGTATTGTCTACAGTAGCTTTCAAAATTGCAGCAGTTCCATTTCATCAATGGACACCCGATGTTTACGAAGGTTCTCCTACGCCAGTGGTTGCCTTCTTATCAGTAGGTTCCAAAGCAGCAGGTTTTGCACTCGCAATAAGAATACTAGTCGGATGTTTTAGCGCTTTTGACACACAATGGAAATTGCTATTTACCGTTTTAGCTGTTCTCAGTATGTCTCTGGGAAATGTTGTAGCACTAGCTCAAAAATCAATGAAAAGGATGCTTGCTTATAGCTCAATTGGACAAGCTGGCTTTGTAATGATTGGTTTAGTTTGCGGAACTGAAGATGGTTTCGCTGCGATGGTTCTTTATATGGCTGCTTATTTGTTTATGAATCTTGGTGCTTTTGCATGCATAATCCTTTTCTCAATCAGAACGGGTAGTGATCAAATCTCAGATTATGCAGGACTGTACCAAAAAGATCCATTAATAACTTTAGGATTAAGTTTATGCCTTCTCTCTTTGGGAGGAATTCCTCCAATGTTGGGATTCTTTGGGAAGATTTATTTATTTTTTGCAGGATGGGCCGATGGCCAATACTTACTAGTAAGTGTTGGTCTGGTCACCTCTGTTATTTCAATTTACTATTACATATCAGTTATAAAAATGATGGTGGTAACAGAACCGAAAGAAGCCTCAGATGTTGTAAAGGCATATCCATCCATAGAATGGTCAATGCCTGGGATGTCATCTCTCAAAGTGGCTTTGATTTTTTGTGTTCTCGTAACTGCTATTGGTGGAATCATTTCAAATCCGCTCTTCGATTTTGCAGATAGTGCGGTAAACGGAACTCCATTACTTCGTGAAGCCATTACTCTTGCAAGTAAGAGCTCAATTGGTTAACCAATTAAAATCATTGAAAAAGTCTGTAGCGCGACTAACGAATGTAAATAAATTTTATGGGGAAGGCTCGGTCAAAGTGAAAGCTCTTGACGAACTAAACCTCGAGGTTTGCCAGGGTGATTACCTTGCTGTAATGGGTGCAAGTGGATCTGGCAAAAGTACTGCAATGAATATACTTGGATGCCTTGATCGTCCTACTAATGGGACTTATGAACTAAATGGAACTGCTGTAGAGAAGCTTGATGATGACTTGCTAGCAGATATTAGAAACAAAGAACTTGGTTTTGTTTTTCAGCAATTTCATCTACTTCAAGAAGTTTCAGCACTTGAGAATGTCATGCTTCCAATGATTTATGCATGCGTCCCATCTTTAGAGAGAGAGAAGCGCGCTGAAGAGGCTCTTAAACGAGTAGGGCTAGAGAACAGGATGACCAATCTACCTAATCAATTATCAGGAGGACAACAACAACGTGTTGCTATAGCAAGGGCAATAATCAATCAACCATCTCTGTTATTAGCAGACGAACCAACTGGTGCTCTTGATTCCAAAACTACTGAAGATGTTTTAAATCTTTTTGACCAACTTCATAGTCAAGGAATCACAATTGTCTTAGTTACGCATGAAGACAATGTTGCTCAAAGAGCAAAAAAAATAGCAAGATTTAGAGATGGCAAAGTAATAAAGATTACTCATAATTAATTCAGAGAATCAAGTCTGAATTAGACAAGACCTTTACTTTATCTTCTTTAAAAAGAATCAATCTTCCACCAGAATCTATTCTTTTGATATCCCATTTTAATCCAGTTTCTTTATCAATGTATTTTCTTGACCACAATCTTTGTTCGACCTGACTGCACAGAAATTTTTTATTACCTAAAAGATCTAAAGATCTTTCTATTGCAAGGAGAACTTCTGAAGACCAAAAATTTATATTCATCCTTTTATCTCCAATAATTTGTTTAAGAGAAATCCCCTCTTTAGGAACATTATTAAAAACGTTTAAACCTACTCCAACTCTTAATAATCTAAGTTTTCCTCCTCTAAAAAATAATCTAGGTAAAATTCCAGCTAGTTTTTGGCCATCAACCAATAAATCATTTGGCCATTTTATTTTCACATCAACTCCTATACGTTCAATTCTTTCAACCAAAGCTAATGCCACCGCTAACCCATAAAGCTGAGAATTATTTTCACACGAACCTTCACTCTTAATAGCCGCACTAACCCAAACCCCTCCTTTTGGTGCATGCCAAATTCGACCAGCTTGACCTTGACCAAATTTTTGGCAAGAAGAAAATATAGCTATTGGCTGATTTTTTTTTACTGGTTTCTCTGCAACCCAATTTGATAGCTCAATTTCTGTGTTAGCACAAATAGTTTTCATCATTAATCTCCAAGATCTAGGAGAGGAATGATTTAATTTGTGATATCTATAAATCAATCCAACCCCTCTATCGAATCTTTGATTATTCATATTTCAAACGTAATGAGTTCTTAAAAAAATCAAGAATTATCCATTGACTTTTTCATTGCCTCTAATTCAACTTCAACTTCTTGGATTTCTACTGTTTTTACTTCATTCAAATCTAAATCAGAAGGAGGCAAAGCTATTGCCTCAACTCCCGATTTCAATTGAGTCCTCAATGTCTCTAATTCTTTCTCTATATCATCACCTCCTTCTAATGCTGCGAACTTGCTTTCTAGATCTTCTCCAGCCAACTCTAATGCAGCTTGCCCAGAAGCTTCCAATGCCTCTACTTTGTCTTCCATTCTCTCAAAAGCAGCCATGGCGGACTTGCTCCCTAAATCACCAACAGCACTTTGAATTTGTTGCTGAGCTTTGGCTGCCTGAGCCCTTGCTTTAAGCATATCTTTTTTAGTTCGAGCCTCGGCAATCTTTCTCTCTAATAACAAAAGGCTTTTCTTGAGTTTTTCGACTTGACCATTTTGAGTTTGAAATTGAGTCGATAAAGATTCATAAGTTTCTTGAAAAGTTTTTTTTCTACTTAATGCTTCTCTAGCCAGATCATCCTCTCCCTTTTTTAAGGCTAATTCAGCTCTGGTGAACCAATTCTTTATTTGCTCTTTTGCTTGATTCGCCTGGTTCTCTAATCTTTTTTGACTTGCAATAGCCATAGCGACAGCTTGACGAAGCTTCACCAAATCTTCTTGCATATCAGCAACAGACTGATCAAGTATTTTTATTGGATCTTCTGCCTCACTGACAAAAGCATTTAGATTTGCCCGTAACAAGCGACTTAACCTCTCGAATAATCCCATTAGGATCTTTTATGCAATCAAAAAAATATTAGCTAGATTTAAGCACTAACTCACCAATAGTGTCTAATTAAAATTGATTTTAGAAGACTTAAAGCATAAAACAAAAGGAAAAAGAGAGCAGTCAATTTATACATGCTTGGAAGAAATCAAGTCTTCTTGGAAAGGGAATGTCGGAGGGCTTATTCAAGATTGGGTAGAAATAGCTGGGGAGCAACTCGCATTGAATTGCACACCGCTTAATATTCAAAATAAAATTTTAACGATTGGAGCAAGTCATCCTCAGTGGAGACAGGCTCTCCAGTACAACCGCTTAGAATTAATTGAGTCTTTAAAATCATATGGATATCAAATAAAAGAGATTCGGATTAGACAACATTATCCCAATGATTTAATTGCTAGAGAGAGTGAAAAAGAAATATGGGAAAAGCACCCAAGTAGAACAGATAAGACTGGAATCACCAATTGTCCTTTTTGCAAAGTTCCTTCTCCCAAGGGAGAAGTTAAATTATGGGGTAAATGTAGTTTTTGTAGAAGAAAAGAATTGAGAATAGATTGAACGATTTTGATTCATGCTTCAAGTAATAAAATCCCCATCTGTCCCATGGCTAATTTTTGATATTTTGCTTTTTTGAAGCCCGCAGAAAGTGCCAAATGAATTTGTTTTTCACCTGAAGGAAAGTTAACTAAGCTTTTTTTTATATATGAATATTCTTTCCCTAAACCGAAAAGAGAGGCAATTGGAACCACATAAAGACTTAAATAAATTCTTTGGAATATCCCTTGTATGGAAAGTCCTTCAAAAGATCTAAAATCTAAGATTCCCGCTCTTCCACCTGGTTTCAAGATTCTAAATGATTCTTTAAGACCTTCATAAGAGCTGGAAAGATTCCTTAAGCCATAGGCCATCAAAAGGCCATCAAATTGATTTGAGGTGAGCTTTGTCTCTAGAGCATCACCATTTATCCATTCAATTGAAGAATATTTATGTTTAGATCTTTCTCTCGCAACTAATAATGCTTGTGAAGCTGAATCTATTCCAGTAATATTTTCAGAGTTCTTCATATATCTAGCCAAAAATATTGACATATCTCCAGTTCCACAACACATATCTATCCATTTTTCTCCCAAACTCGGGTTAAGAATATCCAATAATTTTCTTTTCCAAAACCTATGTAATCCAAAACTAAACATATCATTTAAAAAATCATATTTTGAAGAAATAGAATTAAACATTTCCTCTATAGATTTAGTATTACCAGGCCTCATATTAATACAGGAAAAACTTAACTATCAAAAAAATTTTAATGTATACAGGATGTATTTTACATCCTTCGATGAGAATATTTATCATTCAATTGGTCTTATAGGTAAATTTTCCTTGATCAAATAATCTTTTATTTCCTTGATAGTTAATTGTCCATCATGCAATAAGGAAGCCAAGAGAGCTGCTGAAGATTTCCCAAGAGTAAAAGCCTCTTTAATGTGTTTCAAAGAACCAGCTCCTCCTGAAGCTATTACTGGTATTGAAACTTTCTCAGCAATACGTTTAGTCAGTTCTATGTCATAACCATTTTGAGTTCCATCACCGTCCATGGAGGTTAAAAGGATCTCACCAGCTCCCATCTCAGACACTTTTTCTGCCCATTCAATCGCATCCAAACCTGTATTATTCCGTCCTCCACTCACATAAACGTCCCACTTATTGGGTATATTTTTGTTCTTTTTCGCATCTATTGCAACAACAATACATTGAGATCCAAAACGATTTGCCCCTTGAGAAATCAACGAAGGGTCTTTAACAGCACTGGAATTCAAACTTACCTT
>QBVL01000013.1 GCA_003284375.1 Prochlorococcus sp. AG-311-J23
AGGGTGCCAATAATCTCATAATTTCTAAGATCAAAAAGTGGTGATTAATTTCGAATATTGGAATTCGCTCTCAATACAAGTTTGAACCTAGGAACAATGCTAATTCCTGAGCCAATTCAAGCCAATTTCCCTTGGTTAAGTCTATCCATATTGTTTCCCATTGTTGGAGCCTTAATTGTTCCTTTTATTCCAGATAAAGGCGAAGGAAAAGAAGTTAGATGGTACGCGCTCATAATAGCTTTAATTACTTTTCTTATTACCGTCGCTGCTTACTTCAAAGGTTTTGATCCCAGTAAAGAAGGCTTACAACTATTTGAAAAAGTTAGTTGGCTTCCAGATCTTGGATTGACTTGGTCTGTTGGTGCAGATGGCTTGTCAATGCCATTGATATTGCTAACAAGCTTTATTACTTCTCTTGCGGTTTTAGCGGCATGGCCAGTTAGTTATAAACCAAAATTATTTTTCTTTTTAATTTTACTCATGGATGGCGGCCAGCTAGCTGTTTTTGCAGTTCAAGATATGTTGCTTTTCTTTTTGGCTTGGGAATTGGAGTTGTTCCCAGTTTATTTATTCCTTGCAATCTGGGGCGGAAAAAAGAGGCAATATGCGGCGACCAAATTTATTATCTATACAGCAGGAAGCTCGTTATTTATTCTCCTTGCTGGTCTTGCGATGGGTTTCTTTCAAGGAGGAGGGATACCAGATTTCGGTTATACCCATTTAGCTCAGCAAGATTTTGGTAGGGGTTTTCAACTGCTTTGTTATGCAGGTTTGCTAATAGCATTTGGGGTCAAACTTCCTATTGTTCCTCTACATACTTGGTTGCCCGATGCGCATGGAGAGGCCACTGCTCCCGTACATATGCTCCTAGCAGGAATCTTGTTGAAGATGGGAGGATATGCTCTCCTTAGATTTAATGCACAATTACTGCCAGATGCTCATGCTCAATTTGCTCCATTGTTAATTGTATTGGGAGTAGTAAATATTATTTATGCAGCTTTAACTTCTTTTGCTCAAAGAAATTTAAAAAGGAAAATCGCTTATAGCTCAATAAGTCATATGGGTTTTGTTTTAATAGGGATTGGAAGCTTTAGCTCTTTAGGTACTAGTGGTGCAATGTTGCAAATGGTTAGCCACGGTTTAATTGGAGCAAGCTTGTTTTTTCTTGTTGGTGCAACTTACGACAGAACTCACACCCTTCAATTAGATGAGATGGGCGGTATTGGTCAAAATATGAGGATTATGTTTGCTTTATGGACAGCATGCGCTTTCGCTTCTCTTGCTTTACCTGGAATGAGTGGATTTATCTCCGAATTAATGGTTTTTGTTGGGTTTGTGACCGATGAAGTTTATACTCTTCCATTTAGGATTGTAGTTGCTTCGTTAGCAGCAATTGGAGTTATTTTGACACCTATATATTTATTATCGATGCTCAGAGAAATCTTCTTTGGTAAAGAGAATGCAAAATTAATATCAAAGGCAAAGTTAGTAGATGCTGAACCTAGAGAGATCTATATTATTGCTTGTTTATTAGTTCCCATTATTGGGATTGGTTTGTATCCAAAAATTATTACTGATACTTATATTTCATCAATTGATGGATTGGTTAAAAGAGATTTGTTAGCCGTTGAGAGAATTAGAAGTGATCAATCAACAATTATTAGCAATATAAACTTATCAATAGGGACTCTTGAAGCCCCTCTTTTAGATTGAAAATTATTTCACCTGGCATTGCATTCAAAATAGAGATAACTTGCTTTTAGATTAATAATTCTCATTGCCAGTTGATTTTTTAACTCAAACTGCAGATTCTGGAGCGAGACTTGCTATTCGCTTATTGCAAGATGCTGCTCAAAGAGGAGATATTGATCCTTGGGATGTGGATGTTATTCCAGTTGTAGATGGTTTTTTGGACCAACTGAAACAGCGTATTGAAATCCCAAAAAAGATTTCACAACATTTCAGCCAAAATGGTGGAAGTTATGAGGTTGATTTAGCTCAGAGCAGTGAGGCCTTTTTAGCGGCTTCTGTATTGGTTGGTTTAAAGGCGGAGGTACTTGAGTCTGAAATGTTCTCTTTTGATATGGAAGTTGAAGATGATTCAGACATGGATTTTGGTGAACAGGGTTGGCTAGATGATAGTTTTCAATTACCTCTTCGACCAGAGAGACATTTGTCCAGAAGGCCCGTTGCACCTCCTCCATTTAGAAGACCAGTAACTCTTGGAGAATTAATAAATCAGCTTGAGACAATTGCAGAATCTTTGAAAAATGATGATTTAAATAATCGTAGAAAGTTACGACAGAAAAAATTAAGTAATAAGGAGATCATTGCTCAGGTTTCATCTCTTGCGCATCGAGAAAAATTGCCTGAAACGACTGCTGCGCTTGCAATTTTCATAAACAAGTGGGAGCAATCTTTGCACTGGGTTGATTTTGAATTATTAGTTGAGAGTTGGAAAGAAAATTCGGCCTCAGATGATTTGGATACGGATAGAGTCGGGGTCTTTTGGGCATTATTATTTTTATGCTCTCAGGGCAAGGTGGAGATTGTTCAAAAAGGTTCTTTGTTCTCCCCCATAAGTCTAAAGAGGCTTTTGCAACCAGGAATGGTTGCTCAACTTCCCATCGCTTCTCTAGACGTGACAGATGTCTCGCCGGCTGCTGCCTAGCTCTTTGTGGAGGCAGCATTCTATGTTGGCCTTGTTTAGATAGATTAAACCGCCTATGAAGGCGATGATCCTAGCCGCTGGTAAAGGAACTCGAGTTCAGCCGATCACTCATGTGATCCCAAAGCCAATGATTCCTATCCTTCAGAAACCTGTAATGGAGTTTCTGTTGGAACTCCTTAAGGAGCACGGTTTTACTGAGGTTATGGTCAATGTTTCTCATTTGGCAGAAGAAATAGAAAATTACTTCCGAGATGGACAAAGATTTGGAGTTGAAATTGCATACAGCTTTGAGGGTCGTATTGAAGACGGAGAATTAATTGGTGATGCACTTGGTTCAGCGGGCGGGCTGAAAAAAATTCAAGATTTTCAAAATTTTTTTGATGATACTTTCGTCGTCTTGTGTGGTGATGCACTAATTGATTTGGATTTATCTGAAGCAGTAAAACGACATAAAGAAAAAGGTGCATTGGCTAGTTTGATAACTAAACGTGTCTCAAAAGATCAAGTAAGTAGTTATGGCGTTGTAGTAACTGATGAAGAAGATCGAGTTAAAGCTTTTCAAGAAAAACCTTCTATTGAGAATGCTCTAGGCGATACGATTAATACTGGAATTTATTTATTTGAGCCTGAAATTTTTAATTATATTCCATCTGGAAAACCCTTTGATATTGGCTCGGATTTGTTTCCAAAATTAGTAGAAGAAGGGGCACCTTTCTATGCTTTAGCTATGGATTTTGAGTGGGTTGATATTGGCAAAGTACCAGATTATTGGAGAGCCATTCGGAATGTACTTAAAGGTGATGTTAGACAGGTTGAAATACCAGGAAAGCAAGTAAGACCGGGAATCTATACTGGTTTAAATGTTGCAGCTAATTGGGATAAAATAAATGTGAAAGGACCAATATATGTTGGTGGAATGACAAGGATTGAAGATGGTGTAACTATCGTTGGACCTTCTATGATTGGTCCAAGTTGTTGTATTTGCGAAGGTGCAACAATTGATAATTCAATAATCTTTGATTATTCATTAATTGGGCCAGGAGTTCAACTTGTGGAGAAGTTAGTTTTTGGTAGATATTGTGTTGGTAAAGAGGGTGATCATTTTGATTTACAGGAAGCTGCTTTAGATTGGTTAATAACTGATGCTAGAAGACAGGACTTAGGCGAACCTTCACCTCAACAGAAAGCAATGGCTGAATTATTAGGTACTGATCTGATTGGTCCTTCTAATTAATATTTGCTCTATCTAAAATTATCGGTATTTGTTGTTCTGCTTTAACGGCCATAATGTGAACTCCTTGAGCAATACCTAAAAAACTTTTTACTTGGTCAGCAGCAATTGATATGCCTTCATCAATAGGATTTGATGAATTTTCAAGTCTGGAAATAATTGATTCGGGTATGCATGCTCCTGGTACTACACGATTGATGAATTGTGCATTTTTGGAAGATTTGAGTAGAAAAACTCCAGCTAAAACAGGGATTTTCATAGGATCTGTTATTTCCTTGCAAAATCGTTCAAGTACTTTAGGGTCCATAACCATTTGAGTTTGAAGGAAATTTGCACCCGCGGTTTTTTTGAGTTCTATTCTCCTTCTTAAGCCATCAAATCCTCTGCAATTTGGATCAGCTGCAGCTCCAGCGAATAAATTAGTTGGCCCATCAGGTAATAAATCAGACACGGGATCTATTCCTTTGTTAAGTGATGTGACTTGATTAATAAGTTCTATTGAGTTGAAATCTTGAACTGATTTGGCTTGAGATTGGTCTCCAACTCGTACAGGATCGCCAGTTAAACAGAGGATATTTGTTATCCCTAAAGCATGAGCTCCAAGTAATTCAGCTTGTAATGCGATTCGATTTCTATCCCTACATGATAGTTGCAAGACTGGTTCAAGATCTGCCTCTAAAAGCAGCTTGCATAGGGCTAGGCTACTCATTCTCATGATTGCCCTGCTGCCATCTGTAACATTAAAACCATGCACAAGGTCTTTTAATTTGATGGCTTTTGAAAGAGCTAAAGCTGTATTACCGCCTCTAGGAGGCATGATTTCAGCAGTAATAGCTGATAAGCCAGATTCAAGACGATTTTGAAGTTTAGATTTCACATGTATTTTTTACTAGATAATTACTATCGGTGATTAAAGGCCCTAATCTAAGTAGTATTAATTAATGAGTTGTGAGTGAGGGGAATGTTTACAGGAGAGATCGCTAATTCGTCCCACATGGGACTGTCAGCCAGGGAGATGGAGATCATTGGATTAGTTGCAGATGGCCTGACTAATCAGGAGATTGCTGAAAAACTGACAATTAGCAAAAGGACTGTAGACAATCATGTGAGCAATATGTTTACAAAAACAGGTTCAAAAAACAGAGTGGCTTTGTTGAACTGGGCAATGGATCATGGGAAAATCTGTCGAGATGGGTTCAATTGTTGTTCATTGCCAGATGAAACAGATTCTTAGTATTTCTAATTATTTTCGTCATCAATAATATCTGATAAGGGCATTAGAGAAAAATCAATTGATGACAACTCAAATAACTTTGCATAAGCAAAGCAAGCTTCCTTGTCAGAGCAGGTGACTCTAAGGATTCCTTCTGTGTCATAAAGACCATACAAGTTACACCTCATGCAAAGGATGCATAAACCGCTGAAAACCATTTAACGATTGTTAAAACAATCTAAAGGACAAGCTGCCTTTTTGCTTAGATGCTTTTGATTTTTATCCTATCTTTTACTGACAATTCAGAAATTGGTGTTTTCGCAAGAGAAGCATTGCTCAATGATTTGATCCCAGTTATCTCTTGTCCACACCATGATGGGACTTGAATTTCTTCTGATTCAGAATTTAATTCAATTTCAGCAATTTTTAAACACGAATTTGACTCTTCAAAAACATCAACTACCCAATTTTTTTTATTTATTTTTAGTTGATATCGAGTTTTAGTCATTTTATATTTTGATAATTGTATTAATTCAATAGCATCTTTTCTAGGAATTGAATATTCAAACTCATGGTTTATTAAGCCATTTAAAGAGGACTTTAATGTTATGTATCCTTTATTGTTATCTATTATCCTTACTCGAGTAGCCCATTCATCTAAACTTGAATTTAAGTATGCTTGGCTAAAACTTTCACTTAGTATAACCTGATCTTTCCAGTCTTCATTTTCAACTAAAAATCTTCTTTCTATTTCTATACCCATAACTTATTATTTATTAGGATTTTTAAGGCTACTTGCCCAATGAAGTTTTTGAGTAATTGTCTTATAATAAGAATGATTTTCATCTAAAATTATTATTGAGGTTGAGTGATTAGATTTCTTTATTAAACATGTGTCATCAGCTTCAATTAGACATCCACAAGTTCCATCTAACCATAACTTTATTTTTTGTTTCATACCTCTTATTGGTTTGATTACTAATTGAGATTCAGGAGGGACCACAATGGGCCTGCTGGCTAAGCTCATTGGGCAAATAGCGCTTACGATAATCGCATCCAAGGATGGGTGAATAATGGGTCCTCCCGCGGCCATGGAGTAAGCAGTAGACCCTGTCGGAGTAGAGAAGATAAGCCCATCTCCCTTGTATTTATCTACAGCTTCACCATCTATTTCAAGCTCGAGGCTGCAAGTAGGTGCAATTTCATCTGTGCAAGATCGTAAATAGAAATCATTTAGCGCAAAAAATGATTTTTTAATTGTGGATTCATTATTATTTTTTTCTCTAAAAACAATTGCTTCAAGCATCATTCTTTTTTGGATCTTAAATCTATTATTTAAAACTTTTTCCCAAAAAGTTTCCTGCTTTAAGATATGACGATCGTGGGTCAAAAAACCTAGATTCCCTCCAACATTGAAACTTAAAATAGGTATGTTTTTCGGGGATAAATATCTAGCGGCTCTTAAAACTGTTCCATCACCTCCAAGAACAATAGTGATTTCAGGTAAAATATCAGATGCTGAAAATAATTGATTAATATTAGTGGTTTCAGTACTTATTTCGGAAAATAAAACTTTTTTCCCATAACCTTCAATTATTTTTTTGCAATTTAAGGTTTCTTTGTATGCATTATCGCTATCTGATCTATATAAGATCCAGATCAGACTTGTTGTCATTAAAAATATCTACCATTTGAGTAGGTTGAAACTTTCCATGTCAATGGTAACTCTATTTCTATACAAGGAAAGTAGTATTGCTAGCCCAACGGCCGCTTCAGCTGCTGCTACGGTAATAACAAAAATTGAAAATACTTGCCCTCTAATAACTGATCCATCTATATATGATGAAAAACTCATAAGATTTATATTTACTGCGTTTAACATTAATTCTATGCTCATTAAAACACGAACAGCATTTCGGCTATTTATTAATCCCCATACACCTGTACAAAAAAGGAATGCAGCAACTATAAGATAAGCCTGGAGAGGTACTGGTCCAGTAGAATTTTCTAACATATTCGGTATATAAATGTTATGTATATTGTTGAATTCATTTTAAACTATTTTCGGAAAGAAGAGGAATTTTCTTATCAGTTAAGGAATTTTGATTCTTTAAATCATTTAAGTAAGCAGTTGGACTTGATACATCTCTTCTTGCTAATACAATCGCTCCAATCATAGCCATTAATAATAGAATCGAAGCAAGTTCAAAAGGTAATAAATAATCTGTGAATAGATGTTCACCGATTATTTCAGTTGCTTCTTCACCAATAGAGCTTGGTCCGGGTAAGTTCCATTTTGTGGTAATACTGACCCGCAATAATAGAATTAATAATCCACCACAAACGCCACCAGATATCAATTTTCTTGTTTTAAGACCTTTAATTGGTTTTAACTTTTCTTTATTATTGACTAACATAATTGCAAATAATATCAAAACATTTACAGCTCCTACGTATACAAGAATTTGAGCAGCAGCGACAAAACTGGCATTTAGCAAAAGATATAAACCTGCTACGGCCATAAATACTCCTCCTAATAAAAATGCTGAGTAAACAATATTTTCTAATAAAACAACTGCCAAACTTCCAGAGACTATGACAGCGCTAAGAATTAAAAAGCAAATTAATTCTGTTGAATAAGCGATATTCATTAATTAGTAGAATTAGATTTATTTGGAACAATATCCGAAAAATTATTATTAACTTCTTCCTGTGATTTCTCTTCTTGTAGTTCTTTGATAATCTGAGTTGGAAGCTTACCTGCTCTTTGTTGGTTCGCAGGTAATTCATGAGGGTCCATTATGCCCTTTGGCAGATAGGGTAATTCTCTGAGAGGACGGACTGATGGGTCCGAAGTTACGCTTGTTGGTAGTCTTCCAAGAGCAACATTATCGTAGTTAAGACTATGCCTATCAAATGCAGCCAGTTCATATTCTTCTGTCATTGATAAGCAATTCGTAGGGCAATATTCAACGCAATTTCCACAAAAAATACATGCTCCAAAATCAATAGAATAATTTCTCAATTCTTTTTTCTTGGTTTCTTTATTCATTACCCAATCAACAACTGGAAGATTTATTGGGCATACTCTTACGCAAACCTCGCAAGCAATGCACTTGTCAAATTCATAATGAATTCTTCCTCTATAACGCTCAGAAGGAATTAGTTTTTCATAAGGGTATTGAACTGTTACAGGCCTTCGACGCATGTGATCGAAGGTAACTCCTAGTCCATCAACTAAATATTTTGCTGCACTAACGGCTTCTTTAGTGTAGTCGGCAACTTTTTCAAGGAAACCAAGCATATTAAATTCGATGCCGGCGGTCTATGTACACACTAAACATTATACAGCTTTTTTCAATTAAATGTAGGTACTTGTACTTAAAAAAACTAGCTATTGTGTTGTTTTTCTTTTATCCACCAAATGTCATTGGAAATGCCAATTTAAGTGAGGCAGTTACAAGTAAATTGACCAATGAAATAGGTAAAAGAAACTTCCAGCCTAAATCAAGCAATTGATCAATCCGAACTCTTGGAGTAGTCCATCTTAATAGGATTGCTAAGAAAACCAGTAAATAAGCCTTAAGAATTGTCATCACTATTCCAAGAGATGCAGCGATAATTTGAACTAATGGATTATCAATTGAAAGACCTATCAATGATGAAAACCAATCAATTGAGATCGGAAAGCCCCATCCTCCCAGGTACAGAACAGAAACAAGTAATGCAGATAAAACAAGATTTATGTATCCAGCTAAGTAAAACAGAGCAAATTTCATACCTGAATACTCAGTTTGATAACCAGCTACAAGTTCTTCTTCTGCCTCTGGTAAATCAAAAGGTAGTCTCTCGCATTCAGCTAATGCACAGATCCAAAAAATAATAAAACCTACAGGTTGTCTCCATATATTCCAGCTAAGTATGCCAGCGGAATTTTGTTGCTCAACTATGTCAACAGTGCTCAAAGAATTGCTCATCATAACTATTGCCAAAACCGCTAGCGCTAATGGAATTTCATAACTAATTGATTGCGCGGCAGCTCTAAGTCCACCTAGTAAAGAATATTTATTATTGGAAGAGTAGCCACTCATCAGTAAACCAATCGGCTGAATGCTACTCAGGGCAATCCACAAAAAGATTCCTATACCTACATTGCTAATTAAAAGATTTTGACCAAAAGGAACAATTAGCCAAGATAAGATAACCGGCACTAAAACTAATATTGGACCAACTGTAAAAAGAACACTGTCAGCCCTTGCTGGAATAATGTCTTCTTTTACTAATAGTTTCAAGCCGTCTGCCATTGGCTGAAGAATACCAAGTGCACCTGCATATTCAGGCCCAATTCTCTGTTGAGCTGCTGCAGAGATTTTTCGTTCAAGCCAAACTGTTACTAATACACCAATGACAGCTGATACCAATACTAAAAGCATTGGAAGAGGAATCCATAAAAGATGTGCTAATTCATGAGACAAACCAAGGTTTTGAACACCTTGGGTAAAACTCATTTCAAGGTCTATACCTGAATTCACTTCTTATGTAAGTTCTTTTTACAAGGTTAGTGTAATTTTGAATCAATTTTAAATTCGAAAAAATAAATTTCCAATTATCTTCTTTCAAGAGGCTGCCAATTTCTGATTTTTGCTCCTTCATAAATTTGTGATGGTCTAAAAATTCTATTTGCTCCAAGTTGTTCTCTCCAGTGAGCCAACCAACCAGCAACTCTGGAAATAGCAAAAACTGGTGTAAATAAATCTCGAGGAATCCCAAGTTTTCGATAAACAAGTCCGGAATAAAAGTCAACATTTGGGAATATACCTTTTGGCCCCAGTTTGGAAATAGCCTCTTCTTCAAGTGCTTTGGCTACTTCATACATTTCATCTTTACCAAATTCCGAGAAAAGTTCTTCTGCGAAGGCTTGTAAAATTGTTGCTCTTGGGTCTTTGACACGATACTCTCTGTGCCCAAAGCCCATGATTTTCCTTTTTTTTGCAATTGCATCATTAAGAAATGAAGAGGCTTCATCAGGTCTTCCAATTTCTTCTAGCATTGCAATAACATCTTCATTGGCCCCTCCATGGAGAGGACCGGCCAATGTCCCAACGGCGGAAGCGACGACAGCATAAGGATCAGTAAGTGTGCTTGCAGTTACTCTTGCGCTAAACGTACTAGCATTGAGACTGTGCTCGGCGTGAAGAATTAAACACCTGTCGAAAACTCGTGCTGAAAGAGGAGTTGGCTCCCTCTCGGTAAGCATGTAAAGGAAATTGGAAGAGTACGGTAAATCATCTTGAGGTTGAATTGGATCGTCTCCTTTTCTTATTTGCTCGAAAGCAGCAACCATAGTTGGAATTTTTGCAATCAACCTCACTACTGCGTCGTATATATATTTTGGATCATCAATTGCTCTTCGAGAATAAAAGAGGCCCAGTGATGCAGCACTTGCTTGAAGAGCATCCATCGGATGCCCAGACTCTGGAAAACACTTAAGCATATCTCTAATTCTAAAGCTCACTCTTCTATGCATTTGAACGTCCTTTTCAAATTTCTCAAGCTCATTTTCAGTGGGAAGTTCTCCCCAGATCAAGAGAAATGCAGTTTCTAAAAAACTACTTTTTTGGGCTAGCTCAGATATTGGATAACCTCTGTAGCTAAGCCTTCCTTCTGTTCCATTTATTTCGCATATCCCGGATTTGGTTACTGGAACCCCTTCCAAGCCTGGCTTTAGAACCAAATTAGTTGTCTTTTTTTCGTTATCTATGGCTTTAGCTCCTGCAAAACAATTTTCTGTTCAAT
The DNA here is from genome assembly GCA_003284375.1 of Prochlorococcus sp. AG-311-J23. Lineage (GTDB taxonomy): Bacteria > Cyanobacteriota > Cyanobacteriia > PCC-6307 > Cyanobiaceae > Prochlorococcus_B. The sequence continues at coordinate 10,912 of QBVL01000013.1, forward strand.
TGAAAAATTTTCAACTTGAACTTTATTTTATAGAATTAAACTATATTTTTAATATAGCACTTTAAACTTTTTATTAACTTGTTTTTAAGTTGATTTTAACTTTAATGAAGTCTGGATAATTAATTGTAGGGACTGCAATGGCTATATCAATATCCTGAGGAGGATTTAGTGTGTTTCCTAACATAGTTTTCAATAAGATATAAGGATAGAAACTATTTAAAATTGCTTTAGTTTTTTCTTTCCCTAAATGAATTCTCAGGACATCATCAAAATCATTAAAATCATCTGTATTCGGTTCATTATCTGAATAATTTTGTAGGTAGTTTGTATTATCAAAATTTGATATAGAAGATAAGTTTTGACTCCAAATATAATTCTTTTTATCTTCTTCGACAATTGCCTCAATGTTATCTTTTAGCTCATATATATTATTTTTATTTGTACTTATTTTTGACCAAATCTCTAGCTTTCTGCTTTTGAAATCTAGATTTGAATTCAAAAAATTCTCTTTTTTTAGAATTTCATCTATCTCTGTCTTTCTCGTATCAGATTTCCTAGTTAAAATCAACCAGTTTTCATCATTTATCCAAATCAAATTTCCTTGAGAGTTTTCAAGAATTATTTTTAAGAGCTCAGAATAATCTGAGGTTGTTGATTCTTTGATAATAGAGGCTATTAGCTTTTGATATGGATGGACAGAATCTTTCTGGAAATACTGCTTGGGATTGTCAACTAATATGTAATTCTCGGGCAATTCAGATTCTTTTTTTATATCAATTAAATTATAATTAATATCTTTAACTGGAATTTTAGTTTTATCATTGTAAGCTAATATCCCTTCTAAGTTTAATTTATTTTTATCTAAATTTACAGAAGATATTAAATTATCTACCTTGTTTATATTAAATAAATTTTCTTCTTGACCAATAAGATTTAAAATCTTTTTTGGAGACATTTCGAATAATAATAATCCGTCTTTAAGATTATCCTTTAATTGAATATTCTTATACATTTTTTTTGTATTTAATATATTGCTATCTACTTCTTCTATTGAAGATTGTATGATATTAGGATTGGATGATATTAAAAGATTATCTTCGTCTTTTGCAAAGTAGATTGAGTTGTTTGAATTAATTTGTTTTGAAATTATTTCTGTTTTTGAGGTGCTTATTTTATTGCTTTGATGAGTACTCTCGTCAACAACTTTTGATCCTAAAATAGATTCTAATTCTTGTTCAATACTTACATCTTCTTTTATTGCTAAAACCATCATCCAATCATTTATAGTTTTTTTGTTTGAATCAAATACTGCAAAGCTCCCATAATCTCCTACCCATTTTGAGATGTCTTTTGCAAAATTAAAGCTAATTAATTGAAAAGAGGAATCTCTAATAAAACTTACTTTTTTGTTTATGGCGTGTTTACTAGCTTTATCTTGAAAATTTTCGATGTACTTTGGAAGTAAGCCTGGATTCAGTTTCCAGTGGAATACGAGATCAGTATTCGTTGGTATATATTTTGAGGAAACCGGAGCATTGAATGATTCTTCATTGAATTTAGGGATTTTCGTAAGATGCTTATTGCGCCAGATAAATATCCCAGTCAAAATTGATAAAATTACTATTGCAGATATTAAAAAATAAGATTTAAGTGATTTCATTTGTTATTATTTGAGCATTTGTATCCTTTTTGAGCTTTGATAATAGAAAGTTTAATCTTTACTTAGAATCATAAATATGAAACAGAATATTCCTTTAAATATATCTCCAAAAGAGTTAAATAAAATCTTAAAAGATGATTCTTCTGAAAAACCATTTATTGTAGATGTGAGGGAGGATAATGAAATTGCTATTGCCTCATTTTCATTCTCAGTATTACATCTACCTTTGAGCAAGGCTGCAAACTGGTCAGACAAAATAGGTGAACTGTTGCCGAAGGATAAGCCTGTTGTCGTTCTTTGCCATGCGGGTGTGAGAAGTCTAAATTTTGGTATTTGGCTTCTAGAACAAGGAATAGCTAAAAGTGTTTGGAATCTTGTCGGGGGAATAGATGCTTGGAGTACAGATGTTGATCAATCTGTTCCAAGGTATTAATAAGCTGTTATTTTATATTTCTGATCCTAGTTTTTCAGCAACTGTATTCACGTCTTTATCCCCTCTGCCAGAGCAGTTAATGACAATTTCAGAATTATGATTGAGAGTTGGGCAAAGTTTTTCTAGATAGGCAAATGCATGAGCAGTCTCTAGAGCAGGAATAATACCTTCCAATTTACTAACTAATTGCAGCGCTTCTATGGCTTCAGTGTCAGTAACAGCAGCATATTCAGCACGTCCAATTTCTTTTAAGTAACTATGCTCCGGCCCAACCCCTGGATAATCAAGACCTGCGCTAATGGAATGCGCCTCCTCAACTTGCCCATCTTTATCTTGTAGTAAGAGACTCATTGCTCCGTGGAGAACTCCTATTCTTCCTTCAGTAATTGTCGCTGCATGGCGACCTGTTTCGACTCCATCTCCCGCAGCTTCAACTCCAATCATTCTCACACTTTTGTCTTCAACAAAAGAATGGAAGAGACCCATCGCATTCGATCCCCCACCAACACAAGCCAAAAGAACATCGGGAGACCGCCCAAAAGCTTGTTTACATTGTTGCTTTGTTTCTTCTCCAATAACTGCGTGAAAATCTCTGACCAACATTGGATATGGATGTGGGCCTGCAACTGAACCGAGAATATAATGAGTCGTTTCAACATTAGTAACCCAATCTCGAATGGCTTCGCTGGTTGCATCTTTGAGTGTTGCTGTTCCACTTGTTACTGGCCTCACTGAGGCTCCAAGCAATTGCATTCGAAATACGTTTAAGGCTTGTCTTCTCATATCTTCTTTGCCCATATAGATAATGCACTCCAATCCAAAACGAGCGCAGACTGTCGCAGTCGCAACTCCATGCTGACCAGCCCCAGTTTCAGCAATAATTCTTTTTTTTCCCATCCGAATCGCAAGAAGAGCTTGCCCAAGTGCATTATTTATTTTGTGTGCACCTGTGTGATTTAAATCTTCTCTTTTAAGCCAAATCCTTGGACCTTTTAATGTATTTTTTCTGTAATGTTCAGTTAGTCTTGTGGCTTCATAAAGAGGAGTTGATCTTCCTACGTATGTTTTTAGTAAATGATTTAGTTCTGAATTGAATGAAGAATCTTTCCATGCTTCTTTAGCAGCTTGCTCTAATTCAATAAGAGCAGGTATTAAAGTTTCAGGAACATATTGCCCCCCATACTTACCAAATCGACCCAGAGCATTTGGCCTTGTTAAAGGAGATAAATCCAAATCTTTAATTTGTGTTGGGAGTGTACCTGTCACCTTAGATTAAGAAAATAATTACCAGCCAAAAAGCAAACAATGTCCAAAGGTGGCTGGAGTGAGTTTAATGACCCTTTTAAGACAATAGGGAGTAATACTCAAAATAGTGTTACTCCTAAAGGAAAGCGACAAGTTCGTCTAGAAAGAACTCGATCTGGAAAAAAAGGAAAACTTGTTACTGTTATCAAAGGACTTGAATTAGAGCAAGTAGAGGCAAAAAAAATTCTTAAGAATTTAAAAATAGCTTGCGGAACAGGTGGGGCTGTTAAAGGTGATTTTTTAGAGTTACAAGGAGATCAAATATCAAAAGCTCAAAATTTTCTTTTAAAGGAGGGTTTTAGGCCAAAACAAAGTGGAGGTTAACAATAAACTGTGTCGATCAACATGGAGAATAGTAAACAATTAGTCTGCATTCATGGAACAAAACTCTAAAAGTCCTCTATCAAAAGCCACCAATATAGTTTGGCACCAATCTTCAGTTGATAGAGAAGCTAGATCTCAGCAAAGAGGACATCGCAGCGCAATACTTTGGTTTACAGGTCTATCTGGTTCTGGAAAAAGCACACTAGCCAATGCAGTAAATGTAGCTCTACACAAAGATAGTTATTCAACTTATGTTTTAGATGGTGACAACATCAGACATGGTTTATGCAAAGACTTAGGATTTTCTGATCTTGATAGGGAAGAAAATATCAGAAGAATTGGTGAAGTCTCTAAATTATTTCTTGACGCTGGAATCATTGTTTTAACTGCATTCGTATCTCCATTTAGAGTCGATCGCGATAATGCAAGATCTTTAGTTGGAGAGAATGATTTTATAGAAATATATTGTTCAGCTGATCTAGGGGTTTGTGAAACAAGAGATACAAAAGGGCTTTATGCCAAGGCAAGAAATGGAGACATCAAAGATTTTACTGGAATCTCAAGTCCATATGAAGAACCTCAGTCTGCAGAATTGAAAATTGATACTGGAAATCTAGAGATTGATGAATGTGTAGATATAGTTACTAATTTGCTTATTAATAAAAAGATAATTTCAAAAATTTCTTAGTGAATTAGTAATTAATTTCACGTTCATTACATTTTTTCTAGATACGCTTGGGCTCCAATCTCTTTAAGTCTTTGATCTTTTTTTACGACAAGGTCGTGAAGCTCAGATCTGTAGGTTTTTAATTTATTTGCCAATTCAGTATTGTTAACTGCCAAAATTTGAGTGGCTAAAAGGGCAGCATTTATTCCTCCTTCAATGGCAACCGTTGCTACTGGTATGCCTGATGGCATTTGCAAGATTGAATACATAGAATCTATGCCTGAAAGTGCCTTGCTTTTGACTGGAACACCTATTACTGGAAGAGTCGTAAGCGATGCAATCATTCCAGGAAGATGCGCAGCTCCTCCAGCTCCCGCAATTATGACTCCAAAACCATTTGATTCTGCCATTTGAGCGAAATCCATCATTTCTTTTGGAGTTCTATGAGCAGATAAGATCCTTACTTTATTAGATATGCCAAATTGATCTAGAATTGCAACTGCTGGCTGAAGAGTTTTAAGATCTGAATCACTACCCATTACTACTGCTACTCCCTTAAATGTATTTGCTTCGGTTAAAGACAATTGTCAATGTTATAAATCTCATTCTTAATCATGCCAATTATTTATGAATCCTGCATTAATTATTTTTAGTTTTTAAGAAATGAGAAAAATCACAAATATAAGAGTACCTCAACCAGATAAAAACGAAGATGAAAATAATTTATTTTCGCTGATTTTAGATGAACATGGAATTATCCAATCTATTGATAAAAGTTCAAAGTGGGACTCAAGTTATGACGAAGATTGGTGTGGCGATTGGCTCAGTCCAAGAGCGATTGATCTTCAAATAAATGGAGGTTTAGGGATCTCATTTACAGATTTAACTTTTAATAAAATACCTAAATTATTAACATTTCTTGATCGACTTTGGCTTGATGGGGTGGAAGGAATTTGTCCAACTTTTGTTAGTTGCTCTCTAGATCAATTCCAATTAGGAATGAAGGTCTTAAAGGAAACTAAAAAACATACTTCGATAAATAGATGTCGACTTCTTGGTGCTCATATGGAAGGACCTTTTTTATGTGAATCATATTCTGGAGCTCATGACATAGAAAATATTTGTAAGCCAAGTATTTCTGCTTTAAATGAAAGAATAAAGGGATTTGAATCAGAGATAGCATTAATGACATTGGCTCCAGAATTAAAAGGTTCTTTTGATGTCATTTCTCGTCTTAGAGAATTAAATATCTTGGTTTCAATGGGACATTCTTCAGCTGATTTTGATTCAGCGATGAAAGCTTTTAGTAATGGAGTGACCATGGTTACGCATACTTTTAATGCAATGAAAGGTTTGCATCATCGAGCTATTGGACCTGTCGGAGCTGCGGCAAGAAGAGACGATGTCTTCCTAGGACTGATAGCTGATGGTGTGCATGTTCATTCAGATATGATTAGGCTTTTAAATATAATTGCACCAAAACAAATCGTCTTAGTTAGTGATGCAATATCAGCTTATGGTTTAGGAGATGGATCGTTTGATTGGGACAAACGCCTGATAACAGTAGAAAATGGTTTATGCAGACTTCCAGATGAAACAATTGCAGGATCCACTTTGCCTTTACTAGAAGCATGCAAAAAAATGGCAAATTGGATTAATGATCCTTCTGCTGCTATTTGGATGGCAACACTTGCTCCACGTTTGGTATTAAGTCAGAGCAAAATAATTGCGAAATCTTTTTTTATTGGAAAAAATATGCAGTCTTTACTTAGATGGAAAATGAATTCTTGTAATCAACAGTTGTCTTGGCAGTTGGCTGCGTAAGATTGGTAAGAGGTAATTATTTGATTAAATGACAACTCAAATTGAGAAAAATGAAAAGGCGGAGGTCACCGAATATTTTAATGGGACTGGGTTTGATAGATGGAACCGAATATATAGCGAAAGTGATGATGTAAATAAAGTCCAAAAAAATATAAGGATAGGTCATCAAAAGACTGTTGATGATGTTATTAATTGGTTGAAAGAGTATGACAATATCAAAGATAAAAGTTTCTGTGATGCAGGCTGCGGTGTTGGTAGTTTAAGTATTCCATTGGCAAAATTGGGCGCTAAATCAATTCATTTAAGTGATATTTCTGAAGCGATGATAAATGAAACAAAAAATAGGGCAAAGGAAGAAGGTTTGGACTTAAATAAGCTGAATTTTCGAACATCTGATTTAGAGAATTTAAAAGGTTCATTTAATACAGTTATTTGCTTAGATGTTTTCATTCATTACCCTCAGCAGGAAGCTGAGGCAATGGTGAAACATCTCTGTCAATTATCTGATGAAAGATTAATTGTTAGCTTCGCCCCCTATACTCCTTTACTAGCTCTTTTGAAAGGTATTGGTCAATTATTCCCTGGACCAAGTAAAACTACTCGTGCCTATACATTAAGGGAGACCGGAATTATCGAAGCTGCAAAGCAATCTGGTTTTAAAGTCGTCAAAAGCAAGTTGAATCAAGCCCCTTTCTATTTTTCGAAATTAATCGAATTCGTTAAATCCTAGAGAATTAAATTTTTTCTTTTTGCAAAAAACTATTTAGGTAACTAAATGATTCTCAAGAGCATATCTAACTAGTTCTGTTCTGCTAGAGGTGCCGGTTTTAATAAATAATCGACTAACATATTTTTCTACATTGCGGATAGAAGTTTCAAGTTGTCTAGCAATCTCTTTGTTCATTAAGCCTTCAGCTACTAGTTGTAAAACGCTTGCCTCCCTTGGGGTGAAATTAGGAATTGAATCATCTTTCCGTGAGTTATTTTTATCCCCATGGCTAAGCATTGATTTGATTTCTGTGATCTGTTTTGCCATTTGACCAACATCAGCATTTGCAAATCTGGCTGCTTCAGTTAACAATCGCTCTTGACGCTGAACTACATTCCTAACTCTTGCAACTAGCTCATCGGGATCAAATGGTTTTGGCATGTAGTCGTCTACACCGGCTTGATACCCTTGAGTTCTATCTGCAGTCATACCCTTAGCAGTAAGGAAAATCACAGGTGTACCTCCAAGTCTTTCATCTTCTCTAATTTTTTTTAATAGACCATAACCATCACATCTAGGCATCATAACGTCGCTGATAATTACATCTGGGATCATTTTTTGAGCTTTTTCCCACCCCTCTTCTCCATCTACAGCAGTTGTAACTTGAAATCCTTCATCTTCAAGATAAGCCTGAACAGCAGTTCTTAAACCAGGTTCGTCATCGACAAGTAAAATCCTTGGAGTCTGAGAAACTTCTTGTGTTGATGTGGTTGAGTCACTCATAAATAAAAATTGTACTTCTTGAGTTCTTAAAGAGGATATTAACCTTTGTTCCTCTCTATTATTTAGCTTAACGAATTAATTAATGGATAATAACTATCTGGTTTTTGATTTTCAGTCCTCAACACCTTGTAGTACAAAGGTCGTTGAGGAGATGGCTCCTTATTGGAATGAATTGTGGGGTAATCCCTCTAATAATAATAATCGATCCGGTGTTTTCGCTTCTGCTGCAGTAGAAGTATCTCGTGAAAAAATAGCTTCATATTTGAATATCAATCCGAAAAGATTAATTTTTACGAGTGGTGCAACAGAAGCGAATAATTTGGGTTTAGTTGGACATGCGAGAGCTAAAGCACAACTAATTGGAAAACCTGGACACATAATTACCGTTTCAACTGAACATCATGCAGTCCTTGACCCGCTTAGGCAGCTCCAAAAAGAAGGGTTTCGTTTGACAGAGTTACAACCTAATAAAGATGGTTTAATCAATATCGAAAAACTTTCTGAAGCTGTTGAAAAAGATACTTTTATGGTTAGCGTTATGGCTGCAAATAATGAGATAGGGGTTCTGCAACCTATTGCCGAAATTGGTTCTTTTTGCAATAAAAAGAAAATCACTTTTCATACTGATGCTGCTCAAGCCTTGGGCTACTTAGATTTAGACCCCGATAAATTTCGCATAGATTTGATGAGCTTGAGTGCTCACAAAATCTATGGACCAAAAGGTATCGGGGCTTTGGTGATTAGGGAAGGCTTACCTCTTAAACCATCTCAATATGGAGGAGGACAAGAGCTTGGATTAAGATCTGGTACTCTCCCTGTACCTTTAATTGTTGGCTTTGCAAAAGCAGTAGAAATAACAAAAAATGATCAGGATGAGAGAAATAAGAGACTTTTATTTTTTAGAAACTTATTGTTGAGTGGATTAAAAAAGAATATTTCTGGATTGATAGTTAATGGATCTATCGATAAAAGATTGCCTCATAATCTCAATATGACTTTTCCTGGTGTGAAGGGAAGTCAATTGCATGGCCAATTAAGAAGGTTTATTTTTTGTACTAGTGGTTCAGCTTGCAGTAATGGTGAAGCTTCTCATGTCCTTCAGGAGATAGGCCTCTGCAAAAAAAATGCTGAAGCATCAATAAGAATGAGTATTGGGAGACATACTACGGAGAAAGATATAAAAAAGGCTATTGAGATTATTACAAATATAGTGATAAATCTTAGAGAATAAGATAAGTCTATTCTGAAAACTTCTTTGAAGAAATTCTTAACTTTGCACTTTTACTTCTAGGATTTAATTCTATTTCTTCAGGGCTTGGTATTATGGGTTTTTTTGACAGCATTTTTAATCGATTGTCAGTTTTAAAACTCGATTTTACTCTTCTATCCTCTAGTGAATGAAAACTCATTACTATAAATAGACCATTATCTGATAACCAGTTTGGTGCTTTTAAAAGTAAACTGTCTAGCGAGCCTAATTCATTATTTACAGCTATTCTTAAAGCCTGAAAAGTTCTTGTTGAGGGATGAATTCGACCATATCTTTGCTTGGGTGGGAAGCATCCGGCAATTGCATAAGAAAGGTCTTGAGTTCCAGAGTATGGTCCATTTTCTGCTAAATCATTTTTTATTTTTCTTGCAATACGCCTAGAGCGTTTTTCTTCTCCTAATTTATATATTAAATCAGCTAGATCTTGCTCAGAGAGAGTTTCAATAAGTTCGGCTGCGCTTGAACCCTCTTCGGGATTCATTCGCATATCTATTGGACCATTTAAACGAAAACTAAAACCTCTTGAAGGCTCATCTAGCTGATGACTACTAACACCAAGATCCGCTAAGACGCAAATGGCTTGTTCATCAAGTGAAAAGTCTGCGAAGTTTGTAGAGATTATTTTGATTCTTGTCCCGAATTTTATTAATTTTTTTGATGCTGCTTCTCTTGCCATTGGGTCTTGATCAAGCCCAATAATTTTGATTCCTGGGAAATTTTCTAGTATTTGAGCTGAATGACCCCCTCCTCCAATTGTGGCATCAATAATTAATCCTTGTTTTGTCAATTCACTTGGCAATTCCTTTAGTGATTGAATTATTTCTTTCCCCATTACGGGGACATGATTAAAGTTAGAACTTGAACTAATTGGCCCTTCTTTCATAAGTTTTCACTAGTATTTAGACATTGCTTTGTTTTGGCCCAATGGCGCAGCTTGAAACGCGTACGGAGCCAATGGTGGTCAACTTTGGGCCACATCATCCATCAATGCATGGGGTGTTGCGGTTGGTCGTAACCCTTGATGGAGAAGATGTTGTTGATTGTGAACCAGTTATTGGTTACTTGCATCGAGGGATGGAGAAAATTGCTGAGAATAGAACAAACGTCATGTTTGTTCCTTACGTAAGCCGTATGGATTATGCGGCTGGTATGTTTTATGAAGCCATTGTTGTTAATGCCCCTGAGCGTTTAGCAAATATAAAGGTACCCAAGAGAGCAAGTTATATCAGAGCGATAATGCTTGAGTTGAATAGGATCGCTAACCATTTGCTATGGTTAGGCCCGTTTTTGGCTGATGTAGGAGCGCAAACTCCTTTCTTCTACATTTTTAGAGAAAGAGAGATGATTTACGATTTATGGGAGGCTGCAACTGGTCAAAGATTGATTAATAATAATTATTTTCGTATTGGAGGCGTTGCATGTGATTTACCTTGGGGCTGGTTAGAAAAATGCAAAGATTTTTGTGACTGGTTTGGTCCCAAAATTGATGAGTATGAAAAATTGATAACCAATAACCCTATTTTTCGAAGACGTATAGAAGGTTTAGGAGTTATAGGAAAAGAACAAGCGATTAACTGGAGCCTTTCTGGCCCAATGCTTCGGGCAGCTGGTGTTCCATGGGATTTGAGAAAAGTAGATCACTATGAATGTTATGACGATTTTGAATGGGATATTGCATGGGAGAAAGAGGGGGATTGTTATGCAAGATATAGAGTTCGTATTGAAGAAATGAGACAGTCATTGAAAATATTACGACAAGCTTGTGAGATGATTCCTGGAGGGCCAACAGAAAATCTTGAGGCACAAAGAACAGTTGAGGGAAAAAAAGGTGATTTGTCGGGGTTTGATTATCAATATGTAGCGAAGAAAGTGGCACCTACTTTTAAGATCCCTAATGGTGAATTATATACACGTCTTGAGTCTGGCAAAGGTGAAATAGGGGTATTTATTCAAGGTAATAATGATGTAACTCCTTGGCGGTTTAAAATTAGAGCAGCTGATTCTAATAATTTGCAGATACTTCCTCACATACTTAAGGGAGCTAAGGTTGCTGACATAATGGCTATATTAGGTTCGATCGATGTGATTATGGGTTCTGTTGATAGATAGGTCTTTTGGAAAAGCGTAATCCTAGAGAATGGTTATGTTTGAATCGAACAGTTCGTTTTGGTGAGACAGATGCTGCTGGTGTGGTGCATTTCCTTGAATTGTTCAGATGGTGTCATGAAACTTGGGAAGAAAGTTTAGAAAAATTTGGAATAGTTTTACAAGAAATTTTTCCTTCAACCCAAATCAATACAAGCCAACTGGATGTAGCTTTACCAGTTGTTCATTGTGAAGCAAATTACTTTCAACCACTTTATGTGGGAGATACTATCAATATCGAACTGTATCCAGAGAAGATAAATGAGTCTTCATTTGTACTTCTATTTAAATTTAAAAAGAATGGTGAGCAAATCGGTACGACAAATATAAAACATGTATCAATAAATCCGATTACAAGAGAAAAATGTGCATTATCTAAGCAAATAAATTTGTGGCTTCATGAATCTGGTTTGAATTTTTAGCTGATAGGACTATTCAAGGCTACCCAATCTTGCCATTTTTTTAATTCCCATTTTTTATTTATATTTCGTGAAAGTTTTGGGCAATCGTACCATTTCAGTGGTTTTTGGGATGGTTGCCAGTCCTTAATGAGATCGGTCAGAAGTTTGATAATTGGATATCTATGAATTCCTTTTTCTTTGAATTTAGTTAAGACAATTAAACGTTGTCCCCACTTCTTGTCACTAACTCCTAGTACAAAAATGTCTTTAATTGGGATTTGATGTTTTGAGATTATTTTCATTAATTTTATTTCGATATCTTCTGGGAAAATTGTTTCACCACCTGAATTTATAGCTGAATCTCTTCTACCTAGGATTTGAATTGCTTTTCTATTGTCGAGAGTGATGTATTGCGCTAAATCGCCTGCTTCCCACCATCCATTTGAGTCTGCAATTGATTCGAATTTATCATTCTTCCATTTTGAAGTTGCAATCCTACTAGTTTTAATTTTAAGTGAATTTCTTTTGTTGATTTCTATCTCCACATCTTCGAGAGGAAACCCAACACTATTACTTCCTTTTAAAAAATCTTGGGGACTCAGGCAAGTCACCATTGCTACTGTTTCGGTGCTCCCATAACATGGAGCTAATTTAATAGATTTTCTTCGCGCTTTGTCAGCAAGATCTGTCGGAAGCATGGATCCTCCAACCCAGATTATAGCTATAGACTGAAGCCATTCTAAACCATCAGGATCATCAATCAAAGATAATAATTGAGTTGGGACTAGGGATGTAATTAATGGACGCCTATTTTTTTTAGTTAATGCTTCACTGAATTGCCTAAGTTTCAGTGGTTTATGCATTATAGAATGTGAAATCCAGTGATACTCTGATTGCCAAGTTTGATGTCTCCACCAAGGCATGAAGCCACTTATATGGTGTAAGGGTAGTGAATTTAGAATGATGCACTCATTTGGCTCAAGGCCATGATGCTTTAACCATTTTCCAGTTGCTAATGCTGAACTAGTTAGATTTTTAATTGACTGGAAACAAAGATTTGGTCCTCCAATGCTTCCCCCGCTTGAAATGATTATTCCTTCTCCTTCAGGTAAAATTGAAGATGTGGAAATTTTGCTTTGATCTTTTGGAGGTGATAGATATACCCAGTTATGCTTTTCAAAATTGTTCAAAATTTCTTTTGAACTTTCAAAGTTTTTTTCAGGAATGCACCTTACTACAGCAAGTTTGCTCATGCGGCTTCCCAGACTGATTTTGGATTGTTGTTAAAGAGTGGGCCTTTTGGACACCACCCTGGTGCAAGTCCAGGTGCACATGGATTTTTCCCTTTGACTTGCCTAGCTGCGAGGTGATTAATCCACCTTCTCCCGATACCAGTTTCAAAAGCTGTGCTTATTACTGTTTGACTATCTTCTTTGTCTATTTCTTTTAAAAGTAACCGGGGATCACCATCTAAAGCAGGGCGACGTATTTGCCAACTTTTCCATGTTTTTCGTAAATATGGAAATTCAATCAAAGATTCGTCTAGTGCGATTGGGATTTGATTGGCTAAAGAAAACAACCCTTCAATATCTTTTGAAGGAAGTGGCTGCTCAATCCATTCCAAGCGAGTTTCGTTTTTTAGTTCGCTACTCCATTCGTGTGCTTTTTGACGACTCCACCCTCCATTTGGATCAATTCTAAGTTTAAAATTTTTTGGGAGAACATTTAATATTTTTTGTAATGCTTTTTCTTCATTAAAATTATTTTGTTGATTAGATACTTTCCATTTGATAGTACTTGAAATTTTCTCTTTATTTGATCTGTCTAAATATTTTACTACTGACTCTAAAGGATCAATATCTGTAGGTAAAAGGTAAGATGAGCCTGTGATATTAAATCCTTCGAAATCTAGCTTTTTGATGGTTAGATTTTCTAAATCGGCTAAAGAGGCTCCCAACCCGAAAGCAAGTGCCCCTGGTAACTCACATAGATAATTTTCTATCGAATCTTTTGTAGTTTTTCTCCCAATAAAATTGAGACTTTCGATACAATCGTTAAATTCATTGCCCTCAATTGGTGAGACCTCACCCCATCCACAATTACCATCTGAGTCTTTTAATTGCAACAATAAACCTATCTTTTTATAAATAATTCCTTTAGATGTTATTAACTTTCGTGTTAGATTAAATGAAAATGGCTTGATATTAATTATTAACTTCATGGTTTAATAAAATTAATAATTCATTATAAAAAGAAATAGGAAGTAGCAAAACCTATACTTAAACATAAACCATTAATTGTTTGAAAGCGAAGAGCTGAAAACTTACTGTTTTTAATGAGATCTGGTTTATTGTGATGTCTTTTAATTAATTTGATTAGATCTAATCCTGAAGGAAGGCTTATTAAACACATAAGAGTAGTTATTGGCCATATGCCATTTAGTACTGGTAATAACTCTAATAGAAATATTAGACCTACCAGCCACGGTAAAAAATTTGCCGCTCGATTCGTACCTAAAACAACTAAGGGTGATTTTTTACCAACAGCAGCGTCTTGATTGATTTGATGAAAATGCGAACAGAACAGAACCAAAGTAGTCGCCATGGCGGGACCTGCTCCAACAATCAGTGCAGTTCCCCAGGGGATGGCATCAAAATTAGATTTTGGAGAGATAACAATCAGTGCTGCAGCTGTCGCAAGTGGTCCAAATGCAATCCAGCAAAGGGGTTCTCCCAACCCCTTATACCCCAGTCTAAATGGTGGCCCTTGATATAAATATCCAAGGAAACAACAAATTATGACTAAAAAAAGTACTGTTATTTTACTTTTTAGAGCGAGGATAAATATTATAAATAAACCTAATAAAAGAGAAAAATATGCAACTCGACTTACAGTGGTTTTACTACCAGTTAAAGCAACTACAGAGTGGAATTTGTATTTGTCAACACCAGTTTCATCGTCAAAAAGATCATTGGTAAGGTTTTCCCAAAGCAAGATCAAGATTGAGGCGATTAGAAAACCGATGAATTGTCCCAGCCGAATATTGCCGCTATTTCCGAGTTCCCATCCTGCAGATAAAATTACTGGCATTATTGCGACTGAATACAGTGGCCACTTAATTGCGGCTTGCCAAAGATGCTTTCTTTCAGTTGTAGAAGACTTCACTGATAAACTAACCCGCCCTGTTTGTTTCTTGGTGTTTCCCTTAAGACTAGGCAGCAGTTCGTGTATTGGTTTATTTGTGTCTAAAGGGTCTAATTGGTTATGAATTTAGAACCCGTCTTTAGTGAGCTTTTGGTTAGTTCTCTTCAGAAATGGAGTGAAAGAAAAGTTGATGAATGTATTTTGAGCATTTCTGTTCCTGTAAGTCAAACAGATCCTTTAACTACATTACCTTTAATTGCTGAAAAACATCATTTTAGGTTTCTTTGGGATCTCTCTCCCAAATTGTGCCTTTCTGCCGGAGGTCATTGTCAATCTTTGGATTTATCTGGACCAAAGAGGTTTGAAAATGCACAAAGATTTAGTGATGAGATTTTTACTCGATTGATAGATATTTCTCCAAGTCCAGTATTTTCAGCATCAAGGATTTTATTTTCATTTTCTTTCTTTGATCAAATAAAAAGTAATGAAAAATCAATAGATGATAAATTTTCCCTCCAGGCTGTTTTGCCTAAGTGGCAATTAACCGCAAAAGATGGATTAACATGGCTACGTTTAAATTCAGTTGCCCAAAACCCTTCAGATGTTCGTGAAGCTATAGAAAGATTATGGTCAATTCGAGAAAAGATAAATAAATCACCAGTCCGAATTGTTAATGATGAAAAAGAAAATTTCTTAGTTGATAATTTTTCTGATGATTGGCAATCTCAATATCGAGATGCGTTGACTAAAGGGATCGAATTAATAAATGCAGGTGATTTGGATAAACTTGTATTGGCTACAAGACAACGTCTCCTCCTAAGAAACCCATTAGATCCACTGCACTTACTTGCTCGTTTAAGAGTTCAGCAAACTAATAGTTGTCGATTCCTATGGCAAAAAAGTCATGATGAGTCATTTTTTGGTGCATCGCCTGAGAGATTAATAAGTCTCAATCAAAATCACTTGTTAATTGATGCTTTAGCTGGTACTGCAAAAAAAGGTGATGATGGGAGAGAATTGCTTGCTTCCTCTAAAGATTTAAGAGAACACCATTTTGTAGTTAATTCTATTGTCGAACAACTTTTTAGAAGAGGTATTAAAGCAAGTTATTCATCTCAACCAAAATTAATGACTCAAGACCATTTAATTCATTTGCATACTCTTATTCAAGCTTCTGTTAAAGAGAAATCGCCTCTTGATTTAGTTGAAGCACTTCATCCAACCCCTGCTGTTGCGGGATTACCTCTGAGTAAATCTTTGAGTTGGTTGAGAGCTTTAGAACCATTTGACCGTAAAACATATGCTTCTCCAATTGGGTGGATAGATCAAAATCAAAATTCAGAATTTAGAGTTGCCATACGTTATGGACAGGTTAGAGCTAATGAACTTAAATTATTTGCTGGCGCTGGTTTAGTAAAAGGTTCAACTGTTGAGGGGGAAATGCAAGAAGTAGCTTTGAAATTTGAAGTATTAAGAAATCAATTAAACTTAGATAGAGTTAATTGTTCAAATGATCTATAAGGTAATCAATTACTTGATCTGCTAATGGAACATTCATTAGATTTTCTACTTCTCTAATACCAGTTGGACTCGTAACATTAATCTCACTTAGCATTCCTCCGATCACATCTATTCCAACAAAAAAGAGACCTTCCTCTTGTAAAGCAGGCTTTATTTGATTACATATCTCTATTTCTTTAGTAGTTAATTTAGTTGTCTCAGCTTTTCCACCTAAAGCCAAGTTGCTTCTGAAGTCTCCTTCCTTTGGACGTCTATTAATTGCACCTAATGGCTCTCCATTAACCAAAAGGATTCTTTTATCGCCATTGATTACTTCTGGTAGAAATTGTTGCATCATCACTGGCAAATTTTCTTGTGAAGTAACCAGTTCGAGTAATGCTTCTAAGCCTGGAGCATACTTTGCAATTCGTATGACTCCTTGCCCACCTTTTCCTCCAAGTGGTTTTAACACAACTTCTCCATACTCTTTTGCAAATGTAATTAATTGTTCCACCCTACTTGCGACAAGAGTGGGAGCCATTAAATCACTAAATCTTAAAGCTCCTAACTTTTCATTCCAAGCTCTAAGTGATGCAGGCTTGTTAATTACATTGACTCCGTCTCTTTCTGCAACTTCTAATAAATGAGTGGCATATAAAAAAGCCTCGTCAACAGGTGGATCTTTGCGCATCCAAATGCATGAGAAATCTCTTAAAGGAAGGCTTCGAGATGACTGGACATTGATCCATGGTTCACAATTGACCTTGTTAGAAACGACCCATGCATCGTCTCCTCGGGCTTGCAGGTCCGAGGGAGTACAGATCCAAACTTCTATGTCGGCTCTTGATGCGGCTTGCATAAGTGCTGCTGATGAATCCTTCTTAGGATTGATATTTTCAATTGGGTCTAAAACAAATAGTTGCTTCATGAATCAATTTCTAATTCCAATCAGTTCATTTAATTCGTTATTTCTCTCAAGTTCGTAGAGCTCATCGCAACCTCCAATACTTTTTCCATTGATAAAAATTTGTGGAACAGTTCTGCGGCCTCCAGCTCTTTCAGACATTTTTGTTCTTGCACCATCGTCTCCATCAATAGAATATTCTGTGAATTTGACTCCTTTTTCATTAAGTAGTGCTTTGGCACGTAAGCAAAACGGGCAAAATCTCCAGGTGTATATTTCCACTGTAGTAATGCCTGAATCGGGAATTGATCTGTTCATTTATAGTTTTTGGGTGGATATGCTGATAGCTTTTAATGTATTGATTCTATTACCTCGTTTGCAAGACCTGACTGATTTTAAAAGAGACCTTTCTTTATTGACTTCTCGCCTGGGTACAGCCCAGGATTGTCTTTGACGAACCTGCATTACTTGCTAGGAAAAGGGATTTAGAGCAAGTTGCATCGCAACCAGAGCTTTGGAATGATCCTCAAAATGCGCAAAAACAGATGCGTCAACTTGATGAGGTTAAAGCAGAGTTAGAAAAATTAATTACATGGAGGGGGGCTATTGAGGACGCAAATCTTTCGTTAGAGCTTTATGAGTTAGATCCTGATGAAGCAATCCTGTCTGAGGCTCATAATGGGCTCGAGAAATTAAGACAAGAACTTGAACGTTGGGAGACGGAGCGCCTCTTAAGTGGCATCTATGACAAGGAGGGTGCAGTTCTATCCATTAATGCTGGTGCTGGCGGAACTGATGCCCAAGATTGGGCTCAAATGCTACTAAGGATGTATACCCGTTGGGCTGAAAATAATGGTATGAAAGTGATCATTAATGAACTTTCTGAGGGAGAGGAAGCTGGAATAAAAAGTGTCACTATCGAAATTGAAGGTGTTTACGCATATGGTTTTTTACAAAATGAAAAAGGAACTCATCGTTTAGTCAGGATTTCCCCTTTCAATGCAAATGGAAAGCGACAAACTAGTTTCGCTGGAGTTGAAGTTATGCCTAAACTTGATGAAGAGGTTGAACTTGAGATCCCTGAAAAGGATTTAGAAATTACAACAAGTCGCTCAGGTGGGGCAGGTGGACAAAATGTAAATAAAGTTGAGACTGCTGTTCGAATTCTTCATGTGCCTACGGGTATTGCCGTTAGATGCACGCAAGAAAGATCTCAGCTTCAAAATAAAGACAAGGCAATGGCACTATTAAAATCCAAATTGATGGTCATAGCATTAGAGCAAAGGGCTGCAGAGATTGCTGATATTCGGGGGGATATTGTTGAAGCTGCATGGGGCAATCAAATTAGAAATTATGTTTTTCACCCGTACCAAATGGTAAAAGATTTACGCACTGCACAAGAGACAACTGATGTAGATTCAGTAATGAATGGAGAAATAGATATTTTTATTCAGTCTCTTTTAAGGCAAAATATTGAAGAATCATAAATCAACTAGATATGAATAATAAAATTATTTCTGATGACGTCACCAAGAAAGCAACCCCACCTCCAAGTTTTGTCAAACTTGCGATGAAAAATATGGTTCGGAAAGGTAGTCAAAGCCTTTCTCATTTTGGGTTAACAGCTTTGGGTTTCCTAGGATTTATTCTTTTAGTTGCTGTGCTTGGTAAACCTCATATCCCTCAATAACTTTATGGGAAATTCCTCGACAAGCTCTAATAAATTAGATTTAGATCTTTGTTTTACACCCTTCCCAGTTCAAGATTTGGATGTCTTTGTGAACAGTGAGACTTTAGAGTTGATGAAAAATCCAAGTAAATGGATTGAGGAGATAGGGAGCTGGATTAGATTTATACAAGTAAATTCAGCATTGAAGTGTCCGGAAATAGTACTAAATTCGTCTCAATTTAGCTTGGGGTTGGAATTAACTAATGATAAGAAAATTCTTGATTTGAATCATGCCTGGCTTGGTCAATCAAAAACTACAGATGTGCTTTCATTTCCCATAATTGATGAGACATTTTTTGGCGTAAGTAATGAATGTATCGAATTGGGTGACATAGTTATCTCAGTCCCGACAGCAATCAGGCAAGCCAAAGATAATAATGCTGATTTATTTAGAGAACTAAGATGGCTTGCCACTCATGGTCTTTTACACCTTTTGGGTTGGGACCATGGCGACGAAGAGAGCCTTAATAAAATGCTTTTGATTCAAGAGCAACTTCTTGATATTAGAGGTATTCTTTAAAATAAAGAGTTGAAGAGTCACAAATATGGTTCCTGAGATATCGAATGACTCTAAGAGAGAAGTTAGGGACATGTCTAAAACTCTTCAAAGAGCCAATAAAAGGTCATCGTGGAAGATAGCTAAAGATCTACCAACTAGCTTTTTATATGCAGCTAAAGGCTTAAAATATGCTTTCTCGACCCAGAGAAATTTTCGGATTCATGTTGGTTTTGCATTTGGTGCATTTGGCTTAAGCTTTTTTTTAGGCCTTAATAAGAGTGATTTGGCAATAATGGCCCTTACAGCCACTAGTGTATTAGTAGTTGAATTGCTTAATACAGCGATTGAATCTGTTGTTGATTTGGCCATTGGGAAACGATTCCATCCTCTTGCGCAAATCGCTAAAGATTGTTCAGCTGGGGCAGTTTTAGTAGCTTCAATCAGTTCGGTGCTGATTGCTGTTTTATTATTATTTCCTCCATTACTTAAACAGTTAGGAGTTTAATGGCTTAAAAATTATGTTTTTGGTGATCGACAATTATGACAGTTTCACTTATAACCTCGTTCAATATTTGGGCGAATTATCTTCTCAGCATCCTATTGCATCAGAAGTAAGAGTCGAACGTAATGATGCTCTTACGATTAGTGAGATTAAAGATTTAAACCCTGATGCGATTTTGTTATCTCCTGGTCCAGGAGATCCCAATCAATCTGGGGTTTGTCTGGATATTTTATCTGAGTTATCAATTGAAATACCCACCCTTGGTGTCTGTCTTGGTCATCAAGCTATTACACAAGCGTTCGGAGGGAAAATAATCAGAGCCAAAGAATTAATGCATGGAAAGACATCTAATGTTTTGCATAGAGGTACTGGAATATTTAAAGACTTGCCTAATCCCTTAGTAGCAACTAGATACCATAGCTTAATTGCCGAGAGAGAGAGTTTTCCAGAATGCTTAGAGGTTATAGCCTGGTTAGAGGATGAAACAATCATGGGAATATCTCATAAAGATTATCCGCACATATACGGCGTACAGTTTCATCCTGAGAGTGTATTAACTGAAGCTGGTCATAAGTTGCTTTCTAATTTCTTAGAGATAGCAGAATCTACCTAGATTATCTCAATTTTGTAGACGTTATGAATTAATTGAAGCTAAACTTCGTCTGCAATTTTGTAAGCTGACCAGAATCTTTTCATTTGCTCAATGGTTCCTATGCTCACTCTGATAGAGCCTTTTAAATTTTTTTTCTTATCCATATTTCTAATTAGAATTCCAGATGATTTAAGCTTTTGCTCAACTTGTTGTGGCTTTAATTTTGGCCAAAGTAGAAAATAGTTTCCGCCACCAATATGATGCTTAACGTGGTGCTTATCGAATTGATCTTTTATCCAATCACGAGCCTCAAGTACTTCGTGCACATACGAGTCAATATAAGATTGATCTTTAAGTGCTGCAAAAGCAGCGATTACAGCAAAGCTGTTGACGTCATAAGGGCCAGTAACTCTATTAACTATATTAATTACTTTAGAATGACCAATAGCAAATCCAATTCTTAAACTTGCTAAGCCAGCAGTTTTAGACAGCGATCTTAATACAACAAGATTAGGTGTTGTTTGGAAATTTACAAATGGTAGAACACTATCACCTGTAAACGCCTCGTACAGTTCATCCACAACAACGAGTGTTTTAGATGAAAGTTTACTGATTTCTATAATTTTTTCTGGGCTTAACCTCGTTCCAGTGGGGTTGTTGGGGTTGCAGATGAGCAAAATTTTTGGATTATTTTGAGTGAGGAATTCGCAAATACTATTAAATGGATATTGAAAATCTCCCCCCTCATACTGTATTGCTTTGATTTTCATTCCTCGCATTTGTGCGCAAGGAGTATAATATCCAAAAGTAGGCGATGTTGTTAGCATTAGATCATCAAAGTTGCCATAGGCATGAAAAATGGCATTTATTGCTGCATCTACTCCATTAAAGATACCAACTTCAGACGAGTTGATATCCACATTTGAATTTTGTTTAATGAGACTTTCTACTACTTTTTCTTTTAAACCTGAGTATTCAGGATAAGCAGAGATTTCATCTCTGCTTATTTCTCTGAGAGATTTAATTACTAGTGGGCTTGGTCCAATAGTGTTTTCATTAAAGTCTAGTCTTAGTAAATTTCGTCTTCCTTCTAGTGGTGCTGAATAGGGCTGTAAATCCTCGATATCTTTCCTGGGGTTTGGTAGCTCAAAAAATGAATTTTCTGTTTTTTCCATTACATTCTTTCCAGAGTGGGGATGCCTAGCAAACTCATCCCTAGTTTAAGTGTCTCTGCAGTGATAGAGCATAAAATAAGTCTACTGGCTCTTGAAGGTTCACTTGCTTTTAAAATAGGAACTTGATCATAGAATCTGTTAAATGTCTGACTTAATTCAAATAAATACCCGCATAGACGATTAGGAAGCAGTTCTTTTTCGACTTCAGCGATAATACAATCAAGTTGCAATAGCTTGCGAATCAAGTCCCACTCTTGTGATTCATTAAACTGAATATTCTGACTTGATACATTTAAATCTCCACCTTTGCGAGATATTCCAGCAATTCGCACTAATGCATAAAGTAAGTATGGGGCTGTATTCCCCTGCAAAGAAAGCATCTTATCAAAACTAAATTGGTAATTAGAAATTCTATTTTGGCTTAGATCTGCATACTTGATTGATGCAATCCCGACAGTAGTCGAAACTTTATCTATAAAATTTTTATTTTCGGATCTGCTTTCAGTATTGAGACGATTTTTGAGATCGTCTCTTGCTCGTTGAATTGCTTCATCAAGAAGATCAACGAGTCTAATTGTTTCTCCAGAACGAGTTTTCAACTTTTTACCATCTTCTCCTTGAACGAGACCAAAGGGAACATGCTCGATTTGACAATCTGGAGGAATCCAATTTGCAAGCTTTGCAATTTGAAAAACTCCAGAGAAATGTGATGCTTGACCAGCATCTGTGACATAAATTAAACGGAATGCCCCATCTCCATGCGGAGGAATATTTAATCTGTATTTAATTGCTGCCAAATCAGTGGTTGCATAATTAAAACCCCCATCACTTTTTTGAATAATTATTGGTTGAGGTTTACCGTCTTTTCCTACTAAGCCATCAAGGAAAATACATTGAGCTCCTTGATCGTTTATTAATAGATTTTTATTTTTTAAATCGTTAATAATATCTACTAAAAATTTGTTATAAAAGGATTCACCTCTTTCAGTTAGCTTGATATCAAGTCGATCATAGATCTTTTGAAACTCTTTTCTGGATTGATTGCAGAGTAATTGCCACGCAATTAGACTTTCTTTATCACCTGCTTGTAAATTAACAACCTCATTTCTAGATTTATTTTGAAAGATTTGATCTTCATCAAATCTTTTTTTTGCTTGACGATAGAAATTTACAAGATCGCTTATTTCTACCACATCTTTTGTATGGAGTGCCTCTGGTACAACCTCCTTCAGATGAGTAATAAGCATGCCAAATTGTGTACCCCAATCCCCTACATGATTGAGTCGTAAGACTTCATAACCGCAGAATTCAAGAATCCGTGCTAGAGAGTCTCCAATAATTGTTGATCGTAAGTGCCCAACATGCATTTCTTTAGCAATATTTGGACTGGAAAAATCAATAATCACGCGGTTAGTGCTTTTCCCCTCTTTTATTTTGTCAGTACTGAATTTCTTTAGAGGCACTCCCAATCTTTTATCATTTAAACGAAAATGAATTTCAGATATAAGTGTTTTTGAATTTATAGATAGGTTTATGAAACCTGGACCTGCAATTACTGGTGGGTTACATATTTTAACGAAATCATTATCTTTTTGTAGTTGATTAGCTATTTGTTGTGCAATATCTCGAGGAGGTTGTTTTATTTCTTTAGCCAGTGATAAAGCACAATTTATTTGAAAATCTCCAAATTCAGGCTTGGATGCGAAGACTAGATTAGAACCTGTAAGTATTGAAGTAGTTTTTGAACTTCTAGCCTCTTGTGGAAATACTTTGATGAAAGCTCTATTAAGAGCTTCTTCTAATTTGGCGGATATTTCAAGCATGATGTTTATGGTTAGGTAGTTACTTTTGAGATTTTTAGAGGTTGTTAGAAAACTGTTTATTCATTTTTAGTCAAAGCGCATACTGAAATCTAACCATTTACTTTTAGTGATTGGCGCACTAGTTGAGATTAGATCAATACCTGTAAAAATATAGTCTGATACATTATTAGGATTGATTCCAGAAACTTCAATAACAATATATTTAGAGACGTATTTGGAGTTACTATTTTTTGAAAGTTGACGTAATTCTGGAACTAATTGCTCTATAGCTTGAATAGACATTTCGTCAAGTAAAACTCCATCAGCGCCTGCTTCTACAGCTTCTTTCGCTTGGGAGGGAGTTTCTGCTTCGACTATTATTTTTTTTGTCCATGGAATAGTATTCTTCAAGATTTTGATACTCTCGCTAATGCCTTGCGACCATTCAATATGATTCTCTTTCAACATGGCAGCATCATCTAATCCAAGTCTATGATTAACGCCGCCACCACAATGAAAGGCATATTTTTCGAATATTCTCATACCTGGAGTTGTTTTACGGGTGTCTGCTAACTTCACCTTTGATCCTGATAGTTTAGTTACCAGTACAGCTGTCGATGTTGCTATACCAGAAAGATGCATGGCAACATTCAGACTTACTCGCTCTCCGGCTACTAAGGAAGAGGAAGGCCCTTTTAACTCTAGTAGTCTTTGATTCTTTTCAAACTTCTGACCATCATCTATGAGAACTCGAATATCAACTTTAGGGTCAATTTTTCTAAATATCAGTTTGACCAGATCTCCACCACAAAAAGTTCCATCCTCTTTCGCAACCCAATGCGCTGATGCACTTCTGTCGCTGAGAACAAATCTTGTGAGATCTCCATTGCCGAGATCTTCCTCAATCCAGGTGTCTAATATTTTATGTAGCTTGGGTGAGCGAAGATCCACAATAGAACAAATACATTTATTACTATACCAATCTTAAAACCATTATAAAAAATATCTTTTTCTATTTTTTAATTTCATCTGCTTATCTTTGTCTTTATAATTTTTAAGAAAATAGAAATTTTTAATATTTTTTCTTTGTGATATGTTCACTATATGCTTTAATTAAATTAATCTCGTTTGTATCTATCTAGTGGACATTGTTCATAGTGTGAATATTATGGTTGCGCTATTAATTGGAGGCGTTTGCTATTACTTATATTATATTTTCACAATTGACAATAACTAGTAGATAAAAATTGCTTTATTACTTACCAATACAGAATTTTGAAAATATATTATCAAGTAAGCTCTCTGTTAAATCTTCCCCTGTTAATTCGCCTAAGTAATTAATAGCTTGTCTTAAATCGATCGTCCAGAAATCCCATGGTAGCTTTTCGTCAAAAACTTTATTAATATTTTCCAGAGATTCCATCGTTGACTTTGCTAGATCAAGTTGTCTATCATTTAGAGCAATAAGCAATCCATGAGCTTGAGAAGCACCACATGTTTTTAGTAAGTACTTAATTAGATCATCTTCACCAACTCCGGTTTTTGCGCTCATAATAACTAGATTTTCTTTTTCTAATAGATGTTTGGGAACTCTTTCTAAATATTGATTGTTCTTTAAGTCAGATTTATTGCCAACAATTAAGAATGGAATATTTATGGGTAATTGTTTTAGTATCGATTCATCCTGGCTAGTCCAACCTTTTGAATAATCAAAAATTAATATGATGAGATCAGCTTGAATTAAAGTTTTTTTAGTTCTTGAAATACCAATTTTTTCTATAATATTTTCAGTATCTCTTAGACCTGCTGTATCAATAAAAGTTACTGGTATTCCCTCTAATACAATCTCACTTTCCAATAGATCTCTAGTAGTTCCAGGCAGGTCAGTCACAATAGCTTTTTCTTGTTTACAAAGCCTATTAAGTAAGGAGCTTTTTCCTACATTAGGCTTTCCAGTTAGTGCAACTATTAAACCAGAACGAACCCAAGATCCTCTTTTAGCATTAACAATTAGTTCGTTAAGATCTTTTTTAATTGCGACAATTTCATTCTTTACATGTGTCTCATTTAAGGTTGGTAGATCTTCCTCAAAATCTATTCTTGCTTCAATTTCTGTTAGTTGCTCAATCAATCGTTTCCTGATTGATTGAATCGTAGTTTGAATATTTCCTTCAATTCCATTAATCGCGAGTTCTGCTGCTTTTCGACTCCTGGCTGACACCAGCTCACTAATCGCTTCTGCTTGAGTAAGGCTAAGGCGACCATTGAGCACTGCTCGTTGACTAAATTCACCCGGTTCTGCTCTTCGAACTCTTGGAATATTCAGGATTCTTTCAAGGATCTTCTGGACTGCAATTATTCCACCATGGCAATGAATTTCTACTACATCTTCACCTGTGAAGCTTCGCGGTCCTTTCATTATTAAAATTAATACTTCATCGATATAGATTGTTTGATTTGCTTCGGTTACATGTCCATAAAGAATTTTGTGACTGCTCCAATCGTGCTTTCCAGGAATATGAACAATAGTTTTAGTTATCTCTATGGCTAAGGAGCCAGAGATCCTAATGACAGCGATACTTCCTTGGCCGGGAGAAACGGCGGTTGCAATTGCAGCAATAGTATCTTCAGTCGGGGAAAACGAATTCATTAGTCAATAATCACGCAATCTTCACTAAGATCAAACTTAGTTTTCTTTTTTGGACCAAGATTTTTTAAATATGAAAAAAATCTTCCTAAATCTAATACAAAGAATTCGTAAATTTAGCTCTTGGCTCTGGAATCAGGAAGGTTCTCCCTCTCAGAGAGCTTTAGGATTCGGCGTAGGGATATTTAGTGGTTGTTTTCCATTCTTTGGTTTGCAAACCCTGATGGGTGTGTTTTTAGCAAAAATCTTCAAGGGTAATAGTATTTTGGCTGCTGTTGGGACCTGGATTAGTAACCCATTTACTTATGTTCCTCTTTATTATTTCAATTATAGACTAGGCTCTCTAATACTCAATAAAAATAAAAATATAGTAGATTTTAGCCATATAACTACTAATGAATTGTGGTCTCAAGGATGGTACTTGAGTTCTCGTCTGATAATGGGCTCGATATGTATGGGCCTTTTAACTGGAATAGTTGGAGGACTTGGTCTGTATTTCTTACTCAAAAAACTTTCTCATAAAATGTAAATTTTATATATTAGATATAACCTTTTTAAAATCTATCGGATTATTTAAAAGGTTAATTTAATCATGTTCTGGCAATATCTAAAACATCAACCATTGAACGAATTTGATTAATAGTGATTTCTAATTGATTAACACTTTCAAGCTCAACTTTCAGGTCTATGCATGCAGGCTTTCCCTGTGAAGTCTGAACTCTTGCATCGATTACATTAATACCTCTATCAGAGAGTCTCATTAATATGTCTTTAAGTACACCTACCCTGTCAATAACTTCAATCCTTAATTGAATAGGAAACTTCTCTTCTTTGATACGTGCATTTGTATTCCACTGGACTGATAGTCTTCTGCTATTAGGTATTGATTCTATATTGACGCAATTAGTACGATGTATGGTGATACCATGATTGCCAAGCGCAACTGTTCCAAGTATTGCTTCTCCCGGTAAAGGACTGCAACACCCCCCTAGTCGATAGTCGAGTCCCTCTAATCCAACTATGGGTGAATATTTTGTTTGAGATACTTTAGATTTATTGGAAGCTAAATTTGCTTGTGTTCCTATTTTGTTGGCTAGCTCGATATCACTTAATTCGGTCTCAGGTGCTTGGTTTAGTATTTTTATTTCTTCTCTGAATCTATTAATTACTTGATGTAAAGTTAAAGCCCCAAAACCAAGTGCAGCTAATAAATCTTCCGTAGTCTTTAGATTACATCTTTCCGCAACTTTTGTTATCGCTTGACCTTTGAGTAAATTGTCAATTCCCTTACGACCAAATTCTTGCTCTAATAATTCCTTCCCTCTTGATATTGTCTCTTGACGATGACTTTTTTTATACCATTGTCTTATGCGATTCCTTGCTGTGGGTGTGGCAACATAGTTTAACCAATCCAAGCTTGGATGAGAGCTCTTGTGAGTGAGGATTTCTACAAAATCTCCATTTTCCAGAGGTGTTGATAGTACGCATAGACGGTCATTAATTCTAGCCCCGTTGCAATGATTGCCTACTTCAGAGTGAATGCGATAGGCAAAATCGATTGCCGTTGAACCATTCCTTAAGCCCAAAACATCTCCTTTTGGAGTGAAAACAAACACTTCTTCGTCAAATAAATCTTCTTTGATTGATGTAAGATAGTCATTATGATCATTAACACCATCTTCTTGTTGCCATTCAACTAATTGACGCAACCAGTTAAATTTTTCTGAATCAGGATTGGCTGGAGATCCCCCTTCCTTATATTTCCAGTGAGCCGCAATACCAAATTCTGAAACTCTATGCATTTCTGGGGTTCTAATTTGTACTTCAATAGGCCTGTGCCTGCCAATTACAGCGGTATGTAGGGACTGATAACCATTTGGTTTCGGAAGACCTATATAATCCTTGAAACGTCCGGGTATGGGCCTGAATGTATCATGTACAACAGCAAGTGCTCTATAGCATGTCTCGACGTTTGAGACAATAATTCTAAGTGCAGCAACATCAAAAATTTCATGAAATTCTTTTTGTTGTCTTTGCATTTTGCTCCAAATTCCATATAAATGCTTTGGTCTACCACTTACTTCACATTGATGAAGCCCTGCGGAGTTCAAACGATCTTTTAGTAATTGAACAGTTGTTTTCAATCTCTCTTCTCTTTCGCTACGCTTACTAGCTATTTGTTGTTGAATTTCTCGGAAGGAATCGGGCTCTAAAAGTTTAAATGCTAAATCTTCTAATTCCCATTTTAAGCGTCCTATTCCTAAACGGTTGGCGAGTGGAGCATAAATTTCTCTTGTTTCTTTAGCTATTCGAGTTTGCTTCTCTTCTCCTAAGTAACTAATAGTACGCATATTGTGAAGCCTATCTGCAAGCTTAACTAGTACAACTCGAATATCGCTAGCCATAGCTAGAAACATTTTACGTAGGTTTTCTGCTTGAGCTTCTGTCCGATTGTTAAAATGGATTCCGCCTAATTTAGTAACACCTTCGACTAAATATCTAACTTCACTTCCAAAATATCCCTCCAGTTGTTCTGGTGTTATGTCTGTATCTTCTACGACGTCATGCAAAAAACCTGCTGCGATTACGCTAGCGCTTGCACCTATTTCCCTTAGTAAGTCAGCTACTGCAACTGGATGGGTTATGTAGGGTTCACCGCTTTTCCTGAATTGACCTTTATGTAATTGATATGCAAGATCAAAAGCAGCCACTAACAGTGCTTCAGAATCTCTTGGGCAACTTGCTCCTATTCCTGGTGGGATATTTTTAATGCAATTTTTTAACCATTCTGGCAAAATAATTTCATAATCATCAATATGTTTGATCTGATGAGTTCTAAGTTGCGGCTGGCCAGCAAAAAATTCATCACAGACCGTATTTGTCTGGTTTGAATTGTGTGCAGAGGTGACTTTTGGCATCAGCACCGAGGCTTGTTTTATTTTATTCAAACTCAACATTTCTTGCTACCTTTTTATGAATAATTGCTCAAAAGAAGTTTTAAAGATAAATAAACTGCATGCTATTTATCCAGATAGCACTAATTACGTATTAAACGGATTAAATCTGCAGATGAAACGTGGCGATAGGCTTGCATTAGTTGGTAAATCAGGTTGTGGAAAAAGTACTGTTGCTAAGGCTGTAATCCAGCTTCTTCCTAATGGATGTGTATGTGATGGCGAGATTTTTTTAAATGGAAAAAATGTATTAAAATTAGAAGAAGATTCTTTGCAAACTATTCGAGGGAAAGAGGTTGGATTGATATTTCAGGATCCAATGTCACGTTTAAATCCTTTAATGACTGTTGGTGATCATTTGGTGGATACTTTTAGAGCTCATGATAATTCTGAACCAATTTATAAATTAGTAAAAAAAGCTAAAACCTTATTAGAAAAAGTTGGAATAGATCCCTTAAGATTTAACTCTTTTCCACATGAATTTAGTGGAGGGATGCGACAACGTGTTGCAATTGCTTTGGCAATTTGTTTAAGACCTCCTTTGATAATTGCTGACGAACCTACGACTAGCTTGGATACAATAATTGCTGATCAAATTATGAGTGAATTGAGTTTAATTTGTGATGAGATTGGGGCTGCTTTGCTATTGATTACTCATGATTTAGCTATGGCATATAAATGGTGTAATAAAATCGCAATAGTTGATTATGGGCAAATAGTTGAATCTGGAAATATTAAAGAGATAATTGGTAATCCAAAAACTGATATTGCTCAAAGATTAGTTGATTCAGGGAGGACTTTAGAGGGATCAGAGAGAGAAATAATGAATAAAAGAAGTTCATTATTGAAAGTCAATAGATTACGGTGCTGGCATAACACAGGCTTCTGGCCCTTCAATTCTTTTTGGTTGAAAGCTGTTAATGAAGTTACCTTTTCACTGTATGAAGGTGAAACTCTAGGTATCGTAGGGCCATC
>QBVL01000014.1 GCA_003284375.1 Prochlorococcus sp. AG-311-J23
TTTTCTTGGAAAGAAAGGAAAACTCTCACTTTTATTGGGAGGGATGAAAAATCTTTCTAGTGAGGAAAGACCTTTAATTGGTCAAAGAGCGAACGTTTTAAAAAATCAATTGCAAGAGTTAATAAAAGAAAAGCTTGAAATTTTAAGAACTCAGGCTTTAAGTCAGATACTAATAAATGAAACTATAGATGTTACAGCGCCTCCAACAGGTATTCCTCAAGGACATCGGCACCCCTTGATAACGACTACTGAGCAAATAATTGATCTTTTCCTGGGTCTTGGATATCAAGTTTCTGAAGGCCCTGAGATAGAGAATGATTATTACAATTTCGAGGCCTTAAATATTCCACATGATCATCCTGCAAGAGATATGCAAGATACTTTTTATCTGGGAGGAGAATACCTTTTGAGAACTCATACTTCACCTGTTCAGATTCGATGCCTTGAAAGTAAGAAGCCTCCTGTAAGAATTGTCTCTCCTGGTCGGGTTTATAGAAGAGATGCAGTGGATGCAACTCACTCGCCTGTGTTCCACCAGGTAGAGGTCTTAGCAATTGATGAAAAACTTGACTTTAGTCATTTAAGAGGAACAGTAATGGCCTTTTTAAAAGCGTTTTTTGGAGATCTTCCTATTCGATTCAGAGCTAGTTATTTTCCATTTACGGAGCCATCAGCAGAAGTTGATGTTCAATGGAGAGGTAAGTGGTTAGAAGTCATGGGTTGCGGGATGGTAGATCCTGCTGTCTTAGAAGAATTAGGGATTGACCCAGAAAAATATAGTGGATTTGCGGCTGGACTTGGGGTTGAAAGATTTTGCATGGTTCGTAATGGCCTAGATGATATTAGAAAGCTATATACAAGTGATCTCAGATTTTTAGAACAATTTTAAAGTTGGATATTTTGAATTAACTTTTAATTTATTAAACAAATAATATTGACAGTTAATTGCTAATATTGATAGATAGTTTGTGAAGTATGATCGGTGCCCCGAGTAGGACTGATCGTTAATGACGGGAAAGAGCTTGCTGTTAAGACAGCAAAAACTTTTCAAAAGAAACTCGAAGATTCTGGTTTTGAAGTCGTCAGAGTTAGTAGCGCAGGCGGTTTATTAGGTTTTACTAATCCTGATCAATATATGAGTTCACAAGGATACAACTCATGTATTCCTGATGGATTTGATTCTTCGATTATGTTTGCCGTTGTATTGGGAGGGGATGGGACCGTTTTGTCTGCAGCTAGACAAACTGCACCATTGGGCATCCCGATACTCACTGTAAATACTGGACATTTGGGCTTTTTGGCTGAGGCTTATCTTTCAGATATAGATAAAATTTTCAAATATTTAGTTGCAAGGCAGTGGAATATTGAGGAGAGAACAAGTCTGGTAGTAAGTGTTATGAGAGGTGATCAATGTAGATGGGAAGCTCTTTGCCTCAATGAAATGGCATTGCATAGAGAACCTATGACAAGTATGTGTCATTTTGAAATTTCTGTTGGTCGGCATGCGCCCGTAGATATTTCTGCAGATGGTGTGATTCTCTCTACTCCCACTGGCTCAACTGCTTATTCACTCAGTGCAGGAGGACCTGTAATTACTCCAGATTGTCCAGTTTTACAGCTTACCCCCTTATCTCCTCATTCATTAGCATCGAGAGCTCTTGTCTTTAGCAACGAAGAGCCAGTGACTGTTTTTCCTGCCACACCTGAAAGATTAATGATGGTAGTTGATGGTAGTGCAGGCTGTTATGTGTGGCCAGAGGATAGAGTTTTAATTAGAAAAAGTGATCATCCAGTTAAGTTCATTAGACTTTCAGATCATGAGTTCTTTCAAGTTCTAAGAAATAAATTAGGGTGGGCACTCCCCCACGTTGCAAAACCTGACAAAACATAAAATTATATAATTTCACCCTTCAAAATAAAAACAGGATTTATAGGAGATAATCTTATATCTTCTCCAATACTTACACCTCTATAAGATTGATGTTGACTGATAGATAAATTGTTGACTTTAGGCTTTAGAACCGACTCTAATTTTGATATTGATTTTAATGATATTAGTGGTATTACTATTATACAATTACTATCTATTAGCTTCAAAACTTCTGAAAGAATTAAATGTGAGATTGAGCCACCACCACCAATAATAACTCTATCTGGATGTAAAAGATTATATGTTATTTTATTTTGTTTGAAAATATTCAATGCTTCATCCTCAATTATCAATGATGGTTTAACACCAAGCCTTCTAGCGTTTTCCTCAATTATATTTTTACTTCCAACTCTTTTATCAATGGATACTAATTTCAGTTTTGGAGATATTCTTAATGCTTCTAAACCTATACTCCCAACTCCACTTCCAATGTCCCAAATTACTCCTTGCTTTGGGAGATTAAGTTCGGCAAGAAGTTGAACTCTAACTTCTCTTTTTGTTAATAATCCAGGACAGTCTGCATTTTGAAGGAAAACCGAATCAACAATTCCAAATAAAGGTAAATCTTTTGATTTTATTAGCGGCTCTTCTTTTTTAAGAAGAATAACAAGATGTAATGGATCTATATTTGTTGGAAAATCCTCAATTGAATTAATTTCGATTATTCTTTCATTTTGATATCCGAGCCTTTCAAAATACCAAAATTCATAATTCTCCTTAAGACCAATTGAATGTAGTAATTGATAAACCTCATAAGCACCACCTCTCTTTGAGTCAGTTAAAACAACAAGTGAGGAAGGAAGCTTTTTAATTGCTTTTTTAAATGGAAGCGGGTCTCTTCCATGAAGACTGATCCATTGTGTATTTTGCCAAGGCTTGCCAAGCCTGGAGAAAGCTAGCTGGAAAGAGGTGGAGGCTGGCTCGAAAAAAAGTTTTGATAAAGGAAAATTTTGAACTAATAATCTACCAATCCCGAACCAAAGAGGATCACCACCGGAAAACACAATTGTTTTTTTTTCTCCCTTTTTTAATTGATCTATAAAGTTATTTAGTTTGTCAGTTGTAATGAACTCAAACTTATGATTTTTTATATTTTTATGCTTTAACCAAGTTTTGAATGAATCTAAAATTCTTTGTGGTCCAAAGATTCTTTCAGCTTTAAAAATTGATTTTTTTTTAGCTTCAAAAAAACTTTCAATACTTGAAGTATCAATTCCTATTACGTGTATCTGCTTTGACTCATCATGCATGGTTTAAATTAATGGCCGTAGAAAAATTTCTTTTTTATAGCTTTACTATTTTTTCGATGAAAATCAACTAAAACTTCAATAGTTAGTTTGAAAGTTTTGTGAATCTTAAAAAAAATGAAGAGGAGGAACCCTTGACCAGAAGATCCCGCCTGCATGAAATTTTGATAGCGCTGATTAAGCAACAAAAAGATTTGGAATTAATGGATGATAATGTCCAGGTATTTGAAAACCCTATTAATAATTCAGAAAAATATGACCCTTCAAAAATTATAGAACGTAATCAACGTATCATAAAGAAATATCAGTCACTCGTTCGCTCAGCAATAGCATTAGATGCACTACTTGAATCGGAAGATTACGATATTGGTGATGGAAGGATTTCGTAATTCATTTCGTTTGATAATTTCTTGTCTTTTGATTTGTTGTTGTTGTTTTTTTACTAATGTAAATAGAAGCTATGCAGATTCAAAAATCACTTTAAATAATCAAAATAATCAGAAAAAAGAGATTAAAAGAAGCTTCGAGAGCCTCAAAGACTTGGATTACCAAACTTGGCAAATTATCGTCTATCCAAGTTCCAAAGAGTCTAAGAATTTAATTTTAAGAATTGTGGGTTATCCAGGTTCATTAAGAATTGATCATCCAACAAGCATGAAAGTTAGTTCGGGGAGAAAAACTTGGGCTCTAAAAGACATTACAAAAAACAGTAAAGTCAACGTTGAAACTTTGAATGACTCTGCTGCCGAATTTGATCTAAGCACTTTGATTGCTGAGTTGAATAAAAATAGACCTTTAAGAATCAGCTTGCCTGGATTGATAAATGATTTACCAATTCCGCCCTACTTAGTAAGTGAATGGAGATCATTGGCTGAATAAAAATGATTAATTTATCTGATAATCAAAAAAGATGGGTGCCATGGATGAGACGCTCAATCCAGCTGGCTCAATTGGCAGAGGGTAGGACAAGCCCAAACCCTCTAGTAGGATCTATTGTTTTGGATTCGAATGGAAGACTTGTTGGAGAGGGATTTCATACAGGCGCAGGAAATCCTCATGCTGAAATAGAAGCACTTACTCAGGCGGGGAAAAAGTCGGTTGAGGGGACAATCGTTGTAACTTTAGAACCCTGTTGCCATCAAGGATTAACACCCCCCTGTACAGAAGCAATAATAAAAGCAGGTCTAAAAACAGTTGTTATTGGGATGGTCGATCCTGATCCAAGAGTTTCAGGTAATGGGATCTCAAGATTAAAAGACTCCGGGCTTGAAGTCATAGAGGGGGTTTTGAGTCAAGAATGTGAATCAATTAATCGCGAATTTAGTTTTCGAGTTCGTCATGGACGCCCTTGGGGAATTTTAAAATGGGCAATGAGCTTAGATGGAAGAATTAGCTTGCCAAATGGTTGTAGTAAGTGGATTACAGATATTCCTGCGAGGCATTCGGTTCATAGAATTCGATCTAAGTGCGATGCAGTAATAGTTGGAGGAGGAACAGTTCGGGCCGATAATCCACTTTTAACTTCAAGAGGAAAATCAAATTCTGAGCCTTTAAGGGTTGTTTTTTCAAGAACTTTGAACTTGCCTCCATCTGCAAAACTTTGGGATACAAAAATCGCTAGGACAATAGTTGCTTATGGGCCAGAGAGCGATGAATCTCTCCTTGATAATTTGCCAGATGGTCCAGAGAAATTGAGATTAAGTTCGGACAGTCCATTGGAATTGCTCTCTTCACTTGCGAAAAAAGGCTGTAATAAAATTCTTTGGGAATGCGGTCCTAAACTAGCTACAAGTGCAATTGAAGCAAATTGTGTCCAGGAACTAGTAGTTTTTGTTGCACCAAAACTCTTAGGAGGAATTTCTTCGATGAGTCCTTTGAACAATTTTGGATTTGAAGAGATTAAGTCCACCTACAAATTGCAACATTCTTTTTTAGAACGAAAAGGGGGAGATCTTAGCTGGAGACTACTTCTTTAGAAGGTTAATTTTTTAGAATTAGATATTCGTTCGGATCTCCCCCCAGTTAAACAAGCCAATTTGGTTGAAAGTTGTTTAACTTGGTATTACTTAAGCTTTCGCTAATGCCAATACGACAGGATGAGAATCAACCTAATAGACGTTTCGGAGTTATAAACCTAGTTTTGATCGGTTTTGGAGCAATTCTGCTTTTTAGCAGTTTTTTCCCAACCCAGAACACACAAGTCCCCAGAGTTCCTTATTCCCTCTTTATAAACCAAGTTGATGATGGTGAAGTTAAACGTGCGTACATAACTCAAGATCAAATAAGGTACGAACTTTCTACAGTAGAAGAAGGAGCTCCTTCAGTACTCGCAACAACTCCAATATTCGATATGGAGCTGCCCCAAAGGCTCGAGAAAAAAGGTGTTGAGTTTGCGGCAGCACCCCCTAAAAAACCAAATATCTTTACAACTATCCTTAGTTGGGTTGTACCCCCTTTGATTTTCATCCTTGTTCTACAATTCTTTGCTCGCAGAAGCATGGGTGGTGGTGGAGCTCAGGGAGCACTTAGCTTCACTAAAAGCAAAGCTAAAGTTTATGTTCCTGATGATGAATCTAAAGTAACTTTTGAGGATGTAGCAGGAGTCGATGAGGCAAAAGATGAACTCACTGAGATAGTAGATTTTCTCAAAAAACCACAAAGATACACAGATATTGGTGCAAGAATACCAAAAGGTGTTTTATTAGTTGGTCCTCCAGGAACTGGTAAAACTCTTCTATCAAAAGCAGTTGCAGGTGAAGCGGAAGTTCCTTTCTTTATCATCTCTGGTTCTGAATTTGTAGAATTATTTGTTGGTGCTGGTGCTGCGAGAGTTAGAGACTTATTTGAACAAGCCAAGAAGAAAGCTCCCTGCATTATATTTATCGACGAATTAGATGCTATCGGTAAGAGCAGATCTGGTTCAATGGGTGTAGTTGGAGGTAATGATGAAAGAGAGCAAACTCTAAACCAGTTACTTACTGAGATGGATGGATTTGCATCAACTGACAAACCAGTCATTGTACTTGCAGCAACAAACCAACCCGAAGTATTAGATGCAGCTTTACTACGTCCAGGTAGATTTGATAGACAAGTTCTTGTTGATAGACCGGATTTATCAGGCAGGAAGACTATTTTAGATATTTACACAAAAAAAGTTAAACTTTCAGAAAAGATAGATCTTGATCGTATTGCTCAAGCTACCAGTGGATTTGCAGGTGCTGATTTAGCAAATATGGTTAATGAAGCTGCTCTATTAGCTGCAAGAGCTTATCGTCCAGAAGTTGAGCAGAAAGATTTAAATGAAGCCATTGAGAGAGTTGTAGCTGGACTTGAGAAAAAAAGTAGAGTTTTGCAGGATGATGAGAAGAAAATAGTTGCTTACCATGAGGTTGGTCATGCAATAGTGGGACATTTAATGCCTGGCGGAAGCAAAGTGGCTAAAATTTCAATAGTTCCAAGAGGTATGAGCGCTTTAGGTTATACTCTTCAACTTCCAACTGAAGAAAGATTTCTAAATTCCAAGGAGGAACTTCAAGGTCAGATTGCTACTCTTCTTGGGGGAAGATCTGCAGAAGAGATAATTTTTGGAAAAGTAACTACAGGTGCTTCTAACGATTTACAAAGAGCAACAGATATTGCTGAGCAAATGGTGGGTACATATGGAATGAGCGATATCTTGGGGCCGTTGGCATATGACAAGCAAGGAGGAGGACAATTCCTTGGAGGCAACAACAACCCCAGAAGAGAATTAAGTGACGCTACTGCTCAAGCAATTGATAAAGAAGTCAGAAGCTTGGTAGATGATGCTCATGAAAAAGCTCTAAACATACTTAAAAATAATCTTTCATTACTTGAAGATATCTCCCAGAAAATCCTTGAGAAAGAAGTTATAGAAGGAGATGATTTAATTAAAATGCTTTCAAGCAGTGTAATGCCTGAGAAAGTTTCTAACTAAATCTCTTGACTTTGTATCCTTTATCCACGATAAAGGATATTTGAGGCTTATTCATGGCTTCAGTATCTTCAAGCTTAGCTTCTAAATTAACTTCTTTCAGTAAATGCAATTTCCTCTCCTCCTCTGATTTAAATAGTGGTCAAATTCTATCTTTATTTGAATTAGCTAAACAGCTAAAAACAGGTAACAGAAGAATTGACCTTGGAAATAGAGTTCTTGGATTGATTTTCAAAAAAGCATCTACAAGGACAAGAGTTAGTTTTCAAGTGGCAATGGCAAGATTGGGAGGTCAGACTGTTGATTTGAATCCTCAAATCACACAACTTGACAGGGGAGAACCTATTAAAGACACAGCAAGGGTTTTAAGTCGTTATTGTGATGCACTAGCAATTAGAACTTTTTCTCAGCAAGAAATAGAAGAATATGCAGAATGGTCTACTATTCCTGTCATTAATGCTTTAACTGACCTCGAACATCCCTGTCAGGCGCTTGCTGATTATTTCACAATTCAAGAAAAGTTTGGGGAGCTCAAAGGGATAAATCTCACTTATATAGGAGATGGTAATAATGTTGCAAATTCATTGATGATATGCGGCGCAATGCTGGGAGTTAATGTGCAAATTTGCTCTCCAGAAGGTTTTAAGGCAGATTCTCAAATTGTAGAGAAGGCGAAATCGATCTCTGAATTTGGTTCTAAAATATCTATTTCTAATGATCCTTTAA
Organism: Prochlorococcus sp. AG-311-J23; assembly: GCA_003284375.1. Lineage (GTDB taxonomy): Bacteria > Cyanobacteriota > Cyanobacteriia > PCC-6307 > Cyanobiaceae > Prochlorococcus_B. The sequence continues at coordinate 7,856 of QBVL01000014.1, forward strand.
AGGCCGTAAAGGAAGCCCAAGTGATTTATACAGATGTCTGGGCTTCTATGGGGCAAGAAGAAGAACATTTGCGGAGGAAAAAGATTTTCGAAAATTATAAAGTTGATCAAAAATTAGTAGAACTTGCAGAGGAGGAAGTGATCATCTTGCATTGTTTGCCTGCTCATAGAGGAGAAGAAATCACTGAAGAAGCTTTAGAGAATCAAAGCAGTAATGTTTTTGATCAAGCTGAGAACAGGCTTCATGTTCAGCAAGCCTTGCTCGCCGTCCAACTGGGAGGTATTTAGGGTTGCGATGTTGCTATATTTTAGGTACATATGTATTGAAGGACAAATGTACTTAATCCATTCGAATGCCAGAAGAAGCTTTAACTACTGCACAGCAAGAACTCTATGACTGGCTTGTAGGTTTTATTGGAGATCATCATCACAGCCCTTCAATTAGGCAAATGATGCAAGCTATGGGCCTTAGATCTCCAGCCCCAATCCAAAGCCGTCTAAGACATTTACAACAAAAAGGATGGATAAAATGGCAAGAAGGTCAGGCAAGAACACTGCAATTGATAGGGGAGAATATTTCGGGGGTTCCTGTTCTGGGAGCAATAGCTGCAGGTGGGTTGGTTGAAACTTTTGATGATGTACAGGAAACTCTAGACTTAAATTCAGTTCTTCAACTAAAAGGACTCTTTGCTTTGACGGTAAATGGAGATTCAATGATTGATTCTTATATTGCAGATGGAGATATGGTTCTAATGGAGCCTGTTAATAACCCTTCTCGTCTGAGGAACGGCACTATTGTTAGCGCAATGGTCAAAGGACTTGGAACTACTTTGAAACATTTTTTTCGTGATGGAAGTTTAGTTCGTTTAGAAGCCGCTAATACATCTTATGAACCTATAGAAATTGATGCTGAACAAGTACATGTTCAGGGAAAATTAGCAGCCGTATGGAGGAAAACTTAACGTTATTTCTAATACTAATTAGAAATATTAATTCTTTCTGACTTCCAAGAGTTGAATAAAAATTTTCTACTTTTGTCTTCAATATGAACTAAATTATCTGCTGCTGTAAATGGGCTTTCAGTTGCTAATAAAGGTCTTCTTATTAGAACTCCCAGTCCTTTTGCTTCAATGTGAATTCCACCTTCCATATGTACTATCTGAAAGGTCCAGTTTTTATTCCAATAAAGAGAGAAAGGATTATGCATGCAATCACTATGGCTCTAAATTATCTTCTGGTGATTTCAAAGTCAGCAAAATAAATTAATTTATTAAGCCAATAACTTTTAACTAAAAACAAAGATAATTGCATTCAGGGCCAAATTATTTTCTTTTTGAAAAACACTCTGTGCAATGAAAACATTGAAGTTTTTGGATTTAATTAATCGATGATCATCAAAAGGAGGTAGAAATGTCAAATAAAGACCTAGAAGAGGACCAAACTTGCTTGAGCTACATTGTATACATCTACTAGAAAGTTATTCCTTTAGTTGAATTGTTTTTGGCTTTCATTAAAAGTAATAAATTAATATTTAAATGCATTTAATGCAGTTTTCCACTTTTCCACAAAATTCATAATTCGAAAAATATCTCAATAGGGGACATGTCAATTGAATAAGTGGATTAATTACAAAAAAATAATCGATCACCTCAATTTCAGGTATTGCAGCAGTTCTCAAGGACTTCGTATCTCTTGATACATTGAAATGTTATTGTCAAAAATCTCGGACAAAACTTTTTACAATATGAGGGGAAAAAGAAAATGTGGAAAAGTATCATCTTGTACAACTATCTCTTGAAAGGCAACTTTTTACGTTAAAAATCGATTGATTTTGGCTTTTTTTGTATGGCGATGACTTTTGAGGTGAATAATTTTTTATACAACTCTATAAAAAAACATAAAATCCATTATCTATTTGCGAAATTAACTAATTTAATGAAGAAGCCCTTGAAAGCAATACAAACAAAACCATCTTTTGTAATTAATTGGTAGATTCGCGAATTTTTTTTCAGAAGCTGCTTTGGATAGTTTTTGTGATGAGAAAGATAGTAAATACCTTTCTATTGAGAAAATGAATATTCAATCTTTTTTTTTTAGTTGTCGGAGAAATAATGACTTCCGCCTTTTCATCAATAGAAAAGAATAACTCTTGGGATATAATGGCTTCTTCGGTTCATGAGTTGGCACTTTGTTTTCAAATGCTCCATGGGGAATTGAATCTACATTTCATCGAGCTTAAATATAAAAAAGCTAATAAACAGTAGATGGAATTAAGAACAGCTTTTTCTGCTGACTTTCTTGATCATTGACACAGCTGCTACGTAGTAACTACCCGAGCGAACGAAGCAATATGGCTTGTCTCGAAGACGAGCTCGAAGGATTAGTGCGAAGGCAATGGATTTGACGACTTTCAAGACTTTGAAGAGATCAATATTGAGCGGCCGCAAATTGAGGCAAAACCACTCGTAAATCTTGCATAGTGTATGTAAAAAGGACTAATTAATAACCAATTCATTGGAGTTCCTGCCTGTGCTAGGCAAATAATTTCAATGACCTGTTGAGCGTCTGATCCCTCACATAACAATCGAGTGAGGAAAATCTATTAATAAATTATGAAAAAATTCGCTTATTACTCTTATGGGTAAATTTCCATTTTAGGTAAAGGAAAAATTAATTTACCACCCTTTTTTATAAATTCTTTTTCGCGTTTTATAAATTCATCTTTAAAGTGCCAAGGTAAAACAAGATAATAGTCTGGATTTGATTCCCTAGACTCCTGTTCGGATATTATTGGGATATTAGTACCAGGTGTTCTATGTCCATATTTCCATTCATTTCGCTCTGCTGCAGCATCAATCAGATCTTTTCCAATCCCAAAAAGTTGTAAAAGTACATTGCCTTTGGTTGACGCACCATAGATATGAATTTTTTTTCCTTTATTCTTCTCTTTTTCAATAAAATTAACTAGCTCATCACCTATTGACATTATTTTCTCTTTGAAAAGTATAAATGTCGAATGATTATCTATCTTTGAAATTGATTCAAGTCTCTGAATACGATTAATGTTATTTTCATTAGATAATCTAGTTGAATTCGAGTGACATAGGAAAACTCTCAATGAGCCACCATTCATATTATTAGTTTCAACATTAAATACTCTAAGATTGGCACTTTCTGCGGCTAATTTTATTTGCTTGAATCCATAGTATCCAAGGTGCTCATGGCAAATACTATCAAAAGCTAAATCTTTAATTAAAAGAGGTAGATATGATTGCTCCATGACCCAAACTCCATCTTTATCAAGTATTGAAGCTATGTCTTTTATAAAAAGATTTGGATCGGGCACGTCATAAAATACAGCGATTGATGAAATCAATTTTGCATATTTTGTTGGACTTATAGAATTAAATACTTCCTTTGTGAAAAACTCTGATGAAACATATGTCCTTTCTTTTTTATAGTATTCTTTATATTGTGAAATTGTAGGATCTATCCCAATTAAGTTAATATTTTTATTTTCATAACTTTTTAATAGTGTTCCATCATTGCTAGCTATATCTAAAACAGTATCATTGTCTTTTAATTCGACTTCAGATACTAATTGATTTGCTATTTGATTGAGATGACTACGCATTGTTTTATTTATTCCAGAACGATATCCATAACCTTTTCTATATAAATCATCGAAGTCATAGTCATGAGTAAGTTGTACTAAATTACATTTAATATTCTGACATTGAATTAAGTTAAGAGGAAGTATTTCTGCATCAGGTTCATCTGCGGCAGGGAATCTGGTTGAAAGTGCTTGTAATCCGAAGTCAAATATTGGAACTAATTCTTTGCACTTGCATAATCGGCAATTATCAATTTTAGTTGTCTTCAATTTGAATTTATATTTGTGTGTTTAACTTCATTATAAAATAAATTCAAGCACATTTCTCGCTTCAGGAGCATCTTTTATTTCTTTTGATATGATTTGATTATCTATGGGACCGATAAATAAAGATTTGGAACCAATCTTTTGAGCAATCTCATCCAATTTGATTGCATTATTGCCACCTACATCTAAAACTCCAGACAAATGGATGTTTTCACATATCCATTTACCAATCCAATCTACTGGGGCGAAACAATATAAACTTTCCTTTGAAACGTATACTGGCTTATCATTTTTCATGTCAATTAGCACACCTTTATTCAAGTCCTTGCCATACATAGGACCTAGTCTAAGTATTAGATTCTTTTCATCACTTACAAGCTTTTCGGCTGCTGCTTTGTGTCTTCCGTAAGTGGTATCTAGTTGTGAACGTGCAGAAATTGAACTGATTTGAATTATTTTTGAACTTTTCCAATTAGTCACAATATTAAATGTTTTCTCTACTGTCTCACAAAAATCTTTATTAGGATTCTGCTTTGCCCAAAATCTTTTTGATGGCATTGCAGCATTAATTATAATGTCATATTCCTTTTCATCTCTTGCTGCTTCATAATTTTCTCGAGTGACACAAGTTATTGAGTTACTTTTATCATATAATATGTTTTTTTTGATGGATTTTCCTACAAAACCATCTGCTCCAATTAATGCGATTGATTTCAATTTAAATGCCTTAATTAAGAATCGACTTTTACGATTGGTGGATTAGAATCATCCCATCTTTTGGTTAACATTGAAACTATTGTCATTTCAGTAATAGCATAGATTGTATGATAAATATTAATTTCTGTACGAATACAAATTCCTTTGCTTAAATGAAATAAACTTTCCGTCTCTTTATTTTTAGGGTCATCACGAGTTACGAGTACACCTGATCCTTCAGTTACTAGTGAGTATTCGATAAAATGTGGATGGTAATGAAATCCTCTTGTTTTACCTGGTTGAAAGTAAAGCATATTAAACTCTACAATTGGTTCATCTGGGATCCATGTAAATATACCGCCTCTGCCATCTTTAACTGTATCTAAGTTGCATGTTGGCCTTAGTATCTCAAGATTGTCATGTTTCTTTGATGAATATGGATCCATATTTATTTTAATTCTAATAAATTAATTATCTTAACTCTACTCTCTTTCTAGTCTAATTTTCCATTCCCCTTGTCGTATTGCAGTTTATTCTTTCTATTATTGGACTCCTCTTTTTACGTCTTTTTTTTATAATCGCATAGATTAATACTAAAATGTCTTGTCTCTATAAAGGTCCAATCTAGAATAAGGCAGATCCCTTAGTAGCTACTAAACTTTTCCTGCTTCCTGCTGCTCAATGTCCCAGGAGGGTGCACTCATTGTTAATAATTAAAGCGTATTTGCTCTAGACCATAATCTTTTTGAATAAAAGAAAGCTTATTTTCTTGTTTTCATTTTATTTATAAATTTGGTGGTTTTTCCTAAATTGATAGCTCCCAATTGTAATAAATTTAATCCTCAAAAATTAACTAATTAGTTTAAAATATTATCTTCGGTATATTTATAGCAATTTATATATTATTATTAGCATTTTAAATGAATTTTGATTAAGTCTTTATATATTTTTTCTAAATCATTAGTAAATATTTTTGTATTAAAAAGCAACGATTTTGTTCTTTGCTTTCCTAACTTATATTTTAATTCATATAGTTCATTGGGATTATTAGCCAATCTTAAAGCTGTATCTTCATATTCACTTTCACTATATGTAATTAGTTCAGGAATACCCAAAACAGAAAGAATACTAGCTGTAAATCTTGCAGAAAAGCTTTCACCTCTTTTGGTTAGAATTGGTAAACCTGCCCACAAAGCATGAAGTGAAGTTGTGCAGCCATTAAAAGCAAATGTATCAAGTGCGAGATCTCCAAGAGAATGTCTTGCTAAATGATTTTTTAATTCAGCGTTAGATGCGAATATTAATCTATTTTTATCAACTTTTCTATTCTCCGCTTCTCTGCGTAAATTACTAATTGAGTTTTTATTTGAATCCTTTAGCCAAAGAACACTTCCTTTTGTTTTTGTTAGTAATCTCATCCAAATATCAAATTCATTTGGTGTAATCTTTTTCATTCCATTAAAGCAAGTAAATACAAATGAATTTTTAGGTAAATTGAAATTTTCACGTAAAAAAGGTTCTTTACTTATTTCGAGTTTATCGTAAGTACATAGATAACAGTTAGGCATTCTTATTATCTTTTCACTATAAAATTTCTCGCTAGCATATGGAATTACAACGTTATCTGCAATTATATAATCAATCTTATTTGCTCCAAGTGAGCCAGGGTATCCAAGATAATTTATTTGTATAGGGGCAACTCTATATGAAAAAATAGAGAACCTATTATGTTTTGTATAACCCATTAGATCTATAGCAATATCTATATTATCACTTCTTGCTAATTGAACAGCTTCGATTTCATTTAATTTATTTATTTCCCTAAATGTACATCCACAATTTTTAGCTCTATTAGTATATTCATCATCTCTCTCTCCAAATGAATATAAAAAGATTTTAAATAGTGATTTATCATGCAATTCAAGTAATGATGCAATAAGATGCATTACAGGATGGTCATTAAAATCAGCAGAAAAATAACCAATATGTATTTTTTGTTTGGTTGACGAAACCAATGGAATTGAAGGACGATGGTATTTTTCTTTATAAAATTTTTGAGACCTTTTTAGATGGTTCAAAGGGTTATCTATATATGGAAGTAAACCAAATGGAGGAACAGAATTTCCATCAATTCCAATAGTATTAAGCCATTTTTTTTGTATATCTTGATCACTCCAGTCGCAAACTATTCCTTTACATATAATTAATTCTGCCTTAGCTAGAGATAATTTATTATCTAAATCTACGGCTTTTCGACAATATTTTATAGCCTCTTTATATTTACCTTGGTCTTTCATTATAAGTCCTAGATTGTAATAAGACCTTGCATTGTTAGGCTTTAATTGAATTGCCTTAAGAGTGTATATTTCTGCTTCTTTTAATTTATCTGTTTCTATCAATGTGCTCCCTAGGTTTAAATATGCTTCTGCATAGTCAGGTTTTAATATGATCGCTTTTTGTAAATAGAATAATGATTCCTTTGATTTTCCAAGATCTTTCAATATATTTCCCAGATTTGAATATGCCTCTGCAAAATCAGGTTTAAGTTCAATTGCTTTGCGAGTGTGTATTTCTGCTTCAAGTAAGTTGCCAAGATCTCTCAATACATTTCCCAAATTCGAATGTGCATTTGCGGAATCAGGTTTAAGTTCAATTGCTTTTTGATAAGCTATTGCTGCTTCTTTTGATTTCCCAATATCTTTTAATATATTCCCAAGGTTGTAATGAGCCTCTACAAAACTAGGTTTAAGTTCGATTGCTTTTAGATAGCATATCTCAGCTTTTTTTGATTTTCCAAGAGCACTATAAATGGTTCCCAGATTCGAATATGCCTCTACAAAATCAGATTTAAGCTCAATTGCTTTTAGCGTGTATATTTCTGCTTCTTGTAAGTTGCCAAAACCTTTCAATATAATTCCATAATTTAAAAAGACTATTGGATTATTAAAACCTTTATCAATGCAACATTGATAAAGGTTCGCGGCTTCTAAATTATTTCCTTGTGAATGAAACTTAATTGCTTGGTTAAGTATCTTATTGTTTGAAATTTGAGAATACTTATTTCTCTCCTTTTGCTTTTTAGATTTATCCTTTTCTCCAAAACCTTTCATCTTTTAACTTTAAGGGTTTTTACTTTTTTAGCAATTATATCTTGCTCTGAGGTCTTAACTTCGATCCAATATCTTCATTTCTGAAATGTTTTTTCTCTTGAAAAGTACCATAAATTTTGCCTCAATATATTTTAGATATTAAGAAAGGAATAATCAACGGATATAGAAGTTATGGTTGACTTGCAAACTAATTGCTTCTATTCCTAACTACAATTCTTCAATCGTTAGGAGGTGGAGTTTTCCTTGTTCCGCTCAACTATAGTTATGGCTTTGTTTTGAAAAGATAGTGTTGTTTGGATTTTTCTTGCCGCATTTATTAATCTGCTCAGCCGTATTAGCAATGGAGTTTTCTGATTTGAGAATTAATTCAGTTATTGCAATCGAAGAAAAGAAAAGAAAATAAGTACTTAAGAACCGAACAATCCAACTGGACCAAAGCAAAGTCTCAACTAATGCTTTTCATTTTATGCAAGACCTTCTAACAGCATCTTCTAAGTCTTCTTCTTTGAGTGGGCGCTGTTAATGCTTCTGCGCTGCTTCTAGTAGGACTTCCAATCAAATATTTTTTAAGTTCTTTATCAGTTTGAAGCCATCTTTGATGTTCTCCAGTTTTCTTAACTGAGTACTTTAAAGGCTTTTACAACTCCAAGATTTCTTTTTCTGCCTTGTCTTCCCTCTGGTCAATTATGGAAGTGCATTTCTTCAAATCTCTTCATCAAAGTTCTTCCATCTCTCGGCTTGGGATCAGCTGCAATAGTTTCTAAAACCCTTATCATCCTTGTCTTAAATCCCTAAGCGTTTTCCCTCTGCGGTCACTTCTGGAAGCTCGAAAAGCTTCAATTATGTTTCCCAGTTATTAACGCTTGGAGCGTGATCCCTCTCTACATGTTCAAGCATGAAATTTGCAGTTTCTTTAAGAGATAGGTTTCTTTCCTAAATAAGTCTTTTTATGATACTTAAGACATAAGATAAATAAAGGGTAATCTAAAGGTAAATACTAATTTATTTAGATTCGAATAACATATAGGGTTTAAACTGTATTAATTTAAAATCATACTAATGTGAGAAATAATCTCTAAAATAACTACATGTTTCTTCAATGCCATCAATAAAGCTTACTTTGGGCTCCCATTTTAAATTCTGACGGGCAAAATCAATCACAGGTTGTCGTCTGTAAGGATCATCTATTGGCATTTCTAAATACTCAAATCCTTCATTATTATCAAATTTTTTGCTAATTAAATCTGCTACTTCGGAGATAGTAATTTCATCAGGATTCCCAATATTAACAGGATTGCTATAAGAACTATTCATCAGCCTTATCAACCCTTCAATTAAATCATCTACGTAACAAAAGCTTCTAGATTGAGATCCTTTACCATAAATTGTCAAAGGTTTTTTAGTGAGAGACTGTACAATAAAATTACTAATTACCCTCCCATCATCTGGTAGCATTCTGGGCCCATAAGTATTAAATATTCTTGCAATTCGGACTTGCGTGTTATTCATTCTCAAATAGTCATTGCATAGAGTTTCTGCAATACGCTTACCCTCGTCATAGCAACTACGAATACCTATTGTGTTAACACAACCCTTATAGCTTTCAGGTTGGGGATGTATTTCTGGATTTCCATAAACTTCACTTGAACTAGCCAATAACAATCTTGCCTCAACTCTTCTCGCTAAGCCCAACATATTATATGTTCCAAGAAAACTGGTTTTAGCTGTTTTAATAGGATTTAATTGATAGTGAATTGGAGAGGCTGGACAAGCAAGATGCCAGATCCTATCAACTTCTAAAAGGATAGGCTCTGTTACATCATGTCTAATTAATTCAAAATAAGGATTACCAATCCAATGTTCAACATTCTTTTTTCTGCCTGTATGGAAATTATCAATGCAAATAACTTCTTCTCCTGCCTTCATGAGGCGATCAACCAGATGAGATCCTAAAAAGCCAGCCCCACCCGTAACCAAATTACGAATTTGAGAAGGTGCTTTCATGAATTTCTCAGCTTCTTTAATGGTTAGGTTTCGATAATCAATAAGCCTTTTTAGTTCTGCAACCGCCGTAGTAATCTGGGTTGGGTTTCGACTGTTCCATTCTTAAGGAATAAACGTAGTTTCTCTGCTGCCATCTTCACGGTGTCTAGGGGTAACTTGAGTATAAAGGACTCCCTTTATTTCTATTCCACTAAGAGACCAACCCTCGCTGTTCACGAGTTTGTTGGTTTTACGCAGAAAAATTTTCTGCGAATCAGCTCTAGAAGCCACTATGTGACTGGTAATCCATTGCGCATATTGTTGCGCAGAATTGCTATTTCAGCCACTATCAAGCACTATTAAGAAATTTTGAGCTTAACTCAAGATTCCTTGAGAACTATTGATAGCAAAGTGTTTAGAACGATTTGGGGCCATAGCTCAGCTGGTAGAGCACCTGCATGGCATGCAGGGGGTCAGCGGTTCGAGTCCGCTTGGCTCCATTAGGTTTTCTCAGTCACAGCAATAGATTTCAGAGAATTTGCGGCAAAGCGTGAATAATACGATATTGCTTGATATAGCAAGATATAGCTATTATGCGCGCAGTTATACGCTCATTTTCAGCTCTGTAATCCGATGCGGGAACAGTGGTTTCAACTATTAAGGAAGCAACTTAAATCTGAACACGGAAAAGGTTGGGGTGTGCGCGCAATGCGCGGAAAGGTTCAACTAACCCTTCGCGTGGATGAAAATGCTGGGATGAATAACCCTAGAAATTCGGTTTCTTTACCCCTTGATTGGAGCGCAGATAATCAAACTAAAATTCTGAATTTTGTTAATGACATCCGCGATAGGATGTAAGCAAATAATCTTTCTCTTAAAGAAGCTGCAAAATTAACTTCTGAACCATTAGCCGATGACCAGCAACAAAATGTTCAAGTTAATTGGGTGGAAGCTGTTAATAGATTTCTTACTGAAGAAAAGGCTGGACTAAGAGAGACAACGCTAAGAGATACCAAATTAAGAATGAATAGAGTTTTGCAGGTACTTAATAAGACTCCTAGACCAAGAAACGGCGCATCACTAATGAAGAGATATGCAGAGGTTTACTTTGATGAATCGCTTCCTATTTGTGGATCTGGACGTAAAAGAAATTTGAATGATGTAGCAGCTTTTTTAAACTTCGCTGTTTAGGAATGTGGAGAAAAGAACATTCGCGACCTCTAACTGTTAAGAAGGTGGTCTTTTTTTTATGATTACTTTGTAAAACTGTGACTATTGTTTGTATTTTTGTCTGATTAGCGCATATCGCAATATAAACCCTTAGGCATCATGCTTAACTAATCACTTCACCTTTCATAAAGATGAACAACTGCTTATTATGAAGAGGATCAATTTATTTTTAGAGTCTAATTTTAGTGCCATGTATAATCCTTATAAATATATCCTTTCAAAACAAATAAATTGACCGAAGGGAAAAGCAATAAAAGCAAGCAGGAGTTGAAGTGAAAATATTCAACGTTCCATTTCCTTTGGGAGAAAATCAAGGAAATCTTACTATTACTACTAGCACCCCTTCCAAACCTTCTAAAGAACAAATAATCAATCAAGCAATACAATTTCATCTAAAAGGTAATATTTCAGAAGCAATAAAATATTATCGATATTTAATAAATCAAGGTTTTAAAGATCATAGAGTTTTTTCTAATTATGGAAGCATATTGAATGATCTTGGCAAATCACAAGAAGCAGAATTATCTACTCGCAAAGCAATTGAAATTAAACCTGACTATGCAGAATCTCATTCTAATCTTGCCATGATATTGAGAGATCTTGGCAAATTACAAGAAGCAGAATTATCCATTCGAAAAGCAATTGAACTAAAACCTGATTTCGCAGAGGCCATTTTCAACCTTGGGAACATATTGAGATATCTTGGCAAAGAAAAAGAGGCAATTAAACACTACTCTGCTGCTTTAGAAAAGAAACCAAATAATCTTTCGCTATATATAAATTCAAAGTTTAATTTCTCAAGAATAATGAAAGATATTTCACAGATAAATATTGAGCGTAAAAATTATCAAGAACAAATACACATACTAAAACAAAAAAATGATATGGAATACAAAAATGATAAGGTTTTTAATACTTATATCTTCTATTTACCTTACCATAATAGGTCAGATGATAAACTAATACTTGAAGATCTAAGTAATACTCTTTCAAATATAAAAGGAGTAGTGGTTAATGATTTTTCTACGGACAAAAAAATAAATTCAACTTCTAAGAATGATCATTTGAAAATGGGTATCTGCTCTGAATGTCTTAGATATTCTCATGTGGTTGGAAAACTATATATAAAAGTAATATTAGACTTACTAAAAACTGATCTTGAAATTATAATTTATATTCCACCAGGGAAAAATCAATTTGCAGAATATGAAATTCTAAAAAAATCATTCAAGAGAGTGATATGTCTTCCTAAATCGCCTATTAATGCTAAGAAAGAAATAATCAAAGACAACCTTGACATACTATTTTATCCAGATATTGGAATGTCTGGTTATACATATATTCTTTCACTCTCAAGATTGGCTTTAGTACAAGTTAACAGCTTAGGGCATACGAATACATCGGGAATTAAGAATATGGATTACTTTATAACTTCAGATATAGAGCCAATTGAATCTAATAAAAATTATACTGAGCGACTAGTTCGCTTTAGCAGGTTACCATTCAATTACTCCAAACCAATTATAAATGAAAGGAACATAAAAAATAAACATATTATAAGTTCGGAACAATATTTCAATGTCGGATTGATGCAGACATTATTTAAACTACATCCTGACTACGATGAAATCTTAGTAGAAATATTAAAAGAGATTCCAAACTCTCGAATAATTCTTGTAAAAGACGCGCTTGATAGCGTGACAGAAGGGTTAAAAGATAGGTGGAGAGAAAAAAATAAATTATTGCTAAAAAGATCAATTTTTCTAGATAAAATGAATAATAATGATTTTCTATATATAATAAAAAATTGCGATATAGTGTTAGACCCTCTTTACTACGGTAGCGGGAATACATTTTATGAGTCTATGGCTTTTGGAACGCCATTTATTACATACAAAAATCAAAAGTCAAAAATACCAATAGCTGGCTATAGACAGATGAAAGTCAGCAATCCACCTATTGCTTCGTCTCAATCGGATTATATAAATTTGTGCAAAGCTTATGCAATGGATAAAAACTTACTAAGTAGAACGCGTAACGATTTAATCGAAAAATCAAATCAACATTTATTTAATGACAATGATATATATAAACAGTATTATAAATTTTTTAACGAAGCGGCAGAAGCAGCAACCAATGGTAAATACTTGAGATCAGATTGGTGTCCATAAGATTAATCAATAAAACATAATGTGTGATAAAAATAAATACGTAGAATATATATTATTACTTGGGAAGGGATTTGCTTTGAATGTATATCTTCCTGCCTTATTAGCAATAGATTGTAAAAAAATTTTAATAGCATCAAGCGCAAAAAAGCATCTAAATGAAGATTTAATTCAATATATAGAATATATTGATGACGAAGAAATTGTAAATTATAAATTTTTAAAAATAATTTTTGCAGAACCTCCAGATAAACAATATAGCTTAATCTGTGACAAAGGATTATGGAGAAACTCTAACAATCTAATACTTGAAAAGCCAATCGCAGAAAACTATAAAAAGGCACAATACTTAATAAGTATATTAAATAAAAAGGGAAATATATATTCTATTAATTATAGCTTTAGATATACAAAATGGTTTGCTGATATGTATAAATATATTCATAATAATCACAAAAAAGGAGAGATTGACATAACTTGGAAATTCAAAAGTAGGCACTTAAAGAAGAAAAAAGCATCATGGAAAACCAATCAATTACTTGGAGGAGGTATTATTAAATATTATGGTATTCACCTGATAGCAGTACTTTCTGATATTGGATACTCTGATATAAATAAATCAAATATATCTAACCAGGAAAATATCGAACTAACATCTTGGTCATCTGAATTTGTTTCTAATAAGAAACTACCAAAAATAAATCTACTTATTGATTCCTATTCAGATGAAAATATATTCTGTTGGAAACAAATAAATCAAACTCTACTAGAAATAGATTCACCTTTTTCTCTAGAAAGTTCTGAATATAAAGGAGACAATAGAATTCCACCTACTATAAAATTTCTGAAGGAAAAGAATAATGATTTATTAAATTATAAAAACATGGAAGCATTAGAATTATGGAGTAAGATTGAATCAATAATATAAACTCTTATGTATTTCCATGCACAGAAAATAAACGAATATGAATCACATGTCATTTAATGAATACAAAACAATCAAAACATGCTGTATTTGCAATTCGCAAAATTTAGAGCAGGTTTTAGACTTGGGTAAGACTCCTTTAGCTAATAATTTAACAACTAGTTGCGAACAATCAATCATACAAAAAGAATATGATTTATGCTTGGTCATATGTAAAAACTGCAAACATGTTCAACTAAATACTGAAATAGATCAGAAAATTTTGTTTAGTGAATACTCTTATAAAACTGGTATTTCCTCAACTATGAAGTCTCATTTCAATTGTTTTGCAAATGATCTATCCGAATATTTCAATAAAAAAAATAAGTTATATTCAGAAATTAAAGTTTTAGATATAGGATCTAATGATTCAACATTATTAGATATACTACATTCCAAAGGTTATAAAACCTTTGGAATTGAACCAGCGTCAAACTTAGCGAATAAATCATCACATAAAATATTTAATGGTTTTTTTAAAGATGAAAACATCAGTAGAATCCATAACCAGTTTGGTGCATTCGATGTAATCACTGCAAATAATGTATTTGCACATAACAGAGACCTAAATAAATTTATTCAAAATATGTCTTACTTGCTCAAAGAAGATGGCTTAATCTCAATAGAAGTACAATATTTACCAAAGTTAATCAGTAATTGCTACATAGACATGATATACCATGAACATACTTCCTATCATCATTTTAAACCCTTAAATAAATTATTTGAAAAATATGCTCTCACCTTAAATTCCGTATCAGATATTCCAACTCATGGTGGAAGTATGCGAATTGTATTAAATAACTTGTCAGACAATATGATATTATTTAAGAATGAAGAAATAACCAAGAATTTTCTTAAATTAGATAATATGTTTGACAGCAAAATATTAAATAAATTTGAAATACTTAAATCTAAAGTCGAGAATATAAAAGTATTACTTAATAAATCCATTAGAATAGTAACGGAAAAATATCCCTTACTATATGGCTATTCAGCTCCAGCAAAAACCGTCACACTTTTAAGTTTATTAGAGAAAGATATTATTAATAAAATCGAATTTATTATTGAAGATAATGATATAAAGCAAGGTAAATATATCCCTAAAACAAAAATCCCATTAATATCTTCTATTGAGGCAATTGATAAAATCGAAAAGAGGAAGTCAGCATGTATTGTTTTTGCGTGGAATATGTTTGAAGAATTGAGTAAAAAAATAATGTCAAATCCTAAATTAAATCCTAACGCTCTTATATCTCCACTACCTCACCCTAAAATAAGAGAGCTCAATTACAATAAAAATATATGAAAAAAGTTCTCATAACTGGAATCAATGGCTTTTTGGGTAAACACCTTTTAAATAAATTATTAGATAGTATTATCTTTTCTGATATTGATAAAATACTCGGTATTGATAATTTTATAAGCTCCAATAGAGAAAAAGAATATACAGATTCTAAAAAATATAATTTCATAGAATCTGATCTGATTAAATTTGACTTTAATAAGTTAGAGAACTTTGATACTGTTATACATCTAGCTAGTTTAGCAAGTCCTGTCTATTATAAGAAATATCCTCTTGAAACAATAGATATAGGTACCACTGTTACGAGGAAGCTACTTGAAAAATGTAAAGAATGGAATGCTACATTTATCTTTTTTTCATCTTCAGAAATTTATGGTAATCCTTCTTCTGAAAACATTCCAACGCCAGAAGATTTTAAAGGTTATGTATCATGCCAAGGGCCAAGATCTTGCTATGATGAAAGCAAAAGGCTTGGTGAAACATTATGTTATATATATAATAAAAAATATAATGTAAACACTAAGATAATAAGACCATTTAATATTTATGGTCCAGGAATGTCTATTGAAACGGACTATAGAATGGTGCCTAATCTAATAAAATCGGCTTTAAGAAAGCAAGCCGTTAATATATATGGTACGGGTAATCAAACAAGAACCTTTTGTTATTATACAGATGCAATTGAAGGCATAATTAAAGTTATAAAAAATGGAGCTTCCGGAGAGACTTATAATATTGGTAATGACAAACCTGAAATATCAATGATAGATTTAGTTAAATTATTTCGCGAAACAATTAATATAGATTTAAGTTATGAATTAACTCCATATCCAGCATATTATCCTGATGATGAACCGAAAAGAAGACTTGCATCAATTGACAAAGCAAGAGAACATTTAAACTTTAATCCAAAAGTAACTTTAGAAGCTGGTCTCACTAAAACATGGGTACGGGCTTTAAGGAATTGATCATAAAAAACTATAATTTATGATCAATAGAATTTTAAGTCATAAAAAAACCCTGAATTTCAGGGCTTTTTTTAGAGATTCAATCAATCAGTTTTGGTAAGACTTACCACGATAAGTAAGCTTGACATGATCTTTTTCTACAACTTCTTTGTGCTGGTTGTACTTAAGGCCTCTGTAAGTTAAAGACACAATGGTCTCCGGAATATGCTCAAGTCCCCGTTCCTTGGCTTGAGTCAAGCTGCGGCTCACTGCTAAGCGAGTTTAACGCTTTAGTAACTATCGCTACATAAATTAATAACATCATTTTTTCTTATCTGTTGTTCATCTTGATACATATGCTTTGCCTGTTGTTTTTTGTTATTTTCGTATCTAACGCCCAGATAAACAGCATTAGTGGAACCATTAGCAAGGCAACAAGCCATGCTGTTTCGCATGTAAAAGATGTCATTAGTTTTTGAAAATGCTTTAATGCCGAGTGAAAACCAACAAGCCCTGCGACTTCGACTTGCTCAATATTGATCTCTTGTTTATCAGCTTTTACAATATTGATTAGAAGGCTCAATAACTAGGTGTGTCTGGTATGCGCTCAATCATGCGCGCTTTACATTGTGTAAGGTACTTTTAAGGGGTTATTTTTGAATCTATAACAAGGATATTGAGGAATTTTCGAGCTTCATGGCATGCAGGGGGTCAGAGGTTCGAGTCCGCTTGGCTCCATTATTTCTTTTGATTGATTTTCCTTAATTAAATTATTTTTTGTTTTTATCATATTTTTTACGAGATGTATAATTACTTATGAAATATATTTTATAAACCCATTGTTTATGTATAGATATCGTCTTGAAAGCTTTATTTTATTCTAAAGACTCCTGGTCTTTTGAAAGATAGTAATTTTTAAATTCCATAATACCCTTTTCTCCTGATAGTTTGATTGGGTAACCACATTTTTCGATAACTCCTATTGCTATTTCTTCAGCAAGAGCCTCTTTATTTATACTTTTAAAATCTTTTCTTTTATTAAATACTTGATTATTTTCTTGTAGGGAAAAGTTCATAGAGCTTTCCTTGGAAAGTCCAAATCCAATGGAGTTGCAGAATTTTTTGGTATATGAACGAGATACTTTTTTTATTAAATTAGAGTCAAGACCTTCTGATGCATATAATTGATCTGCATCAAAAATAAATAGCGCTGAAAAAATTAAAACAATAAAGGCAAATAGCCTCAAATTTATTTTTTTGAACCTAGCTTGCATAATCTATTAGTAAAATGATTTATTAAAATACATCTAGGAATAGATTTTAAAATATTTTTTTTAGCTC
The DNA here is from genome assembly GCA_003284375.1 of Prochlorococcus sp. AG-311-J23. Taxonomy (GTDB): domain Bacteria; phylum Cyanobacteriota; class Cyanobacteriia; order PCC-6307; family Cyanobiaceae; genus Prochlorococcus_B. The sequence continues at coordinate 25,480 of QBVL01000014.1, forward strand.
CTTATAATATTTGAACACAATTATCTAGTTATAACTAGCTTTTTTTAATAGATATGAGCCAAAGTATATTTCAGAATCATTTGTCCAAGTTAATTGGAAATTTTTTACTTGGAAACGAACTACCTCATCACGCGCTGTGATTTATGATTTCTGTTAGTGTATTATTTGATCAGGAAAGGTTATTGTGCTCGGACTTGTTTTCCCTGCTGATTTATTGCAATCTGCTTCCGTTGCGTATATTCATTATTTAAGCTTTATGCTTTGTTTTGGTGCTTTGGTCTTTGAACGTATTTCGTTGAAGGTTAATCCAAATAGGGAAGAAGCAATATCTATGGTCATTGCAGATATTATTTATGGAATTGCTGGGATTGCTCTTTTGGTAAGTGGTATTTATAGAGTTATAAAGTTTGGCCAGGGCTCTGAATTTTATACAGAAAATCCTATCTTTTGGACTAAAATAATAGTCTTTGCTTTAGTTGGTTCTTTATCTCTTTATCCGACCATTACTTACGTCTTGTGGGCAATACCTCTTAGTAAGGGTACTCTTCCTCAAGTAAAGGAGAATCTAGTTTCAAGATTAAGATTAATAATTAATATTGAACTAGTTGGTTTTGCTTCGATACCTTTTTTAGCAACACTCATGGCCAGAGGCGTGGGATTAGGTTGAAGAAATTATACTTATCAATAATAATCAATGCTGTTCCTATGATCTGACTTCGGGGGCTGAAAATTCGTCTATCAATGAACAGCTTAGCTTCAGATATTGCTAAATAATCCTTCTTATAGAGAAAGCAGCTTGAAGAACACATCGCTCATCTAAAAAGCAGTTAGATCAGATGAATGCAAACCTTCAAAAATATGTTCAAGCAGATTAAGAAGCCCAAGCAAAGATTGATTCAACTGCTTCGAAATCAGAAGAAATGAAATGGTAAAAGTCTTATTAATAAGTTCAGTCACTCTGATTTTTCAGTTGTCGCAGAATCAATTAATTCCGCCTTTTCATCAATAGAAAAGAATTAATCTTAGGATCTAATGCCTGCTTTGGTTCCTGAGTTGTAATTGTGTTTTCTCATGCCCTAGAGGGAATTGAATCTTCATTGCATCGAGCTGGAATATGAAAAAAGCTGATAAACAAGAGATGGAATTAAGGGCAGGTTTTGCTACTGACTTACTTGCGCAAGGTCAAAGTAGCACTGTTGTAACAACCCGAGTGATCGAAGAGTACGAATTAAACAGAAGACGTGCTCGAAGGATTACAGCGAAAACAATCGATTTGATCGTTAAAGACTTTGAAGAGATCAATCTTGAGCGGCTGCAAATGGTGGCAAAATTACTCGTAAATCTTGAGCAGGGGATGCAAAAAGGATTAATCAATAATCAATCGAGCGTTGTTGCTGCCTGTGCTAAGCAAATAATTTCACTGGCTGGATTATCTGCTGATTCCTTACATAACAATCGAAGGAGAAAAGTCTAGTAATATATGATTTAATAGAAATAATATATGAAGATCAAATCATATTGATTTCAATCTATTTAGGGATCTATAATGGTTATATTGTTTATTGATTTCAACAAGATAAACTTGAAATTATCTTACTCATGTTTTGTAGATGCAAATATTAATTTCTTTAGATGATTATTGTAAAGCCTATAACTTGCAGATAGGTGTCTATAGCCCTTTATCTTATTTTGTAGGTTCATCTGATCTAATTAGTATTGCGAAAAAGCTTAAGCTTAGGGATGGAAGTTTTTATCCTCTACCTATTTATATGCCATTAAGAGACCAAAACTTATCAGGTAAAGTTTGGGGGCAAAAAGTTGATCTAATTTATGAAAATAATTTAGTTGGTTTTATAGAAGTTTCAGAGGTATATAAACCGGATAAGGATGATTTATGTATAAATTTATTTGGTACTAAAGATAAAAATCATCCGGGAGTTAACTATTTTTTAAATGAACCAAATTATTTTATTTCAGGAACACCTACGATTTTTAAAGCACCAGATTTTACAAATGAAAAATATTTTATGTCTCCAGATCAGGTTAAATCAGAAAAAGCAAAAAGAGGTTTGAAATCATTGGCAGGATTTCAAACTCGTAATATTCCTCATAGAGCACATGAACATCTGCAAAGAACTTCGTTAGAAATTTGTGATGGTATTTTAATTCATCCATTGGTTGGATGGAAAAAACCAGGAGACTTTAGTAAAGATGCAATTGTAAGAGCCTATAAAATATTAATAGATAATTTCTATCCAAAAAATAATGTCATATTTTCATTGTTTTATTCTCCCATGTTTTATGCGGGACCTAGAGAAGCATTGTTTCATGCACTAGTTAGGAAAAATTTTGGTTGTACACATTTCATTGTTGGAAGAGATCATGCTGGAGTTGGTAATTTTTATAAATTATATGAAGCTCATCAAATAGCAACTAAATATGCACATTTACTTGATATAGAATTTCTTCTTCTAAGAGGACCTTATTTCTGTAAAAAATGTAGATGTATAGTTACAGATAAGCACTGTAGACATAATAAAGATATGATTTGTAAAATAAGTGGTAGTAATGTTAGAAGATTAATGCTAAATGAAGAAGATTTACCTGATTGGTTGATTAGACCCCAAATAGCTAATGTTTTGACCAAAAAAGATCTTATATAAATATAATGAGTAAAATAATAGCTACTATAGGCCCAAGAACAGAAACAAAAGAGAGTCTTAAGGCGTTCAGCACTTTAGGGGTTAAAATCTTCAGATTGAACTTATCTCATAATAATATTGAATGGCATATAAAAACTATAAATAATATAAGAGATGTTTCACCTTCAGCTTCTATTCTTGCAGATATTCCAGGAAGGAAAATAAGAACAACATTTAATATAAGCAAAGAAAAATTCAAAAAAGATCAGAAAATTTATTTGGTTTCAAAGGACTTTAATGAGAGGGGCCATAAATCAAATTACATTTATGAGGTAAATAATAATATATTGTTTAAAATGGCGAAGAAGGGAATGATAATTTATGCTGATGATGGAAGACTCTCCTTTGAAGTTGAAAGTGTACAAAATAAAATTATTCAGCTTAAAGCTAAATGCGATGGTTTTCTGAAAGAATGTAAAGGTATAAATATTCCAGATAGCTCATTTGGAAAAGAAGAATTAACTCAAAAAGATAAATATTTCTTGGATTTTTGTTGTCATCATAAAATTGACTTTGTTGGAATTAGCTTTGTTGATAATGCAGATTATTTGAAAAAAATACAAAGCTATATTGGTGGAAGGCATCCTAAGGCAGTCGCTAAAATTGAAAATTCATCTGCTATCAGTAATTTATCAAAAATACTAAATATTTCTTATGCAATAATGATAGATAGAGGTGATTTATCGGTAGAAACTAATCCAAGCAAAATTGGTATTTTACAAAAAGATATTTTGATTGAGGCAAATAAATTAGGTGTTCCGGTTATTGTTGCAACTGAAATGCTTCATAGCATGCAAGAATCAATTCATCCTACAAAAGCAGAATATAATGATATAACTAATACAGTATTAGATGGCGCTTCTTGTCTAATGCTTTCTGGTGAGACTGCCATAGGCCTTAACCCTAATGAATCTATAAACACTATGCAATCTATTATTGACATAACACAAAAATATATTTTAAATAAGAAAAATATATCTTTAGAATATGTATACAATAGCAATCTTGGCCAGGCAGATGTTATGGCGGCAAGTGTTAGTTTGATAGCTTCTTCAGATATTTCTAAGGGATTAGTATGTATTAGTAAAACTGGAGAGGGGGTTCGTTTCCTCTCGAGATATATTAAACAAAATTTCTATTGTGTAACAGATTCTTATTCAACGCTAAGGCATTTAAATATTTTTAAAAATGTAAGTCCAATATTATCTAATGTGGTTTTCAATAAAGAAGATAGGAGTCATATTTATTATATTGCAAGACAGCTTATTGATATTGGATTGAATCCAGATGATTTGTATACATTTATATACGTTAGTGAAGGAGGTAAAGGTCTTAGATTAAATACTATCCAAGTAAATTACTTAAAATCATTGGCTAGTTTTTTAATATGATTATATGGATAACAGGACTCCCAGGTTCAGGAAAAACTACTCTTGCTCGAAATCTTAAATCTATATTAGAAACAAAAGTATCAAATAATATAGTTATTTTGGATGGTGATAACATCAGAAGAGTTTTACCGTATCAAATTTCATATTCAAATGAAGATAGAAGAAAATTAGCACTTTTCTATAGTGAATTGGCATTGTTAATAGATCAAAGTGATTGTATCGTAATTTGTTCTTTTGTTGCATTATTTCATAGTGTTCAAGAGCATACACGATTAAAAGCTAATGATTATTTTGAAATCTTCCTTGATCCCCCTTTGGATGAATTAGCAAAGAAGAATAAAAAAAATCTCTATTCAGAGAAATCAGAATATATGCTTTATCAATTTATAAAGCATGAATTTCCTATTAATCCTGACTTAAGAATTAATAACATTATAAACGGGGTTTACCAAGATCATTTAAGTGAAATTACAAATAAAATTCTTAAAAAATTAAAAATTAATATTTTTGATGAGAAAGATATTATTAGTTAAAATTAGATTAACTAAATAATAAGAATGAAAAAGATATTATATGTTGATATGGATAATGTCCTCGTTGATTTTGCTTCTGGTATTAAAAATGTTCCTGAGAAGATACAAATTGAATATCAAGGAAGATTAGATGAAATTCCTGGTATTTTTTCTCTCATGAGGCCATTAAGTGGAGCAATTTGTTCATTTGAAAGACTTTCTAATAAATATGACACTTATATTCTTTCTACCGCACCTTGGGAAAATGCGAGTGCCTGGAGTGATAAGAATCTTTGGGTAAAAAAATATCTTGGAGAAATTGCATATAAAAGACTTATTTTGACTCATCACAAGAATTTAAATCTTGGGGATTTATTAATAGATGATCGTACTGCGAATGGTGCTGATTTATTTAAGGGTGAACATATTATTTTTGGATCTAAAAAATATCCAAACTGGCAAACTGTATGTAACTATTTATTATGATTAGTTATCCAATCGTCCGACATCAATAGATCAAAAGCTCTTTTTGCGCTGTCACCTTGGTAACGTGTATTAAAAAATTCTTCTCTTAGCGATTTTAAAATAGAATTATTAGGAGGATATTTTAAGCAATAATTACAAATCTCTTCTAGATTGTCTATCTTTGCAATTCTATCAGGGAAAAAAGATTTTACGTAATCCTCGCTAGATTGACTCCCTAAATGATTATGGCCTTTAGCTTCTAAATCCATGTCTAAAAATGCAAAGTTCTTATTTAAATAAAGTGAACCAAACATTGAACCTCCATAATCAAATAGCATTAGATCAGCGAGGGCATATAACTGCACATTGTCATCCTCATTATCATCAACATAGTTAAAATCTGCTTTTAAAATTTTTTTGTAATTTTCTGGGTCATTTACTTTCGTCATTGGATGAGGTCTCACAACGATATTATGATCTTTTCTTAATAAAGATATTTCTTGGTAGTATTTTTCAATTGAAGATAAATCGCTCCATGTTGTTATCCAAACAACAGTTTTTTTATTAGGGTCACATTTAAACTTTTTAATAAGATTACTCTTCTCGAATCCGGGCTTAAAATATTTATCAAATCTTGGATAGCCCATTTGCTTCGCAGGTATATTATGCCTTAACTTGAATCTTTCTTCATGGTATGGTCCATAGCAAAGAATACCATCAAAGTACTTATTCCAATAGGAAAAAGTATTTTGATTTTTACCAGCAGTATACATAAGTCTTATATTTCTTTTTCCAAGTAGTTTAATAAGAGGAACAATTCCTGTTTTAAGCTGTCCATTTTTATCAAAGTTTGTAGGAACGATGTTTTTAAAAAAGTTTGTATTTATATTAAATTCTCTAGTATCACAGCCACGATTAGATACAAGCTTTTTGTAGATCAATTTATTTTCTATAACTTCATTATGAGTTCTTATCCTTATGTCTTTGTTTCCAAATTCAAAACGAATTTTGTCAATAATATTTTTGGAAACTCCATCAGGAATTAATATTTCGAAAGAACTTGGATCTATCTCTATGATTTCTTTATAGTGATTTAATATCGTATGGCTAAATATAAATAATGCTGTTTTATTTATTATTTTGGCATTCTCTCTATAATATTCTAAATATTTAAATAAGGGGTTAAGTTTAATTGCTTTCCATTCTGAAATACTAGCTTCTTCAGGTTTATCTAATTCAAATAAAATCTCTCCAAGTTTTATATGAGCTAAAATTATTTTTGAATTAAGTGCAATTGATTTACGTAATGATAATTCAGCTTCTTTAAATCTTCCAAGATTCTGTAATAAGACTCCAAGATTACAATGTGCTTCAGCTTTATTTGGCTGGAGTTCAATTGTTTTTCGAAATGATAATTCTGCTTCTTTTGATTTGCCTAGATCATTCAATAAGACTCCCAAATTGTAATTAGCCTCTGCGTAATCAGGTTTAATTTCTATCGCTTTGCGATATGACAATTCTGAATCTTTTAAGTTGCCAAGATCATTCAATATGTTTCCCAGATTGGAATGAGCCTCTGCGTAATCAGGCTTAATTTCAATCGCTTTACGAATGGATATTTCTGCTTCTTTTAAGTTGCCAATATCTTGCAATATGTTTCCTAGATTGGAATGAGCCTCTGCGTAATCAGGCTTAATTTCAATTGCTTTATGATATGATAATTTTGCTTCTTTTAATTTGCCAAGGTTTTTCAAAATGATTCCATAATTAGAAAAAACTCTGTGATCATTACATCCTTGATTTATTATCTGTTGATAATATTTTGTTGCTTCTAAAATATTTCCTTTTATATGAAATTGAATTGCTTGATTAATTAGTTGTTCTTTAGAAGGTTTCCTCTTCTTATTGCTTTTCTTTTTAGACTTTTGCTGTTCTCCAAAACCGTTCATATTTAAAACTTTCAGGGTCTTTTCTTTTCTTTAATAATACTATCCTCCTCAGGAACTTGATAAAAATACATTGCCTTCATTAATTAGGCTGGGGATTATCTTCTTACAAAAGGAAGTAATTAGTTCAGCTGCATTATGCCTTTAGCATTTTTGTTCCTCCCATTCTTGCTTTTGCCCAAGGCTGTTTTGAGTGTTGAATCATCGTTTCTCTTCCTGATCATGGCGTTGGCTTCCCTGAAAGAGTCCTTAATAGATTGCTTAGTCTTCTGCTTGTATCGTTGTCAGTTGTTGCTCTTATCCCTTTTGCTTTTTTTGTTGCCAAGTATTCATCTCTTAAATTTTCCCAATTCACCACTCCAGCTTGAACAGGGCTTTTGGTTTCAATTTTGGCTTGAGCTTCTTTGAGTGAAAGAGGATTATCTGCGTTTCTTGTTAGGTCAATAAGTCGTTTAACTGTTTCTCTGATAAGTAGTGCATTTTCTTTCTTTAAAGTATCTCCAGATTGCAACAGCTTCGTGGATTGTTAGCTCCGAGTCCTTTTGCAAGTCTTCTCCTGAGTTTTGATTTGCGACCTTCAGGAGTAACTATCCATCCATGTCCACATTCAAACTTGATCTTTTGGTGCAGAAGTTCAATCCAATCGGCCATTTTCTTGATATGACAAAATGCTTATGGTGCATGTTTTGCTGCTGACCTACTCGCTCAGGGCCACAGTTGCACGGTCGTAACGACCCGAGTGACCGAACAGTACGAATTAAGCAGAAGACAAGCTCGAAGGATTACCTGAAGGCAATGGACTTGATTGTTCAAGACTTTGAAGAGATCAATATTGAGCGGCCGCAAATGGTGGCGAAACTTCTTGTAAATCTTGAACAAGGTATGCAAAAAGGACTTATTAATAACCAATCAAGTGGCGTTATTGCCTGCGCGAGGCAAATAATTTCACTGTCTGGTTTGGCTGCTGATTCCTCGTATAACAATAGAGTTACAAAAATCTAGTATGTGCTCAATTTTTTGTTTTACAACCCCAGAACTGATACATACCGGCGAAGATCGTGAAATGTTGTTCTTCAAATTTTGCTCATATCGTATTTTAATAATATGATTTTCTATTGTTTTTTATTCATGTTATTATTTTTCAAATTAAATTATCCGAAGTGGATTATATATGAATAATGAAAGAATAATACTTGGAGACCGAACATTCTCTCATGAGGATCAAAAAAAATTCAGTAAATTTAGTGGTGATAAAAACCCTATTCATTTAGACATTCTTAACCAACGTAAAACAATCACTGGTGAATGTATCGTACATGGTATCCACTCAGTATTATGGGCGATTGAATTATTTAATAGTAAATACCTTTACATCCATGAATCATATATAATTACTTTCCGAAATAAAATATCATTAAATCAAAAGATTTATTGTGTTTTAGATAAGATTAATAATAAAATAATTATAAAAAATATTGATGAAAAAAAACTTGTTGTAATAAAATATAAAGGGCTTTTTAAATCATATGATGAGGGTAGTTTGCCTTTAGATCTTAAAAAAAATCTATCAGAACCAAAAGAAATAGATGATAATTCACTTAAAAGTAAATCATATATTAAAAGTCAGTATGGAGGCGAAATCGAACACGCTAAAGCCCTTTTCCCTATGCTTTCCAAATCTATAGATATTAATTTAATATATGAAGTTTCAATATTATCAAATATTGTAGGAATGCAAATACCCGGACGAAATTCTTTATTTGCTTCTTGCAAAATATTCTTGAAATACCAAAAAAATATTGAACCCACCTTCAGGGTTAAGTCTTTTCATGACAGATTGAAATTAGTAAACTTGGAATATCACGGAAGAAATCTAAATGCAGAAATGCAAGCTTACCTACTACAGAAAAGCACTTCTTCAAAAATAAATACGGATTTTAAAAATAGATTGATTGACCTTAGTCGTTTTGATGGAAGAACAATTTTGATTATTGGAGGCAGCAGAGGCATTGGATCTTTTGTAGCAAAGGTAATTGGATTGTTAGGAGCTAGAGTAACTATTTCTTATAATGTCGGTCTTATAGAAGCATCCAGTGTTTGTAATGATATAAATAGAAATACATTTGCAGAAAAAGCAGATCATGTGAAATTTAATGTATTAAATGATGATTATTCAGATGTTTTTAAAAATATATATGATGATCTATTCTATTTCCCTACTCCTAAAATAATCTCTGATGCATCAGATACTTTCTCTCATGATAAGTATATGAAATTCAAAGAAATATATTGTACTTATTTTCAAAAGATTGCTTTAGAATTTATAAGAAGAGGTGGAAAACAAATATTTTACCCATCATCTATTTATGTAGAAAAGAATATAAATGGTTTTGAAGAATATACACTAGCAAAACAAGATGGTGAATTAATATGCAAAACACTGAGTAGTAATTACTTTGTTAAAATAATTGTTGACCGATTAGATAGAGTTGATACAGATCAAACGATAAGTGTTCTACCAGTCCCTTCTCTAGATCCCTTAGAAGTGGCAATTGATATTGCTCAAAGAATGAACTAAGATTTAAAATTTGTTTTTTCTATAGAATTGATGACAGATCTTTATTGTGAAAAATGAGTTCATCAGGTGTATTGATTACTTGTTATTTTGGAAGAGTACTTCGATGTTAGAAAATTACTGTTAACATCTCCTTATTTCTGTTAATAAGTCATTATGTTCTCGAAATAGAATATTTACTTCTTTCTCTTTCTTTAAATATTGAAAATCTTTAGATAGTAGACCAAATAAGATTTTCACCATAATTAACAATCATCAAGAAATATTGCTTAGCAATTCTATCTTGCTTAAAACCTATTGAGGTAAGCATTTTGATCAAATTTTTAAGCTTTTCATTAGTTCCATTTTCTATTCGATTTATATTTAAACGATTTATGGCATGGTCAGCCATTAAACCAAATCTTTCAACCCCAGTTCTCATAGAAGCCTTTGCCCATATCGTTAAACCTAAGTTGCTATTTCGATTAATTAAATCTATGTTTTTTAAGGAAATATTTCCTACTAATCTATTATTTTTCTTTAATAATTGCAATAGATAGAATATCAACTCTGTTTTGATTATTGATAATATATTCTAAATCCTTTTCTCTAGCGATAGGAAATATCCCATGATTATTATATTTAGTTGTATTTATATCATTGTACCAGCTATACCACTAGCCTTAGATTCTGTCATCTTATGCAGGATTCCCAAGGTAAATGGTATACCCTACTAGAATAGATTTTCAGTGGTCAAAATATTACCTTGATGTGAATAAATCGTTTCTTGATTTTAAGATATTAGATATCTTGTCTTTGCTTAAGTAAATTATTTCTTTATCATAGTTTAGCTTGCATTCAATTAAGAAATTCTTGAACGGTATGTTCTTTCTTGTTTTACGGTATTCTAATTTAAATTTTTTATATGGTAATGACAAAAGTGATGATAAAAAATAGTATTCCAATTCCCTCTGGAAAACTCTACAAGACATTACAAAGGAACGAATAACTCCATCACTATCAATTAACAGGCAAATCACCTCTCCATGACTACCGTATCTGTCGTGTAGTAGACCAGATATGATTTCACCTCCTTTACTCGTGATATCTGATATCTCGGATTCTGAGTATCTGATTCCATTTAGATTAAATTGATTTGTTTTATTAATTAGTTGAATAGACCTATTCCACGTCTGAGCAGTTGGTAACTTTATCTCTAGATTCATTTCTAAATCAATAAGATGAGATCTGATATCTTGAGATTTTCCTTCCAAAACTTGTAAACCTTTAAGTCTTTTACGATATAAATTAGTTCGATCTCTATCTTCATTAGTAACACTTTCTATTGGAAAATACTTGATTACTTCTGAAATAAATTCTGGAATATTCTCTAATTTTTCTGGAAAAATTAGACTTGAAGAATTACCGAATAATTTCGATACTTCTTGTATTTCAATTTCATTATCATCTATAAATAGAAATGAGTCTTTAGTTAGATTGAGTTGAGCTATTAATTGATTAATTTGAAGAGATTTTGGTTCATAGGTTGCAACGATTAATATAAAATCATTGAAATCAATTATAAAGTCATTACAATGAAAAGCCTTTTTAACATCATTGATTTCATTCTTTGATATAGCACATAGTAGAACTCCATTTAACTTTAGATATTTAAGTAGTGTTTGGTAAAGGAAGTGCTTATAACCTTCTCTTTCCTGATCTGCTCTTATTCCATTCACTCCTTCTTCTCCTAAAATACCTGACCAGAATGTATTATCTAGATCAGTAATTAAAAGTTTTTTTGGTTCTCTATTTTTTAGAACTAATTCGCTTATCGTTTTTGATATCTTTGGTAGTTCACTTGTTTTAATAGGACAACCACTTATAATATAATTGTTTAAAGAGAAAATATCTTCAGTTATTATTTTTGAGCCTAATTCTTTAACACTATTAATTATTAGATTTTTGAATTCATTCTTTTTATTTTCACTTTCTAAAAGAGGAAGACTATCTATGTCTAAATATATTATATTTTCATAACCTTTTCCTGCAAAAATGTGTAAATTACTGACAATCCTTTTTTTTGTTTCATCTGAATCATTCTTTGCTGTCGAGAAACCTATTCTCCAATCTAATTTTTCGCAAAAATCCCATGGAGTCAATATTAAAATATGATTACTTTTTGATGATTCTATTTCTTCATTAAGAAGGAATTGTTTTAGTGTATTAAAAGGTAGTGTTTCAATAGTTACATCAAACCCTTCTATTGCAAAAAAGGTCTCTATATAAATTAAGAGTTGATTTACTTCAAAGGAGCATAGCAATTTAATCCGAATTTCACATTTTGTTATTTTTTTATACTTATTAAGTATTTTCTTGGCTTTTAAATATGTTAATTCCATACTTAATTAAAGAGTAAACTTTTCTAGTATGGTTTTAATTGATTGTATAGAATTGATTTTCTCATAGTCTTTCAAATCTATAACAATTGAGAATTCACTTTCGCACGCTGCAATCAAGTAAAGTATATTTAATGAGTCCCAAGAACATAGTTCTTCAATTGATTCGATGTCGTTTATAGAATTAATTGAATCTTCCAGATCAAAAACTTCAATCAATATATCTTTTAACTTTACTTTGTTTTCTCTATTCATAATATCGAAGAAATTTAGGCTGGATTTAAAAAAAAAGTTCAGGCTATTTAAGCCTTATTTCTATAGTATACTAATCATATATTAATTAAATAATATTTTACAGAAATATTCATTGTCTTTTACCTGATGCCCTCCGTTTCATTACACGAAAAGTATCTGCTTCATTATGTTGGTTGTGTAGTGCTTCCAATGACCGAATTTTGTCTTGCCATTGGATATACAACTTTTGGTAAGACATAAATAATTACTTGACTTGTTGGTTTATATTCTATTCAATCTTTGCTATAGTCTAATATTGGGCAGATTATTACTATATAATATTTTCAATAAAAAATATTATATAGTAATAAGTCAGATTTCAATATTACGATTTTAGTCAAGAGCACTATAAAGAATAAAAGTAAAATAGATAAAAATATATATCAGAATGAAAAGCTTAAAGGAAGATTAAAAGAGTCAAAAGAACTTTATGATCGAGGGTTAATTAGCTAGGAAGTGTATAAATCTCTTCAAGCAAAGGCATTAGGCTTATAAAGTAAAGAGATAATAATTAAAATACAAAAATAAAAAACTTATAATCCTTTAAAAAGTTAAAATATGAGCTTATTGAGAATGCCAGGAACCTTTGTTATGAATGGACGCTTACACGTTTAATAAAAACTCCATAACGTTCATTCATACCATTTGATTACAGGACAATCGCGGTTAGACGTAAGTTAGAAGAGATGGAAGATAATCAGAATGAATAAAATCTTAATTAAATTCTGAAAAGCCTTGAAAAAATATTTTTACATCTTCTCATTAAAGAAGAAGAATTAAGAAGTTAATTCACGAAAACTATCAGGTTCGCATAGATGATTATCAAACAAATTAGTAAGACATTTAGGAGAAAGGTGAACTGTATCACACATATGAATATTGTTATTTAACCCTTCATTATTAGAAGTCAATTTATAAACATCTAAGAAATAAGAACCCCTAGATAAAACTTCTTGTTTTAAAAGTGAATTAAATATTTTGATCATTTCAGTTCTCTTTATGTCTAATTGATCAGGAAATTCTTTTTCCCTTCTTGGTGCTGGTACACCAAAGTAATATCTTTTTGAGTAACTTGGAGAGAGAGTGTTCTCCATATGATTTAAATAACCTTCAATTAATTTTTCACATACTGCTGAAATGTCTTTTTCTTGTTTTATTGCATAGTCGAGCATACTGTCTTCTTTTTTGCAATCTCTATCTCCAAAAGAAATAAAAACTTTATCACTATAAGTATGATTTTTGATTTGCTGTTTTAATGAATCTTTCCATTGATTATTTCCGTGTTTAGCAAAATGCCAGGCTTTACTACCCCCTGCTATTAAAACTGGTTGAATCTTGTTTGACTTCGAAAATAAAGAGAGTGTTTGATGAGCAAAAGAAAGACAATGACTTTCTCCAAAATGAGGAATTTTCTCTAATTCGAGATTCTTATTCTTTTTTTCAAGTAGAGGATATAGTGAGGTAATGAATAAAAAGAAAGATAAAAAATATTTTTTATTACTTTCAATTTTAATGTTATTAATTGCTCCTTGACTGATTAATTTTCTGATTTTATTGATGTTAAATAAGCTTTCTGAAAAATCTTTTTTTAGTAAATGTACGATTGTCATTCTTAATAAAGCGAGTAACTTATATTCTTGATTTATTGAGATTCTTTCGAGTGTCAATTTTGATAAATGAATCAACTCTTCTGATTTACCAAGATCACTCAATATGTTTCCCAGATTGTGATGTGCTTCTCCTAGATTAGGATTTAGTTCAATTGCTTTGCGTAGAGATAATTCTGCTTCTTGTAACTTGCCAAGATCTCTCAATACGCTTCCAAGATTGGAATGTGCATCTGCGAAATCAGGCTTAAGTTGAATGGCTTTACGA
>QBVL01000015.1 GCA_003284375.1 Prochlorococcus sp. AG-311-J23
GAACATCACAACTAACAAATATTTATACAACTACCAATACGCAGGTATTATCGCTCGGGATATAGTAAATGCAAAAATTATTCACTGCTATAGAAATCCTTTAGATAATATTCTTTCAATTTACCGAACACACTTTGCCAGAGGAAATGACTATTCCTCTTCCTTCGTTGATTGCGCAAGAGTTTATTTAGATCAAGAGGAAATAATGAGTAAGTATAAAAAAAGATTTGGATCAATTATATACGACTTAAATTATGATTTATTAGTGAGTGATCCTAAGAATGAAATTAAATCTTTGATCTCTTGGTTAGGTTGGGAGTGGGACAATCAATATCTATCACCGCATCTGAATCCACGATCAGTGTCAACCGCCAAGCAGTGTTCAAGTTCGTTCCCCAATCAATTCAAAATCAATTGGTGGATGGAAGAACTATAAAGAGATGCTGAAACCTGCTATTGAAATCCTTACTCAAACGGATAAATATCAAGACATAATCTTCTAAAACAAACTTATGAAAATGGGAAAAGTTTGAAGAACAACATCCCACGACCTTCTCAGGTATTTATCAGTTCTGGGTTCCTAATATTAATACCTAAATATTCTGAATATTCAGAGAACATCGTGGCAGTAATAATTCATTAATCTGATAGGGCAAAATTCCATACCACTTCCATACGAGTACCTTTTTTGAGGGGTTGTTGTTTGTTTCTTATTTATGAGTCATTGGGATGGAAGTTCTGGGTATTTAGCCAGCTTGGGATTTCTAGAAGGGTGTATGAGTGGTTGAAAGTCATTGATAAGTTCTGTTGAGAAAAAGACTTACGAAAGAAGATTCTCAAGGAGAAGCAAGCAGTCAAATCATTTGCACTGGAATTCTTGCAGGATGATTTAGGTCAATAGATCTTTAAGGAACTTCAGGACACCAAGCAATTTCAAGTATCCGCTTTACTTAAGTAGTAAAATCTGAAGAAACACAAGAGAGAAAAGATAATAGAAGATGGATAGTTCTAGTAAAGAAAGAGGAGAAAAGAAGAAAGGCACTGAAGTAAAAATATTTACAGTTCCAATCGCTTTAGGAGAAAAAAAAGAAAATATTATTATTAAGACTAATGCTCCTTCTAAACCTTCTAAAGAACAAATAATCAATCAAGCATTTAAGTTTCATTCACAAGGAAATATTTCAGAAGCAATAAAATATTATCAATATTTTATTGATCAAGGATTCAAAGATTACCGAGTTTTTTCTAATTATGGAGTGATTTTGCAAAACCTTGGCAAGTTAAAAGAAGCAGAAATCTCATACCGCAAAGCAATTGAACTTAATCCTGATTATGCAGAAGCGCATTACAATCTGGGAAATATATTGAGGCATCTTGGACAATTCCAAGACGCAGAATTATCTATTCGCAAAGCAATTGAAATCAAACCTAATTGTGCAGAGGGGCATTTAAATCTGGGCGGCATATTAAAATATTATGGTAACCATCAAGAAGCAGAATTATCTATTCGCAAAGCAATTGAAATCAAACCTAATTACGCAGAGGCGCATAACAATCTTGGAAATATTTTGAAATATCTTGGTAAATTAGAAAAAGCAGAATTATCCTTTCTTAAAGCAATTGAAATCAATCCTAATTATGCAAAAGCATTATTTTCAATATCTACTCTTAAATATTCGAGTGATAATAAGATATGGAGAAATAAACTCTTTTCAAAAAGCATATTAAACAGTAAATCCATAGAAGATAAAATTCATATTTTCTATGCCAGAGCAAATGTTCTTCATAAAGAAAGAAATTTCAAAGAAAGTTCCAAATACCTTAAAATAGCAAATGATTATAAACTCAATAATAACCCATGTAAACTTCATCTTATATTAAATAAAACACAAGATTTACTGATTGAATCTGAAAAAAATGGAATTAATAATAAAAAAGATATAGAATCTTGCGAAAATATTTTTATTGTAGGTATGCATAGAAGTGGCTCTACTTTAGTAGAGTCAATCATTAGTATGAATAAGGACATTTGTCATTTGAAAGATGTTAATATATTCGAGCAATGTTTTATAGAAAGTAAGAAAATTGATCAAAAATTAAATCTCGCTGAATTATATTCAAGGAAAGTTGATTATCTAAGAAAAGAATGCAAAATTGTAACCAACAAATATACATATAATTATCAATTCTCCGGTATTATCGCAAATCAAATACCTAATGCCAAAATCATTCACTGTTTTAGAAATCCTTTAGATAATATTCTTTCAATTTACCGAACAAGTTTTAATACAGGACAAGAATATTTCTCCTCCTTGATTGACTGCGCTAGGGTCTATTTAGATCAAGAGGAAATAATGAGTAAGTATAAAAAAAGATTTGGATCAATTATATACGACTTAAATTATGATTTATTAGTGAGTGATCCTAAGAATGAAATTAAATCTTTGATCTCTTGGTTAGGTTGGGAGTGGGACAATCAATATCTATCACCGCATCTGAATCCACGATCAGTGTCAACAGAAGCAAATGTTCAAGTTCGTTCCCCAATCAATTCAAAATCAATTGGTGGATGGAAGAACTATAAAGAGATGCTGAAACCTGCTATTGAAATCCTTACTCAAACGGATAAATATCAAGACATAATCTTCTAAAACAAACTTATGAAAATGGGAAAAGTTTGAAGAACAACATCCCACGACCTTCTCAGTTATTTATCAGTTCTGGGTTTCTAAAATAACTATCTGAATTCCCTTGATTCTAAGAAAACATCTAGGTTTTGAGGTTTGTTTGGAAAATAAACAATTCATGTGGTTATTGGGGATCTATCATCTGAAACTACTTTTTTATATTTCTACCGACTTTTTTGCTATTCCTTGGATTGGAATTATTGACAGCAATAATTCATTTCTCTGATAGGGCAACTTCCATAGCACTTCCATACCGTTTTTATAGATACTCGTTTTGTGCCTTATTGAACTTGAAACCCTTGAAAAGCATGTAATAAGGTGCTTTTGCTATTAAAAAAGCACCTATAAGGTGCTTAATAATGGTGCCAGGACCCAGATTTGAACTGGGGACACGGCGATTTTCAGTCGCCTGCTCTACCAACTGAGCTATCCCGGCTTTCGACCCTAATAATCTACCAATTCGTAAGTACCTTATTGAAAAATAAATTGAAATCTCCTTATTTTTCTTTTGTCCAATTGCAAAAGCAATTTGAAAATCATGAGAACTCTATCTTCCTCCTGATTATGTTGGAGTAAATTTCATAAGCTAGGAATAGCTTTAATCATCCGAACCAGTGTTTTATGTGCATCTGAACAGTCTTGAAGAATATGATCAAATTTTATTTCTAATGTCTGTTCATCAATTTTAAGCTCAATAGCTTCTTGAGATAGGCTTATCATTTTTGCTGATTTAAAAGTTTTAATTTTTCCATAATATTTTGCATATGCCTTTATTGCATCCTCATGGTCTTTGTTCATATGATTACATATTCTTGTACTTGACTCTTGGTTGATAGGTTCGGAGTTCATGAGAATCTTTTGTTATTGAATTTAAAAATTAATTAATAAGTTAGGTAGATTTAAAGAATCTAGATTAAAAATTTTATAAAGAATGTAATCCTTGATTCATAATAATCCCTGCAAAGCAATACTTGCTACTCCTGCCGCGGGGGGTCTGTTGCAAATTTTTATTGGTATGCCAATTTCTCTTTCTCTTATTTTTTTCCAAGTAATATTCTTTGATCCACCTCCAATAGTAATTATTTGCCGAGGTAAATCAGCTCCTAATTCATTTAGTTTTTGCCAGCCTCTTGCTTCTATTTTCGCCAATCCTTCAAATAATGCATGAAGATAAAGAGAATCACTGACTGGTCTTGGCTCTAGTTTAGGTTTTAGATTGGGATCATCTATTGGAAATCTTTCTCCTCGACTTGATAATGGAAGAAGGTTTAATCCGGATGATTTATTAGGATTTATTTGTTTGCTTAATTCTTCAATATATTCAAGATTAAAGAAATCTAGTAGTATCGCAGCCCCTGTATTAGATGCTCCACCACATATCCAATTCCCTAACAATTTATGATTTGAAATGCCTTTCCCCTCAAAGGGCTTATCGACAAACTTCTTAATTACTATTGTGCTGCCAAGGATTGTTATCCCATCATTTTTATTAGGAAAAGTGGCTAAAACCCCAGCATTAGAATCTGTAGTTCCTGCTATCACTTGAAGATTTTTTGGTAAGTTTAATTCATTTGCTTTTTTAGAACATAAATTCCCCATTCTTTGCCCTGAAGGAATTATTTTCGGAAGACATTTTAACCATTTTAAATTTTGAAAATTTTCTGGCCATGAACTATTTGATATGTCCCAACCCATCCTAATATTGTTACCTTCTTCCCCATACTCCCAATTATTTATAAGCCATCCACTAATCCAATCTGCTTGATGCCTTAAAATTATCTCATTGCCATACAAGGCTATAAGTCTTAGTGCTCTCCCAACACTTCCACTTATGCTTGATCCTGCACATTCTTTGGTAAATAGCTTTTCTATTTCGTATTTATATTCCGAAAAGGATAAGAAATAAGGGAGTGCTTTACCAAAAGGCTCTCCATCTCTATTGCATGCCAATAATGTTCCAGATGTTCCATCTACTGAACAAGAAACTAATTTTTCTTTAAGACCTTTTGGAATTGCTTGTATTAAAGTTTTTAGGCTATTTATCCAGTCTTCAGGTATTTCAAGACCTTTAGAGTATGTTTTTGATGATGTAAATAATATTTTTTTGTTAGCATTAACGATTGCAATTCTTACTCCTGATGTACCAAGATCTATACCTAGTACAAGATAATTATTTAACATTTTTTATGATTTAATTCTTTTTATTTGAGCAAACTTAGTTCTTTTGCTTTTTGAGATACGTCCTCCCATGGGAGAAGAATATCCGTTCTGCCAAAATGACCATAGGCAGCAGTATCTCTATAAAAACGACCACCTCTAATATTTGGTAGGTTTTGAAGATCGAATGCTTTGATGATTGCGCCTGGTCTTAGATCGAATTGATCTTGTACAAGTTGTGTTAGTTCAGAGTCTGAAACCTTTCCTGTCCCAAATGAATCCACAAGTATCGATATAGGTTTTGCTACTCCTATTGCATAACTTAATTGAACTTCAACTTTTTTTGCCAAATTTGCTGCAACTAATGCCTTCGCAACAAATCGTGCTGCATAAGCTGCAGATCTATCAACCTTAGTAGGGTCTTTCCCTGAGAAAGCACCTCCTCCATGCCGAGCATATCCACCATAGGTATCAACAATTATTTTTCTTCCAGTTAAACCTGCGTCGCCTTGAGGACCTCCAATAACAAATTTCCCGGTTGGATTCACAAGGAAGCGAGTTGATTCTTTAACAGGTTTCAGAGACAGGTCTTCGGTGGCCGGCTCAACAACAAATTTCCATAGGTCTTTAGCAATTCTTTTTTGGATTTCCTCTTCAAGAGTTATTCCATCGACCTCTGCTTTGTGCTGAGTAGAAATCAAGATTGTGTCTATGGAGCATGGCACTCCGTTTTGGTAGGACACACTCACTTGGGTTTTGCCATCAGGTAAAAGATAATCGATTAATTTTTGGTGCCTTACTAATGCCAACCGTCGTGCTAATCGATGAGCGAGACTTATTGGCAATGGCATAAGTTCAGGAGTCTCATCACAAGCAAATCCAAACATGATTCCCTGATCACCAGCCCCAACTTGATCGAGCGGATCTGTTGAATGGTCTTCAGCTTCATTAACACCTTGAGCGATATCTGAAGACTGTTGGTCAAGTGCGACTAGAACCGCGCAACTATTAGCATCAAATCCACCATCACTAGCACTTTTATAGCCAATGCTTTTGATGACTTCTCTTACAAGCTTGTTGAAATCCACCTCTGCTTTTGAAGTTATTTCTCCAGTTATTAAACATAAGCCAGTATTAACAACTGCTTCACATGCGACTCTGCTTGTTGGGTCAGCATTTAGGCATGCATCTAAAACTGCGTCACTCACTTGATCACAGATTTTGTCTGGATGCCCTTCAGTGACAGATTCAGATGTGAAAACGTATCTACTCATTTGAAATATTAATATTCAATATTTTAGTGGCTTGAATGAATTTTTAATTCATTCAATTTTTCTATAAGAAATCTATTTTCAGTCAGAGCTGGGGGGGTTTGCCAACCACCATTAAAGCCAACTACTATTGTTATACCAGCTTCTTTGGCCATTCTTAAATCAGTATCTGCATCTGAAATAAGAGCACAATCTGAAGGATTCAAACTCATTTTTTTGCAAAGTTCTATAACTGCTTCTGGATTGGGTTTAGTCGGTTTATTCTCAGCACTCCAAGAATAATCAAATATACCTTCCAATTTATTCTTGCGAATAAATTCTTCAATCCCTCCTTGTGAATCATTTGTCATTAATGCAATAGATACTCCTTTCTTTTTTAGAGAAACCAATAAATCTAAAGCTCCTGGAATTAGAGCTCTATGCTTGTGCTTATTACCTTTTTTATTAGAAAGGTAAATGTCTACTTCATCGAAGATTTCTTTACTGATTGAAAGTGATTGAAACCAATCGAAACCAAATAGAGTAAATATTGTCGCAGTAGATATAATATTTTGCTCTCTAGAAGCTATAGCTAAGCATGCATTAGCTGAAAGACAATTTTTTTTTAATCCATAAACAGAAATAAGTAATTTCTTTAATAACCAAATTTTAATATTGTTTAGCTTTGATTTTTGGAATTTATCCTCAAAAAAATTAATCCTAGTTTTAGCTAGTTCTAACAAGCATTCTTCACTATTTGATAAGGTTCCATCCTTATCAAATATTACTGCCTTAATAGAACCAGCAGAGCTATTTTTTATTAATAGTTCTGCCATTTCAATAAATGTAAATAATTAAATAGTCATCACTGCAATAGGATCTTCTCCTTCTTCTGCTTGCTCAAGAAGCATTTGTTTGTATCTTGCTGCCATCTCTTCAGCCTTATCAAAAACTTTTTGAGGGTCAGTCAGCATGTCTCCAGGTTCTGGCTCAAGCGCCTTTGTCGATAGAGAAATTCTTCCTCTTTCAGCGTCTAGATCGATAATCATGACCTTCATTTGATCATTGACGTTTAATACAGAGTGAGGGGTCTCGATATGCTCATGGCTTATTTCAGAGATGTGAAGAAGTCCACTGACTCCTCCAATGTCTATAAATGCCCCGTAAGGTTTAATTCCTCTGACTGCTCCAACAACAACTTCTCCCACTTCAAGGCGATTCATTTTTCTTTCAACTAAAGCCCGGCGATGACTTAAAACAAGCCTATTCCTCTCTTCATCAACCTCTAGGAATTTCAATGGTAAGAAATCAGCAACTAGTTCTTCTTTAGCCTTTCTAGTGCTTATGTGTGATCCAGGAATAAAGCCTCTAAGGCCTTCAACTCGAACAAGTGCACCGCCTCTGTTTGTGGCGAAAACCTCAGAGTAAATTGTGGCATCTTCTTTTTGTAATTGTCTAACTCTTTCCCAAGCTCGTTGATATTCAATTCTCCTAATTGATAAAGATAATTGACCATCCTCATTTTCCTCCGTCATTATAAAAAATTCTCTGATTTCCGAAGGCTGTAAAACATCACTTAGACCCTCGACTCTATTTATTGAGACCTCTTGCATCGGCATGAAAGCAGCTGTTTTGGCTCCAATATCAATCATTGCTCCTTTCGATTCAAGAGCAAAAACTGTTCCATTGACTATGTCACCCGGCTTAAAATTGTAGTCATATTTGCTTAGTAAAGATGCGAATTCATCAATTGTGAAGCCTGCACTTTCAAGATCACTCTTATTGATTCTGCTTGAAGAGTCATCAGCAGCAGGAATGTTTTTTGGGATATCGTCTTCTTTTAATTCATTAATTGACTTTTCTTCAACCTCTGCAATTGTTGAATTTGAGATGTTTTCTTCAGGTATTGATGTTTCTTTTTCAGGGGTTTTTTCTTGAATTTTGCTCGCTGAATTTTCAGTCATGCTTGAATGGCGGTCTGCCTTTTTAGAACAGTTCGATAGAAATACAAAATGGCCCGCCGACCAAATTGAAATTAAATTCTACTTTATAGATAGGTCTTTCTAGTTAAATAACTGTTGCCAATTGTTCTTTTTTTATTGGTTTTAGTGCTTCAAGGGTTTTCATAAAATCATTGATTCCATTAAATTGTCTATAAACAGAGGCAAATCTGATGTAAGCAACTTCATTAATATCTTTTAAATGTGTCAGAACCATTTCTCCGATCTCAATTGATTTGATTTCTTTGCAAACTCCTTGATGGAGTACTAGTTCTATTTCGTCAACAATAAATTCAATTTTAGATCCATGTATCAGTGTTTTTTCACATGCTCTGTTTAAGCCATTAATTACTTTACTGCGATTAAACAATTCTTTTGCTCCGCTTCTTTTTAAAACAGTAATTGGTGTTGTTTCTACTCTTTCATAAGTAGTAAATCGGAAGTCGCAATTTAAGCACTCCCTTCTTCTTCTTACGCTTTTTCCAGAATCAGCCGAACGGGATTCAAGAACTCGACTGTCTGTGTTTTGACAAGATGGGCACTGCATGCCGCCCTTTTCAACGATCTATCTAACTTTAAACATTTATTTGGCTTCTGAGAAGGGGTAGATTAAATAAAACTACTTTTTATTTAAAATATTTTTTAATTGTATTGAAGATTAAAATTATTAAATTGTTAATTTCAAGTCCAAATAAAAAAGCCCTGAAAGTTCAGGGCTTTTTTATTTTTATTTTACTTGTCGTATTTCGGAGGATCACGAAATGCGACAGCAAAGAAGAGCGTTACAAGTGCCAAAGTAAGAATTAGCACGTAGGAGAAAGCTTCCATCTAAGTTCTCGGTATAAGGGGGTAAAGAATCCTGATTTAGGCTCGACCAGGAACTCGGCGGGTGGATTCGTCTCCAAGTTTTTTGAAGAGACCAAACTCAACCTGATCTCCAAGCTCTGGATCGATACCTGAGAATCTGTCGCCAAAGAGAGTCCTGGCAGCGTGCCACCAGTGCCCAAAGAGGAATAGCAAGCCAAAACACAAGTGAGCATAAGTGAACCAGGCTCTTGGAGAGCTTCTGAATACACCATCTGACTTGTAACGATCTCTGTCAAACTTGAAGGCTTCTCCAAGCTGAGATTTTCTGGCTAGACGTTTAACAATTACTGGATCAGTAAATGTTTGTCCATTTAATTCACCACCATAAACAGTAGCTGTGACTCCAGTTTGTTCAATGGAGTACTTAGCTTCGGCTCGACGGAAAGGAATGTCAGCTTTAACGTTCCCATCCTTGTCTTCAAGAATGACAGGGAAGTTCTCAAAGAAATTTGGAATTCTTCTTACTTCTAAGTCATTGCCATCGCTATCAGTAAATGAGATGTGACCTTGCCATCCACTTGGAACTCCATCTCCATTAACCATTGCACCAACTCTGAATAGCCCTCCTTTGGCTGGGCTATTACCTACATAGTCATAGAAAGCAAGTTGCTCAGGAATGGCGGCATAAGCTTCAGCTTTCGAAGCACCATCATTCATAGACTCTTGAACTCTGCGGTTGATTTCGGTTTTGAAATACCCAGAATCCCATTGATATCTGGTAGGACCAAATAATTCAACTGGAGTTGTTGCTGATCCATACCACATGGTTCCAGCAACTACAAAGGATACAAAGAGAACAGCTGCTAGAGCACTAGCTAGAACGCCTTCAAGGCTACCTAACTTTAGAGCCCTATAGAGCCTTTCTCCAGGTCTATTGGTGATATGGAATATTCCACCAATTATTCCTAAAAGTCCTGCCCCAACATGATTGGCGACAATTCCTCCAGCATCGAAAGGATTAAATCCTTCTGCTCCCCAGACTGGAGCAACTTTTTCTACATGCCCAGTTAATCCATATGGATCAGAGACCCATATGCCTACACCTGAGCAATGAAATGCGCCAAACCCAAAGCATGTCAGGCCAGCTAAGAAAAGATGAATTCCAAATATTCTTGGAAGATCTAAAGCTGGCTCTCCAGTGCGGGAATCTTCCCACAATTCAAGGTCCCAATATGTCCAGTGCCATACGGCAGCGAGCATTAGGAGACCACTGAAAACTATATGAGCTGCAGCAACACCTTCGAAGCTCCAGAAGCCGGGGTCGACTCCAGTTGCTCCGGTTATGTCCCATCCGTTCCAGCTACCTGTAATACCAAGGCGGGCCATAAAGGGCATGACATACATGCCTTGGCGCCACATTGGATTAAGTACTGGATCAGAAGGATCAAAAATGGCCAATTCATATAAGGCCATTGAGCCGGCCCAGCCGGCTAGCAAAGCAGTATGCATGAGGTGCACGGCCAAGAGGCGGCCGGGGTCGTTGATAACGACTGTGTGCACCCGATACCAGGGCAATCCCATGGGTCAGGTTCGTATAACGAAGCTGCTTAATGCAGCAAGACTCGCATGATCGTAAATGGTATTGCTTGAGTTAATGCAAAGGATGAAGATACCTGAAATGACTTTTGACACTCTTTCGTGAAATCCAACTGGTTTTGAGGGGCTGAAAATTGCGAGTAATCAGTCTCAGACTAGAAAAAATTAAAAAAAAAAAAAAAAGGAAGAATTTTTCGAATTTCAATTGAATTTGTAATTTTAAGACTTTTTCGTATCAAATTATTTTTAAAAAACTAAAAATCGAGCTCAAATCTAGTTGAAATCGATAGTTTGAAAATTATTTTTCGTGGTTTTCAAATTCACATAGTTGAACAGTTTTTTTACTCATAATTTTTCGGCAAATTACAAAATCTCAGTCTCTTTGATTCAAACCCCAGTTTTTCTGCTGAGGGGATATATAGTTTATTTCAGCAAAATTTGTTCTTAGTAAAAAACTCGGTTATGGAAACCACTAGTTTTGGCTTTGCCGCAAGTCTTTTATTTGTTGGGGTACCAACTATCTTTCTAATCGGTTTATTTGTTTCTACCAGTGATGGTGAGAAATCAAGCTTTTATTCTGATACCAGTAAAGGAAGATTGAGCCCTGAGCCTAAAAAGTGATTTAAGACTTTTTCTAATGCGAAGATCTCTAGTATTTGCTCGAGGTCAATATTTTATTGAGGTTTTACTGTAAAGGTATCGCTTCGAAAGTCTTTATATTAAATTCAACGACTAAGAAAATTGGTTCTTTTTTCGTATGAATTCAACAGATAATATATGGAGATTAACAAAAACAGTTCTTCCCCAACACACTGATCATGCAGGGGTTATGTGGCATGGTTCTTATTTAAACTTCTTAGAAGAGGGGAGAATTGATGCTTTAGATAAAGTTGGATATTCGTATCCAACTTTATCTAAAAAAGGTTTCGAGATCCCAGTCTTTTCAATTCAACTAAGATATAAAATATCTTTTATTCATGGCGATAAAGTTCTTTTAGCGAGTCAATTTAAACTGGAAAATAAAATACGACTTTCTTGCAAAACTTTATTTTTAAAATCAAACGGTGATATTGGTGCAGAAGCAAAAATAGGACTTGTTGTTGCAAGAAAAACAAATGACTCTATAAAGTTAGTGAGAGAATTACCAATACAAATTAAAAATATATTATTAATGCTCGAAGAAGGACCAAAAATATAAGGAATTGAGGAATCTATGATGTTTAAATCTATTCCTGGTGACGCTTTTCTTCAATGGAGAAGAAAAATGATAATAACAGGAGGTAGGAAAGTTGATTTTGATTGGCTTTTGTATATTGCGGCTGGAGTCTCTTGGGCTAAATTACAAAGCATTATTTTGAATCCTGAGACTTTTATTTCCTTAGATATTTCAACTGCTGAATTAGAATTTATTTGGGAATCTCATTTGAAAGATCAAACCCCACTTCAGTATTTGATTTCTAAGTGCCCCTGGAGAGATATTGAGTTAGAGGTTTCATCAGAAGCTCTGATCCCTAGACAAGAAACAGAACTTTTGATTGATGTTGCTTTGAAAAAAATTACTAATGTTGATTGTGGCAGATGGGCTGATCTTGGTACAGGCTCTGGAGCTATTGCAGTATCTTTAGCTAAATCTCTTTCTGACTGGAATGGACATGCAACAGACATTAGCAATGAGGCATTAGAACTAGCAAAAAGAAATTTAAAATCTATTGCGCCAAATGCAAATGTGAGATTTTCTATGGGTGATTGGTGGGAACCTTTGAAAAGATGGAGGGGAAGCTTTGATTTGGTTTTAAGTAATCCTCCTTATATTCCCTCCGATTTAATTGAAAAGTTAGAACCAGTTGTTAAAAATCATGAGCCAATTCTTGCCTTGGATGGTGGAAAGGATGGAATGAATGCTTCTAGGAAAATTATCCTCGGAGCATTAAATGGACTTGCCAAAGGAGGTTGGTTGATTCTTGAACATCATTTTGATCAAAGTGAAAAGATAACTAGTTTTATGAAAAATATTGGAATGGAAGAGGTTTCTTTTGAAAAAGATTTAAGTGGAATTAAGCGCTATGCAATTTGTCGTAGAAAATAAAATGATCACCCAGCAATTTGGAATTTATGAGTTGGCTTTGAAGTTGAAAAAGGGATCTTTAGCTTTATTCCCTACTGATACTTTGCCAGCAATTTGTTCATACCCAAAATACTCAAAAAAAATATGGACTATTAAGAAAAGGCCTTCAAGTAAGCCACTCATATTAATGGGAGGTTGCTTGGATGATTTGTTTGAATTTGTACATCCATGTGCTTTGGAAGATGGCTCTCAATTGGCGAAAATCTATTGGCCTGGAGCATTAACAATGGTTTTGCCCACGATAGGGAACTTATCTGAGCATTTGAATGGCAATTCAAATGCTGTTGGTTTCAGAGTCCCCGCACTAAGAATTGCAAGAGATTTGCTAATGCAAACTGGCCCTCTTGCAACTACAAGTGCAAACATTTCTGGAGAAGCACCTGTTAAAGATGCGATGGAAGCTTCGATTAAATTCCCTGGGATTCCAATACTGGCTCCTATCCCTTGGCCAAATTCTTCTGGAATGGCAAGCACAGTTGTTGAATGGGAAAATGGAAAGTGGAATTTGTTAAGGCCTGGTTCAGTCGTTTTGAAATAAAGAATCCAATGATTTATCTACTTTTAATAGTTTTGTTAGTGCAATCTATTTTTTGGTGGCTTTTCAGACTCCCCATAATGAGTTTTGATTGGATTTTTCAATTAAAATTCTTAAGCCTATTTATTTCAGCTTTTTTAATTTGGATAATTTCTGGTAAATCTAAATAGATCTTTTAGTTCTGGTTTTTAAAATGCCGGCTAACAGATTTGAACTGATGACCTTCGCTTTACAAAAGCGCTGCTCTACCGCTGAGCTAAGCCGGCAATCTTTTTATCTTACCTAAAAAAGTAATATTAAAGTTAATTTATGTAAGAAATTTGTTAAAAATACTTTTGTAAATAACTTTTTTTGATCTCATCCAACAAATGAATGCCATGTTGGAATTGATTAAGATTTTTGATCTGTACCTTCAGTTTCTTCTTCTGACTGTTTAGGAGGCTCTTTAAGTTGGATTTGACCAGTCATAGTCCTTTTTATTGGTAAGTTTGCTACTAATGCGGTCATGCGATCTTCTGTCTCAAGACTTACTGCGCCTTCATCAACGTCTATCTCTACATACTTTGCTACCACCTCAAGTATTTCTTTTCTCATTTGATCTAAAAGTTCTGTACTCAGATCTGATCGATCATGAGCTAAAACAAGTTGCAACCTCTCTCTCGCGGTGCTCGCGCTAGCCGGCTGTCTACGTAGTAACTTGTTGATAATGTCTCTGAGGGTCATTGTCATTGCTTTAGAAAATTTTTGTTTGCATTAGTCTTCTAAATTTCGCACCAAATCCAGAACTCTCCTTTAATGGATCAATAAGTGGAATATCTTCTCCTTGTAATCTCTTTGCAATATTTAGATAGCATTTAGCTGCTGGGGAATTAACGCTATTTAAAGTTAGTGGCTCTCCTCTATTTGTACTGACAATTATTTGTTCATCTTCAAGCACCAGGCCAAGTAAAGGTAAGGCTAAAATATCAGTCACATCGTTGATAGAAAGCATTTCTTGGTTAGCCATCATCTTTGGCCTAACTCTATTAAGAACTAACTGAACTGGTTTAATACTATTTGTATTAAGTAAACCAATTACTCTGTCTGCATCTCTAACTGCTGACACCTCTGGATTGGTCACTACTATCGCTTCTTGAGAGGCTGCCATAGCATTTTTAAATCCATCCTCAACTCCTGCAGGGCAGTCAATTAAAACGTAATTAAACTGTTCTTTTAGCATATCTACTATTCGTTTCATATCATCGGGCTTTAACCAATCAAGCATTCTTGGATTACCCGCAGGAAGTAAAGATAGATTGGATTCTTGCTTGTGCTTCACTAAGGCCTGATCAAGTCTGCATTCCTCTTCTAGAACTTCTTGTGCTGTGTACACAATTCGATTTTCAAGGCCTAAAAGTAGATCTAAATTTCTTAGGCCAAAGTCTGCGTCTAAAACAGCAGTGGTTAAACCTTGCCTTGCTAGTGAAATGCCAAGATTAGCTGTAAGGGTTGTCTTGCCAACACCACCCTTTCCTGAGCAAATAAGAATGACGCGTGTATCTGTCGCCACTGACCTCCTTGGATTCGTCAAACTTTAGTTCGATTTTGATGGAGAAAAAAGCTTTATTGTTATATAAGTTGTATTGGGTTTGCTTTTGAAGACATCTCCTGAGTAAGTATGAAGTAATTTTTTCTGGCTTTTTGTCTGAAAACTTGATGAGTTTAGCTATTAAATTGTGTGGTCAAAAGTGGTGTAATTATAATTTCTTCAGAATCTATTTTTGCTTGTTCTGCATGACCAAGTTGAGGCTTCTCCTTAGGCCCCCTAGCAATTTTTTTTGCGATTCTTAGTTGAACAGGTCTAAGTTGAAGTGCGGATATTGTTGCTTTAGAGTTGCCTTTGGTTCCTGCATGGGCAATCCCAAGAAGTTTTCCCCAAATAATTATATTTCCCTCTGCGCTAACTTTTGCCCCTGGATTAACATCTCCAAGGATTAACAAATTCCCAGGACTTTCAAGATACTCGCCTGACCTGACAGTTCCTTGATGAAAGTGAGTTTTTGAAAAAGTTAGATTTTTTTTATTTGCATCTGAGGTATTTTTTGAATTATTTTCAATACTAAATTGAGATTTATAACCTAGTGATTGTGAGCTTACGATCGTCTTTGGAGACGATGAGCAAAAACCAGTGATTTTACAATCATATTGATTCACAATTTCTATTATTTCTGATATGTCTTTACATGAAAGATCGATATTCTCTGAATCTATTTCTAAATTATTTGACCTAAGCATTTTTAGTTTATTTTTGAAACCTATTTTCCATTTAGGGTCGTTTATATCTCCGATATTAATTATTATTTTTTGATTGTTTGAATTCATTTCTAATTGTGTTTCATTTTTAGTTTCTCAATCTCTATTTTTAATTCAATTTCTATTTCTTTTGGATAAATCAACCATGAAGCTTGATTAGGTTGAATTAATCTCTCAACTAAAGGTGAAACTTTCTCTAAAGCTTGTAACTTATCACCGTCCCATAAACGAAGTCCATGTTTATAAGGATGGTAACTTTTAACTATTTGTTCTCTTAACCCACAGGATATATCTGGCTCAATGCAATACTTTTCAGATAATTTTCTAGCTTTTGCTAGCGATTCAAGTCTTGTCTCTAAATTAAAGGAGGATATATTTAGTGCTTTTAATAAATTTCTATGTATGAAGCGCCTACAAAGATTGGATAGATTGTCATAACTACAGTCTTGCCATTTGTGAATATGATACCCAGTTACTATGTCATCATTATATAAAAAACTATCTAGGCTCATTTCTTCATGATTCCAAAGCCATTCAGACATGCTTTTATCAGCCCATAAGTTTTTTGGACCAATTTTTCTTGCTGTTTTTATAATTTGCTCTAATAACCAATTACAAACTTCATTTAATCGATGATTGTATACGCTTCTATACATTAGATTCCTTATGACTAAATAATGCTCAACTGCCATTAATCCTTTTGGATGTATTGCTAAATCTCCATCAGGCGAGATTGTCATTGCTGAAATTATTCGGTCTATATCTAATTGACCATATCTTGCCCCCGTTGTATAACTATCTCTCATTAGATAATCAAGTCTATCACAGTCTAATTGACTACTGATTAACGAAATTAGTGATTTTTTTACTGCTTTTCTCGATTGAATCAACTCTGAGATTTCTTTTGCATTTCCTTTCCCATATTTATTAAGTATGCTAGTTATTTCTTGACTTGAATTTATTAATTTAGCGGTCCATGATTCATGTTTTATTTTGAAAATTTCTTCACTTGTATGACTTAGTGGACCATGCCCTAAATCATGTAAAAGCGCAGCACCATAGAGGATGAATTTATGTTCTTTTAATCCAGAATCAAAGTTTGATAAATGATGTATGGCTCTTCTTGCTAGATGAAAGACACCAAGAGAATGAGTGAATCTGCTTGATTCCGCACCATGAAAAGTTAAGTATGCAGGACCTAATTGTTTGATTCTTCTTAATCTTTGAAATGGGGAGGAATCTATTAATTCCATCACCATTTTTTCCTCTGGAATTGAACTATTTAATGTAATGGATTGATGAAGAGGGTCGTAATAAGTTCTTGAGGACATGACTTATTCAATTTCTTGGCTTATTACTTGTTCTTCTTTTACTAAAGTTTTCGATGATTTTTCTGAGACTTCTTCTTTGTCTAAAGTTGCTTGCAAAATCAGCTCTGCATCTAAAAGCCATCTGTCTTCATCAGAGCCTGGATTAAGTGGCTCTGGCATTTCTAATAGGCGATCAGGATCAATTCCAAGATTTTGTATGTCTCTACCACTTGGTGTTAAATAGCTAGCAACTGTTACAGCTAAACCACTACCATCACTGAGATTGGTTAAAGATTGTATGAGGCCTTTCCCAAAAGTTTTATTACCTATGAGCTCAGACCTTTTATTGTCCTGAAGCGCACCAGCAAGAATTTCACTAGCACTTGCTGTCCCCTCATTTACCAAAGTGACCATAGGGCCATCATAAATAGTTTCTAATTCAGAACTGATGGGATCATTTATTGAATCTCTTTTTTTTGTTTCAACAATAGGCATGTTGCTGAGGAAATCGTCAGCAACTGCAAGACCAGAACTTACGAGACCTCCAGAGTTATTTCTTAGGTCCAAAATAAGCCCATCAATTTCTTTGCCAGAAAGTTCTTCCAATGCTTCCTTGACTTTTTCAGGGACTCCCTCACTAAATTGAGTAATTCTTAAATAACCAAATGTATGTGATTCATTTCTTATTCTCTTAGTCCTGACTGGTCTTAAATCAACACTTCTCCTTTCTAGAGAAATTTCTTTTATTTCATTGTCTGGTAGTTCTAACTCAACAACTACTTGTGTTCCAGTTTGCCCTCTCAATTTTGCTGCAGTTGCTTCAAGTCCTAATTGCTTAGGAGATTGCCCGTTGACTTTTTTTATAATCGTTCCACTTGTAATCCCTGCATCAGAGGAGGGAGAGCCTTCGAGAGGAGATATTACAACTATCTCTCCATCTTCCTTTCTTGCTCCCAATTGAAGTCCAACTCCATTGATTTCGCTACCTATATTGCTTTTCTTCATGGCTTCGTAATCAACTGGTCTTAATAATCGCGTGTAGGGATCTCCAAGGGGAAGAAGCATTGCTTCGATAGCTGAATATGCCTGTTGAGAATTGTTTATTGGCTTTTCAAGAGCTTTTTGACGAAGCTTTTTCCATTGAATTTCATCAAATTTCTTAGGATCTAAGTAACCCGCATTAACTAGATTCCAGGCCTCAATAACCAGCAATTGTCCATCATTTAGGGCAAAAGCGGGCTGAGTAAAGACTTGAAATAAAATTCCGAAGCATATTAATACTGCAAATAATCTTTGCAGTAGCTTAGTTAAAGTTTTAACAGATAAAAGCATTAGATTGATCTTTTGCGGCGACCAAGGGGCACATCGAGTAAGATATTTGAAAGTACAGTGCATAAGTGGATGGCGAACTCTTCACCGGTTTATGACTGGTTCCAGGAACGTCTTGAAATACAGGACATAGCTGATGATGTCACTTCAAAATACGTACCTCCACATGTCAACATTTTTTATTGTCTTGGTGGCATAACACTGGTTTGTTTCTTGATTCAATTCGCGACTGGATTCGCGATGACCTTTTACTACAAACCCACAGTAACTGAAGCTTATAGCTCAGTAAGTTATCTGATGACAGATGTTAGTTTTGGTTGGTTGATTAGATCAGTTCATAGATGGAGTGCCTCAATGATGGTACTCATGCTTATTTTGCATGTTTTTCGAGTTTATTTGACTGGTGGATTTAAAAGACCTAGAGAATTGACATGGATAACCGGAGTGGTTATGGCTGTTATAACTGTTGCTTTTGGAGTTACAGGGTATTCATTGCCTTGGGACCAAGTCGGTTATTGGGCAGTTAAAATTGTTTCTGGAGTTCCCGCAGCTATTCCAGTTATTGGTGACTTTATGGTCGAACTTCTTAGAGGTGGTGAGAGCGTTGGGCAATCAACTCTGACAAGGTTTTACAGTCTTCATACTTTTGTTATGCCATGGCTATTGGCTGTATTTATGTTGATGCATTTTCTAATGATTAGAAAACAAGGAATCTCCGGTCCCTTATAATTAAATTTATTTATTTATTTAACCCTTAATTTTCTTAAACCAAACCTTAAACCATGTCAACTCTTAAGAAACCTGATTTAACCGATACAAAATTAAGAGCAAAACTTGCTAAAGGAATGGGGCATAATTATTACGGAGAACCAGCATGGCCTAATGACTTATTGTATATTTTTCCGGTGGTTATTCTCGGGACAATTGCATGTGTTGTCGGTTTAGCTGTTTTAGATCCTGCATTCCTTGGAGACAAAGCAAATCCCTTTGCTACTCCATTAGAAATTCTTCCTGAATGGTATTTATATCCTGTTTTTCAAATATTAAGAGTTGTACCTAATAAGTTACTCGGTATTGCTCTGCAGACTTTGATACCTCTGGGTTTAATGATTCTTCCTTTTATCGAAAACATAAATAAATTTGCTAATCCTTTTAGAAGGCCAGTTGCAATGTCATTATTTTTATTTGGAACTGTGTTGACAATGTATTTAGGGATAGGAGCATGCTTGCCAATTGATAAATCTCTGACTTTAGGTTTGTTTTAGAGGCTTTACTCTAAGTTCAACATCGATACATCATCTGGCTTAGCTCTTAGCAAATGATGCATTAATAAAAATCCAACAATTGTCCAAGTCTGATAAGTCCTAGATTGTTGTCCTACCCAGGTGCCAGTTGGCCCATCGAAATATTCTGCCCATTTCTGTCTTGGGAGTTGATTCAATTGACTCCAATAACATTCTTCAATAAGAGCCCTCATTTGTCCCATGAGTAAAACGTCAGCTTTTGGATAACGTTTTTCATGAAGCAAAATCGAAGCACCAAAAAACCATAAAAGACTAGGCCAATGACCACCATTGTGATAGCTCCATGGCCAATTTTTTGGGTCTGAACCTGTTTTGTTTTGCCACTCTTCTATATCCATAGGCGGATGACATATCCTCATTGGCATTTGTGCCATGAGGTGTTTACGGTTATGAAGAACCAGACGAAATAATGCTCTCTGTTGAGGTGCTGTCAATACTCCAAACATGCATGCTAATGAATTCCCCAAGCTATAAAATCGAAAATCTGGCCTACCAGTCCTTATATTTCCAATGAGGTATCCACCTCTATTCTCAAGCCAATCCTGAAGCCATGAAGGGACTACTTGGGGTTGGACATTGAATTCATTTTGATGTTGATCTTCACCGTATTGCTCTGTAGGCCTTCTTCTGAGAACTTGCATCGTTTTGCTTGTGACCCAGTAGTGTTTTAAAAGAAATTGTCGAAGATCATGCACCCACTGACGAGTTAAAACAAGCCTCTGATCGAGCAATCGACTTTTTTGATGTTTTCTGCTTAGTTCCATTAGTTGAATGCAGCTTTTTAAACATGCATGCAATAAAACCTCTACCTCAAGAGGAGCTCCCCAAACATCCATGGGTCGATCGATCATAAATGAACAATCTGGTACGAATAAAACCGGATTTCCCTCAAAAGTTGGATGTAAAACTAAATCAAGAAGAAGTTGCACACCTCTTTGCACCTGTTGACTCGTCCCAAAACTTTGATCACCACTTTTTTTCACATAAAGCCAACAGAGTACTGGCCACCATAAGCTTGCATCAGCAGAAGTAATTCTTCCAATAGATCTCTGACCATAATCAGCTATTAGTTTTCCTTTTTCTTCAACAAAACTTGTTGGAAAAACCCCTCGAGTTTGATAAGTGGTGCTTTGCAAATCAAGACTTACTGTCAAGAATTTTTTGACTA
Organism: Prochlorococcus sp. AG-311-J23; assembly: GCA_003284375.1. GTDB lineage: Bacteria > Cyanobacteriota > Cyanobacteriia > PCC-6307 > Cyanobiaceae > Prochlorococcus_B. Next base: position 20,561 of record QBVL01000015.1, read on the forward strand.
TGTCATATCTTTTTTGAGTTAAGAGATAGATCATTACAGGAACGTTGTCCCTTAAAAAGATTTCTCCGTAATTGAGAGCATCATTTTTTGTTGGATGCTCTAAGGCCGCGACACTTCCTGCAATATCTCCAGAAATTTCAATTAGAGTTTTTTCAAAATGTTCCTTAGCTCTTGCAACAACTTTGTCTTCATTCGAGTTGGGGCGGACCCTTTGATGCTGTTGGCTAAAACGTGCGGGCATTAAGATAATTTGTCGCCATCGCTAAAAGCTAGTTATGGCTTGCTCATTTAATATTGATAGTAAGAGGTAAAACATTTCATTTGCAACTTTGTTGCAAGTAAGTACTTCGAGGGTCTACAATATTCTTCTGCGCGAAAGTTAATCTGGAGCGCACTCAGTTAGCGAAAATTACGAAAGTTATTTTAGTTAAGTGGGAGTTTTACAACATTTGAAGACTAAACCCTTCTGTGCTGTAAGCTTAAAAACGGTCGCAAGATCGAAAATGTTCTTGGCTTTTTAAGTCAAAAACATCGCACCTAGACAACTTAAAAAGTTTAGGAACTGACGCTTTTATCGCGTCTGGTTCATTAGTGAATCGGATGTATTGCGATAAAGGTGTGAGGTCCCGTCAAAAAGAAATTAGTTGCATGATTTTGTCACTATTTCTAATTGGAGTTTCACGGCTCTAGTTAGATATTTGTTTCAGAGTTAGAGCAACGACGGATCTGAGATCCGGGAAAGTCACGAAGATAAAACTAAGTGCACTCTTTAGAACCCTTATTAAAACTAAGGTGGCAACAATCACAATCAGTACGCCAGTGCTGTTATTAGTGGGAGAAGCAAATCAGACTGAGTAGAAATTATTTTTTACAACAGGGCCTGACTACAACGGAGAGTTTGATCCTGGCTCAGGATGAACGCTGGCGGCGTGCTTAACACATGCAAGTCGAACGAACCTTCGGGTTAGTGGCGGACGGGTGAGTAACGCGTGGGAATCTGCCCTCAGGAGGGGGATAACGGTTGGAAACGACCGCTAATACCCCATATGCCGAGAGGTGAAATGAATTTCGCCTGAGGATGAGCCCGCGTCTGATTAGCTTGTTGGTGAGGTAATGGCTCACCAAGGCATCGATCAGTAGCTGGTCTGAGAGGATGATCAGCCACACTGGGACTGAGACACGGCCCAGACTCCTACGGGAGGCAGCAGTGGGGAATTTTCCGCAATGGGCGAAAGCCTGACGGAGCAACGCCGCGTGAGGGACGAAGGCCTCTGGGCTGTAAACCTCTTTTCTCAAGGAAGAAGATATGACGGTACTTGAGGAATAAGCCACGGCTAATTCCGTGCCAGCAGCCGCGGTAATACGGGAGTGGCAAGCGTTATCCGGAATTATTGGGCGTAAAGCGTCCGCAGGCGGCCCTTCAAGTCTGCTGTTAAAGCGTGGAGCTCAACTCCATCATGGCAGTGGAAACTGATTGGCTTGAGTATGGTAGGGGCAGAGGGAATTCCCGGTGTAGCGGTGAAATGCGTAGATATCGGGAAGAACACCAGTGGCGAAGGCGCTCTGCTGGGCCATTACTGACGCTCATGGACGAAAGCCAGGGGAGCGAAAGGGATTAGATACCCCTGTAGTCCTGGCCGTAAACGATGAACACTAGGTGTCGGGGGAATCGACCCCTTCGGTGTCGTAGCTAACGCGTTAAGTGTTCCGCCTGGGGAGTACGCACGCAAGTGTGAAACTCAAAGGAATTGACGGGGGCCCGCACAAGCGGTGGAGTATGTGGTTTAATTCGATGCAACGCGAAGAACCTTACCAGGGCTTGACATCCTGCGAACCTTTAAGAAATTAGAGGGTGCCTTCGGGAACGCAGTGACAGGTGGTGCATGGCTGTCGTCAGCTCGTGTCGTGAGATGTTGGGTTAAGTCCCGCAACGAGCGCAACCCACGTTTTTAGTTGCCAGCATTTAGTTGGGCACTCTAGAAAGACCGCCGGTGATAAACCGGAGGAAGGTGTGGATGACGTCAAGTCATCATGCCCCTTACGTCCTGGGCTACACACGTACTACAATGCTACGGACAAAGGGCAGCAAACTCGCGAGAGCTAGCAAATCCCATAAACCGTGGCTCAGTTCAGATCGTAGGCTGCAACTCGCCTACGTGAAGTAGGAATCGCTAGTAATCGCAGGTCAGCATACTGCGGTGAATACGTTCCCGGGCCTTGTACACACCGCCCGTCACACCATGGAAGTTGGCCATGCCCGAAGTCGTTACTTTAACCCTTGTGGAGAAGGACGCCGAAGGTGGGGCTGATGACTGGGGTGAAGTCGTAACAAGGTAGCCGTACCGGAAGGTGCGGCTGGATCACCTCCTAACAGGGAGACAATAAATTGATTGTGATGTCTAAGTTTTTTATTCTTAGGCCGCAATCCTGTCACCTTAAGGTCGATCGGTACCTCAGATTTTAGAATTATTTTTATAATTATTCTCTTATTTCAGTTCCTAAACTTGTCTAGGTCACACCCAACAAAGGTTTCTCCTGGGCCATTAGCTCAGGTGGTTAGAGCGCACCCCTGATAAGGGTGAGGTCCCTGGTTCAAGTCCAGGATGGCCCATTCGTTGTTGGGGGTATAGCTCAGTTGGTAGAGCGCCTGCTTTGCAAGCAGGATGTCAGCGGTTCGAGTCCGCTTACCTCCACTGAAAACTATCCTGATAACTAATTCTGGAGAAAAATTTGTAGATGTGGCTTAGAATTGTCTATTGAAAAGAACCTAGCTTCTTATCATCTTTTAATAGTTGATAATATGCTGGGCTCCCATGAATTTATTTCATGAGAATTCAGTAGAACCTTGAAAACTGCATAGATTAGAAAGAATAAAGCATCTCATGGATGCATAATTCTGTTTTTATTATTTAGCCTTAAAACTAAATTATAAAACAAGAATTCATGTTTAATTCTTGAGTAAAAGCCGAGCACAATTGATTTTTTGATTGTATTTAAGGTCAAGCTACAAAGGGCTCATGGCGGATACCTTGGCACACAGAGGCGATGAAGGACGTGGTTACCTGCGATATGTCTCGGGGAGCTGGATACACGCTTTGATCCGGGAATTTCCGAATGGGGCAACCCTTAAAACGGCCAGTTGAATACATAGGCTGGCACGAGCCAACCCAGCGAACTGAAACATCTTAGTAGCTGGAGGAAAGGAAAGTAAATAACGACTCCCTAAGTAGCGGCGAGCGAACGGGGAATAGCCCAAACCGATAGTTTCGACTATCGGGGTTGTGGGACAGAATTGTGGACTAACAAACCTAGAAGAAGCGTTTGAATGGCGCGCCAAAGAGGGTGAAAGCCCCGTAATCGAAAGGAGAGTTAGCCTATCTGTATCCCGAGTAGCACGGAGCACGTGGAATTCCGTGTGAATCTACGAGGACCACCTCGTAAGGCTAAGTACTCCTGTGTGACCGATAGTGAAACAGTACCGTGAGGGAAAGGTGAAAAGAACCCCGGGAGGGGAGTGAAATAGAACATGAAACCATGAGCCTACAAGCAATGGGAGCCCGACTTATCGGGTGACCGTGTGCCTGTTGAAGAATGAGCCGGCGACTTATAGGCACTGGCGGGTTAAACCGAGAATGGTGGAGCCATAGCGAAAGCGAGTCTTAATAGGGCGTTTTGTCAGTGTTTATAGACCCGAACCCTGGTGATCTAACCATGGCCAGGATGAAGCTTGGGTGATACCAAGTGGAGGTCCCAACCGACTGACGTTGAAAAGTCACCGGATGAGCTGTGGTTAGGGGTGAAATGCCAATCGAACCAGGAGCTAGCTGGTTCTCCCCGAAATACGTTGAGGCGTAGCGTCTAGTGCTCCAGCAGGGGGGTAAAGCGACCATTTCGGTGCGGGCTGCGAGAGCGGTACCAAATCGTGATGAACTCTGAATACCCTGTGTGTAACTAGGCAGTCAGACTGTGGGGGATAAGCTCCATAGTCGAAAGGGAAACAGCCCAGACCGCCAGCTAAGGTCCCAAAATCAACACTAAGTGATAAAGGAGGTGGGATTGCCCAGACAACCAGGAGGTTTGCTTAGAAGCAGCCATCCTCAAAGGAGTGCGTAATAGCCCACTGGTCGAGCGATCCTGCGCCGAAAATGAACGGGGCTAAGTGTTGTACCGAAGCTGCGGATTTATTTATAAATGGTAGGGGAGCGTTCTATGTGGGGTGAAGCGTTAGCGTAAGCGGGCGTGGACTTCATAGAAGTGAGAATGTCGGCTTGAGTAGCGAAAACATGGGTGAGAATCCCATGCCCCGAAACCCTAAGGGTTCCTCCGGCAGGCTCGTCCGCGGAGGGTTAGTCTGGTCCTAAGGTCAGGCCGAAAGGCGTAGTCGATGGATAACAGGTCAATATTCCTGTACCAATTATGTTTTGAGAAGGGGGACGGAGAAGGCTAGCCAATCCAGATGTTGGTTACTGGTTCAAGCGTTCAAGGCTTTGAGGAACGGAGAAAACGTTCTGAGCTGAGGCGTGAGTACGAGCTGCTACGGCAGCGAAGTTGGTGACGTCATGCTTCCAAGAAAATCCCTATACTCGTTAAGGCATAATTGCCAGTACCCGAAACCGACACAGGTGGGGTGGTAGAGAATACCGAGGGGCGCGAGATAACTCTCTCTAAGGAACTCGGCAAAATGGTCCCGTAACTTCGGGAGAAGGGATGCCAGCGCGAGCTGGTCGCAGTGAAGAGGCCCAGGCGACTGTTTACCAAAAACACAGGTCTCCGCTAAGTCGCAAGACGATGTATGGGGGCTGACACCTGCCCAGTGCCGGAAGGTTAAGGAAGCTGGTTAGCGTAAGCGAAGCTAGTGACTGAAGCCCCGGTGAACGGCGGCCGTAACTATAACGGTCCTAAGGTAGCGAAATTCCTTGTCGGGTAAGTTCCGACCCGCACGAAAGGTGTAACGATCTGGGCGCTGTCTCGGAGAGAGGCTCGGCGAAATAGAATTGTCTGTGAAGATGCGGACTACATACACCAGGACAGAAAGACCCTATGAAGCTTTACTGCAGGTTGGTATTGCTCTCGGGCTCTGAATGCGCAGGATAGGTGGGAGACTTTGAAGTAGTGCTTTTGGGTGCTACTGAGTCAATGGTGAGATACCACTCTTTCAGAGCTAGAGATCTAACATTTACCCGTTATCCGGGAAATGGACAGTATCTGCTGGGCAGTTTGACTGGGGCGGTCGCCTCCTAAAAGGTAACGGAGGCGCACAAAGGTTTCCTCAGGCTGGTTGGAAATCAGTCGTCGAGTGCAAAAGCAGAAGGAAGCTTGACTGTGAGACCTACAAGTCGAACAGGGACGAAAGTCGGTTTTAGTGATCCGACGGTTCCGAGTGGAAGGGCCGTCGCTCAACGGATAAAAGTTACTCTAGGGATAACAGGCTGATCTCCCCCAAGAGTTCACATCGACGGGGAGGTTTGGCACCTCGATGTCGGCTCATCGCAACCTGGGGCTGAAGTCGGTCCCAAGGGTTGGGCTGTTCGCCCATTAAAGCGGTACGCGAGCTGGGTTCAGAACGTCGTGAGACAGTTCGGTCCATATCCGGTGTATGCGCAGGAATATTGAGAGGATTTCTCCCTAGTACGAGAGGACCGGGAGGAACGCACCTCTGGTGTACCAGTTATCGTGCCAACGGTAAACGCTGGGTAGCCATGTGCGGAGTGGATAACCGCTGAAAGCATCTAAGTGGGAAGCCCACCTCAAGATGAGTATTCCCATGGTTTAAACCAGTAAGATCACGGGAAGAACACCCGTTGATAGGCTCTACGTGGAAGTCTGGTAACAGATGCAGCGGAGGAGTACTAATAGATCGAGGGCTTGACCTTCTTGCTTTTATTCAAATTATTGCTTTATTCTTTCTGTTTATTTTTTAATAATTTCTATGCAGTCTTCAGGGTTCATAAGTAACACTATCCTGGTGTTCATGGCGATGTGGAACCACTCCGATCCATCTCGAACTCGGTTGTGAAACGCATCAGCGGCGACGATATTTGGGGGGTTGCCCCCTGAGAAAATAGCTCGATGCCAGGTAAAAATCTTTAAAAAGGGTCTCTAAAGACCCTTTTTTAGTCCCAAATTATATCTGGCAATTAGGACACCAGTGTGTGCTTCTTCCACAGATTTTTTCTCGCAATATCTTTACTCCACATTTTTTACAACTTTTGCCACTTCTTCTATACACCCAAGCTTGCCCTCCATAATTTCCATTTACTCCCTCTAAATTTCTAAAGTCACTAAAAGTTGTGCCTCCCTCACCAATACTTATATTTAATATTTTTACCAGACTATTGCAAAGCCTTTTTAATTCATCACTTTTTAATTTTCTACTTTCTGTTTTTGGATTAATCCCTGCATCAAATAATGTTTCATCTGCATATATATTTCCAACCCCAGCAACAGTTTCTTGATCTAATAAAGCAGATTTAATTGAGCGAGTTTTTTTCTTCAAATATTCTTCTAAATAATTACTATTAAACTCATCACTAAATGGTTCTGGGCCTAATCTTTTAATTCCAGAAACTACTTCTGGAACTGATTTTGTCGAGGGCACGTACCAAATTTGTCCGAAATTTCTAATGTCTATAAAACGGAGTTCTCCTCCTCTCTCTTCGAAAAATCTCACTCTCGTATGGCTGCATGGTAAAACTTCTTTCTCAAGTAATTTAAATTGGCCTGTCATTCTTAAGTGAACAACTATAAAACCTTTGTTAACTTTTTCTTTTGTAAGCAGTGATCCTATTAAATATTTGCCTCTTCTTCCCCAATTACCGAAATAGCTATCTTTAACATTATTTATGAAGCTTTTAGATCCACCATTACTTGCTATTGAGCGTTCTTTTAATACTTCTATTCTCTCAATATAAAAATCATCTAGACGTTTCTCAAGTCCTTTTCTAACTGTCTCAACTTCAGGTAATTCTGGCAAAAGTATTAATACTGCTAAATTGTGGCAGCTTCTAATTCCTTCGCTGAAAATTGACTGGTATTGGCTCCACCATCAACACCGCTAAAAGCTTTGAAATCACATTTATCGAATTTCACCGTTACTGGGTATCTCATTGATGGAGATTTATCTATAGAGACTATTTCTCCAATTTGATTGAACCAGTATGATTCCTGACGCAAGATGCGAACCTTATCTTTTCTTGCAAAGCTCATCTGAATTACCTATATGACTTTAATATATTTATTATCTATCAGAACAGGATATATTTGCAGATGTGTCACAGACTGTCGCTGGTATCCCAAAAAATAAACCTTAAAAGAGTTTTTACTTAGAGATAAAAATAATCCATATTGATTTTTTGGTTATTTTTCAATTAGCTTTGAAATGTTAAACCTTTAAAGATTTTATTTTTTGTGATACCTCAGCCATCTTTAGACCCCTCTTCTCTTAGTTTTGATTTGCCTGATCCTGATCAAGATGACTTAAGTAATATTGATTTCATCAAAAAATTAGAGAATGCATGGTCAATATGTGAACAGTTTGATTTGCAAACTGAAATTTGGAGAGGAAGAATTTTACGTGTTGTAAGAGATAGAGAAAAGAAAGGTGGGGATGGCAGAGGTACAGGCTTTTTGCAGTGGCTCAGAGAGATGGAAATCAGTAAGAGCAAAGCCTATTCCCTTATTCAATTAGCTGATTCCTCAGATAATCTTGTAATCGAAGGAATCCTTGAAGAATCTAGCGTAAATAATTTTTCTAAAAGAGCTTTTATAGAAACAGCACAAGCTGAGCCTGAGATTCAACATATGATTTCTGAGGCTGCTAATGAGGGGAGGGACATAACAAGAAGACAAGTAAAAAGCTTAACGGATCAATTTATGGCCGCAACAAGCACTCTTTTGCCTGATGAAATTAGAGAAAAAACGCAATCAAATTTATTGCCAGCCAAGTTTGTGGCGCCATTAGTAAGAGAATTGTCCAAGTTGACGCCTATTCAGCAGGAAGAAATCTGCGAAACTTTAAGAGAAAATCCTGAAATAGATTCAGTAAAAGATATGACGAATACAGCTAAATGGATGGGCAAGTCTTTAGATGCTTCTTTAGCTTTAAGAGCTTTCCAAAATAAGAATTTAAATTTAGATAAAGCCACTCAAGAAGCTCTAAGGTTGGATTCCTTAGGATTGCTTTCAGAGGCTTTTGGACAAGCAAAAAATATAGAGAGTTCTATTTTGAAATTTCATTCTGCTTGGAAAAGATTAGAAGGCTTGCAAGAAAGACTGTGGGTCGAGTCTGGTAGTAGCACTCCATATTTAAGAGAGCTTTTAGACACCCTTCAAACCCTTACCGGCTCCACAATAAGAGTTTCTCTTGGAGAACTTTCAGGAGGAAAAAGGTTGAGATTACAGCTTGTTGAGGAAGACTCTGAAAGATTGGAACCACCACCTCTTGAAATAAATAAATAATTTAAAAATTAAAATCCTGATCACAAAAATCATTAATTAATTTAAATTCAAAATCAGTTTCAGGGAAATACCAGCTTGTCCAGAGTGAATTATTTAATGTATTGTTTAAAACTCTCTTTTTGCAGCTAAGAGCTAAATAGAAAGCTTTATTCTTTTTTGTTTTTGATTGAGCCATATAGTTGCCATCAAAATATGTCCAATCTGACCAATTGATCATTAATGATCCATATCTGATCCATTTTGCAGGTTTATGTTTTCTTAATTTTAATTTGAAATTAGGTTTGATTTTTATAGGATTATTTAATTTATTTAAAGTCTTAACTTCTTCTATTGGGATTTTGTGTATGTATGCGATGGTTGAAAGATCTTCTGACTTAGACGTTTGATGATAAAAAACTTTTTTACTTGCTACTTTAATATTTTTTCTAATAATTACTTTCTTATATGTAGCTCCCTTTGGTATGAAGATAATCTGATTAAGCTTAAGAGAAGAATCATTTCCAAAATTATTCATGGAAATAATATCATTTAGACTTACGTTGTGATCTCTTGCAATCTTGTAAAGAGTATCTCCTTCTATAACTTTATAAGTTGCTTTCTCATTATTATATTCACCAATGTCTTTGCTAGGTATAATTATAATTTCCCCTTCTAAAATTTTTGTCGCATTATTGAAATTATTCTTATACATTAATTCTTTTAAGGTTACTCCGTATTGCTTGGATATTTTGAAAAGTGTATCACCACTTTTTGCGATAATCTTTGTTTCTGCATTAACTTTTAAAGTAAATATTGATAAGAGTAAGGTAATGCTATTAACATAAAATAAACCGTTAAGCATTTTTATATTTTTAATCATCTCTAGCCTAAATTGATAATCTACTTTATAGATATTAAGTTTACTTTAACCTATTAACTTATTAAGTAAAGACAAGTCTAATTTGTATGGAGGGTATCTGAAGTTTAGATCTAGCCAAAAAGGTCTTTTTAGGACTGATTTATAATGAGTAAAGTTATCAAAACCTGCTTTACCGTGGTATTTCCCCATGCCGCTTGTTCCTACACCTCCAAATGGCAGTTCAGGTATCCCTGCCTGTAGAACAACATCATTAAAACAAACACCTCCTGAAGAGGTCATTGATAGTACTTTCGCTTGTTCCTTCTCACCTCCTCCAAATAGATATAAAGCAAGGGGTTTAGGTAATAACTTGAAATCTGAAATGGCTTGATCGAGATTTTTAATACTCAAAATAGGTAACAATGGGCCAAAAAGTTCTTCTCTCATAAGAGGATCATTTCGATTCTCGATTTTGATCAGTGTAGGGCTAATTCTTTTCTCTTTTTCATTGCTATCTCCTCCATAGATTATCTGGTTATTCTCTTTAGCCTGATTTAGTAAATTATTAAGTCTATTAAATTGTTTTTCATTGATGATGCTTCCCAGATGTTTTGAATCTAAAGGCGCATTTCCGTAAAAATCATTAATCGAATTTATTAAATTAGAAATTAATGAATCAAAAAGTCTATGCTCAACCAGTAAATGATCAGGCGCTATACATGTTTGCCCAGCGTTTAAACTTTTCCCCCATATAACTCTCTTTGCAGTTACTTCTAGATTTGCACCATCTATAACAACAGCTGGGCTTTTACCTCCAAGTTCTAAAGTGACTGGAGTGAGATTTTTTGAGGCGGCTTCCATTACTTTTTTCCCTATATTTTCTCCACCTGTGAAAAAGACATGATCAAATTGTCGAGTCATTAAGTCAGCTGCAATATTTCCATCTCCTTCAAAAACTTGCGCGACCTCTGGAGGGAAATACTGCTCTATGAGTTTTTTTATCAGATTTGATACGTTAGGAGCATGTTCAGATGGTTTTAAAACGGCAGTGTTCCCAGCGGCTAAGGCTCCTACTAGTGGTTGAAGAGTAAGCGAAAAAGGATAATTCCATGGACCAATTATCAAAATGCAGCCCAATGGATCTGGCTGGACAAGTGCTTGAGCTGGTTTAAGAGAGACAGGTACGTTGATTTGCCTTGTCTTCATCCAATTCGACAAATTTTTCTGCGCCAGTTTTATTTCTTGTTTGACAGCAATAATCTCAAAGAACGCTTCTGTCGCTGGCTTACCTAAGTCTTGACTTAGAGCATTTAAGATTTCTTGCTGATGATTTTCTAATAAATTTGATAAAGAGTTAAGCTGAGCCCTTCTCCATTTCTCTTTTCTTGTTTTGCCAGATAAAACTAAATCTTGTAATTGATTAAGTACGAAATTTTCTAATGACATTGTTCACTACAATTTTTTAAACCCTTCTAACAAAATAAATCATGAGTTGAGGCTAAGGTCTAAGAAGATACTTCTATAAGCATTTTGACTTAGATCTTGGCTTCTATGTTTTGAGGAGCCGCAGTGCTTTTTTAAGGTTGATAAATCTAATAATAAAAACTTTCAAAGAGGGTAATCCCTATTATCAGTAAAATAAAAAAAAGAGCTTTGAGTATTATTTACGAGTTACTTTCTTTGAATGTCGAGCCTAAGATGTTAATCCCCTGAGGCGAAAGATTGATTAATCATTTGTTAATTGTTTTTGTATTCTCTTTGGCTTTTATAGGTGTTGCCGAGGTCATGTACTGGTTATATAAAAAAGAATTTCTTAGAGCGAAAGCTAAATATCTAAGAGAATTAATAGATCAGAAAAATGATTTGAGTAGTTTGAATGAACCTTTTTATGCATGTGTATATGATAAATGGAACACTGGAGAAATGCCGTTAGCAGAAGCTAATACAATGTGTAGTCTAAAGTTTGAACATAATTAGTTATTTTTATAGCGATTTTATTGTAATTACATTACTGTAAACTGAAGGTAGAAGTTGGGTTCTAATTGAAAAATATTTTATGACTAATAAGTTTATCATTAGTAAGTATTTCGGTTGTTTAATAATAATTTTCTTTGTCATTATTTTAAGTATCACTCTTATTCACTTGGATGTTAATATTATTACTGATTTCTTTTATGATAGTGTTAGAAGCTTAAATAAGAATAATTTTTTTGGCTTAATATTAATATTCTTATTATTTGTTTTAAGATCAATTAGTATAATAATACCAGTTTTACCTGGAACAATATTTTCCGCTGCTGCCGGATTTCAGTTTGGCTTTACGCAGGGGTTATTCATTATATTTTTTGCAGATTTTTTCTCTTGTTCAATATCATTTTTACTGGCTAGAAAATTAGGAAGAAAATATATTACTAGATTACTTGGATCAAGACAAATGCGAAGAGTTGAAAGCATTAGTCAAGATTATCTAGAAAATAATTATTTCCTTATGACAGCTCTATTAATGTCAGGTTTCTTTGATTTTGTTTGCTATGCGATAGGACTGACAAAAATAACATGGAAAAGGTTTATGCCTGCTTTGATTTTTAGCATAATAATCTCAGATTCACCTTTCGTTGCTAGTGGCCTTGCCGCAAGAAAAATCAAGGATATTGGTTTGAAAAACTTCTTGCAAAGAATATTAAGTGGAGAGTTAGATATGATTTCTGGAAATTATTTGTTTCTATTCATAACTTCTTTTTTAATAATATTTATCTTGGCAATGATAAATATATATATACAAAAAAGATCGAATATTATTAAGTAATTTATTTGGTAATAAAAAAGCCCCTAAAGGGGGTTTGGTGGATGTAGTTATTGTTGCTAGCTTTGGTAAGACTTACCTCGATAAGTAAGTTGTACATGCTGCTTTTCTATAGCTTCTTTTTGCTGGTTGTACTTAAGACCTCTGTAGGTTAAAGACATCTTTTCTCCGAAATATGCTCAAGTCCCCGTTCCTTGGCTTGAGTCAAACTGCGGCTCATCATTTGATGAGTTGAACGTTTTAGTAGCTTTTACTACATATTTAACATAAGCCAATTATCCTATCCCCGGAGTTCAGTTTGTTACATAAGTCTTATTGTCCTTGCTGAAGTAAAACTTTTTAAATGCTTATGATCTGTGAGAATTGAAAAACTTTACGGCTTGCTTCTCTAGTTAGTATTAATCCTCATATCCAATATTATTTTCTGGATTAGTGATAAATAGAATCAGTTGAAAGACGAAATTTGATGGCAGTGAAATTTTTTTAAGCAGCAACAGAGTCATGCCCTGCGTCACATTGAACTTCTCCTTCTCCTTCTCCTTCTCCTTCTTACTCATGTTTTTTCTTCACAAAAGTTATACATGTTGGAGAATTGATTGCTCATATCAACAATAAAGGCATAAAAAGAATTGACCTCCTTTTGGTCATTTTAAGTTCTTTTGATGCAGAACCTTTGTGGATTTGATTAGAAAAAGTAAAGGCATAATTACTACTCCTACTTGTTCAAATACATCAAATGAGACATCCTGATTAACTGAATTGTGAGATGATTTGGAGACATACTTTTAGAAAATTGTCTTCTGATTCACAGCAGCTAGAAGCTCTTATACAAGGTTTTGCGGATAGGTCTCAAGACAAAACATTTTTACCAGCCAACACCACAAGTAATTTCTTGGCTATCAGGCCAAGTGGTAACCCCATAACCGCACAAGGTCTTGCCGGAATGTATGACAGTGATGATTTGGTTATTGAACTCTCCGAATTGGTCAAGATTCATCGTTTAGAAGCTGATTCGGATTGGGGCTTTGCTGCATTTACATTGAAAGAAGCGTTTAGCTACAAAGGTGACCTGAATAATGATCTGTCTACTTATTCTTTAATTTTCAAGAAAATTGATGGCACTTGGAGAATTTCATGGTTGCAAAGATCACAAGGCACTACGGATCTTTCAACGTGGGGCTAACTAACACAAAAAGCCCTGAAGATGATATTGCATATTACTTTTACTTCTTGAATTTTAGAAGTTGTTTGATAACCACTTTAGCGCTAGAAATCCATCTCCCAGCGCGTGAAGAAGAAGTGAGGGATTTAGTTAAAAGTTTTATTTGTTCTTGTCTCTCTTTGTATTTAATTTCCAGTTCGTTTTTAGCAATAAGAAGGTTTTGGGTTTGAGTTGGGCAATCACTCTCTTTATCCCAACTATCGATATTTGCTTCTAATTCATATATGTCCATAGTTCTGTACTTACTGATAAGTATTTGTAAATTATCAGGTTCAGAGCTCATGAAAAATGATTTGCTTGGTGTGTTTTGATACACGAAATATAGCCTGTAAACAAAATATCAATGGTGGGTAAACACACTCGTGTTCGGACTGTTTATACTTATCACGATCATCAGCGGATCTAATCATGGTATAAATATCTCCCTAATTATTTGCTGTCATTAGTATTTGAGACTTATTTTTATTGATTATTAGAAGAAGCCGTACCCGCCCTATCTTTGCTCTTCGAAGTTGATACTTTACATTTATTTACATAGACGCATCACCAGTAATGACAACTTCTTCTGATACAGCTTCTTCTCAGGTAATCACTGAGTACGGCAAGCAAAACATCTTTGGCCGTGAAACACAGCCTCAGCTTGTAGAGGATTACACCAGCTACCCAGAAGAAGCAGAAAAGACAAATGGCCGTTGGGCAATGATCGGTATGGTCAGTCTTTTGGTTTCATACTTCACAACAGGTCAAATCATTCCTGGAATTTTCTAAACCAATAATTACTAACAAGTAACTACTAAAACAATGCAACCATCTAACAAAACAATTCTAGAAAGAAGCATCGGCAGACCAGCCATGATGGCATTCGTTCTACTAACAGGTATTTACCTAACAACAGGTCAAATCATTCCAGGTGTTGTGTAATGAACAAAGAAACTAACTACTGGAAAACAGCGGAGCAAATGAATGGCCGCCTTGCAATGATGGGATTCTTTGCCGCTGTGATTAACTACGGATTAACAGGCTGGATCATTCCAGGAATTGTATAGTCTTAGCTTTTAATACTTATTAAAGAAGGCCTCTTCTCTGTCATTACGGAAGAGGCCTTTTTTAGTGCGTTGGAAGCACTTGTCGTGGTTTCTGATTCCTATTGTCTGAATCACTTAAAATACAAAAAACGCAAATAATTGGAACTAATGAGCGAGTTTAAGATTCCAGATGAGTGGAGAAATGAATTTTTGAAAACATATATTCCGTTAATTGCTAGTGTGGATTCTGTTGGAGTTTATAAAGATAAAATTGAAGGTCTAACAACAGAAGAAGTTTATAAAGTTTTATATTTTTGTGAGGTAAGTAGCAGAAAAGAGTGGTTAGAAGGAATGACTAAATTTGATAAGCCAAAAAGGGATCTCGCTTTAAGATACTTGAATTGCAGAGGTAGAATTGTTCCAAGATTAGCGATTCCTTTTTCAGTTAAATATAAAAAATATAGAAATAAACTTTCTAGTTTAATTAATTTGCTTTCATTCCTATCATTCGCTTTGTTTTTTATTAGTAAATATTTGTGGATAAATTCGATAGTATATTTATTATTGATTTTATCTATCCTAGTTCTACTATTTTTATATTTTAAAAGTAAAAATTAGTGAATTCTTGACCTGTTGAAAGTCCGCTTTTTATATCTTTATTTATCCCTGTTAATTCCTTCATTGTTGCTTAGAAATATGTAGGGAACTTTGATTTTTAATTTTTGGTGTATCCTGATATTTTCTGATGCTCCTCTTTCGGAATTCCCCTCTGATCGCAACTGCTGGGCATTAAAAAATAGACCTCTTGAGGTCTCTTGATTACGGTTAATCTCTTTGAGGTCCTTCTGACGATGCCCTCGTCGGTCATTGAACTGATGGTATATCTCTAGTCCCTGATTGCTATTGAGGGGGTAATTGAATTCTCAAAAGACTATAAAGGTGTCCTTTTGTCAACAAGTCAAACCCCTGGTATTTCTGAAGTATTCTTCCAAGATGGAGAAATATCGATCTATTGGTGTGTTAATAGAAGCTTTCTAACAGAATCAGAAAGTATTAATTATACGAAGGAATACGTTCTTGATTTTATTAGCAATTTAAACAAAGTTAAATCAGTTGAATACTTGGTAGACCTTGGAATAGAGGTCCATATTTTCATTGGTTCATTGAAACCAATTGATGAATACGATAGAGAAAGAAATGGTACATTCTGTTATTTCTAAAACCACCTATAAATCATACTCAGATCAATGCAATATTGATCCTTAAAAAAATTCTAATTCATTCCTATTCAATCCAATCTGCTTCAATTTCTTCCAGTGTGTATACAGAGAACCCAAATAACAAGAAGAGGAGAATGACTTATAACCTTTATTTAATTGATTATCTGCTTTCTCGTTAAAGAGTTTGGAAGATTCGATCTCTTCTCTCCAGTTGATTTCATTCATACCCTTTCTCTCTCTCATCTTGTAGAAAGTTTCCTCGCAACGAACAACCATGCCTTTGTAGTCACGAGGAAAAGATTGAATCCAAGTAGGAATTACCAACTGAACTGGAAAGGTTCCTTTGATATGAAAGACCACTTCTTTCTTCTTATCATCTATGAAATGCGGAGGAAGACTCATGTCACCTACCCTCTGTATTTCTTGAATTCCTCAAGTGAACTGGTAACTATTGATTTGTAGTTATCAGGGAATCTTTGCTTCATGATTGCTGGAATTTCCAAGCAATCTGGATAGGGATTATGCAAATAAAAAACAACTTCCTTCTCTTTCTTCAAGACAATGTAATCAGATAGTCCCCCTGTATTTTTGTCGGTCATGCCGCTTCCTTCTCTCCAAAATCAGGAACCATCAATACGTCTTCTATCTCTTCAGAAAGAGGGTTATACATCCACTCACCCATCTCACACAAAAGGTGGAATCTCTCTTCAGCTTTGAGGGATTTTATGCGCTCGCAAGCATTCACCACGCATTCATCCATTGCTTGCATTGTTGTTGGTTCCTTTCTCATACCTCTATCACCACATCTTGTTCAACAATAATTCTTCTAATGGTTGATAAGGCAAGACCAGTTTGTTTCCTGATTGATCTGTAAGAACATCCTTCCTCTCTTAACCGCAAAACCAATGCCTCTTTTTCATTATTGGTCTTTGGTCTTCCTCCAAGATTTCCTCCTGTCTCTCTTCTGTGGTTAATGGATTCTTGCGTTCTCTCGATCACCATCTGACGCTCAACTTGTCCGATTCCACTTAAAAGACCAATCACAATTGGAGCAAACTTTCCAAGAGCACGAGTATTGATCATCCCATCGGTTGTACGAATATGGATTCCACGCTCTTGGAGGTCATGAAGAGTATCAATGCATTGCCTCTGATTTCTAAAACCTCTATCCAACTTCGTGAAAACAATTTCATCTCCTTCTTCAAGCTTTCCTAATGCTGCCTCAAATTGAGGTCTTGCTTTATTTGCACTTGAAACAGTCTCTTGGAAAACAACAACGCAACCTGCTTTCTTTAACTCTTCAACTTGAGCGCCAATAGGTATTTGTTTATTAGCGGACTGCCTCGCATACCCGAGACACTTGTACTCAGGTTTATCTCTGAATAATGGTCTTTCTCTTTGGAACTTAGTTCGTGTTTTCATCTGTTCCAGAAACTATGGTGTTTCTTGTTGAATTGCTTATGTCATTATTTTAGCAAGAAAACAGTCTTATTGGAACATTGCAACCCTTTTAATCCAGATTTTTAATAATATCCAATTGAGCAGTCTATGAGTTTGATTACCGTCCCCTTTTTTGGAACACAAATTTTTTCCCAATATTCAAGAGATTGTTTTTGTTGTTGCTATCTTCGTCTTGGTATATAAGAATAGATATACAGAACAACTCCTCACACATAGTTCTGTACCAAAAGGGCATCCAATAGGGTGCTTTTTTAGTGCCTTTGCACCAGTAACAATCAATAAGCCCACCTGGTAGGGCTTTGTTCTTGATCCTGTTCCGATAAATTCCGTTTGTTAGAAGTCGAGATCCTTCGCAGTCGAAACAAGGAAACTCTTGCGCTTGATCTCACGAAGAAACGCCCTGGCAAGACTGGGCGTTTTTTTTGTGTCTTTCCTAGAATGATTTGATGATATTTCCGCCTCCACAAGTTGTTTTTGGACTTTTGCTTTTAAGCATTGCAGCGACTTTGATTTTTAATGTCAGATACAACCCATTTGGAAATAGCGAAGACGACATCTAATTAGGAATAATTTCCGATTCTTCTCTTTGTTGATTGGATTAGAAAAGTAAAAGCAGAACAACTCCTTACCAGTATTAGTTCTGTTGACAGAAAAGAAGGGGGCTCAAGGTCGCTGATGCAGCAGGGTCCCTTTCTTAATGTCAAAAAATAAGTAACTTGACTTCCTAGGTAAGTGTAGTACATTTGTATTGACTTAATCCCTCGTCGCAGACGCAAAAGGAGGATCCAGTGAGCAGGATCCTTTTTTTGTCTCTACATGAGGAGGACTATGACATGGTCAAGGAAATCAAGATTCGTTTCGCCTGTAGAGGTTCTAGAGAACCCTGAAGAGTAGAAATACTTCACTGACTTGGAACTTATGAAGTCCAGGGGTAGTTCGATTTGTATGACATGCGAACACTTCACATACAACTGAGACAAGTCATGCGTAACTCTTCTAACTTATCCTCTTCATCAGCGTCTTATTCCTCAAGGTGAACATCTAACCAAGCGTTGTAGGAATTGGCAATGAAAGAGAGTTCTTGATATTGGTCTGTGTCATGAAGTTGCCTAACAACCGACCAAATTATTTCTTAAAAATCAATGAACTTAACTACGACTACAGATTCTGTGATGATGTTTTGCATCCTTGCTTTAATGGCAATTTTTGATGCCGTCTCAACTTTTCTTTCAATCCTCAAGAAAGGAATTTTTTTGATTAGAAATCGCTCCTGAGGCAAAAGGCTAATAGAGAATTAAAGGCAATGCTTGCAGGGGTGAAAAGCATCTCCAATATAAATAAAAACCAATTAGTGGATTTGATATTGGTTGCTTCTTAGTAAGTCAGTCCCCCTTGTCGTGAGTATCTCCTGCGTAAGGTTGGGTACCTATTTCTGGTGGTGGATTATTGCTGAAGTCATCAACTAAAGCATCTGCCTCACTTGTAAAAAGTTTGGCGAACCATTGCTTAGTTGCAATAATTGCTGTCCAGATCTTGTCTCTTTTTCTGGTCATAGATATGCCTCCAAAGTAGTAAGGGGGCTTTTTGGCCTACTCCCTTTGAGTCCATCACTTCAGACCTAAGAAAGTGCCTTAACTCATGAGACTCTCCTCCTCCTACTACTACTACTACTACTGAATGGAAATTGCTATGGCTAAGAACACCACAGTATTTCTACATTTTGGTTCTCCGTATAGATATTGTCTGATAAGAGGAGTAAACATAAATCAAGAGTCATAGCACTCTCGAAGATATGAGAAAGGGGATATGTGCATGACTCTAGGGAGGAATCTCACACCTCCTTTTGTGAACAGAGTCACTTTTCGTGCGGTCTCTGCAACGGTCGGAACAACCCCGACTTCTGAGTTCTCTCAGAGGTTTT
>QBVL01000016.1 GCA_003284375.1 Prochlorococcus sp. AG-311-J23
ACGGGAGCAAACATTGGTTTTTCGAAGATGAAGTTTCTTAAACCTGAGATTACAAAGTGAGTGATGCTAGACAACTCCTTGGGATAAAAGGAGGTTCTGAAACAACAAACATTTGGAAGCTTCGTTTGCAATTAATGAAGCCGATCACATGGATTCCCTTACTGTGGGGAGTCATATGTGGAGCTGCTGCCAGTGGTAATTATCACTGGGAAATAAGCAACTTTCTTGCTTCGATAAGTTGCATGTTTATGAGTGGACCGCTCTTAACTGGATATACCCAAACAATAAATGATTACTTTGATAGAGAAATTGATGCAATAAATGAACCGAATAGACCAATACCTTCAGGGGCAATTTCACTTTTCCAAGTAAAGTGTCAAATTTTGGTTTTATTAATAGCAGGTCTTGGAGTTGCCTATTTATTAGATTTGTGGGCTCATCACACAATTCCTTCCGTCCTTCTTTTGGCATTGGGAGGTTCATTTGTAAGTTTTATTTACTCAGCACCACCGTTAAAACTTAAACAAAATGGTTGGCTCGGAAATTATGCACTTGGCGCAAGCTATATAGCTCTTCCTTGGTGGGCTGGACAGGCTCTATTTGGACATTTAACGTGGACGACCGCTCTTCTTACTCTTGCGTATAGCTTGTCAGGCTTAGGAATTGCTGTGATAAACGATTTTAAAAGCGTGGAAGGGGATAAAAGCCTTGGGCTTGAATCACTTCCTGTTGTTTTTGGTATTAAAAATGCAAGTCGTATTAGCGCTGGAATGATAGATATTTTCCAGCTAGCAATGGTGGTAGTTTTAATTGCGATAGGACAACATTTTGCATCTGTTATTTTGGTTTTGTTGATAATTCCTCAAATCACATTTCAAGACATATGGCTATTACGTGATCCATTAAAATTTGACGTTAAATACCAAGCCAGCGCACAACCATTTTTAATTCTAGGAATGCTTGTGACTGCAATAGCTATAGGACATAGTTCATTAATTAGTTTATAAAATTAATTCTTAATTCTTAATTCTTAATTCTTAATTCTTAAAAATACAATCATAACGATTCAAAAATATTTGAACACAATAAATCCGTTAATTAATTTTTTAATTTATTTAAAACAGCAATATAAAAACCATCTCCATTATCTTCCTCACCAGGCCATATCTGTTTTTCATATTCCAATAAAAAATCAGACTTTAGTTGAAGAAAGTTTTTGATCTGATGAAAATTTTCTTCAGGATGAATAGTACAGGTGGAATAGACCAATTTACCTCCACTTTTTAATAAAGGAGCTAACGAGTTAAGCAAATGACTTTGAACAGCGACAAGCTCCTGAATACTATCTTCATTCATTCTCCATCTTGCATCAGGGTGGCGAGAAAGAGTACCCAATCCTGAGCAAGGCGCATCGATAAGTATTCGATCAAAAAAACCATTCCAATCAGGATTTTTGAGTAATAGCTCATTTGAATCAGCAACCAATATTTGCAAGCATTTAGTCCCTAGTCTCTCCGAGTTAGCAAATATTCTTTTTGATCTTCTGGATGATCGATCTACAGACCAGAGCTTGCCCTCATTATTCATTAATTCAGCAATATGTGTTGATTTTCCGCCTGGTGCAGCACAAGCATCAAGAATATTTTCTCCAGGCAAAGGTCCTAATGATGGGGCAATTAGCTGTGAAGATCTATCTTGAACACTCCATAGACCTTCTTCATAGCCTGGCCATTTCCTAGGTTCACCGACACCAGACTGAACTTCTAAACCGTAAGGACAATTTGGAATCACTTGATTTTGAATCCCGCTGGAATCAAAAATTTCTTTTACTTCTTTTAAATTTGCACGCAATTTGTTCACCCTTATATCAATAGGACTAATACTGTTGAATGCTTGTGCAATCTTATTAGCCGCTTCAACCCCCTTCCAAGCAATCAATTCATCTGCCAGCCAAAAAGGAAGTGACTCGTTTTTTGCTAATTCTAAACTTGGGTTATTTGATTTAGGCAACAGAAGACCTTTCTCTTTGCTACGAAGAGCAGATCGCAAGATGCCATTAACAACAGGAGCCAGTTTTTTCAGACGATGAGTTTTCGCAAGCTCGACAGTTGTATTAATTGCAGCAGATGGAGGAATTCGCTCCATCTTAAAAATTTGATAAAGCCCAAGATGAAGCAACCATCTCAATAAAGGAGGTTGTTTTTTAGCAGATACTTTTCCTAATGAATCGATCCAACAATCTAAGAAATATCTTTGACGAATTGCGCCATAAGAAAGTTCAGTTATTAAAGCTTTATCCATAGAAGTAAAAGAATAAAGATTAAAAGCCCTCTCTAAAGCCACATCCGCAAACGCCCCTCCACCAACTGCTTGTAGGACCTCCCAAGACGCCTTCCTTGCTTCAAGTCCTTTTATAGGAGATATTTTTTTACTCACAGCAAGGTCTCAGGCGGGAAGAAAAGATATTTATTGCAGGTTATTGCAAATGTTAGACAAACCTAGCAGCAACGAAAAATTGGAATAACCAAAATAAAAATAATCATCGTTTTAACATGCCAAAGCTAAATCTGTACCAACACATGCTTTGAATCTATTTTCTATCAGTGTAATATTTTATACATACATCATTTTGTGTGAGGACACAATGAAATTATTTCAACGTTTATTGGTAGCTCCTGCTGCTTTGGGCCTAATGGCTCCAGTAGCAGTAAATGCTGATACTGCAGATTTTGCTTCAACTACAACTCTTTCTGGTTCAGCTGTATTTACAGTTGGTTCAGTTGCTGACGGTGGAACAGCTGATACACAAGAAGAGCTTTATATGCAGTATGCATATGGCCTTGAAGTGAATTCTAGTTTCACTGGTGATGATCTATTTTCTGCTGGCATCGTAACTGGTAATGCTAGTGGTCCATTAGCAAGCATGGATAGCGCGGAAGAAGGAACAGGTGCTCTTACAGTTGATTCACTTTTCTACTCTTTCCCTGTTGGAGATCTTTCAGTAACTGCTGGTCCTTTAGTTGATCAGGATGATGTTGTTGCGGCAACAACTTCTGCTTACTCAGATGCTTTCAGACTAGGCAGCATGCCTTATTCTTTGGCTGGTAATGAAACTGGTCCTGGAGTTGGTGTTGCTTACTCTAACGACAACGGAGTAGTTGCTTCTGTAAGTTTCGTTTCTGTTGGTGGTACTGATTCATCAGTAGGAATCGGTGCTGATAATGGCGATGATGTAACAACAGTTACTCTTGGTTATGATGGCGACGGCTTTGGTGGCGGTCTAGTAATCGCTTCTAACGACGGTGAAGGCGGCACTGGTGGATACGATACATTTGGTGGCGGAATCTATTACAGCCCTGAGTCAATCGACGCAACAATCAGCGTTGCTTATGACACACAAGATCCAGAAACAGGAGCTGATGCAACTGACTTGTTCGTTGGTGTTGACTACGAAGTTGGTCCTGGAACATTAAGTGCTGCTTACAATTCAACTGATGTTGACGGTAGTGATTCTTTAGATTCAACAGGATTTGAAGTTTCTTATACTTATTCATTGAACGACAACGTTACAGTTACTCCAGGTTTCTTCACTGTTGAAGATACAAGTACTGGTGATGACGACACAGGTGTTGTTGTTGAAACTGCATTTAGCTTCTAAATTTAATAGAAACCTAAATTCTTTTAGTTAAGTAAAAAGCTCCTGCCCAATGGGCAGGAGCTTTTTACTTTGTGATTTATCCAATATTTTTTTTAAATAACTAATAGGTATTTTTCATATGAAATAAAAACTACTATCCTGATCAAAGAGCAACAACTATTAAATAAATTATTAAAAATGCCTCTACTACCTAGACGTTTTGAACGTATAAAATCAGTACTTAATAGAAGAATTTCAGATCTCACAGTCTTAATTGAGAATGTTGAAAAGCCTCATAATCTCTCAGCGATAATACGAAGTTGTGATGCAGTTGGTGTTCTTGAGGCATATGCTATTTTCAACAAAGAAAGGTTTTTAACTTTTAATAGCACTGCTCAAGGAAGTCAAAAATGGGTAAAAATAAATCAATATAAAGAGACCACTGAGGCAATAAAAGTTCTTAAAAAAAAGGGGTTTAAATTATATGGCACGAACTTGAATCCAAAATCAATTGACTATAGAAAATGTAATTTCAAGGGGCCAACAGCATTTGTACTAGGTGCAGAGAAATGGGGTATCAGTAATGAGGCTGCGAGTTTAATGGATGAGCATATTCATATTCCAATGAGAGGGATGGTTGAATCTTTAAATGTATCAGTTGCGGCATCGGCATTATTGTTTGAAGCATTAAGGCAGCGACAAGTAGTCAATATGGTTCCTGAATCTGGGGAAGGCATGACCCAGGAAACATACAAAGAAAAGCTTTTCGAGTGGGCTTACCCAGAGGTTGCTCAATGGTGCAAAAGCGAAGGCAAAAAATACCCAGAACTCAATGAGAAAGGTGAAATTATTGATGATCTCCCAAGAACTGAAAAAATGAGATGTTAAATTCCAAACCTGAAGTAAGTGTTAATTCTGAAGACTAGTTTCACTTAAAATTTTTTCTAAGCCTTCTCCAATAAAAGATAGTCCCAGCACTAAAACGAACATAGCCATACCAGGATAGATCGCTGTCCACCAGATACCAGTAGGCAATGCAACTAATGCCATATTTAAATCACTTCCCCATTCTGGAATATTCTCAGGGAGACCTAATCCAAGGAATCCCAATCCCCCAAGAACTAATACAGCATCTGCAGCATTAAGTGTTAAGACCACAGGGACAGAAGTAAGAACATTTTTAAGAAGGTACTTTCTTATCACCCACAAAGGGGATGCTCCCATAGATATTGCTGCCTCGATATAAAGTTCTGATTTAACCTGTGAAGTCTGATTCCTAACAAGTCGAAAATATTGAGGGATATAAACAACACACAAAGCTATTGATGCATTCAATATGCCTCTACCCAATAAAAACGCCATCACAACAGAGAGAAGAAGGACAGGAATTGTATAAAGAGTATCCATGAAAAGCACCAAAATCCTATCTAAAAGCCCACCGATATAGCCACTTAAAAGTCCCAAAGGAATTCCTACTAGAACGGCAAAAGATACGGCAACGAAAACCACTTGTAACGCAACTCCACTTGCAGCCAAAGTTCTAATACAAACATCTCTTCCTAGTCGATCAGTTCCACACCAGTGATCTATGGACGGAGGCGAAAAAATCGGGTTCCCTAACCCAAATTCACCATTAGGTACAATCTTTAAAGATATTAATAGTGGCATAAAAATAGAGATGCCTATATATATGGATAAAATTATCACCCCAGCGATAAATAGCCGTGTCGACAAATTCTTTCGTCTTAAAAAATCTCTCAACTTAAATGATTAAATAATAAGACCTAATTAAATTTAGCTGTAAAAGGTAGAAATTAAAAAAAAAATTGCTTAAATAAATGAATACATACATTTTAAGATGAATTTTAAAAATGATGGTCTCACCGTAGGGGAGCTCTCAATAACCATTGCAGTATTAATAATCATAGGTTTTATATGGACAACTCTATCCAAAGACAAAGGGAATAAGGAAGTCTCAATGTTTATAAATAATTCAAGTGAAATAAGCTACACAAGACAAATATAGATCATCGAAATATCTATTAATCATTGATTTAATTTCAAGACAGCCATAAAAGCCTCTTGGGGAACATCTACTTTCCCCATAGACTTCATTCGTTTCTTCCCTTTTGCCTGTTTCTTCAACAATTTCTTTTTTCTAGATATATCGCCTCCGTAGCATTTTGACAAAACATCTTTTCGTAAAGCACT
Source organism: Prochlorococcus sp. AG-311-J23 (assembly GCA_003284375.1). Classification (GTDB taxonomy): domain Bacteria; phylum Cyanobacteriota; class Cyanobacteriia; order PCC-6307; family Cyanobiaceae; genus Prochlorococcus_B. Next base: position 5,849 of record QBVL01000016.1, read on the forward strand.
AATACCTTCACTTGCAATAATTCGACTCCCAATTGAAGCCTGTAAAGGAATCTTAAATTGCTGTTTTGGAATAAGTTCTTTTAATTTCTCAACAAGTCCTTTCCCGACACCATAAGCGTTATCTTTATGAACAATCGTTGTTAAAGGGTCTGCCCGTTCTGAATTAATTAAAACGTCTAATCTGACTAAATCATTTTCCCTATAACCAATTAAGTGGTATTCCATAGAGGCATATCCCTTAGTTCTACTTTTCATCTGATCAAAGAAGTCTGTCACAACTTCTGCAAGAGGTATTTCATAAATAAGCGTAACTCGATCAGTCGTTATGTACTTCATATCGATAAAGTCTCCTCTTCTATCCTGACAAAGACCCATCAAAGTTCCGTTGTATTCATTGGGAGCATAAATTTCCATTCGAACGTAGGGTTCTTCTATGGTTTCACGTTTTTGAGGATCTGGAAGTGTAGCTGGATTATCGATCATCCTAACTTCTCCATCAATCATTTTGACTTTATAAATAACTGATGGAGCCGTAACAATTAAATCCAAATCATATTCACGTTCTAAACGCTCTTGAACAATTTCCATATGCAATAAACCTAAAAATCCACAACGGAAGCCAAATCCCATAGCACTACTTGTTTCAGGTTCATATTTCAAAGCAGCATCAGATAGCTGTAATTTATCTAGAGCCTCTCGTAGATCTGGATATTGATCTGCATCCGTGGGAAACAATCCACAAAAAACCATTGGTTTGGCTTCGGCATAACCTGGTAAAGCATCTTCAGCAGGTCTATCCACCAACGTAATCGTATCCCCTACTCTCGCATCAGCAACTGCTTTAATAGATGCAGCTAAATATCCAACTTCACCAGCATGAAGAGACTTTACTTTTACTTGATCAGGAGCCATCACACCTATTTCATCTAACTCATAACTTTTTTTACTAGACATAAGCAAAACCTTGTCTTTCTTACTTATGCCACCACTCATGATTCTGAAATAAACAATCACACCTCTGTAAGGGTCGTAATAGGAATCAAAAATAAGTGCTTTTGTAGCTTGATCAGCATTATCTTTAGGAGAAGGTATTCTGTCTACTACTGCTTGCAATATTTCTGGAATACCAACTCCTGTTTTAGCAGAACAAGTAATTGCCTTAGATGTATCTAAACCAATAATTGATTCAATTTCATTTTTGATTTTCTCAGGATCAGCTCCAGGTAAATCAACTTTATTGAGAACAGGAATAATTTCTAAATCATTTTCCAAAGCGAGATAAACATTGGCCAAAGTTTGAGCTTCAACTCCTTGACTAGCATCAACAACTAGCAAGGCGCCTTCACAAGCCTGCAATGATCGACTTACCTCATAAGAAAAGTCAACATGGCCAGGTGTATCAATCAAATTCAGGACATATTCCTCTCCATCATCCGCTTTATAATTCATTCGCGCAGCCTGTAATTTTATAGTTATTCCTCTCTCTCTCTCAAGGTCCATATTGTCCAAGAATTGTTCTTGCATGTCTCTAGAGGAGACAGTGCCAGTGTCCTGAAGAAGCCTATCTGCCAAGGTTGATTTACCATGGTCAATATGAGCAATTATGCAGAAGTTCCTCAGACGAGAAATGGGCACATTAGTCATACGAAAGCAATTAAAGGAGCAAGATCTTCATTTATCAATTCAACTTTGAATAAAAATTAAATATAGCTCACCAGTACTAAAGTTTTAAATTAATTTAAGTAAGAAATCGTTTCTTTTGCGAATTGCCAAAAGTGCTTCTTGGTCTGAATTAATATCTTTACCAATACTGGGAAAAAGCTCTAACATTTTATTTTTCCATTTACTTGATTTCATTTTTTCCTGCCAGCAACGGTTTAGAACTTCAATCATTATTGTTACAGCTGTGCTTGCGCCAGGAGAAGCACCAAGTAAAGCAGCTAACGATCCATCTGATGAAGTAACCACTTCTGTCCCCATTTTTAAAACACCACCTTTGGAAGTTTGTTTAATTATTTGAACGCGCTGTCCTGCAATTGAAAGCTTCCAATCATCAGGTGAAACTTGAGGAAGAAATCTTTTTAAAGTTTCTATTCGATCCTCATTTGTTTGTATTAATTGATTTAATAAGTATTTTCCTAGGTCTATATTGTCTAATCCTGCTTGCAACATTGAGAAAAGATTAGTTGTTTTGATGGATCTAAACAAGTCCAATTTTGATCCGTATTTTAAAAAATTTGAACTAAATCCTGCGAAGGGACCAAATAAAAGAGATCTTTTTCCATCTATCCATCTTGTATCTAAGTGTGGGACAGACATTGGTGGTGCTCCAACTGCTGCATTTCCATAAACCTTTGCGTTATGTGTTTTTGTTGATTTCTCCTCATCACAAATCAACCACTTGCCGCTAACAGGGAATCCTGCATATGAAAAGCTTTCTGGAATTCTCGATTTTTGCAAAAGGGATAAAGCTCCTCCTCCTGCACCTAGGAAAACAAACTTTGACCTAACAATTCTATTTTTTTTTGCTCCTTCTAAAGATAAATACCAGTCTCCCTCACTATCTTGTTGAAGATTTTCAACATTAGTAGAGTAGTTAATCTCAATAGATTTTGCCCCTTCAATTTGATTGATATATGAGCGAGTTAAATTGCCAAAATCAATATCAGTTCCTCTTTTAATTCTTGTCGCAGCAATTTTTTCACTTTGTTTCCTACCATCCATAATCAATGGAATCCAATCTTTTAATTCTCCATGATCTTTCGTGAATTCCATTTGTGCAAAAGCAGCATGAAAACTAAGTTCAGAAAACCTTTTTTCAAGCAAAGAAATATCTTTATCTCCAAAGACAAGGCTGATGTGTGGCAACTTATTTAAAAAAGTTTCTGGTATCAGTTTTCGTTTTTGTGCCAAAGATGCCCAAAACTCTAAGCTTTGCTCAAAGGACTTATTTATTTCAAAAGCTTTGGTAGTGCTAAGAGATCCATCCTCTTGTATTGGAGTGTAATTAAGCTCACAATTTGCCGCATGTCCTGTTCCAGCATTGTTCTTGGCGCAGCTACTTTCCAATCCAGCAGAAGACAATCTTTCAACAACCAGTAATCGTAAATCTGGTTCAAGCTCATGCAGAAGTACCGCAAGAGTGGAGCTCATAATTCCTGCACCTACTAATATTGCGTCATACGTATTTTCTGAATCTGAAGCACTAGTATTAAACAAAATCTTTATCAAGATTACATACAGAGTATCCTGCAATTAACTAAGCTAAGCAAAATTAAATTAAGTAAGCCGAAATGAGCGAAGAAACTCTTGCGCTGACGACAGAAAACGTTGAGAAGGTTCTTGATGAATTAAGACCATTTCTCATGGCAGATGGAGGGAATGTAGAGATAGCTGAAATAGATGGACCAATCGTCAAAGTTAGACTTCAGGGAGCTTGCGGAAGTTGTCCAAGTAGCACGATGACTTTAAAGATGGGCATTGAAAGAAAATTAAGGGAAATGATTCCAGAGGTTAGCGAGGTAATACAAGTTTTATAAATTAACTTTCTAATTAACCTTTATTATTTAATTTAGAGAACTTAATTCCCTCTTAATTGCAGACTTGTAATCAAGGCAATCTAGAGGTAATCCATTGTAAACAAGATAAGCAATTGGAGCAATTAAACCAATTGTGAAAATAAGATTAGAGATTTCTAAGCCTATGTTTCTTAGCAAAAAAGTTATTCCATATATCCCTAAAAGATAAGCATGAAAAATCAGAAAATCTTTAGTATTTTGAATAGGCCATCTGAAGATAGAACCTAAGAAAAACAAAACACCTTTCATCACTCTTCTTTATAGTTAAATGATCATACATAATCTTTAATCATTTTTACATATAAATATGTATTTAAAGATGGAAAACGATGTATCAATTAATTTTTGAATTTTGATTTATTTAGAGAATATTCTTTTTTAAGTTTTCTCATCCTTCTTGCCCATACTAGTGTCGCGATAACAACCCATAAAAAGAAGGCACTCAAAGCAAAAAAGCTAGCTGTGTAATTCATGAAATAAGACTTTAAAAAGTTAGAACTGAAGTCTTTTGAAGCCAAAATATTCCTGTAACTATTGATAGTGCTCCTATTGATCTCATCAAGAAAGGATAAAACATTTTATTCGCTTTACTTGTTGCAAAAGATATACCTAAAACAACGCATCCCATTGCAAAAATTGATCCAAGTAAATATGCAAATAGATAAGCCAATGCTCCAAAAAAAGGTAATGCCAATGCTGGAATAACCGCAAACAAATGACTAGCTCCAGCGAAACCGTGCAAAACCCCTAATCCCGTTGCAGCATGTGTATGACTTCTATGAAGTTTATTTCCATGGGAATGAAAATGAAAATGTTTATGAGTCTTTTCTTCCCCATGCATATGCTGATGCATGTGAATATTTACTTTCAAGGAAGTTCTAATAGCTAAAAACCCCACAACCAAAAGGCTTATACCAACAAGAAACTCTGCATAAGAAGACATTAATTCAATGTTGATTAAGTCCTTAGCCAAAATCCCTAATATTGAGAGGATCAAAACCCCTGCTGAGTGCCCAATCCCCCATGCTAAACCCTCAGATAAAGCTACTCGAGGTTTTCTAATAGATGAAGGAGCCATTGCGACCATATGATCAGCACCACTAACTACATGCACAGCGCCAGCAGCAAACCCAGTAAGTACACTTATCAACATGAGGACAGGGCATAAGCGTTTACCTTTTCAAAGTAAATACTATAGTCGTCCAAAATAATCAATTTTTATAATATTTATTCTCCAATATTACATGCGAACAGTTTATTATCTTGATGAAATTTTCCACCAAAATGAAGTATTGAAATTTAGTTTCTATGAAACTTGGTCCTTTTGAAGTTTTCCAGACATCTCATAGGCTTCTGAACTTCCACCATGTCCATGAGCAATACCTAATTCATGCATTTTGGCGTGCTCGTCGATAGTGTCTCTGAGCTCTTTGGAGCCCGAACCGAATGTTGAATAAACGCCGTAGGCTACTGAGCCTGCTAATAAAACAACTATTCCTCCTATCAGCATTAATAGGGTTGGGTCAGTAGTTGAAGTTTCCATTCGTATCATTTAATTAATTACAATTCTACTGTATGAATACGGACATCGAGAGCTAAAATGGAAACTACTAAAATTGGTCTGTATTAATTTTTAATTCCGTAGGCAAATAATTCAAAGGGGTTTGTAGCAAAATAATCTTAAATTGATAAATACATTACTAAATTGTTGATAACCAACCATAAAAATAACCTAATTTTTATGTATTTAATTTAACTATTACACTCTTCATATATAAATTAATGCTCTACTTAAAGAGTTGAATTATAAGCCAAAAGACCGAAAAAACCCAATATCAACAGGATGCTAGCAATCCTGCTAAAAGTTATGGGGCCAAAATCGATTTTCATCTTGAGAATTAATTAGGAATCACATCTTAATATAAAAAACCATAAAAAGTGAAACACTTCAAATAGAAAGCAATTCAAAAGTTCAACAGAAATATCAATTTCACTAATTTGCCCGATACAGCCAAAAGATAATCACTCTTCACTCTTTTGATTATCAACTTCTAAATGATGCTCATAAGAATTGATCTCATTCTCACTCTTTTTTATTTGCCCATCGAACATAACCACCCATTCTTGAGCTTTAATTTTTTGTTCTTTTTTGATATCCATAAACCAATTAAAAATCTAAAACCATCATACTTCAAATAACATATTTTTTTAATCACTCTATAATTTACAAAAAAAAATGGTAGGCGTTAAGGTTTTTATGGCTAGATGAAATACACAAATTGGTAAGTTGGCAAAAAAAAGATACTCTTAGTTACAGCAACTTAAAGTCAGAAGATATGCCACCAATATTGTTCAAAGACAATATGCCCGCTCTACAAAATAAAGACTATTTTAATTACGGAGGTCAAGGGCCACTTCCAACTCAATCATTAAATGCAATAACTTCGAGTTGGCAAACAATTCAAAAACTAGGTCCGTTCACAAATAACGTTTGGCCATACATTACGAAAGAAGTCATAACTACCAAAAATCTTATAGCTGAGATTTGCTCTATTCATCCCAAGAGAATTGCCTTTACTGAAAATGTAACCTCCGGATGTATCTTGCCTTTACTTGGACTACCATTCTCTAATGGTGATGATTTATTAATTAGCGATTGTGAGCACCCTGGAATAGTCGCAGCTTGTAAAGAGTTGGCTCGAAGAAAGAATCTAACAATCACAATACTACCTGTATTAAAGATATGCAGTCGTAACGACAAGGAAGATGAGACGTATAAAAAAATACTTAAATTGATAGATGAATATCTACAAATAAATACTAAGCTCGTTGTTCTCTCACATCTCCTTTGGAATACAGGGCAAATCATGCCAATTGAACTTATTTCAAAAAGACTAAAAGAGCATTCAAGCAAACCTTATCTATTAGTTGATGCTGCTCAAAGTTTTTGTCATATCCCAATCAAAGGTGCTTGTGACAATGCGGACATATATGCATTTACAGGACACAAATGGGCTTACGGGCCTGAGGGGCTTGGGGCTGTTGCTCTTTCAACAAGAGTTTTAGAAGAATCAAGCCCAACATTAATTGGTTGGAAAAGCTTAAAAGTTGAGGAAGGAATACATGTCAACAATGAAGCCCCTTTTCATTCTGATGGCAGACGTTTTGAGATAGCGACTTCTTGTGTCCCTCTCTTGGCTGGTCTAAGGAGCTCTCTAATAATGCTTAAAAATGAAGGTCATGAGACTGAGCGCTTTTGTAAGATTAAAAGCCTCAGCTCTATCCTGTGGCAGAAACTAAACAAAATAAAAAACATTGAACTTGTTTTAAATTGTCCTCCACCTTCAGGAATTATAAGTTTTAATATTAATGGAATCAAATCTCCTGAAGAGGTTGTCAACTATCTTGGTCAAGAGAATTTATGGATAAGAGTTCTCGAGGATCCTAAATGGCTTCGTGCTTGCGTTCATATCACTACAGATTTAAACGAAATAGATAATCTTGTTATTGGTCTTAAAAATTTCATCTCTACTAAGTAGTCTAAATAAAATTTGTTTTTAAAGATAGTGATTTTCTAGCTTGTTCACGATCGTCAAAATAAATTGTTTGATCTTTTAGAATTTGATAATCCTCATGACCTTTCCCTGCGATTAAAACAACGTCGTTTTTCTTGGCTTTTTCTATGGCCAGTTGAATTGCTACAGATCTCTCTGGCTCAACAGAAATTTGAGAATCAAAAGTTATACCTTTTTCAATATCTTTAATAATTTCGATTGGGTCTTCTTGCCGAGGATTATCAGATGTCACAACTACATAATCTGCAAACTTAGCAGCAACTTCCCCCATCTTAGATCTTTTACCCTTATCTCTGTTACCACCACAACCAAAGACACAAATTAATTTTTTTTTCGTCAATGATCTTGATGCGATTAAAGCATTTTGTAAACCATCTGGTGTATGAGCATAATCTACTATCACTAGTGGATAACCGTCTTTTACTTTAAATCCATCCATATTTATCAGTTGCATTCTCCCCGGTACTCCAGGGAACTTGTTCAAAGCTGCCAAAAGATCATTTAAGGGGAGCCCCCTTTGAACTAAAATTCCTACTGCTTGTAAAATATTCATTAAATTAAACTCACCTATTAGCGGTGAATAAAATTTTTCCACCCCACATGGCGTATGGAATATTCCCTTGTATCCATCTTCCATAATTTGAAGATTACTAACATATAAATCTGGTTTCTTTCTGGATTGAGAGTTCTCTTTTAATGAGCATGTCCAACATTTTTTATTTAGCTCTTTTGCTAATATTGCACCCCATTGATCGTCTATGTTGATTACTGACCTAGGGCAATCATCTTCTATCAGATGTAATCGGAACAAACTAGCCTTAGCCTCAAAATAAGATTGCATTGAATCGTGATAATCTAAATGGTCTCTTGAGAGATTTGTAAATATTGCCCCACTAAAATCACAACCAGCAACTCTATTCTGAGACAAAGCATGTGAACTTACCTCCATTGCTGCATATTTAACTCCTGCCTGAACGGCTTTTCTAAGTTGTGCCTGCAAAGGAACCGCAAAAGTAGTTGTATATTTTGAAGTTTCCTCATGGTTAGGCCATCGATTAATTAATGTTCCAAACAAAGCGGATGGATGGCCAAGCGAAGTAGTCAAAAATTCAATTAAAAATGATGTGGTCGTTTTACCGTTAGTACCAGTTATACCTATCAAAGAAGTCTCACTAGATGGTTTACCCCAAAAATCTGCAGCTAATTTACCCATAAATAGTGATACGGGATCAGGGACAATCACTACTGGGTCTTCATTAGTTGGCGGATTTAAAAGAGAAGCCTCTTTGCTAATAATGGCTGCACAAGCCCCTCTCTCAATTGCTTTTTCCCAATAGGTCCCTCCATCAACTTTTTCACCGTCTAAACCTAAGAACAAATCACCTTTTTCGATTTCTCTAGAATCACATGAAAGATTTTTTATTTCTGGATTTGCCAACCCCGAGCGGACCTGAAGATCAATTGCTTTCAATAAAGTGTGCAGATAACGCGACAAAACAAACCTCGGATAATGAAAAATCAATGAAGGATCGTTTCAAGTATAAAAAGATCTGCATGATTTTCACCACAAAATAAATCTACTTACAATTCGGTAATTAAAAAGAAATTTAATCTTCATCCTTAAATAGTTTTAGTTATGAAAAATTAAATTATGTTTTTCTCTTTGAAATTAATAAAGTAATTCATTAAAAAGAAGAATTGGTAATTTTTTTAAGCTGTTTTGTACAAAATATTCAAATTCTTTTGTAACCAAGATAAAAGCATGTCTTCCTTTAAACGTGGAGAAACCCGAGGTAATTCAATCTTTTTTAATAATCTAGTTGAGTCAAGAAGTATTACTGGAACATCATTTGTATACTTCTTTTGTATACCTAAAGACACTTTTTTGCTATCTATATCAACAATGGAAAGTGCAATGGAAGGATTTAACTTTTCTAGACGTATACTAGATAATTTTTTTTCAAGTGTTTGACACAAACAGCATCCTTTACGTGAATATAGAATCAAAACGTCTGGGTTCATTTTTCTGGAACTGGGTCACACCCACAAGGAGTAAAAGGATGACATTTGCTTAACCTTATCAAAGTCAGCCAACCACCTCGCCAAGGACCATGCTTATTAACGGCTTCTATCCCATAAGCACTGCAACTAGGGATGAATCTACAACTCGGTCCAAACAGCGGCGAAATCCACTTCTGATAAAAGGAAATTAAACTAACAAAAACAAGTGCAATGGCTTTATTGATCTTTTTAAGCATCTTTAGATAGAATAATAAACTGGTGAATAAGTGGACAATGGATTTACATCCAGATTACCCTTTCCAGTAAACATTTTCTAATTAAACCCCTTATGTCTAGATACCGCGGACCTCGCTTGAGGATCACGCGACGCTTGGGAGACCTACCTGGTCTCACCCGGAAGGCCGCAAAAAGGTCGCATCCACCAGGTCAGCACGGCCAAGCCCGTCGCAAGCGCTCTGAATACGCGATCCGACTCGAAGAAAAGCAAAAACTTCGATTCAACTATGGTATTTCTGAACGCCAGCTTGTTCGCTATGTAAAGAAAGCTCGTGCTCAGGAGGGTTCCACAGGAACAAATCTCTTAAAGCTTCTGGAGAATAGGCTTGATAATGTTTGTTTTAGACTTGGATTTGGACCTACCATCCCAGGTGCAAGACAGTTAGTAAACCATGGACATGTAACTGTTAATGGGAGGTGCACTGATATTGCAAGTTATCAATGCAAGGCTGGTGATGTTATTGCTATTAGAGACAACAAAGCTAGCAAGCTATTGGCTCAAGCCAACTTAGAATTCCCTGGTCTTGCGAATGTCCCTCCCCACCTTGAGCTTGATAAAACCAAACTCTCGGCAAAGATAACTGCAAAGACAGATAGGGAATGGGTTGCTATTGAAATCAATGAATTGTTAGTTGTTGAGTATTACTCAAGAAAAGTTTAAGACTAATCTATTACTGGCTTTTCTTAACCTCAGTCCAACTTTAGTCAAACTCTTGCTGCGCTACTTCGTACGGCAAGAGTTTTTTTTATGCCGAATATTGCAGAGAAATCAAAAGTTTTCGAAAAAAAAGGCGTTGTATTGTCTTTCACATGAGCTCCTGATGTTTTCTTATATCGTGAACTAATCCCAGGGACTTAAAAGTACAGATACAACGTTATTGATGGAGACCATACGTAAGAAACTGCCATTGATAAGTCACTCGATGCGTGTAACGCATTAAGAAGCGAGATCTTAGAGCATGCGCAAGAGGTGGCGACCAGGAAAGCTCAGCATGAAATCGAAACTAATATCCCGAGAAGATGGTTAGGTCTAAGAAAGTCAGTATTAGAAAATGCCTCAATAACTTCCTTGATGAAGAGCAAAAAGTCGACTAGAAGAATTGAACTGATTTACCTTAAAGATTTTCTCATTGGCTACTGCAGGCCAAGAGGATTATTAATCAACTCACTAGATGTAAAAAGATTAATGCCAAAAATAGTCACTAAAGAATTCCAAGCAGATGGCAACCCGCCTCTCATAGAAAAAGGAAATAAAATATAGTAATAAAGACTTGAAACAGATGATTAAAAACAGAGAGATAGGAAGAGGCCTTCTAAGTATTCATTAAAAGTGTGAACTTAGGACGAGAGCGCAAGTACAAAGGGAAACGGAAGATAAATATAGAATCAAAGGGTGGAGAAAGATTATTAAAGGTAGCTATATTAAAGACTGAATATACATACTCCTACAGCTGACCAGAGGAAATCTTGATTAGGCACTAAGTTTTTCCCAGATTTTTTCAGAATCTTTAATCAAGTCAATAGCATCTTCCTCTCCAAGAGTCTTTTGAGCGTCTCTCATTAACTGTATATATCTCAATCTTAATTGACCCATTTCTATTTCTCGGTCTAGTTCGCTCAAAGAAGACTGGTTCTTGTATGGCGAGTGTGAGAAATTAAGTGTGGCGTTGTGGTTGCTCATTATTAAGCCTCAATAAAAGTTAGTTAAGAAAAGGGAGCTGACCGCAGACAACTCCCAATCCCCTGCTTCAAGCAAAGAAACTCACATCGCATAAGTTTCTTTGCTCTAGTTGGTACTGATCCCAACGTTTGAATATTCTGGCTTAGAGTTTAAATGAGTGTGTTAGAAATTTGTTCGGGTCCCTTTCTCTCCAACAGATAATCCTCTTTTGACAGTATTTCGAATCTAAATAACTAATAGAAGTCTTAAACTACTTTAGGTAGATATTTTTCTCATCAATAACATATTTCTTGAAAATAATTAAATATGGAAGATGTGTTTAGTCGTACAGAGAGGACAAAGCACCCTCTGTGTACAGGGGAGAAAGTGCTCTTTCATAAGCAGTAAAACTCGCACACGATATTAAAGAAAAACTGCTAGCCAATAATACTATCAAGAATAAAAACTGAGACAACAGAAGAGTAATCTGCGGCATCACGATTAATGGAGTAATAATCTTCTTGCCTTTAACAGCCATTTAAATAGAAGACATACCGGATTCACTAATAGCAATTATTTCTCCTGATGCAAGCAAAACAGGAGTTCGTTATGTGTACGATTGAGTCTTCGGAGATTCTTGATAAAGAGAGAAAGATCAAGCCAGCAGTAAAAAGTGTGAGATAGAGAGGATCAAATCAGGTTCACAATCGTCAACGTTAAAAGTGCCATATTTGTCATCCCAAGGGGCATAAATTAATGAATCATACTTTCTAAAAAATCTAGCCATGGTCTATCGACTTTTTTAGTGGCATAAAATTGTTTTTTAAGTTATTTAATGTAGTATTCGCTACCAAACAATTATGGATTTGAAAAGATTTTATTCTTTGAATTTTCTTGGGCGATTGTTGCTAAGTGCAATTTTCATAAATGCAATACCAGGCAAAATAACAAACTTTGCGGCTCAAGCTGAATACATAACAAACAGAGGTTTTCCCGAGCCAGTTTCAATGATAATGATGGTAGGTGCAATAGCTTTGCTTCTTGGTGGCACTGTCCTTTTAATCTTCACAGAACGGATCAAACTCGCTTGTTCACTGCTTTTAGTTTTCTTGGTGCCAGCCACAATAATTTTTCATTTGATACCATTTCAACTTGCAGCAGTCGCACGAAACCTATCTTTAATTGGAGGATTATTAGTTGTCATAGAAAAATCCAAATAACTAATATCGATTCACTATTCAAAATCTTATGGGCTGACTTGAGTCAGTCCTTTTTTTAATGAAAAAACTCTACTTACTTATTTTATATTTTTGGTTCTTTCAGCCAATCATAGCTAAAGCTAAGCCTGTAAAAGGGATTAGCGACTTTGATGGAGGATTCAAAGGTGTTGAGAGAATCACTTTTGAATGTCCCGTCAACAACGAGAGAAACATACGAAAAACTAATGACGAATTGGACGATCAACAACTAAAAGAAATATGTTGGGTTGATTTTCACTCAACTTATTTGAATGTAATGAACAAACAGGTCATAAATAAACAAGACGTTATTAGTTTTTGGCAATCACCGCCAAAATCAGGAAAGTGTTGTGCAAGTTGGAATTTAATTTATAAGGATGTTGAAGGAAAGAATAAAATCTTATCTATGAGAAAAAAAGAATTTCCATTCCCACTCACAAAAAGAAAATTAAAAATACTTGGTACACCATCAAATATTATCAATCGTTGGCTTGCACAATAAAGAGAAAAGAGATCAAACTAAAAAAAGGCATTTTCGCTTTGCAGGGTGTTCCTGAACATCAATTTTAGAGAGCTTAAACCATTAACTATTCACACAAGAAGTTAGATCAAGTTCAAGTTGAGTCAGTTGGCTATGCTCTGATGTTATGCCCCATAATTAACCTCGTTCAACGGCTTCTAATATAGATTCATAAAATTCTGGAATAAGTTTTTTACTTTGTTTTAATTGATCGTTGAAATAGAAATTTTCTCTTGACATTCGATATCACTTTCATCGCAGACAACTTCAACCTTGTCTGAATGTGAGCTACAACCCATTGCCATTACTGGTGAGACACCAAGAAATGCATGAAGAGTGGTTGCAGAAAAGAGAAGGTACGGAATAAATTTTTTCATAATCAGTTGAATTTTTACTGATCATCTATCAACTAATCAGCAATTGTGAGGTTTCAATGTTCGGTTAACTACTTAAACCCCATAAGAATAGAAACTATTTATAAATAAACGAGTACTTATAAAAGTAACTTATAAAATATGGATTACTACTTTTTAGCATTCCTCTTTTCTGTTGATAGTCAAAGAGTTCGAGCACATGAGCAACTTCCAATTCACTGATGAACAGTTTGTAGAAATCAGAGAAATTTGGAGAGATATCAACTCTCAATGCAAATTACTGCAAGAGCAAACTGACTGTCCTGATAGCGAGATGGTCAAAATGATTGACTCTGAAAGAGTTATGGGAAAACAAGAGTTAAAAAACTATCTAAGCACTTAGTTTTTTCCAGATCACCTCTGATTCTTTGATCAAGTCAATAGCCTCATTTCTACCAAGTGTCTTTTGTGCGTCGTTCATCAGCTGTATATACCTAAGCCTTAGTTGGTGTTTATTCATGAGTTGCATTTGTATTTCATGTAGAGACTTTTCACTCAGTGCAACATTATGTTTATTAGGTGCGTGGGAAAAATTTAAAGAGGCATTGTGGTAGCTCATTGAACTAAGTCTGATTAACTTCTTAGCGAGAGAGGGAAATTGCTATGCAGAACAATTTCCCTAGCTCTAGTTGAATGTCAAAAAGGCGCTTTGCAAAACCTTTTCAAGCACTTGTAGATGATTGATTAACCTACACAACTTATTAAGATTTTGTCTAGATTCTTTAGCTATTGAGTTGGTTAACCAGTACGGTTTCCCTTCTTAACGGTTGGAACTTTAAGTGTTGGAGCTTGCAAAGGTGATCCAAAAACTCGTCTAGCTAGTAAGGCAGAACTATCATCAGAACAATTAGCATTACGCACTCAGCAATCTGGATAACTTTCAGACATACTTGATTGATTTTCCTATATGTTTAACTGGAAGCTACCTCCAATGACTTGTCCTCTTCAAAATCTAAAAAGAGAACTGAAATACTAGATGAAATCATTTTCTACATCCTTGAACGAGCTAAGTGCGAAGAGGACATCGACAAATACCTTGAGCATGTTCTCGACTATTGCAAGAAGGATCACCAACAGGCGTATAAGAAAATAAACTGATCAGCACTTAACCTACGAAGAGAGTAAAGTCATACAGATAGAAACGTTTAGGAAAAATGAATAATTCTTCATTAAAACCAATCTGTTCACTACTTCCTTGAATGCCAATACGATTAAATAAAGCGCAAGTTTTAAAACAATTCGGGTTGATTCTTTTTTTAACTATTCCCATACCAATCATTGCGCAAGTCACCCCCGCAGCACCCGAAAGCATTGATAAGAAAAAGATCAAAGTATCAACTGCTAGTGGTCAATCTGTTGTGGTCACTGCCAATCCACTAGCAAGTGATGCAGCCCTTGAAACTTTGAAGAAAGGTGGAACCGCAATGGATGCGGTGGTAGCTGCTCAAACAGTACTTACTGTTGTTGAGCCACAAAGTTCTGGGTTAGGAGGTGGTTCTTTCCTTATGTATTGGGAGGAAGCAACAAAATCCTTAACTGCACTTGATGGCAGAGAAACTGCATCAGCACAAGTCAAAGAGGATATGTGGATTAATTCTGATGGAAACGCAATGCCTTGGATAAAGGCAACAAAAAGTCCATCAGCAATTGGAGTCCCTGGTACCACAGCATTACTTTGGGAAGGACATCGACAATTTGGAAGATTGCCTTGGGAGAATAATTTTCAAAGAAGTATTGTTCTTGCAAAACAAGGATTCATCCCCAGTCCTCGCTTCCTTAGATCCATCTCATTAGCTAAGGGACTAGGAATAAGCCATAGTAAAGATTTTAAATCCTTATATTTCCCCAATAATTCTCTACCAAACCAAAATGTTCCATTTCGGAACAAAGAATTAGCATCAACACTGAGTCGTATTTCTAAAGGAGGTATTAACGAATTTTATCTTGGAAGTATAGCGAACGAACTAATAGATGATCTACAACTCTTCAAGAATAAAAAAAAAGAAATAAAATCAATCACGAATGAAGATTTAGCTAATTACAAAGTCATTAAACGTGAGCCAATATGTAAGAGATATAAATCTTGGAAGGTTTGTTCTTTTCCCCCTCCAAGTGGTGGTGGAGTTGCACTCTTACAAACTCTTGGTACCTATGAACTTCTATCAAAGAAAAATGTTTCCGAAAGTACGATCAAACATTGGCACCTCCTAGCCGAATCCTTGAGATTTGCAGATGCTGATCGCTCTCACTGGATAGGAGATCCTATTGATTTACCAGTTCCTACTAAAGGCTTATTAGATGATAATTATATTGAGGAAAGAGCAAACACTATAAAAAATAACAAGGCAACATTTCGTCCTTTAGCAGGGAAACCAAAAGGTAGCGAACTTTTAGATCTGGCTAGTCAACCTCGAACAGCCGGTGGAGGTACAACCCACCTAGTAGTAGTTGATAAATACGCTAACGTCGCTTCCTATACAAGTTCAGTAGAAACTGTCTTTGGTACAAGAACTTTATCTGGAGGCATGATCTTAAATAACCAGCTAACTGACTTCTCTTTTATATCAAAAGTCAAAGGTAAACCAATAGCCAATCGAATCAAGCCAAATAAACGTCCATTGAGTTCTATGGCTCCAGTCATAGTATTCAAAGATAATCGTCCTGTATTAGCACTTGGATCACCAGGTGGCTGGCTCATCCCTCACTACATAGCAAATGCATTAATTGGAACACTTGATTTCCAGCTCTCACCAAAAGAAGTCGTTAGTCAAAAATTACTTTCTGTACAACCTAGTTACACAGTGCTTGAAAAAGATGGGAACTGGTCAAAAGAAGGTAGCAATATCTATCAGTCACTTTTTAAACTTGGTCACCAAATTAAATACAGTTCTTTTAGCAGTGGGCTAGCTGTTATCAAATGGCATAAGGGAAGTTGGCATGGTGCTGCTGATCCAAGAAGAGAAGGAACAGCTTTAAGCTTGCAAGGAAAGAAAAACCCATAGAGCATAAGAAAGCTTGGGTTGCTCCTTGTAGTAAGAAGTATTTCATCACAATGCGTTTATCCGCGGGCGTTCCACTCCCAACAGTTACAGCCAACACAGACACAAGCATGAAGTATATCCAAGAGCATTTCTTCCATTACAGAGCTGATGATTCTACTGAGATTCTTGGTAAAGGTAAAAATATTCAGTCAGCAGAGGCAAGTCTGAGGTGGATTGGATCAATCTAAGTTCACGCTTAGGAGATTATTACTCTAATTTTGATATTGAACATCTAAATTTAAATCGGTTGATTTAGTACCTGGAATATTATGTCAAATTATAATTACGGACAATCACCATCCTCCACTTCCACTCAATCAGAAAGTGGTGATTCCAATGTCGAAACAAAGCTTGTAACAGTAAAAGCTAAAAGTTCATCTCACCCATATTTCGGTCAAGGATCATCCAAGGGATACTTTATTGAAGGAAAAGAATCCCCTTCATTAACTCTGAGAAAGAATGTCGTATATAGATTCGATCAATCGGATAGCAGTAACAGCAATCATCGAATCCTATTTTTTACTGACGCGAATAGAATAAATTCTTATCAAACAAATATTTCTGCAGTTGGCATAGCTGGTTCAACGGGTGCATATACCGAGATCACTTTAACCACTGAGACACCATTAGAAATTTTCTACCAATGTCAAAATCATTCCTTAATGGGTAGCAATCTAAAATCATCAACATCAGCTAGTGACACGGTAATTAGTAGTTCAAATAATGAACTAATTGATTCAGGAGCAGGAATCGATACTGTTGCTTATAGTGGGAATTTTTCTGATTATTCTTTCACACGTACTTCAATCTCTTTAAAACTAAAAGATCAAAGAACAGAGAGAAACGACGGTACTGATACTCTTATAAATGTTGAATATCTACAATTCGCAGATCAAACAGTAGAAGAATCAAAGGTAGACGTTAATAAAACCTATAGCGGTGAGTTTAGTGATTACAAGTTCTACAATAAAGGTAATGGGGTATATCAAATCGAAACTGATTCTGGTTATGACGATATCACTGGATATCCAAAGCTGAGATTTTCTGGAGAAGCAAGCACAAGTTCATTCCGTGATGTAAGTGCCATTGTTGATATCAAAGGGACATTTGATCAGGTCACTGGATTGAACACAGATTCAGGACAAATGTTCCGTTTGTATAACGCTTCATTTAAACGCTTACCTGATTCTGATGGATTGGAGTATTGGATTAATCAGTTCAGTTCTGGAGCAAACTCCATTAGAGTTGTAGCATCTTCATTCTTAGGTTCAGCTGAATTCGCTGAACGTTATGGAAGCAGTGTCACAGACAAACAATACGTAACAACACTCTATCAAAATGTTCTAGGCAGATCACCTGATAAAAGTGGATTAAATTATTGGCTTGGACAATTAAGTAGTGGTGCGGAGACTCGCTATGAAGCGCTCCTAGGCTTTGCTGAATCAGCTGAGAACAAAGCACTCTTTACTGAGATGACTGGATTTGCTTAACCAATAAAAACTTTTTACTTTTTGCTCTAACAAGTATTCTTCCGTTCCCTAACCCTTCACAATCAGACGTCAATCACTGTGGGGACTCGAATTAGATCTAGACGATTAAAGGCTGGTGTACCTCTTCCACCAGTTGCAGCAAACACAGACACAAGCATGAAATACATCCAGGGCCACTAATTCCATTACAGAGCTGATGAGTCCACTGAGATCCTTGGTAAAGGTAAAAAGATCAAGCCAGTAGTGGAAAGTCTCAGATAGATTGAATCTGTATGAGTGTTTCACTCTCATCAACCACTGATTCCTTAGATCCAATGCTCTGACTAGAGTTTGAGTGATCAACGGCGTACAAACTAGAAGCAAAAGGGGATCTCCTCAACAACACTGCAATATCAATAGATTTTTCGATCACCACCTTATTTTGGAGAAAGAGAAAATACTCAATCGACACCCTTGTCATAGCAATAGATTTTTCGACCTCCCAGTTAAGTGAAAAGATGTAAATATTTCGACCACTCAAATACAAGGGGGTACGAAAGACAACTAAGACAACAATTACCTCTACTCATCTCCCATCAATGGACATCCTGTGAGTACTTTCTTTTATCTCTCACAACTAACGATTTACTCTTCAATCATAATGATCCTTATCTAACAACTACTCAGGGAAGAAAAGAGAGAACAAACTAATACCTCAAAGAAATCGAGTCACAAAAGTCTTGCTTGGGTAGAGAAGAAGCTAAAAGAAGTTAAAGCATTTGATATGGTGGTATCAATTCATAAACAATCTGAAATTAGAAAAAATAGAATAGTTATACTGATTTTAGAAAGATGAAACTGCCGAATTTTGCCAGTTAATACTTCTCATTTAATAGGGGATTTTGCAGAACATGTCAAAATTGATTTCGCTGGAAAAGAGACAATTTATTACTACATAGATAATTCTTATGGGAATGTATATAGTGATGCTTTTTATTATGGTTATGAATATTCTTATCCTCATGACTCTGACTCCGCAAAATATATAGAGAATGTTTTCCAAAGTATTGATGGACATATAGAACTTGATTTCAAGCGTACATATTCTAAAACTCAAGGAAATATTGATATTTATTATCTAGGTACTTTTTATGAAGGCGCTGCAGGACTGGCATGGTCCGCCACACCATATGACTCCAATGTAGAGATATTCTGGGAGAAACAACGGGAACATTCTTATATATATGGGAATTATGGATCACTACAAGATAGAGACGCTTATACTCTGATTCATGAAATAGGACATGCATTAGGTCTTGATCACCCGAATAATGATCCATATGGAACATGGCATAACTCTAATGATACTGTCATGTCTTACAATTTTATGTATAATGAAAATCTTGCTTATACGCAAGCGCCATCATGGTCAACGACTGATATAGCTGCACTGCAAACAATATGGGGAGTTGAGAAAGGGAATTCGCCTACTTCAATTAGTATTTCAAATAAAAATTTCAATGAGAACTTATCTTCTGATTCTATAATCAGTATATTGTCAACAACTGATAGTGACTTAAATGATTCTCATACTTATCAATTAGTTAGTGGCCATGGTGATACAGATAATGCATCATTTAAGATTAATGATGATTACCTAAGGATTCGTAGTTCACCCAATTATGAAAATAAATCAACTTATAGAATTAGAATAAAAACTACAGACAATAAAAACAATAGCTTCACTGAAAACTTTACACTTTTCGTAAATGATCTGAATGAAAAACCAACTGATTTCTATCTCTCAAAATATAACTTTAATGAAAATATAAGTGCAGGAACAACTATTGCTACTATATATGGAATAGATGAAGACATTGGAAATAGTCATTCGTTTTCATTTATTTCTGGTTTTAAGGAAAGTTCTGGTAATAACGCTTTTATTATTAATGGAAATAAACTAAAAATTAAAAATTCACCTGATTATGAGACCCAGAGCTCTTATACAATTGTAATTAAAGCAACAGATCAATCCGGGGAGAGTTCAGCAGGTACATTCTATCGAACACTCTATGTGAATAACCTTCCAGAAGGAAGTGCACCTACTTCAATTAAACTATCTAAATCAGATTTCAACGAAAATATTATAAGAAACTCTAAGATTGCAACATTATCGACCATAGATAATGACTTAAATGATTCACATACCTATTCTATAGTGAGTGGCAAGGGTGATAATGATAATAAATTCTTTACAATTAGTGATAATAATTTACTAATAAATGAATCACCTAACTATGAAAAAAAATCATCTTATAATATCCGTATATCAACAACTGATAGTGATGGTTTTGAATATTCTACTCCTATAACTTTAACCGTAAATGATTTAAATGAAGCTCCTACTAATTGGGAGATGTCTGAAATAAGTTTCGACGAAAATATTGAAAAGGGATCAATTATTTCAACACTTAGAACTATTGATGAGGACTTAATAGATACTCATACCTTTCAATTCGTCGCCAGTTCTATCTATGGTCCTGATAATAAATATTTCACAATTAATTCTAATCAATTGATAATAAATCATTCGCCAGATTATGAAAACCAGTCAATTTATTCTATTCAGTTTGAAGTAATTGATTCTTCTGGCTTAACGTCCGGTCCATTATGGAGATATTTAACAGTTAATGATCTCCCCGACCCAACGCTGTTAGACGATACTATTACTGGTAGCAATCTAAAAGATGAGATCAATGGATTAGAGGGAAATGATTTCATTACTGGTGCAGAAGGAAATGATGCAATTAATGGTGGAGCAGGCTCTGATACTTCTATTTATTCATCAAAATTTAGTAACTATTCCTTTATACGAGGAACTAATTCCCTCCAAATTACAGATCAAAGGACAGGTACTAATGATGGAGTTGATACTCTCACAAATATCGAATACATTCAATTCTCAGATCAAAAGGTAGAGGAGTCAAAGGTAGACGTCTCTAAAACTTATGCCGATAATTTTAGGGACTATAAGTTTTACAATAAAGGTAATGGTACGTATGAGATCAAAAGTGATGCAGGCGTCATTGATAATATTACAGGTATTCCCCTCTTAACCTTTGCAGATAAAACTGCTGGTATCAGTGCAATTGCAGATATCAAGGGAAGTTTTGATCAAGTCACAGGATTGAATACAGACTCGGGCAAAATGTTCCGTCTCTACAACGCTGCATTTGCACGCTTTCCTGATGCTGATGGTTTGAAGTATTGGATCAGTAATTTTAGTTCTGGTATTGATGATGAACGAGCTGTTTCAACTTCTTTTCTTGCATCATCAGAATTTAAAGAACGTTATGGAGATAACATCACACATGAGACATATGTTCAGAATTTATACTTGAACGTCTTAAATCGAGAATTAGATCAAGATGGTTACGACTACTGGGTTGGTAATCTGAATAATGGGGTTGAACAGAGACATGAGGTTCTTTTAGGTTTTTCTGAATCAGCGGAGAACAAAGCTCTCTTTACTGAAATGACAGGTTTTTAATCACCTCAATACCCAGCACAAATTTCTTTACTCTCATTATTCATAGAATTATAAGTCATTTAGCACCATACGCCGCTTCAATTTCGCTATCATGCAAGGAATTTATCTATCACGTTGTATAAATCCAGCTATATGCGGATTCTGTTAGAGCAAAGCATGAGTAGCTAATTTAGCCACACTCAAATGTTTTCATACGAATTAATCTCAGCTTAGGTTGTACAATCGATTGATAAATACTTAAGATGTAAAACCTATTAAGAGAAAAAGATGACATCTTAAAATATTTAGACGACTAACTCATGAGAGCCTTATAAAAGATTTATTGTACTGCAAGAGGTCTTAAGTTAAGAAGTATAGTTGGCATCGACCTGAACCGTAAGCTGAGCTTTATTCGTATAGTCGACATCGATCTAAGCCATATCTCTAGCTCACTTCTCTTGATAAAAATTCTATTCCCTTTAGAAGTTAAAAAAACCTTCTCAACAATTTTACCTTCTCTTACAATTATCCGTACTGTTTGTCCTGATAATCTACCTTGAATCCAATCAAGAATATCTGGGTAAAACTTATCAAAATTATTAAAAGACGTTTCAAGGAAGACAGGCATAAATCCTTCTGATTTAATTTTGCTTTCAATAGATTCTGTAGATTTTGCTATTAAATTATTAATTTTTGAATGAATGAGTTCTGTTTCAATTGATTCTCTATGAAATTTTGAGCTTAACTTCCGATGAATTAACTCATATGTTGATTCAATTCTCTTTTGCTTATTCTTTAGAAAAGTGGCAATATGCATCTTTGATATTTTCCATTAATCCTGTCTATCGCATACACGAATACGAAACCAGATAATAAATACTTATAGATACGTAATTAAGAATGATCTCAACCTCTCTAAGAACAGAAAAGGCGGAGTAGTCAAGGATTTAAAACCCACTATGACTCCAATAATACAGAATATTTCCTGAACTATCATTATGGATAGATCAAGGGCTCAATGCTCCTCAGGAGGTGGGTTGGTCTTTGACCTGCAATAGGTATCAGCCAAGCTTTTGCGGCTATTCCCACATAGGCTTAGTTCTTCGCCAGCCAGCAGCTAAAAGATTCCCCCACAACTGAATCGCCAGGTCCCTACGCATTCTCTTACGACTCTTAAGTAGAGGTATTCCATTACGTTCAAGTCTACCTTTATCAACAATGATCTTAGGGTTTTGATCCCAGCTCTCCCAGTCATACCTAAATCTTAATATCCAAACTCCATCAGGCTCCTTAAGCCATCCATCACACTTCATCCAACATGAAGCTAGTTATTGGTATAATTGTACTAGCGCGAGTGGTTTTATGTCCAGACTTCTGTCCAGTTGGTGTCCAAAGCGCTCCACAACCATGTTAAGCGTCGAAAAACTTAGAAAATAAAGCTATAAATGAGTATTAAATAGTGTTGCGTAACCCCGATGATCACAGTTACGCGAATCAAAAAGAATGATTTAGCGAGAAGAAGAAGTTGCTTAGGGAACAACTTCTTCTTCTCGCATAGGTGCTTCAACCAACGTAAATTAATATTCCAAGGGGAGAAATAAGTGTGAGATACGGCTTGAACGGATAGCAGTAGTTAGATTTATCAAATGTGTAGTGCTGTCAGCATCGTTTTTTGTCCAACTAAAGTCAATATTTTTCCTCTCTTGTTGATTGTTCTCACTGATGTACAGTATTACTCAAGAAAATTATGGGTCTACACATAGTTTCTTTCTCGTTAAATTTAATTATAGAGACTTTTTTTAGGGGCTCTTTCATGTTTTTCTATAGCCTATAGAAAATAACCCAAAGGATATGGGATCAGAAAAAAAAAACAAGGAGTTCAGCACTGGGGCAAACACAAGAGTAATTCATCACAAAGAAAATTTTTCGGAAGAAACCGGGTCAATAATGCCTCCAATCTTCCCAACCTCAACGTTCGTTCATGGTAATGAGGGTGGCTTTGACTACACTCGTTCAGGAAACCCAAATTTTCGAATTCTAGAATCAGTTTTGTCTGATCTGGAAGAATGTCAGTTTGCAAGTGTGTTTAGTTCTGGAGTCGCTGCTATTACAGCAATAGTCTCCACTCTTAAGTCTGGAGACTTAATCCTTTGTGAGGAGAACCTTTATGGATGTACGGTGAGATTATTTGAACAAGTTTTTAATCGTTTTGGATTAAAAACTCAATGGATTGACTTTACCCAGCCCAATTTTCAAGAAGTCATTTCAAAGCACAAACCCGCGATGATTTGGATCGAAAGTCCTACGAACCCACTCCTTAAAATTATTGATATTGAGGGGATTTGTCATTTCTCGAATAAAATGCAAATACCTGTTGTTGTAGACAATACTTTTGCAACACCTCTATTACAAAGACCTCTTAAACTTGGAGCGACCTTATCTTTAACTAGCACGACCAAGTATATCAATGGTCACTCAGATGCACTTGGTGGTGCGATATGCACCGAGAGTAGCATTTGGAGAGACAAGCTGAATTTCGCCCAGAAGGCTCTTGGCTTAAATCCTTCTCCCTTTGATTGCTGGCTTATTACACGAGGAATAAAAACTCTTCCACTTCGCCTAGAGAGACAAGTTAAGAATGCATTTAAAATAGCTAATCAATTAGCTGATAATCCAGCAATAAAACATGTTCGATATCCTTTTAGAAACGATCATCCACAATGTAAATTAGCAAAAAGACAAATGACTATGGGAGGAGCAATTGTTACTGCCACTGTTAACGCATCCCAAGCTCAAACCTATTCATTTTGTAAAAGTCTTCATTATTTCAAAATGGCAGAAAGTCTCGGAGGAATTGAAAGTCTTGTTTGCCATCCAGCCACAATGACACATGCTTCAGTGCCCAAAGAAACAAAACTAAAAATTGGAATTACTGATTCACTTATTAGATTTTCCGTTGGATGTGAAGACATTGAAGACTTGAGTGCTGATTTAAATCAAGCCTTGGAAACTATCTCTTGACTGAACGAAATTTACTCACTGATCCTTGCTGGAGTGCCAAAGATTTAGGAGAGCCTCTGCCGAGTAGGCCACATGCCGTATCTGTTGCCTTGCCTAGATGGGAAGATGTAATCGCGTACGAAGAGAAGCTTCCAGCTTGCATAAATTCATTAAAAGCAGTTTACCCTAGATTTGGATTTAATCCTTTTGTTGCTGAGATAGCTCGAAAATCACTTGCATTTCATGGTGAATCGCAGGAAAGCAGTTGGCCTTACCCCAATAGAGATTCTGCATTAAGTGCCCAAGAATATTGTATTCGAAAGAATTCAGATTGTTTTTCAAAAATAGAAGATTTTCTTGGCGTTTCCTGTCTAATTGTTGACCAAAAAAGTATCTCTTCAGCAAAAGCTTTCTGGCAACACACTGGTCTTGGATTGTCGTCACGTGAAGCGGCTATTGCCCTTGGGAAAGAGAAAAAACCCTCCGCTTCTGATGGTCATTGCGCTCGAGATGAACTTCTTAATCGTTTAGCAAATATATATAATTGTGATAGAAGTCATATACGACTATATCGTTCAGGAATGGCTGCTTTAACGACTATTCTTTCAGCGATAAATTGTATTAAAGGAACTTCTTCTACGCTTCAAGTAGGTTTTCCCTATGTTGATGTGCTTAAACTTCCTCAGATTATTTTCCAAGGGAGTGATCTCATTGTTAAAACCAAATTAAGCCATATAAAAGAAGAGCTTGATAAAAAGACACCCGCTGCATTAATCATAGAAATACCTAGCAACCCTTTATTGCAATGTATCGATCTCATATCTATTTCAAAATTAGCTAAAGAAAAAAACGTACCTGTCATTGTTGACGATACCATCGGTTCATCTCTAAATGTTCACCTAACTCCTTACGCAGATGTGATTTTTAGTTCTCTTACAAAAAGTTTTGCTGGGAGAGGAGATATTCTTGCTGGCAGTACTGTTATCAGTCCATACTCTAAATGGAAAAAAGAAATAGCTGAGATAATTCCTAAAGTTGCATTATCTACACTATCTGATTCAGATGCTATTGAGTTGGAGTTGACCAGTAGAGACGTGAAGGATCGCTTAAAAAGGTTAAACATATCTTGCTTAAAGCTGAAAGAAAAATTAGAAACAAAAAAAGAAATTTCAAAAGTTTTACATCCTCAATATTGTAAAAATTTTAATTCGCTATTAAAGAAAGGAGGAGGTTATGGATGTCTATTATCGTTTGAACTTAAAGGTGGGATTGAAGAATCAAAAAGAGTTTATGATTCATTAAGAGTAAACAAAGGGCCAAGTTTAGGTACAAATTTTACATTGGTTTGTCCATATGTTCAGTTGGCTCACTTCAAAGAATTGAAATGGGCTGAAAGTTGTGGCGTCTCGGAACACTTATTAAGAGTGTCAGTAGGGCTAGAAAATGAAGACGAATTATGGTCAAGATTTAATTCAGTAATATAAAAAAATCACTAATAAAGATTATCTAAACAACCAATTACCGAGATTTTTATATAGATTTAGAGTATTAGTTAATTAAGTCATTTAAAAAATGTCCAGAATCTACGAAGACAATAGTTTTGCTATTGGTCATACACCTTTAGTTAAGCTTAATTCGATTACAAAAAACGCAAAAGCAACAGTACTTGCAAAGATAGAAGGCCGTAACCCCGCCTACAGCGTTAAATGCAGAATAGGAGCGAATATGATCTGGGATGCGGAGAAGAAAGGTTTACTCAATAAAGATAAAGTCATTATTGAACCAACATCTGGAAATACTGGAATAGCCCTTGCTTACACAGCTGCTGCTCGAGGTTACAAGTTAATTCTCACGATGCCTGAGTCCATGTCAATTGAACGTCGGAGGATGATGGCTGTTCTTGGTGCTGAATTAATACTTACTGAAGCAGCAAAAGGAATGCCTGGTGCCATTGCAAAAGCGAAGGAAATAGCAGATAGCGACCCTCAAAAATACTTCATGCCAGGACAATTTGATAATCCAGCTAATCCAGAAATACATTTCAAAACAACAGGTCCTGAAATTTGGGATGATACCGATGGCCAAATTGATGTTTTAGTCTCTGGCGTCGGCACAGGTGGAACAATAACAGGTGTTTCTCGTTTTATAAAGCAAGAAAAAAATCATTCATTATTATCTGTTGCCGTTGAACCTACTCATAGCCCAGTAATAACACAAACTCTCAATGGAGAAGAGGTAAAACCCGGCCCTCACAAAATCCAAGGGATCGGAGCTGGGTTTATTCCTAAAAATCTTGACTTATCCGTAGTCGATCAAGTTGAGCAAGTCTCTAATGATGAGTCTATTGCAATGGCATTACGTTTAGCACAAGAAGAAGGTCTACTAGTTGGTATCTCATGTGGTGCTGCTGCAGCTGTAGCTTTAAGACTTGCCGAAAAAGAAGAGTTCTCCGGGAAGACAATCGTTGTAGTTCTTCCTGACCTTGCCGAAAGATATATCTCATCCGTAATGTTTGAGAATGTTCCTACAGGCGTTATTAAAGAACCATCATTAGCTTGACTTTTGAGTTTAAATAACCGACTCTGGTGTTATCAACATCGCGTCTCCATAAGAGAAAAATCGATATTTGTTAGAGATAGCGTGTTTATAAAGTTTCAACATACGATTCCGACCAATTAGAGCGCTAACTAAAAGTAATAAGGAACTTTTAGGTAGGTGGAAGTTAGTTAGCAATCCATCAATGACGGAAAATTTAAATCCTGGTTTAATTACCAAATTGACTTTACCTTCATACGGCTTCAAGGCGCCTCTTCCTGAAAGGTATGCAGCCTCAAGGGCTCTCACACTTGTAGTACCTACAGCAAAGACTTTCCCCCCATCTTCCTTACAAGTAGTTATCGCCTTTATGGTCTCTTCAGTAACCTCTATCCACTCACTATGTAAATGCAGCTGAGATAGGTCTTCTTTTTCTAGTGGTCTAAAGGTTCCTAAGCCAACATGCAAAGTAATTTGTGCAATTCTAATACCTCTGATTTTTAAAATTTCTATAAGTTCATCACTTAAATGTAAGCCCGCTGTGGGAGCAGCTATGGCTCCTGGTTTCGAAGCAAATCTAGTCTGATA
Organism: Prochlorococcus sp. AG-311-J23; assembly: GCA_003284375.1. GTDB lineage: Bacteria > Cyanobacteriota > Cyanobacteriia > PCC-6307 > Cyanobiaceae > Prochlorococcus_B. The sequence continues at coordinate 33,293 of QBVL01000016.1, forward strand.
GCTTTCCTCATGACCACTAGATTTCTCCTTATCTATATATGGAGGCAATGGGACTTCTCCACATAAATCAAGTAAATTTTCCATTTCCGTCCAACTAGTTAACTCATTTGAAAATTGAATAATTCTTCCGCCTGTTCTCTCATCCTTATCAATAACTTTCAAGATTAAAGAATTATCTCGTGACGTATCCAACCACAATTGATCACCTCCTCTCATACGCCTAGCAGGACGACCAAGACAAAGCCATCGGCCATCACCCCTCGGTTCCATTATCAATAATTCACCTGCCCCTCCTCCTGACAATCTAATTTTCAATCTTGCTTTAACAACTCGCGTATTATTAACAACTAAAAGATCAGCAGGCTTCAAGATATCCTTTATGTCCCATACCTTTGCATGTACAAGGTTTAAAGAATCATCGAGGCCATCTTTAATAATCATCAATTTGGCATCATGCCTACTCCTGGTAGGTGATTGAGCAATTAAATCTTTAGGTAAATCATAGTTATATGAGCTTAAAAGATTATCTTTTTGATCTAACACATCAAATCAGATTAAAATAAGAAAAAATCACTTGTGGCTCAACTTATTAAATCTCAAGACGAGAGGCTATAAGGGTTCTTTTCGATTAAGTATGCCAAATCCTTGAGGAATAGTGCTCCATCAGCCCCATATATCACTCTGTGATCAGCGGTAAGATTTACTTGCATCTGTTTTTTGATTGAAATCGAACCATCTTTAGAAGCAACAACTTTAGGCAATGAAGCTCCTACCGCTAAAATTGCTCCAGTCCCTGGGGGCAGAATTGCATCAAAACGATCCACTCCAAACATACCTAGATTCGAGAGTGTAAACGTTCCACTGCTATATTCTTGCGGTTCTAATTGCTTATTCCTAGCTCGCTTAACAAGATCAGCCCATTGTAGGGATAAATCAGTAAGGCTCGTCTTATCAGCATTTTGCAGCACTGGAGTTATCAACCCTCCGTCTTCCATCGCAACTGCAACCGCTACATTTATTTGTGAAGGATAGGCAATCCCCTCAGAACTAAAAGCTGCATTCACCTGGGGGTGTCTAGCCAGGCTTAAGCCAACTGCTTTAGCAAGTAAAGCAGTCATAGTTACTCCATCAGGTTTAACTTGTTTATAAAGATCATCCAATTCATCAGTAAGAATTGAATATCCGACTCTGAAACAAGGAGTATTTAAACTTTCCTCCATGTTCCGATTTACAGCTTGTTGAAGAGTATTAAATGCAATTGTTTCCCCTCTAGATCCAAAACTTTTCCCTGGAGCAGGTGGCTTACCAGAGTCAACAGATTTTTTTTCTATGCGAGGTACATCAGAAACGATTTTCGCCGGAGCATTACTTTCTGCAATCCAAGGAACGCTTATGGGTTGACCTTTTGCACTTTGAACATCCTCAGCTTGTATTCGTCCATGAGGTCCTGAGCCCCTAACAGTTGCCAAATCCACTCCCATTTGAGAAGCAAGTTTTTTAGCTCTTGGGGAGGCGACTATTCGACCATCATTTAAAAACTGATCCTGATTTACAGAGGATTCTGAAACAAGAGGTGGAGGAGATGCCTTTGTAACTACTGTTGCTTTAGGAGAGTCAACAGAGGCTTGTTTTTCTTGAACTTGAGGCGATGAACTCTCTTTTTCTTGACTTCCTGATTGAGGGGAAGGAGAAGGTGAATTTGCTTGAGCCGCAGCGATCTCATCTTCTGTCTCAACGATCAATCCGATTGTCTCTCCAACAGGGGCAGAGCTGCCTGCAGGCATCACAATCGAAGCAAGAAAGCCATCTTGGAAAGACTCAACATCCATATCAGCTTTATCTGACTCAACAACTAAAACTGACTCACCTCTTTCAACTTTATCTCCAGGTTTTTTTAGCCACTCAACTATTTTGCCCTCAGTCATAGTTGAACTTAAAGCAGGCATAAAGATGTCATGAGTGGCCATAATTTGTTCCTATTTCCTTTATAGAGAGTTTGTGGCAAGGCTTCAAAATTTTCTATCTAGAAGCTTTGCAAGTATCAATACATACCAATGTTAGTTCTACATGAGTGTCCTTACAACGATAGTTTTTTTTATGTGGATTTCTTCTTAATATCAAAAATTATTTTTGGATTAATTGTAGTTCGATCAAATTTCAATCTTGATCAATTGCCTCTACTACGCCATCTCTGACCAAAATACTCACACCCATTTTACTGACTAAGTTATCACCAACTTTTAAATCACAAAAGCTGTCAATTTGTCCTTGCTCGACAATTTGTTCCATCTCCAACTCACGAACTTGAGCTTGCTGTGACAGAAGATTTCTTTTTTGTTCTTCAAATTCTGATCTCTTCGAAGCAACTTGGTTCTGAACTTGAGCGACTTGCTCTTGAACTCTTGGGTCAAGGGGATTAGAGCTCTGACGTCTAATACCATCAACAATTTGTTGTCCTTCTTTTTCTAATTCACCAAGTTGCTGATCTATTGCTGATATTGCATTGCTTAATTCACGCTCAGCCTCCTCTTTCCATGAAGGTGTTACAACTGCTCTGACAGTTATTGAACGTTTTATAGAAATTGAGTCCACCTAATCAACCAATTATGATTCGACACATAGAGTCTCAGTAAAAGATAGTATTGGTCAATTTAATTGACCAAACAAACAAATTACAAACCATATATTTCATTTATAAGTTTCAAATCACGTTGGATAATTTTTTCACGTTTTTGCTTAAGAGTTTGCGTTAACAAGCCATTTTCTATTGTAAATGGCTCTACCAAGGCAATTGAAAATAATCTCTCTTCTCTTCTAGATCCGAGACGATTTGCCAGTGATTGATTCATTTCCAATTTTAGAGATTGTCTTAATTCATAATTTTCAGGAGATATTCCAAGAACAACTTTTGAATTCACACCCTTTTCTGCCAGCCATTCTTTTACGTGATCAATTCTTGGAACAATCAAAGCAGCAAGATATTTTTGATCTTGACCCAATAGCAAAGCCTGCTCAATCAATGGACTAGCAATCAAACATTCCTCCAAAGGTCCAGGCTCAATATTTTCTCCACTACTTAGCACAATCGTATCTTTTGCTCTTCCAGTCAGGATTAAGGATCCATCAGAAAGCAACATCCCTAAATCTCCAGTATTAAACCAGCCAGTAGCATCTAAAACCTTCTTCGATTCAGATCGTTTCCCTAAATAACCAGACATTATTTGAGGACCACGCGCAAGAACCAAACCTTTTTGACGCAGTTTATTTATTTGGAATGTTTCAGGATCTACTATTTTTATCTCAGTCTCTGGCAATGGTTGACCTGCACCCCCACGTATATTTCTCCAAGGCCTTCTACATGTGAGGACTGGACTAGTTTCTGTTAAGCCATAACCAACTAATAGCTCAACACCTAAAGCTTCAAAAAAAGAATCAATATGCGGAGCAATTGCACCTCCACCACTAATTGGGAATCTCAATTTTCCTCCACAAATCTTGGTAAGGATTTTTGGCCATAAATAAATAGAGGAAATTCTATGAATGGGGTACCGTAAAAGAATCTCTATACAAGAGATAAGTTGTTCAAAACTAGAAACACTCTCAATAGTTAAAAAATAAAGTTTTCTTCGTGCCAATTTATATGCCTTACTATTAGAAATTGCACTTTTTATCAAGGTCTTTCTCAGTCTTGGCATTTTATCAACAGCATCCTCAAACCCTAACTTTATTGACTCCCAAAGCCTTGGAACTGTTGCCATTACTATTGGCTTAACCCTTGGCAAATCTTCCTTAAGATGCCTAATTGATGTATATGTTTGAGTACAACCACAAGAAAAAAAATAATATTCTGCACTACGTTCATATGAATGCCAAATTGGTAAGACACTTAATACAGGCGCACCTGGAGCAGGGTTCGCTACACAAGCGAGAGACCTAATTTGATGTAATAAATTAGAATGTGTTAGTGGAACTCCTTTAGGTTTACCAGTCGTTCCAGAAGTATATAAAATCGTTGCTATTCTTTTTGGTTGCCTATCAATAATTTTCTCCTGTTTACTTACCTTTTCTATATTCAATCCTTTCTTCAAAAAAGTCTCCCATTCAAAAACTCCTTCACAAGCTATCCCCTCAAGTTGAAGAACAAATTTCAAACTATTGATTTGATCATCATTAAGCGAAAGTCTTTCCCATACATCGGAGTTTTGAACAATCAATCCAACCGCTTTTGAATCCTCAAGAATATATCTAAGTTCACTTGGTGGAGCAGTCGCACCTCTAACAGAGTCTGTTGCACCTATTCGCATAAGACCTTGATCGGCGATGAGCCATCTAGGACTATTTTCGGCAAAAAGAGCG
>QBVL01000017.1 GCA_003284375.1 Prochlorococcus sp. AG-311-J23
GTAGAAGAAGGCAAAGTAATTGCTGAAAGACTCAATGGCTACGCAGCATTTGTTGGATGCTGGGCACTCATCGGTGCATATTTAACAACAGGCCAAATCATTCCAGGTGTTGTGTAATGAACAAAGAAACTAACTACTGGAAAACAGCGGAGCAAATGAATGGCCGCCTTGCAATGATGGGATTCTTTGCCGCTGTGATTAACTACGGATTAACAGGCTGGATCATTCCAGGAATTGTGTAGTCCTAGCTTCTAAATCTAATTAAAAAAGGTCTCTTCTCTGTCATTACGGAAGAGACCTTTTTTAGTACTTTTTTTATTGTCTAGTGAACAATAGTCTTAAATTAAATTGGTAATATTGATGATTATCAACTTTATATAGTTATTTCTATTTGATTCTTGTATCTAGGATCAATATATCTTCAACTTTGCAATTACCATTAAGCCATTCCCTGAACTCTTGAGCAATTGCCAGCCTTTCCATCTTAGGTAATTTTTGTGCTCTAACTAAGAGTAATGTCATTGAATCTGCAATTAACTCTTCAACATTGGGCTTTTCTTGCATTTACGACCATTAACTGTTTCTCTTTTAAACTATCTCTAAGTTTGAATGAATACATCAGACGTAAGAATATAAATAGAATTTACGAATACTTAACCATTTAGAAGGAAATATAAATTAGTTGTTCCATAAAGCCATTTCTGATTGGCCTGAAGATTTTTGCCTCCATGCTAGTTTCCATTTTTCTTCAATCTTTTTAAAAATCGAAGTGACTGTGGGGAGTTAATCGTTTTGGGTCCCTTTATAAGTAAATTTCGAGCCTAGAGTGACAACGCATATTGCAGCATTTGAACCTAAGAGTTCAAATTTGTGTACCTTTGTAATTTCAGCGCTTTGTAATTCAAGATCTCCTGAGGACCACATGTCATGAAAACCTTTTTCATCTTTGGGATTCCCACTTGGTCTTACAAACAAAAAGTCGGGTGTTGCATTGTCTAAAAAGAATGATCACATTCTCTCTGTAGAAGCAAGCGCTTCGAGGATGGAGAGGATTTTTTCTTTAGAAGACATTTATCAATTAAAAAAAAATTAGGCAGCTTTTCTCGAAAAATCATTTGTGAATAGAGATATGATTTCACCTTTTGGTGTCTTATACACTCTCTCTACAATTTCGCCTTCATTAATGATTACTTTAGTATTCATAGATCCTGAGGGTATTGTCTTTATAGCTGGTACAAGAGCTTCTTTTAAATCTGGGAATTGATCCAGATCATTGAAGTCTTTAACTTTTTTCTTGGCAACCATTACTAATGAAGTCGAAGTTATTCTTTCCTTTTACCTAAATTTTCTCCACTCGTAAAGGTTTTGTTCAGTAATCATCTCTTTATGGGACTAAAGTATAATTTTTAGATTTGGATTTGAAATTCTATTGCAAAGCATTGATGAATTAAATAATTAAAATTGGATTAATGATTTCTTTTTTAAGCGCGTTTTCTGTTTTTGTGTGAAAATCATATGAGTAGATCAATGTAATGCCTGAATTTCATAATCCCTCTAATGACCACAAAGTAGTAGTTATCAATTGGAAAGTGTTTTTAGGTGCGTTCCTTTTTGGACCTATTTTCTTTCTATGTGTTGGTGAAATAGGACATGCCTTGGCGAATTTTACTGTGGGATTATTTTTATGGTCTTTCTTTTTAGGTTGGATTGTTTGGATTGTTTATGCTGTTGTAAGTCCAAAAATAGTGAGCGAAAAATGGTTGAAACGAGGTTACCAAAAGAAATAATTTTTTTAGGTTTGTACTAAAGCTCATTTTCTTTGTTGCAAAAAGGGTTGTACCTTATGTCTAAGATCAAACCCACTTCAGTACTAAAAAGTAGTAATTCAGAAATTACTTGAGGTGGTGGAAATGTCATTGTCTATGTTTTTTAGTAGAAAATAAACCTGCTATTGATTAATTGATTTTGTCCATTAATTGCAAATGCTCTGATCTGTGGAGATTTCAGTTCTTTCCTTTGGTACCTCTGTTAATTGTTTATGTTGTATTTTTTCTTATTTTCAATTAATAATGCTTGTTAATTTCTACTTCTTCTTCTAATAATTAGTTATGTATAAGAGATATTATCTTTATATAATATCTCTTATACATAAGAATATGACTGTATTCCCAAAGAAAATAATGCTTTTAGGTAGTGGAGAATTAGGAAAAGAGGTTGTAATAGCAGCAAAAAGATTAGGTTGTTATGTTATTGCATGTGATAGATATAATAATGCACCAGCTATGCAGGTGGCTGATCAGTTTGAAGTATTAAATATGAATAATGAGAGTGAACTAAAAGAAGTAATATATAAATGTAATCCTGATCTTATTATTCCTGAAATCGAAGCACTTGCAGTAGATGTACTTACAGAGATCGAACAAAAGATAACAGTTATACCAAACGCAAGAGCTACTGCAATAACAATGAATAGAGATAAAATCAGAGACTTAGCTGCTAACGAATTAAATATAAGAACTGCAAAATTTAGTTATGCAATTAATCAATCAGAGCTTGATTTACAAGCAGAGAGGATTGGTTATCCTTTACTAATTAAGCCTGTTATGAGTTCTTCAGGTAAAGGGCAAAGCTTAGTTAATAATAAGAATGATTTAGCCCAGGCTTGGAATTTGGCTATTGAAAAATCAAGAGGCAAATCAAATAAAATAATAATCGAAGAATTTATTGAGTTCGATTCAGAAATTACTCTGTTAACTATTAGACAATCGAATGGTAAGACATTATTTTGTGCTCCCATAGGACACGAGCAAAAGAATGGAGATTATCAATGTAGTTGGCAACCAGCTGAATTAAATGAAAGTGTTCTAGGAAAAGCCAAACAGATTGCTAAACGCGTCACTGATAATCTTGGAGGTGTAGGTTTGTTTGGAGTTGAATTTTTTATTAAGGGTGAGGAGGTGATTTTTTCAGAGCTATCACCAAGACCACATGACACAGGCTTAGTGACTTTAATTAGCCAGAATTTAAATGAATTTGAATTGCACCTTAGAGCTGTTTTAGGAATCCCAATCCCAGAAATAGTTTGTCATGGAGCTTCTGCAAGTCGAGTGATTTTGGCTGAGCAAAAAACTACAAACGTAGGTTATACAGGTCTTGAACATGCCTTAAGTCAATCGAACACAAATGTATTTATATTTGGCAAGCCCAGTTCAACGGAAGGTCGTCGAATGGGAGTAGCCGTAGCAAAGGCTGAAACCATTGACGAAGCTATAATCAAAGCTGATAGAGCAGCTCAATCAGTCCAATTCATAAATGAATAATTCTCATTCAGATTGTTTGTCTGATTTCATTAAGTGCAAGTCGATTTGGTTTCTATTTTTAACTGAGTTGAATTGGAATCCCAATGCAATCAACCCCCTGGAGCTGGTTCCTGAATCTTTTTGGCCTGAAGTTACTGATCTGTTAATTGAAGCTAGATATATTGGTCAATGCAGGAATTATTACCTCAGAGAATCTGATAAATATATGGATTTTTTAAGTAAGGGTGGTAGGCCTTTTAAAGGGAATTGAAAATGATATATAAGATTGATAACTTCATACACATTCTTTTTATCTTCTTTTCTATTTCCTATAAATATAGTATCGTTAACTCTTTTTAATTTGGTGTTACTTAAAAATAGTAAATTATTATTGTTTTATGGTGTTAGAGGATTTAACACCTCTTTTATTAATTATTCTTTTGATCAACCTACTCCTTATATTGGTGTTTAGAAACTGGGTTCCAAGTAACGAGATTTTTGTGGGGTTACTAAACGGTCTAACTTCTTTAATATGTCATGGAAGCATTAGATTTAGTTATTCAAAATAATGTTTCATCCGGAGTTAAGCCTTTGATTACTTTGGCGATTTTTTTCCATTTTAGGATCTTTCTTTATTGCTGCATTAATAACTTCTGTTAGAGGAGTAATTAAGGAGTAGGGTTGGTATAAGTTTAAATTAGAAAATGAATAGGATAAATTTTTTAATTGTTGCCCTTTGTTTTAGTAGAAAATGTAACCATTTCGGTTAACACTACAAAAAACCATTGTTTTATGTATCACTTTGAACATCTTTAAGGGATTGATTCTGTTACTTTGAATACACGTTCAGCTGATTTTAAAGCTGCAGTAAGACTCGAGACATGGAACGGGGTCTTGGGCACTACGGGAAAGAGCAATGACTGTTCTTACTTACAGAGGTAAAGAGTATCTTCAACACAAAGAAGTTACTCCAAAAAATGTTGTAGAACTCAGTTACAGAAGTAGCGTCTACACATCTAGGCAAGCAAAAGCTAAAAAGCAAATGCAATCATCCTTAACTTACAGAGGTAATACATACCAAAAGTAATCTAAAGATGATCTTAAAGGGGGGCAAAATCGCTCCCTTTTTTTATGTGTTTTTTTATAAATATCTAATTTAATAAACTGCTTGGGTCTATGTATTTTTACTTGAGTTCTATTACTCTTGAATTATGGGCCGTATCCGATTTAGAAATAAGAATAACTTCGAAATAATCACAATGATTACTAAACAGTCATGGCCAAGTTGCAAGCTTCCTAAAACTCAAAAGGCACTTGAAGCTATATATTCAATGCTATGGAAAAGACCAAAAGTATTTAGACGGTATTACAGGTTCAACTAATAGCTTTTATTAAAGGTTAACCGTACACGCAGCTCACTTTAAAGTTGTTGATAATAATATCCTAATGTAAAAAATTAATGCAAAAATTGTTTAAACCTAAAAGCACGTTGTTGACTTTGTTTATGTTTCTACCAATTACTCCAAGTATCGCTGCTTTTACTGTTTTTACACAGTCGGTATTAATTGAAAGGAGTACTGAGGTTTCGTCAATTTCTCATCATGCAAAGCGAGTAATTAATGCAACTAGAAACTAATTATTAGCTTTTGCCTTGAGCGACTTACGATATATATTTTATATGAACTTTCTTTTCCTATTAAAACTATATAGAAAGTATTATTAACTTTTTTGTTGTATTTAGTTTAAATACTCTTTACGTAATGTGATTAGTAGGTTAAAAGTTGTACGTAATAGCTTATCTAAAGTTTGGTTTTAATGAAAAAGTTTAAGGCCTTTGATGACTCAATGTTAGAGCTTCATCCTGATTTAAAAGATTTTCTTAAACCTAATGATCTGTATCCAGAGCTAGAGCATATTCTAAAAAATAGATCTGCTTTTTTACCTGCTGGATCCTTGAATACGAAAGTAATTATTAATAATGGAGAAATTGTTGAACGTGTTTTTAAAACACCAATGGGCCAAATTGTTTCTTTATTCTCGAAACAATCAAATGTTATTCTTGATCAAGTTGCTTAATAAGTGATTCTCTACCTAATATTGTTTTTTTAGTAGATAGACTCAAGCAATGTAAGATGTAAATATCTTTTATTTATTCGAATCTTTAGACAGCTTGATGTGAAAGCTGCTAGATGACGAATATTATTGTTGATTAAGTCAAAAAAATCATGGAGATAAATCAAGCAATTAAAAATCGAAGGACAATTCATATCTTTTCTAAAAAAAGTGTTCCTAGTGAAGTAATTGAAAAATCAATAGTTGCAGCTAATCAAGCGCCCTGCCATAGAAGAACTTTTCCATGGCGTTTTACCAACATTGGAATAAAAAAAAGGGAACTTTTATATCAACTACAACTTACTTTGAAGTTTGGTGATATGACAGTAGATCAATCTATTTTAAAAAAAATAAGGGACAAAATGCTAAATCCTTCACATTTGCTTATTGCCACTCAATTATGTACTGATAACCAAGTTCAAAGACTCGAAGATTATGCTGCTTGTGCTTGCGCGATTCAAAATCTGTCACTTTCACTTGTTGCGGATGATGTTGGATGCAAGTGGTCAACAGGAAAAATCATTAAGGACATTAATACCTATAAAATTGCGGAAATAGATGCAAATGATGAAGAAATTATTGGTTTTATATGGATTGGGTATGGAACCGAGCCACCTTTAATAAAAAGGCCTTTAATTAGCACTATCTATAGAGAAAGGAAATAATTTGGTTTAACTCATAGAAGATAGATAATGAAACTGGTAAGGAAGTGTTACGGCCACACTAAAAACAATTAGCATCATTCCTGTTTTGTCTAATCTTTTCATCTTAAAATTTTTTGTAAACCTAATCGATGAATCTTTTTCCTATGGGTATTTGAGGTAGGGAGAACTAGACATCATTGAGTAATAAATTTATATAAAACAATATCGCGGTGGGGACAAACTTTTTGTCATGATCAATGTATGAACTAATAAAAAATATGCCTTCTCCTGAATCAGGTCTTAAGCCTTGTTTTAATCCACTCAATTGCGTTTTCTTTCAGAAGGAATTTGAAGATGTTGACAAGACCTTTGACCAACTTGTCATGATTGCCCTGAAAATTCCTAGAACCAAAGTTTTAGAGAGTAATCAATATTATTGGAAAGGAGTTTGTAGAAGCTTAATTTTTAGATTCCCTGATGACTTGGAAATTTTAAAAACCGGAAAGATGATTCAAATCAAATCGGCATCAAGATATGGTGGAGGCGATCTTGGCGTTAATGGAACTAGAGTGGGAAAATTATTAACTGCTTTAGAAAAGTTAAATGTTTAACTACCAAAACTTTCAGAAAACAATCTATTTGTTGTCGTTGGTAAATATCTTGGGTATTTTTAAGTAGCTTTACTTTTAAAATGAACAGAGCACAAAAATATTTTCTTCATCTTCCAAATGGGACTCATTTTGAAAAAATCATTGAGACAGAATATGGGAAAGAGAATATATATGTAAGTCCTGACGGCAAAAAACATTCAATACCTAGTTATTCCAGATTCGATTTCTTGAATTCTTCATCACGTTAAAATTAGCAGCTAGGACAATTGTTTATCCATCTTGTGATTTTTGTTTCTTCATAAATATGACCAGATGCCTCAACAATAGGCTTTGTTTCAGGACTCGTGAAAATGTTATATAAAACATTCTCTGGTCCTTCAAACATAACAGTTGCTCTTTTAGAGTCTCCTATTCATTCGCCGATATAAAAAGTTTTAACACCCATCTCTTTAAACATTGCCTGCTGCTCTGGAGCATTCATATGTGTGCAATAGTCTGAAAAAGTATTTCTAAGCTTGAAGTCTAAAACAGTGATTTCAGTTGACATGGAAGAGGAATGTAAAAATTAGAAGAATTTATATAACTACCACTTTACTTGTCTTTTCTTTATATGGACTTTTGTTTTCGATTTCATCGTAATCAAAGGTTATTTATTTATTGCTTTTCTATTCAATTTGGACTTACGATGATTTTAAAAGCTTTTTGTGGATTTTGAAAACCATTTCACACTAAGAACCTTTGTGAGTCGTCAAAATTTTTGTTGAATTTATTCAATGTGTGGAGTCAAATCATTTGAATCGAAATTACTTTTTTATATCGGCGGCATAACTATGGGTATTTCAACCAAATCATATGAGGTTATCACCTAAATAAGAAGTCAATATTTTGAATAACTACTCGCACCATTAATAAAAAGCCTAGTAGTTCTTGCGTATTGCTTCTATAGATTCAAATGATATAACTAAAATAAGTTGCATTGTGACATTGTCTATCTTTAAGCGCCTAAGAAATAGGTTATTATTAAAAAAGATTGACAATAGCAAATGTTATTCAAGATGTGAAATGGAACCTTTGCCTAATGATATTTATCAAGAAATTGTTGATTTTCAATCCGATGTGAATAGACCTATAGATATATCTATTTATAGGGAATTCAAAAAGGACGCTGCATGAGCTACAGCCTTATTTTTTCTTAGTTATTTATTGTTACCATTGATCTATTGACAGGGTATTATTTTTCCAACTGTGCAATTTTGTTCAATAAACCGTATTAAATTTTCACTTGAATTTTTGAATGACTGTAAAGTTAAAGAAAGAAGTATTATTTTTAATTGATGGATAGCTTAAAAGCAAAGTCCTTAGCTAATGAATTAAATGAGTTAGCATGTAAAGGATGCACTGAGGGTTGGCTTGGAAAACACGATGGGCTATCAGATCCGATTCAAGACATTAATGAGTGTGCCTCTCTTGGGTTTATTACGCCTGAACGGCAAGAGCGAATAATTAATGAAGTCAAAGAAATTAATGCTGAAAATTAAGTAATATGGATAACAAAAAAGGAAATAGTCCAAGTAAGTTTTCCGTTCCTCCTTTTGCTTCAGATGATGATATTTGGATTAAAATTCTTGAAGTTTTAACAGCTTCAGAACAGTTGGAGGCTAGCCGTTCAAAATCAGAGTTCAATGATCCATATATGGGTGGTAAAGAGATTATTGTTAAACGATCTGATCAGTCTGATATAGCTGTTGCTTTGCTGTCTGAGGTCACTGCTAATTGTGATGAATGGGCAATATACAGAGAACTTTAGAATGGATACTTTTTCATTAATAGCTTTTGTAACCCTTGTCTTATTAGTTTCGACTTTAATCTTTCTTTCCCTATTATTTAGAAATTTAATTAGAAAGCAAATTGATGATCAAATGAAAGAAATGATTCCTGTAAAAGCTATTAGAGAACGAATAGGAATAAAAATTAGACTTAGAAAGTAGCATAAAGTTTTTAAATTTAATTTTGACTGAGTTGTGTATAAACGTTTCTTTTTTTATGAAGTGTATTTTTTTTTATATGACTATTATTATGAGCTATGAAATCTTAGCTTTATCACCATTCCGCCGAAGCGTTTCATTTTGAATTAGATTCATTTATCAGTATTTCTTATACTTAAGCTTTAGTATTTAAGCTTTAGTAAGTAATACCGATAGAAAAAAATTAAAAGAAAGGATATATTGTGACCAATTATACGAGACTTTTATGAATACGATAGATACTAAAAAAATGTCCCAAGGACAAGTTGATCCAATTGATGATTATCTAGAGTGTGTTACATATTGCTCAATATCTAGCAGAGCTGAAGAGAGTGACTGCCAAACTATATGCATGGAAAGGCATTTAAAAAGCTCATATTTTTGAATTTCATAGAAATTAAACTTCTAATAAACCTTATCTTTATTGTTCTTAAATCTGCATTTGAATCTCCATTTTATATAAGAGATCTAATTATATACTCCTTTAATGTGCGAACAGAATATAGTAAAAAAGCATAACAATTAAATAGGAATTTATATACTTGCGAATATTGTTGTTTCATTGATAAAAAATGTTTTAATTATTACTTAATGATTCTAGATTTTTTAATACTGCAAAGTTATGGATGTAGTTAAAAGGGTAATATTCCTGAATAATCTTCTATTAAAATTTATTTTTTGATGTTGAGGTAATAATAAAAGGTTTAAATACTTATGAAAAAAGTTTTTAAAATTGCCATCATTAACTAGATAGTATTTTAAAATTTTGGCACATCCCATATCTTGGTATTGGCTTGTTGGCTTTTTTCTGTGGATGGTTCACAACGTTTTAGTTCTTAATCGTAAAGTCAATATTGATAGAGAACGGCATATCTCGAGGAGATTCAATGCAATCTCAAGGCTCTATCCAGAAGGTACATTTATTTCATATCGGCAATAAATAATTAGTTGATATTAAATTATCTTCAGCCCTTCCTTAGTTTGTTTAATAATGGGGAGGCTTAGAAGTTTCTTGAGGGAAATATTCTTCAGTGTCATTCTCATATGTATCAACTTTCTTTTTGAAGTATTCCTCTGAAGGATCAACCCCATCGTTATCTGGATTGATTTTGTCTTTTATCATTTAAAAATTTTTCTTTGGAATGTATGCTTTCGCAAGATCATCAGATTTGTCAATGTGCTTTATCCAGCTATCCCATTGCAAATAATTCCTGCTTTGGCCATTGAAAGTAAAACAAGTTGATGAAAGCTTGGAACTGCTTTATCTAAGGCTATGAGAAATATAAGCAATGACATTGATGTCATTGAAAGATATTGCATCCAATGAATACCTGCCTTGTCAAGTCCATTTTTATCAAAACTTGTACTAGTCATTTCATTAAAGCCTTGGTGCGTGACATTAACCCAAAAAATTATTTTATGCTAGTTATTTCTTTTTCTTGATTGATCACTTTACAAAACGGTCCGACTTTATTGAGATGAAATTTCTAAGCTTTTAAGTACCTCTTTACCTTTTTCGAAGATCGTTTTAGCGTAATTAGTCCATTTACCCTGTCCCCAATAACGGAAACAGCTTGTTTCCAGTAGCAAAAGGTATAGGAGTGCTTTTTGATAACTTTGGTTTTTTGTTATTGATGGATTCTGAACTACTAGATTGTCAAATGTTTCATGGAAATATGAACTTAGTTTTGAAATTGGTTCTAAAACATTATTGTATCCATCCTCCCAACTCAAGTCGTTAGTCCAGCTAGCTCCATTCAAAGAAAAAGATTTATCTTCCTCTTTTAATTCTTCAATTGCTTTCTTAAATGTTATTGGTGTTATTGGTCCGGATATCTTTTCCCATATTTTGTGTTGATCGATTGCTTGTATCAACGGATAAGTATCTTCATCTATATTTGAAGTCTCTAGAAAGTCGAGGTATTCAGATCCGTTCAAAGCAATTGTGGGACTTAAATTTGTTTTTGGACCAATTCTTTTATACGCCTGAATAAAAGCTTGAGGAAATTCGTTCATCATCACTCCTCCATTCTCTCCATCAGCAATTTGGGAAACAAGTGTGGGAATATTTTGTTGCCCTATGTTTTGTTTACATAGACCAAGTGCCTCGTAATAAGGTTGCATTTGCCCAACAAGTTTTGTATCTGACCCTTGAGTTTTTATAAGTGAAAGTATTGAGATGGTTTCTCCATTACATCCTTGAGCTTTAAGCATATTGGGAATATATTTCTGCTCGTCTTTTAGGCTGGAGCCATCTAAATTTTGAACGCTATGTTCTTGAACCATTACCCATCGATATCCACATTCTTTAAGAGCTTTTATTAGTTGAAAAAGAACATCAGGATGGTTTGGAAGATGCATCTCAGGAAGAGAGAATCCATTTACTCGATGTAATGCATCTTCTCCGAATAATGCTTTGAAGTGATGCTGCCAGGCTGTAATCTGTAATTTAAAGTCAGAAGGTGGTGTCGAAGATGCTACAGCATGACTCCAAAAGGTTCCTAGCCATTCCACATGTGGTTGAACAGTTTTATCACAAGTAAGGATCTGTAACGATGAGAGGATATCCTCTCGGCCCATCTGTTCAATTCCCCATAAAAGATTTCCGGAATAATCAAGCATTATTTTCGGATCATATCCATCTTTTATCAGACTTGGAATGATTTCAGCTAGACGTTTATAGCATTGAGCAAATGGTTCTGCATTGTGATTATCTCCTTCTGAAGTGTGTTCAAACATATATTGCAAATGTGAAATGAGCTCTCCATTCTTACCTGCTGGAATTGTTGGCTGATGCATATGGAGAGCGCATGCAAATCCTGAATTCACATTCTCTAAATTAAACTTGTCTTTGAATTGACTAATATCTCTTTTCCTATTTACTAATTCGTTAATTTCAGATTCAAAGCCACATATCGTTGGTAAATCTTTATTCTTCATTTTTTTGGGGTAATATATCTAAAGTAATTCCCCCTTAAAGGGCACTTATAAAACTAATCAAGAGTATAGACAATAAAAAAAAATTTTCAGAGTTTTAAATTGTTTTTTGTTCCATTCATTGAGAAGTAATTTATAACCTCAATTTTCTGGTAGTTATTACCTTAGAAATAAAAAATATCTAAATTAAGTTTATTATCCCTGATAATATTAATAAACACTAATTGATTGCAATAGAAAATTTATCTTCCCAGGCTTAAAACCAGGATTAAGTTCTCCTGGTCTGCCGAATTTAGAATGTAGTAATTGAAATTGGCTTATAGCATCTGCTTTAAATTTAATAGGTAATGATATTTTTTTTGCAAGAACAGTTGGTTCAAGGCTTTCAAAAGGAACTTTTATGGTGGTTGTCCCAAATCTTTTTGTATCTATTTCTGCTACCCATCTAAGCCCACCAGGTGACTTGTTTAAAAAAAACTCTTTTAATCCTAAAATTCCATATTTACATGAAACTCCAAATTTTAAAGTTCTACCTTTACCTTCAATTTTTAATTCAAAACCTTGATAACTCGATAAATCTAGAACTGGTGAAAATATTGGAGATTTGCAACTAACAAAACCCCCTTTTTCCTCAACTACAACACCTTCAAGGGAGAGGCCTTTTGAGGAAGCTCTACAAATTGCCTTGCTTGAACCTCCCATAATAGTGTCATTCAACGAAAACCAATCATCAAAATCACTGGATGACACGACTTTTGATAGCTCAGGCATTTCTCATCAACGATTTTTCTAACTCTATAAAATTTTTTTATGAATTATGAGTTCAAAAATGTAGATTTGACCAGATAAAGAAATATACCTCTTCAGGGCATTTAAAGATTTTTAAGGTCTTAAGCTGTCTTTTTACATATCTAATCAGGCTATCAGTGAAGTTTCTTATATGAAATTATTCGATTGAGTTGGCTTAGAGATTCATCCAGTAATGGTCAATTATTAAAGATAAGGCAACCCGGAGAGGATGGATTTATGGAGCATTCAGTATCCCAAAAGCTGGAAACTTTGCCGACTTCCCAATGATTAATCATTGTCTGTAATTCCTTGATTCTTTCTTTAGCTACTTGAATTTTTTCAAGGACATTTGATGAAGCTTCTTTCTTCATGATTTTCCTCGTTACTATCACTATTTAACTACTAAATTGATATTAAATCTATCGATATAATTACGGATGTATTTGTTCCTATTAGAAATTGAATAAATCTATTGAGGTAAACTTCTGTTTTTTCTTATTTAAAATCTATCTTTGGTTGAAATAGAACGAATTACAAAAATTACCAACGTTGTTTGTCTCAGCTTTAAGACCTGTTTTATCAGCGATCACTTTGATCTTCTCGTTCTTTTCCTCTAATGAATAGTCATTCTGATTAAGGTACATTGTGTAGTATTCTCTACATAAATTTGATAATTCTTTCTCTCTTGAAAAGGGTATTCGACCTACAGCCATAACAATCAGAGCAAGAGCGATTACTCCTGTAAAAGCTTTATTGAGTGAGTTAGTCATTTGATTTGTATTTTCATGTTATCTAGTAACCATAGGCGTTTTTTATATGCCAAGCTCTTCGATTAGATCTCTTTGAAATTTGGAACCAAGAATTGTATTGGCGGCCGAGGCGCCACTGGCTGCTACAGGCGGTATCCCGATCCCTGGAAATGTACTTGAGCCACACAATAATAGATTTTTAATTGGAGTCTTATTCCCTGGGAAAAGCCCTTCTGCAGCTGATAAGGCTGGACCATAACTTCCATTTCTTGAATTTAAAAATTTTTGATGTGTAAGTGGTGTACCTAGCATTTTTATTTCAATTCTTTCTTCTATATCAGGCACCAATTTTTTTAATGGTTTCCAGAAAACTGAGCAGCGCTCTTCTTTTGTCCTTTCATATTCTTTTGTACCAATTTTAAGGTTTTCCCATCTCTCCCACGGTTCATTAGCAGGTGTGTACCCGTGAAGAATATGTTTATTTGGTGGTGACATTGTCGGATCCAATGCCGATGGAATAGAGAGAACTACAACATTTCTTTCAGCAGTAATACCTTTTGACCAATCATCAACCCATATTGAATGGAGTGGAATATCTTCCAGTCCTTCTGCATTAAATCCAAGATGAAGATGAAGAAATGACTTACATTTTGGAGTCCTTGACCTTTCTTTTCTCCAATTTTGAGATATCTCTTTTGGTATTAAATCAACAGTATTCCAAATATCTGCATTACTAACAATATGTTCTGCAAATATTTTCTCACCGTTTTTTAACTCAATACCTATTGCTTTATTCTTTTTTATGATTATCTGACTAACTTTTGAATTAAGTTGAAGATCCCCTCCAAATGAGTAAATTCCATCTAATAGTGCCTTAACGATTGATTCACTTCCCCCTTTTGGATATTCCAAGTAGGCATCTGTTTTAAACCAATCATCAAAAAGTGTTGCCATGGCGGCTGCATTTGTTTCGTCTTCAGATAAACCACTTATTAGAAAACAAAGTAATTCAACCCAATTTCTTAAAAATGGATCTTTAAGATGCTCATCAACTAAATTTCCAAATCCACCTCCTAGATATTTAAATGATTTCAAGTGAGTGAGAAGTGTTTTACTACGTTTTAAGAGTTGAAAAACGGTTTCCTTATTTTGATTTAGAGCTAATAATGGAATTGCATTAGCAGCTGCACCAATTGGTTTAATCACTTGAATAAAATTTTCCCATTCTTTAACGGCATCTTTTCCGCTAATTGAATTGATCTGATCTAAAAATCGTCTATCTCCAACTCCAATCGTGTAGTCACCCTCGGGAATTTGAACATTCCAGTCTTGATATTTAATTAAATCAACTTTTTGGTTAAGAGCTTTAAGGACTTGACCTAAGGGATTCGTCGTAGGCCAAGTACCTATTCCACTCCAAAGAGATGGACCAGATTCAAATTTATAACCATTTTTTTCAAAGCCATGAGCAGCACCACCTGGTTTTGAGTGGCCCTCAAGAATTAGGACCTTTTTACCTGCTTTTGCGAGTAATCCTCCGCAACATAATCCTCCTATCCCACTTCCAATTACTATTACTTCTGGATTTTTCATTTATTTGCTAATAAAGAGTTTTTCTTCTTTAGAGTTTCTACAACAAATTCATCGTGATTGCTTCAGTTAACTGAATATTAAAAACATACTGACTAAGTTTTTATTTGTTCAAGAAGAGGAATGGATGGACGTATATAAACAAATAATGCTCCGTGCATATCCCTCACAATTCTTAAATCCTCGTCAACATAGATCACGCTAATTTCACAATTTGGATTTTCTTTATTCCATGGCAGAAGTTTCCATACTGTCTTAACGGGATACCACCTTTCCATGAGAATATTATCTACAAAAGGAATTCTCCCCAGACCATCAACCCCTGACACCTTAGTCTTCTCTAACTCCATAGAAAGTATGTTGTCTTTTAATTGAAGTTCCTTAGCAAGCGTTATTACCCGACCCCCAAAAGTAGGCAAAAGTTTGAACCAACCAAGGATAGGGATAGTTGTAAGACCAAAGATCGTAGTATCAAATGTAGAGATCATTTCTCCTTTAGTAAAATTGAGATATTGACCTACTCTGCCTACTGTTGATAAACCAAATGATCCTACTTGTAAAAGATGAAGCTTGAAAAATAAATCGCTTTTTGATTTGTCGTTTAATGCCTTTTCAATAGCTAAAAAGAATGGAGAGCTTCTAAATAACTCAACTGATGAGTAAATAAGCTCCCATTCACCTTCAATAGAACTCTGAGTTATTTCATCTGACAGTGGCAGTAGATCCTCAACCAGTTTTTTCATCTCTTCTAATTTATTTTGGTATGTGGGAGCAATCATCGCGTTCATTCTTTGACCTCTATCTGTTGCTGCTGCGACTTTGTAAATAAGAGCTTTTAGATCCTTCTTGTCTTTCATTTTATTTAATTGGTTAATTCGTTTTTAAACATCTTGACCTTAACTAAAATTTACGAAAGACTTTGACTTTATACATAGCTTTAACAAGTAATATTTGTGCGTTTCTAATTGATTTGGCTTATAACATTCATATGATTACAACCAAAACCTTACTACTGACAATATTTGTTCCCTTGGCGTGTTTTAAACTTTTTGGATTCTATAAAAAAATTCTCATGGTCTCAGAACCGTCCTTAAAGCAAATTAAAGCAAAATTAGAAAGAACATTTTCAATAGATAGCTAAGTTGATTATTTGATTTTTTTTTATAACGCGTATGTTTACTACTTTTTACTATTTTCATAAGGAATAAACCATTAATACCTTCTTGATAGTCATTTTTGATTTAAGTGAGACTTTCCGTCCTTTTATTAAAATAAGACTATGACTTGTTTTTTTTATCTTACGACTTTTTTGAACTTTATTTCTAAGAATTAGCAATATACAAATCCTATTTACATCTACGTGTAAATAGATTGTTCGGTTTGGATACCCACAATGTGCTAGATGTTCTATATAGGTAATTTTTAATTTAATGTCTCAATTAAGTATCAAAGTTAGCGCTAAAGGCGAAGCCATGATCGCTACTCTTCAAAAGGAAATCTTTAACAGAAGAAGAAAAAAAGTATCAGCATCACAAGTTGTTGAAACTCTTGTAGAGAGTGGTGCTAAATCTCAATCTGATAAGCGTTACGCGGCTTCTTGGAAAAACTTAATTAAGGATATTGAGAAAGCTGCAAAAGTTTCTGAGGTCCATGGTAATAAGCCTGCAAATGTTAGTGCTGATGAGTGGGCTTTGATTCTTTCTCACCGTACTCGTAAAACTACAAGTGCTAAGAAGGTTTCAGCAAAACCCTCTGCTAAAAAGACAGCTGTCA
The DNA here is from genome assembly GCA_003284375.1 of Prochlorococcus sp. AG-311-J23. Classification (GTDB taxonomy): domain Bacteria; phylum Cyanobacteriota; class Cyanobacteriia; order PCC-6307; family Cyanobiaceae; genus Prochlorococcus_B. The sequence goes on from QBVL01000017.1 coordinate 16,529, forward strand.
AAAAAACTGTAGCTAAAAAAGCAATTGCTAAGAAGGCAGTAAGTAAACCTGCTCCAGCTAAGAGTGCTGCTAATGCAAAAGTTAAGACTTCTAAAGTTAAGACAGCAGTCAAGAAAGTAGCTTCTGCTCAGGCAAAAAAGGCAACTTCAAGCGCTAAGTCAGTTTCAAAGGCAACATCTAAGGCTGTAGCAGGAAGACCTGCAAGGCGTGCAAGAAAAGCAAGTTCTAAAGCCGTCAAAGCTTAGTCCAAAAGCCAGATCCGTCCAAGCGGCGTGAAAAGTGCAATGCTTTTCTCTGGCTATTTTAGTAATTATGTTTATTAGTAACCCAAGCCTACATTACCTTTTGTGTAGCCTTGGCAGTAGTACTTGGCATGGTAGTAGTGATTAGTGATATTAGCTTTCTCTCCCTCTAGTCCATCGATTCTTTTCTTCCCTAATTTTAATCCTCTTGCAGCTTCTTCCCCTGTAATCAAATCAGCGCTAAGACGTCCGCAAATATCATTAACTTTGAAGTCTTTCGCTGAAGGGCCTCTGACATAGCCAGCAAAAAACGCCAGAAATAATCCAAGGGTTACAAATCTTCGGTGGTTTCTCCACCATTCATAACTATTCAGATTTAGTTTCTTTTTTAGTTCCATGTTCATTTATATCTAAAGCTTAGTTATACCTTAGGCTTAAGGACCTTATTTATTGATGAAGCTCTTGAAAGGTAAATATTTTAACTTAATCTCACAGTTAAAGAATTAACCTTTTTACTTTTGTATTGATCATAATCACAAAATACGGTCGAATTATCGGTGAATCTTTTTAAGGATGATTGAGAAAATTTCAAAAGATGATTGGCAATATTTTGTGCCCTTTTTGGCTTGCACTATTTGTTTCGTTGCAACCGATTTCTTAGGAATAATTGATAAGACATACATTGCCTATTGGTCTGGCCGTTTCTTTTATGAGCCATACAGGATTATTACGTCCCATTTCTTTCATGGTGACTTGAATCATTTATTGGCAAATATCTCTGGAATCATCGTAGCTAGATACTTTCTTAAATCTCTAAGCCTTAAAAGTAACTATTTCTTTTTAGCTTTTGTTGCATTGATAATGCCTCTCCAAGCATTTATTTGTTGGTGCTTTGATATTTTAGTTTTAGGAGATCCGATGTCTTTAGCCATTGGCTTCAGTGGTGTTTTATTTGGTATCGACGCATTTATTTTGATGACTACTTTATATGGAAAGAAAAAATTTCTTTTTATTAGATGCGAATTAAAGAAAGATCCAAGTTTACTAAAATCTATTTCTTTACTCACAGGCGTTGGAATTATTTGCTCATTCCTCCCTGGAATTAGTCTGTTAGGTCATATGTCTGGACTTTTGGCAGGACTCCTATTGTTTTGGCTCTAAATAATTAATTTGATGTTATTGCTTCTTCAGAAAAAAGTGAACATCTGAATGGTGAAAACTTCTCAACTCAACTTTAATTGAGTTGCTCTCACTTCACTTGATAAACTTTTGACCTTCCATTACATTTGCGTACGGCCCATTCTATTGGGGATTTTAGACTTTCTTGTTCAACGCAAATAGTTTGATAATTAGCCCATTTAGCTATTGGCCCTAATCTTATTGCAATTAATGCAAGGCTAAATGCACATAAAAATGCGCACAACAGCAGAGCAATTCCAGTAAATAGATCATTAAACTTGAATTTCATTTCAGTTAAATTGAAATTTTTATTTTTCTTGGTTTCACTCATAGAAATAATTGGTTGAAATAAAATGTCTCAATATTGAAAGGCTTTTATTCTGTTTTCTTTTTAATGGTGGCATAGGGCGTAAAAACTGAATGAATTTTATAGATGTATTTATTGATAGTTAACAGTTGGTCATTTCTCTTAGGTCTCTTCATTTGTCTTTTCACCATTAAACATCCTTTTCTCCCCGATAATGATTGTTAACCATCCAAGTGCTAGAAGCCATCCAGTTTGATATTCTCCTTTTAGAAAATCAAATAGCGCTAGGGTACTTGCAGATATAGCAAGAGTACGAACTGCAAACCTTCCAAAGGTAATTTTATTTTTTTTTATAGGTTTATCCATATATCCATTTTGCAGTAACTAACTTCGTAATACAAATTTTGCTTGGATGAGTTATTGAAATTTATTCTTTTGAAAACATCTTGTTAATAGAATTAAATCTATCACTTCTTCCTTGTCATAAGAAGATTCATCCTCTTCTCTCACACCACTTCCCTCTGTTAAACCTTGTAATTCTAATTTCTTCCTAATCAATATTTTTCTTTCTTCACTTGAAAGACTCTTAAGACGTTTTTTTCTCTCTTCAAGACTTTCACCATTTTTCATTGGATTTGGGTGTTAATAATTTGAGTATTAAGAATGAATTGAAAATTTCTGCTCCTAGTTTAATTCATTAAATAATTGTTATCTACAAGTGCATCAATGACTTTTGCTCCTCTTGATTTCTTACCTAGAGAAAGTTGATTAGCCTTATCCAGTATTGAGGCAAGGCATGTGATCCAACTACTACCTTCACATACTTGAACAGCTTCGCAAATGTGTTTAGGAGCTTTTTCCGTACAACCTTGATTGCGAGAAAATTTGATAGATTCCAGTTGAGAATCAAGTTCTAATTCGAGCAATGATAACTCGTCTTTACTAATAGTTTCACCAGACGCATAGCTTTCAATCAAAATTTGATAGTTCATTAATTCAAAAGTTTTATTGATCTTGAAAATTAAGATCGAAAAAGTTTTTCTAAATTTTGCTTGGCTTTCTCTAGTTCATTTAGTTTTTTGGAGGTTGTTTTTTGCCCCCATTTATCTACTTCTCCAGTTCGACCATTTTGAATGGTCATTCTTATCCACCAAAATTGAATACTCAAGAAAATTAGTGCAAAAAGAATTAGTTCAATAGTTCCTTGTTTCATCTCCAACTACATTTTTTATAAATTTAACGTTTTCCCATAGTCAGGTTGATTTCTCATGTTTTTATTACTCATTAGGATCAATTTCAGTGATTTTAATATTTTAACCAACGTAAAGAAGAATACCTCCAATAAGTGGAGTCCAAAAACGCCATTGGTTTAAGTCATGTGATTGTAGAAATTCCATTTATTCTTCGTCTCTTCTAATAGTGATTTGATTTGTTTTATATTCTGAGATAACTTTATTGGCTATTTCAACAATAAATGAATTTGGACAGTGCAAAGCCTCTTGTAACTCAGCAAACTCGTCGGAAATAAATTCTATACTCCTTGAGATAATAGCTTGGTGTTCTTTTTTTGGTTCCCAATCTTTAGTCATTAATTTCCTCAGTAATGATGAGCTATTTCGTTAAGCGTCTTTGAAATATATTTTTCTGATGCAGTTGTTTTTGCCTTATTTTTTTCATGCGACTTTGACTTGCATCCATGCACTGTCCATAACTTCTAGTTCGTCATTTGTGGAATGCCTTCATCACGCACTTTAAATATGTGTTAAACCAAACATGATCCCCTTAGAGATTGCCCATCCAATACCGAGACATATAACAACTGTAAAAAGTGTTTTTAAAAGGTCCATGTTCTTTTAGTCCCTTCCAAATGCAGTTCTTAAGGCACTAGCAAAATCGAATTGAACCCCATCATTAGATGAACCTAAGTTTTGTATTAACTTTGAACTGGCAAATCTTGATTGCGTTGATGAATAAATTGATTGAGACTTTACTTCTGATGATTTTACTGCCGCTGTTCTCTTTGTTGTCGCTTTTGTTGCTGTAGCTGAGGTCATTAAAAAAAATGTATTTCTTACAACTTAGACATGCTGAGTTAAAAGGCGATAGTTGTTAACTTTTTACAATCTTAAAATGAACAACCAAGCTGGGATTGATATGAGAGCGATGATCGTACTAAAAACAACAAGAGAGGTGGCTTCCTTTTCATCTCTTGAGGCTGCTTGAGATATTAATAGGATAGATATCGCAGTGGGTGCAGCTGCTTGCAGTACTAAGGCCTCTCGCATGACGCTGGGTAATCTAATGGCAGAGGAAATGATCAACATAATGACTGGCAATCCAACCAGCTTCATGATTAATGCATTTTTTATGGATATTATTTGAATTTTTATTCTTGAAAGATTGGCTTTCCTTAGCCAACTTAGGCGCATCCCGACGATTACTAGTGCTAAAACAATTACTACCCTTGAAGGAATCCATAGTAAGTCTGTTATTTGTTTACCCCATGGAGATGAATGAATTATTAATGCGCCAATTAATCCTTTAACAGCAGGACTACTAAATAATCCATTTATAACATTCTCCCAATATCTATTAGAACTTAAAACTTTTGAAGGAACAGTTAAAAGTATTGGACCAAGACTCCAAATCACTAATGTCGCACCAATGTCAAAACCTATGCTGTAAATCAAAGCATGATCGGGAAGCAGTGCCAGTGAAACTGGTATCCCGAAATATCCTGTATTCCCAAATGCACTACCTAGTTGAAGGGTTCTGTTTGGTACAAGTTTTTTCACACTAGGAAGGCGATTTAATATAGTCATTAAAATACTAATAGCTACCAATGCTAATGCAGCTGATTCAATTAAAGGCAATTCTAGTCCAGACTTAAGTAATATCCCAGTCAAACTGATAGGAATACCATAGCTAATAAGTGGACGAGAAATTGTTAGAGATAAATTTTCTTTAAATCGTCCGAGTAAATAGCCTATTAAAAGACATGGTATTAATTCAGCTAAAAGAAGGATTATTTCCAACTGAGTAAATCAAATAACATTTGTGGTGCTAGTAAGTTAAGAGTTGTTTTATTGATTTCTAAATTATTTTAACTTAGGTTTTTCTTTCTAAGTACAATCAGAGAATTTGATATAAAAGTCCTTTACTCTGATTGAGAAATGTTTAATTTGTTTGGTTAGCTCATTTCTCCTTATAAATACTTTTTTCTGAACAGCCGAATGTTTCTCCAAAAAGAATATCTGTGCACATTGCGTTGCATAAAAGATAAACGACCCAACTGGCAACAGGGACTCCAACTATATAGCTAAATGGGTGTTTTACTTTGATGAACCCAACAGTGGCAACAGTTAGAACAACAATTAAGTTGATGATTCGTTTAAGGGCTTTTCTTGGTATCTGCATCAGCCATTTCTAGCAGAACTTTTGCTTTTATATCCAGTTTTTACCACAACTGTTAGTCAGTTGTGTTTGGTTTAGGTATTGTTTACGCATATTAAAAATCTTCGATGTCTTTTACTGTCACCTCAGTTTTTACTTTTAAGGTTAAAAGCACCTTTGACGAGTGGGCTGCAATTTTCGACAGCAAAGAAGCTACTAGGAGGCATAGAGAGTTTAATATTCAGCCTTTATACAGAGGGTGCTGTGATAATGACCCTCAAAAAATCATTGTTATCCATCAGCACCCAGAGGGTAATATTGAGAAATTCTTTGAAGCCAACGGAGATTGGATGGCGAGCCACAGAGTTGATTTATCTACAATGGAGAAGTCTGCTTGGACTTGGACTGACAACAGTAGTGTTCAGCTTAAAGCCGCTTGATGATAACAGGCCTCCTACTTAAGACTTAAATTGATAATATTTTTTTGTTCTCATTTTCAAATTAATTCAAAATTATTAATAGGTGTGCGTACTTAAATCTTCAAGACTACCTAACTTATTAAAGTTTTCTAAAACTAAAAGTAACTATTTGTTTTGGTTAATAATCTTACTTATTAATAAATTGAAGTTGAATTAAAAATCTCTATGGGAAATGATATTATTCCGATAAACAAAAATATGATCGGAAGATTCCATAATATAAGTAGCTGAATAATCTTAAACTTTGTAAATTTATACATATTCAGTAATCAGTACGATTGAGACCCCATAACTTTCCTTCTTTTGATGCTTTAACAATCGCTTTATAAATATCTAGAGTCATAACTTTTATAAAACTAAAACAATTTTTCTAAAGGTAACTATTTACTCACTGACTTTATGTATGGATAAATACAAAACCCATAAAGTAAAAATTATAAAAGTAATTAGTTTTTCTAATAATTAATATGTAAGGACTTCGGTCTTTTTAGGTTTTTTTTGAAATTATTAGATTTAAAAAGTAGTTTAGGTTAAATTTTTTACCTCTATGTATCAAGATTTTAGTTCGGATATGTGTTGAGATTTTATGAGTATTATCATTAACTGATTTTAGATTCGGTTACCTATGCAAAAATTGTTCGGTAGATTTCTTTCGGCAATTTTTGTACATGTCTAAAGTTAGTCTACTAAGTTTTAGAAAGATGCCTTCAAGACCTATTACATCCTGCAAAAGATATGCAGTCAGCTATAGAGATTTAGCTAATAAAAGACATGAGTTAGGTTTTTATGCAATTGATGCTTTTGAAGCTAAACAGCTAGCAATTGAGTTCAATAAATTTGTTCGTGAGCATCCAAATTCTATTGACAGGATTTCACTCAGAAATAAAGTCACCGCTTAATGTCTTAAGTTTGAGTGACATTTTGCAAATTATTTATAGCTGAAGCGTTTTCCTTGCTGTTCAAATATATATTTTGAGAAGAAATTACCAAAAGAACGTTGGTAAATTACAAGTAGTTATTTACCTTGGGTCCACAGAGCAAGGCCTCCTCCCTTTCCTCTAGCAGATAACCATTTGCCATTCGAATCGATAGCTATTAATGCGAAAAAGGGTCTTTTCTTTTGATCCGGCGTCGGTAAAGATCTCTTTAAAATAGTCAATGAAGCTAGTTTTATTTGGATGCAATCAAAAGTAAATGGTAATAACGGCTGCTTCCTTTCTAAATTTGCGTATCCACTAAATCTCAGAGTTAGCAATCCAAATTGAATTGCGTTGGCGATAGAAAATTTCTTTTCTTCTGAATTTTGTGTGTCCTTCCTCAACTCTAGGCTCGCTGAAAGAACCTGTAGCAATGTGCTTGAAATTGAGTCTTCTTTATCTGATCCCTGCTTCCAAACTGAATTAAATTTCCAAAGTCCTATTAGAGAGTCAAACTCAATTCCACTCCCGTCTACTCTTGCGCTTTTTTCTAATTCTTTAAGTTTGTCTAGAGAAGGAAGATTAATTCTATTTTCGTCCATTTTATTTAAATTTATGTTATGTAATTTTAATCAGATATCTTATGTCGAGTGGTTTTAGCCTTTATTAATATTTCATCCATGAGGAGGTTTGTGTTGATACCAGCGTTAATTGTACATTTATTTATGCATGTGTTTTCCTTCAATATTTAATTTTCATTTTGTATCTTATGAGACTTTTAAATATTTCAGTCATAATTAGAAATCAATAAGAGCTTGAGTCCATAGTTTTGGTTAAAGAAATTAAAACAAGTACATCACTCTTAACAGTAGGACTAAATTTAATTATGCTTATTCTTTTGCTCTTAGCTATTTAATTCAGATTACTCATGCTATGGACGGTGATTATTCTTTTTGTTTGAATGGAGTGTTAATAAACTTCCCAAATGACTACCTTTAGAGAAAGAATTAATTCACATCTCCCGATAGTGCTTCAATTGTTAAGCACTGCATCCCTGGTTGTGATCGCGCTGTCTGCTATCTGTGGATCTCAATCATTGAAGAAATTGTCTTCTGCCCATGAAATGCCTAGTTCTGCAGAAGTTCATCACGATCAATGATTTATTGACTTTTTAATTCTGTATCTAGGGCTCATATAAGCCCTTTCTTTTTGTCATGATTTCATAGGAAGGATAATTGGTTAACTTTAGGTTTGATTGTTGGCTCGGCTGTCCATTCTTCTGGGTCCCATTTCGTCATTAGTGGTTTTAAAGCTTTCAAGTCTTGAACATTTTTTACTGAAGATATCCATTCTTCTTCAAGTCCTTTTGGAATAATTACTGGCATACGGTTATGAAATTGTTTTACTAAATCATTTGGTTCGGTTGTTAGAACACAACAACTCTCTAGTTCACTGCCTTCGTTAGACATCCATCTATTCCAGAGTCCACCCAACCAAAAAGTTTGAGAATCTTTTCTACTTATTAGGTGACCTTTTTCTAAAAATCCGCTTGCTGGTATCAAACATCTCTTATGCCTCCAACTTGCACGAAAAAGTTTCTTTTCTTCGACACTTTCGGATCTAGCATTAAATGGTTTTGGTCTTGTGTTGTTAAAAGGGTCTTTACTCCACTCAGAAATAAAACCCCAAAGCATTATTGATGTTTGTGTCTTACCTTCATTCTTCAGAACAAGAATTGGAGACCCTGGTCTGATTAAGTCTTGTGGTTCATATTTTTGTCTCAACCCTCTTGGCATATCTTTTTTTAAAATATCAGGAAGATTTATAAAATCGTTTATTAGTTGGTATCTTCCGCACATACCATTAATCCTTTAGAGGTTTTAAGGTCAGAATCATTTTTTAAATTATTAGCGTTCTTAAAATAATGGCAAAGTTCCTTGAGTAATTTCTTTTTGACTTGTATTTCCTGAAAATAGAATTTTCGAATATTGATCTGCGTAGGCGCAGTTCTTGCAGGAATGATTTGATTCTGGAATTTCTAACTGATTCATTAGTTCTACCATTTCATCTAGTCGACTCTCTATCCACTCATTGCTCCATTTGTAGGGAACAAGATATTCATCAAAACGCATGGTCCTATTAAATTCATCTTCATCCCTTTTTGCATTACAAACTAGAAAATAAGATGTTGGATGAACACTAAAACCCATCCCCGAGAGTAAGTAAGCATAAAAATCCATTTGAATTTTATAAGCCTCGTGAAATGGATCCTCTAAATAATCTTTCTTATCAACTCGTCCGTTTTTAGCTTGAGATTTGTAATCCACAATTATTAGTTGCTTTGTAATAGTGTTTTGCCAAATATCGTCTACGCCTCCAGTTAATATTATTCCTGTATCCTTGTAACGATGCATTAGTCCTCGATTAAGCGAGTTTCTCCAGTTATCTATTTCAGGGTGATCAAAAGGAACAACATGAGATAGTCCATTAGATGCAAATATTCTGTGTGGAATCTGTTTCTGTCTGCAATAGTCAAATTCTTTTTTGAGTAATAGGTCAGTTGTTTCATTCAGAGTCCAACCTGGTGTCCCTGGAGGATCGAGACCTCTTACCCTATCAAGATAAAAACACCTCTGACACGTAAGGAAATTTGAGAATCGACCTCTACTAATTTTGAAATCTTCTTTTTGATTTGGCTCATAGAGAGAGGACTTGCGGCTTCGAAGGCCTGTTGCTTCAATTGGTATTTTTTTGCTATTCCTTTTGAGATCAATCATTTGGTGCGGGTTTCAAATGTATTTATTCAATAGATTCCTGTTTCCTTCGCTCACTTGTTTTTCTACTACCCGTTAGAAGATTTAGAACCTTTTTACTCAATTGAGATTGATTTTTCAATTAATCGTTTTTAAATCTTTATAAGCTACCTTTTCTGAATATCTAAGTATGGGCTTCTTTTGTTTATAACAGATTCGTTCAACCAACAAAAGTTTTCCACAGCATCAAAGTCTCTAAATAACTCCAAGTTCTAAATAAAAAGCATTTCCAATAAAAAAGACCCTAGGTATGGTGTCCTACGGGCCTGGGTGATGGGGATACTATTTCTAACCCTATTTCTTTAATAAATCAACCCCCCCCCTACAGATGGTGTTCGTTTAAGCCTGAGGTGAAAGATATGGTGCTTTAATGTTACCTGATCTGATTGATTTGATTATTATTTTTGGAAGCTGGGTGATGGGGATCTTTCGGCCACTAATATTTGCCCTCACGAGATGAGGGCTTTTTTATTTATTTTTCTAACGCGCGACTTATCCGTTTAAATTTTTTAATTACCTTTTAACTCTTTGGTATATATATCGAGTTCGAACCTTTATCTGCATAACTTCCTGTATTGGAGAATACATTTTTAAGAGGTTATAAATTAAATAACTTGACAACACCTAATCATCTTTGCTAGTACATGTGTACTGCTAAAGGTAAATGACTCCATCTGCTTCCCCGTATGCTGTTTTTAAGGCTGAGGAATGGGTATCTGGCGTAGCGCAACCTATTGGTATTGGACAATGTCTACGACTCGCTCCGAAGAAACTCGCACCGATCAGATCTTCGATCAAGAAGAACAAGAGTGGAAAATCCATGGGAAAGGCTTACGCAAAAAAACATGTTCAGCTCGCGTTTGCATGACATGTCATTATTTCAATTATTCCAGCGACAGACATTGCAGAACAATTCTTTCCTGTCATGTTCATCGTCGTTTAATTCCTCGTGGAGATCATTTGATTTCACGTTGTCATCTTTGGGTGCGGCAACACGAGAGAGGGATTGGTTGGTGTCCAGAGGTTGCCTGAAACTCTGACTTAATTAATTGTCTTTTATGAGTTCCCATGCTTTTTTTATTCCTTTATTATTTTATTGACTAGTAGTTTTTTTGTATTGGTTTTGGGATCTCTCCCGCCTACTTAATATAAAATTCTTTTCAATGTCGAAATATTTTCGATTTATTATAATTATTTTCAGCGTGTCACTTTAAGTTGATATTGTTAGATATATGAAACATTAGTAGTCGAATAACCATTGACTATTGAATTTAATACCCTATATGTGATAGATGTATTAAGAAAGTAATTATTGAGTTATGTCTCAGTTATCCATCAAAGTTAGTGCTAAAGGTGATGCCTTGATTGCTACCTTGCAAAAGGAGATCTTTAACAGACGTCGTAAAAAAGTCACTGCTTCTCAAGTCGTTGAAACCCTTGTTGAAAGCGGAGCAAAATCTCAGTCTGATAAGCGTTACGCAGCTTCTTGGAAAAACCTAATTAAAGATATCGAAAAAGCAGCTAAAGTTTCTGAGGTTCATGGAAATAAGCCAGCAAATATTAGTGCTGATGAATGGGCTTTAATTCTTTCTCATCGCACACGTAAAGGCGCTGCTCCAAAAGCTACTGCAGCTAAAACATCAACAGTAAAAAAAGCTTCTGCCAAAAAAACAGTTGCTAAAAAGGCTACAGCAAAGAAAGCAGTAGCTAAAAAGCCGGTCGCTAAAAAGGCTGCAGTCAAAGCTAAAGTTGAGGTTTCTTCGGTTGTGAAACCAAGTGCTGGTAGGCCTGCTAGGCGTGCACGCAAAGCAAGAAAAGCACCTGAAGCTGCTAAATAAAGCTTTTCCAGACTCGTCTAGGCGGCATGAGAGGTTCAATGCCTCTCGCTGGTTTTTCTTAGTTGTTGTATAAATATCTTTCCTGATTTGTTTTTTAGGTAGGCTTTTTATTTAATCAGTAACTATTAACCCTGCATTGCATAAAGCATTGAATACTTTTGTTTTACGCTCCATGGTTTTTTTTGTTGGCTGAATCATATCGAGTATGGATGCAATACAACTTATTTCATATGAACCATGGGAAATGAGAGCTGCATCACATATTTCATTATTAGCAATAGCAGGTTCTATTCCTATAAATTTCAATTTCTGAACTGATGCTTTTAAAACTTGTTCGAGGTATTCTAGTTGTTCGTTATTCAATGTCTTTCTGTCTACATAATCCATTAAAACCAAAGAGGGGTTCACTAGGAAACTAATAAAATTTTACTTTAACTTTTTTATTCTACTAGTCATGATCTCTTTTGATTTTCTATCTTTTAGGTGTCTTCTTTATTCATATCGGCTTTATATGCATTGAGAGCATCTTTAATCCTTCCTGGGGCAAAAGGATTTTTACCTTTTGCCTCCTTCTTAGCTTCTTGCCATGCATTATCAATTTCTTTCTTTGCTATTGGATCATTATTGAAATTTTTGTATAGCTTCATTAGATACCAAGTGCTTAAAACTAATAGTCCTAGACCTAATAAATACATGAGACTGTCTCTATAATTACGACAATCTAACCAATCGAATGGAATTTGCGCCTATAAATAAAAAGAATATGTATGCTTTATGCCACTCATCGTAGATCCCTCTAAAGATAAAAGTAATGGAGTTGGTAAGATTTTTAGGACAATCAATATCACACTTGCCATTGCACTCCCTTTGTCAGCGATTTTGGTAACTATTTTTTGGGGGTTAAAACATGGTTTCAGTAGTTTCATTTAATTTCAATAGAGACATTATTTTTATCCAAATAAAGCTTTGATCAGCTGAACAAATAATTTGATACTCCAAAATAAGACGCCTCCGTAAATAAAACCTGCCAGACCAGACGCCCAGTCATTGAAGAATTTCCATGAAATAATTATGATAAGGATTCCAAGTAAGAGCGAATATATAGCCATTATTTTGGTGTCTCTTTTAAAAGGCGACTTCGAATTAAGTTTAGAGGTCGGTATACCTAACTTTTTAGTAGTAGCAGCCGAAGTGAGTGATAGTTACCGAATAATTTTCTTCGGTATGCCTCATCCCTAACAAAATCAATTTAGGACAGAGTAGTTATGTACTCCGAAAGAAAAGTTATGTACACTTCACTCTTCGACACTTTTTTCTCTGACTCTTTAATAGCTCCTACCAGAACTGTTTATGTGGTTTCTGATAGCCAGCTTGAAGAGCTTAAGCGTAATCAACGTCAAGAGGAACTCGATAACATCGAGGACTCAAGAAAGAGATTAGAAGAGAGTTATCAAGCCCGTATTAAAGTTCTTGATGAACGTCAAAATGAGCTAAAAGAGGAACTAAAGGCATTAACTCCCACAAAGGTTAAGTCTGCTCTTAATAAGAAGTAGCTGATAGTTTGTCTGAAGAATGCTTCGATATTTCCTCTGCTGAAAAGTGGAGGAATTTTTTTGGACTTATTTTTAAATCAATTTTCTCAAAGATTTTCTTAAAATCTAAATCTATGACAGATTTTTAATTATCATATTTTTCATTTTGGCTTTCTTCAAGTGCCTTATTTCCTTCTTGAAGGGTTGTGCTGACCCACCAAATAGAAATTCCTGTTATGGCGATGCCTAATGTCATTATTGATATTGTTGTCGATGTCATTGATTTCACTTTTTAATTGCTTTGCTTGATTTTCTTTTTGCAGCAGATCATCAGATTTCAATAATCGAAATTTTTACTTAGTAACATAATAAGTGATGCCTTTAAATAATTTACAAGAAAGATAAGGATAAATTCACTTGCCATAGACCTTCTTTATGGTTTATACCACAGTTAATTGAAGAGAAACTATGAAACTTCAAACTTCATTTAGTGTTCCCAACGATGCTATGGGTGACATCGGTACGAAACACGAGGCAGTTAAAAGAGGGATGACAGCGATTGCTTCCTACTGGGATAAAGAGTGTGCTTTAAATCCTTCTTCACCTGGATGCCTTCTTTTTGAAGACTAGGAGTTTATGAGCCGTGAGGAAATAAACTTTCCTTCATAAAATAGTTAATCTTTTTGTTTCTATATGAAAAGTGTTATAAAAACTTGTTTTGGATTATTTCTGTCCCTATTTGTAGTGATGTGTTTTTGCTTCCAGTCAGTTGAAGCACAACCGGTTTTAATGGCAATGGATGCTGATATTGAAAATGATCAAAGTTCAATGGATACAAAAAGTATTGATGATCTTTTAGGGCCAGATACAAATTTCCCATTTGATCCAGCAAATCATAGGGATGGATCTAATCCGATTAAAAGGATTGGAAAAATAAGCGACGATAATTTGTAAATTCGTACCTTTTTATTTTTTAAGCAAAAGTTCTAAACGTTGTTTTTGTTCTTCAAGAGTCTCTGTCTTTTCGTTTCTTTTAGCTTCTATTCTATTTTTTATGGACGCTTCAGCTTGTCTTGCGATACTTGCCTTCCTAAGGAATACAAGGATTGAAATCACAGCAAATAAAATTGCAAGTGAACCCAATGGAACTATTGTTGCGCTCATCTCTTCCATTAGTAATTACAGGCGTTATATAAACGATTAGCTTTCTGTTGATCCTCACATTTTTTTAACTTCGTCTCTAAATCTTCCATCTCCTTTTGAGCCTGATTTATCAATTCCAATGACCATTGCCAGTTTCTCTCAGTGCAATGTTGTTTTGCAGAATCCCAGTCCATGGTTGGATTGTTTTGATAAAGGATGTTTTAGTCGAGCTGAACTCTTTATGACTTCTAGAGAATAACAAGTTTATGAACTAAAAATTGTGTTTTTATCATCTTTTTGAATACTTGGTTTGAACAACCTGTTCAAAAAGCAATCTTTAACAGACCTTTTAATCCGCAATTTGAATCTGCCTCACTTAGGCTCAAAATATAATTGTGAATTTCATGGAAACAGCTTTTGCTTGGAGCCTATGCCTGTCTGCCGTTGTTGTCTTGATTTCAATTGGACCACTAACGTATGGCCGAGTCAAGGCTGGTTATTCGGCTGAGAATATGAGTGCGCCAAGAGCTTTGTTTGATGAACTTCCTGATTTTGGTAAAAGAGCTGTCTGGTGTCATCAAAATTGCTGGGAGAGTATCACTCTTCATGCTCCTGCATGTTTGCTATGTCTGATTGCCGGTGTCGTGTCTCCTGTTGCCGTAATAGCTGCGTGGGTTCACCCAATTGTGAGGTTTATCTATATTGGTGCTTATGTTGGCGATATTCCTCCTGCTAGAGGACTTTGTTGGGCTTCGGGTCTTTTATGTTCATCTCTTTTGTATAAAGAGGGTTTAACTGCTTTGCTTTCTTCTTAATTGATCGACTAGTAAACTTCTTGGTTTACCTGTTTTTACTGGATTTAATCGATCAAGTATTACTGCAACTGCTGTGATCCAAGAACTTCCCTCTGGAATATTTGTTTGGTTACAAATATGTTTTGGAGCTATTTCTGGGGAGAGATTCGAATCGATTTCATTGATTATTTCTTGATAGTGTTTCTCTAAAAGGTCGACATCTTCTTTATCAAGAATGTTACCTGAGCAATACCAATCTAGTGATGTCTTCCAATCCATTTTCTGATGATAGGGCTATTGTTTGATTATGTCCCATGCTTCTGAAGCACTATCGGCGTATTGAAAAAGGTTCATGTGCTCATCTGAGATAAGTCCGTGGTCTGAAAGGAATTGAAAGTTGATTACTTTCGACCAATAATCTCGACCAAATAGAATAATTGGAATTTCTGTTTTCATTCCTGTTTGACGAAGAGTGAGTAATTCGAAGAGTTCATCAAATGTTCCAAATCCCCCAGGGAAAAAGACAGCTGCAACTGATCGCATCACAAAATGAAATTTTCGTAACGCGAAATAATTAAATTTAAAGCAAAGCCCAGGAGAGATATATGCATTTGGATGTTGCTCGTTTGGGAGACTTATGTTTAGTCCTATGGATTTACAGTCCGCATCAAAAGCACCTCGATTAGCAGCCTCCATAATCCCCGGGCCACCACCAGTAACAATTACATGTGAATTACAATGCTCTTTTTGGTTTTGTCTGGAGACAATCTTCGCGAATTCTCTAGCAGAATCATAGTAATGAGATATTGACTGTAAATTTTTTAGTCGTGCTAATTCTCTCTCTAAACTTGATGAGCGTGGATTTTTTGTGAGAGAGTTCTTAGCTATTTCAATTCTGTTCTCAATAGAGCTTTTATCAGATAAATTTGCCCCTCCAAAGACGATGATTGTTGATAAAATGTTCTGCTCTTCCAAGATTTTCTCTGGTTTATTTATTTCTAGAAGCATTCGCACACCTCTCATTTCATCACTATTGAGTAACTCTCTATCTTCATGAGCCAATTTGTAGTTACTTGAACTAATAATTAATTCAAGGTTTTTTCTGACCAGCTCTTGATCGTCGCTTCTATTTTGTGAACTCATCTAAATATGCCTCCTAAAATTTTAATGCTATTAATTATTAGATCAATACATACATCCTTTTAATATAAACGGTGAATAGCGAGATGCGATTGTCTACATTCCCATTGCTCTTCTAAGTTTTGTTGCCTCGTCCATTCCTTCCATAATTGTGAAAGTTGCATTCACGGTGGCTGCTTTACGTAGCTTAGATAGTTCTTGATATTCACTCGACTCATAAGCATCTACAGCTATTCGCATAGATGGAAATTCACAAATGACTGCAAGGTTTGAATCTTCAGTTTTTTCTTTTCCTCTTGGGTCTGTATCTTTTGCAAATACCTCCCCTCCATTCTCTTTGAGCCATGGCCCAACTTTTTCGACATATTCATCAAATAATTCTTGATTAATAATTTTTGCTGTTGAGATCCAGTACCCTTTGGCTCCTTTTTTATCCATTACTTTTTAATCAAATATGAAATTAGAATAGTTGAGACTCACCTCAGTAAATAATTTTCACATCAATGGTCTATAAGTTTAAATAATTTATTTCCATAGACTTCTTTTTTTTAAAAGATCTTCGATATTTGGCCATGCTGCAATTAGTTCCTTGAGGGCTTGTCTATTTGGAGTGTATAAAACACATGAGAAGGCACTGATGATATAAAAGACAAACCACAACTTGTTAATTGAGTACACAGAGACAAAGGAGAATATAAAACTACCAATGAATACAAAAAAGAGTGATCGATTTATCACTTCAAGTGGAGATCTTCTTAATCGTCTAAGCAATCCTTTTCTAGATTTTGTCTTTGAGAATCTTTGTGCCTCTATTTCTTCTTCTTTGATTAGTTTTTCATTTTCTTGATCTAAGATTTCATTTGATCTGACAATATCCTCTATCTCTTTACTGGATAAGTTATCTAGAGGCTCTGAGTTTTTTTTTATTGCTGCCATTAGTTCAACAAACTTAAAAGTTAGATGGTTATCTGCATCTACATTACTAAAAAGAATGTTTGCGTTTGATTAATTGCCTAGACCTGGTGGAAATGGAAAAACTTGTTCATCCCCAAAAATATCTTCCATACTCAACTCTTCACTTTGTGAGTCCATCACCTCAGCGTCATCCTCAGTCTCCATTCCCATCTCATATGAGTCACCCTCTCCATAATCTTCTGGTGGTACCCAACCTTGTAATACAGCATCAGCACTATTAAATCCAGAGAAAACAATGAATACTAATAAAGCTAATTTGATTAGAAAATTTTTCATATAACCATGCTCTCATTACTTAGGCTAATGCTTGATCAGAAGATTGATTAGCTTTAGGACTTGTAAAAATACCTTTTGGATTGTCTTCATTCAATTTAGGCTTTTCTCTTTCTAATTTGCTATCGATATTTAATCGGCACTTTGTCTGACAGGTCTCATCATTCCGCCTCCATCATCATCGTCATCCCCAAAACCAAAAAATAGCCAGGTAATAGCAAATACAGCTAATGCCCCTGATAGCGTCAATGCTTGTAACTCGTTCAAAGCTTTTCGGCTAATTTTTTACGACCTTAGCCTCTATTTCGTTTTTTTGTTGAGGAATAGAGCTTTCTTTCTGGTTATATTGTCGAAACTTAATTTGATTACTAATGGAAGAATTAGCCAAAAGAGTGGAAGAACTTGAGCGTCGAGTCCAGCATTTAGAAGCAGTGCTGCAATACCAAGCAAGAAAAAACAAATGATCTCTGTTGCCATCTAACCAATACCTGGAATGTCAAAAGGGAGTTTGTCCTCAAGTACTACTAAGTATTTTTGGACTGCTGGAATACGAAGAAGAGCTAATGGAACAACAATATTCAGAACAATCCATGCTCCTCCAACTAATGGAGCCCATTTGCCAGCTTTTTTAATAAAGCTCATCCCCTTCTCTTTC
>QBVL01000018.1 GCA_003284375.1 Prochlorococcus sp. AG-311-J23
TTGCACTTTCACCAGAAGTTAATTGATTTTCAACTGGGACAAGGTTAACTCTATACCTTTCTCGTTCACTGTCTTCCCACCCCGAATTACCTACACCAAGCTTTTCAAGGAAACCACTATTTAATTGTTTTAATTTCTCCTCAGCTCCCTCATAAACAATTATTCTATCTGGACCACTACTAACAATTTCATCAACAGGCATCTCCCAAGTACTAAGGACCCCTTCGCCTAATAGAGGGACACCTAGAGCTCCCATCACTAAAGTAAGTAATTCTCCCGTTTCAATATCAAAAGAAAATCCAAGTACTCTCCCCAATTGATCTCCAGATTCAGTAATAACCTGGCAATTGATAACTTTATTGAATCTTTCAGGAACAAAGTTTTCGCTTAAAGAATCGATTGTATCAACTAAAATCACATCACCTACTTGACGAATCTGGTCAAGAGGAAGCCATCTTGGTAAACCAGGTAAAAAACGTGTTAAGGGATTATCTCTTAGTCCCAAAGCTACAACCTCCCTACGATCAATATCAACAACAACTTCTCCTACAAGACCCAACCTGCGTCCAGTATCACGTGTAATAACCTGAGTTCCCATCAACTCAGAACGAAGCCATAATCTGTCACTTGGGACAGCAGATGTTGATTCTTGTGGGGCTTGCGTGTTGGTCAACTCAAATATGCAGAAATGAGATTAGTAGAACCATATTGAATCATCTTAGTAAATTCAATCAAGCTGCGATTGGCAACCCAACAACTTGAGTATGATTTCCCCTTGCTTGCGTAACCCCAATAGTCCTCATTGAGGCTGCAATCATAGGTCTTCTATGACTTACGACAAGAAATTGTGCCTGTTCAGCTTGTTGAGCAATTAAGGCCGCTAACCTTTCAACATTGACTCCATCCAAGAAACTATCTACTTCATCAAGGGCGTAAAAAGGGGAAGGTCTAAATCGTTGCAAAGCAAAAAGAAAACTCAAAGCTGTTAAAGATTTTTCTCCGCCTGACATAGCCGCAAGCCGCCTTACAGGCTTACCTTTTGGATGAGCAACCAAAGTCAAGCCACCTTCCAAAGGTTCGTCAGGATTTTCAAGCTGCAAATGTCCATCTCCTTCAGAGAGGCTTGCAAAAATTTCACGAAAATGTATATCAACCGCCTTAAAAGCCTCCATAAAGGCCTCCTGACGCAAAGTTGCAACTGTCTCTATTCGAAGCAATAACTGTGATCTTTCATCAGTTAGAACTTGAAGTCTATTTTCAAGTTCATTCAATCTCTCTTCTAATTTAGACAACTCTTCCAATGCAAGCATATTTACAGGTTCTAATTCCTCCATTCTTTTCTGCAAAGCTTCCAATTTAGAAAGTAAAGCATCCAAACCATTCTCTCTTATTTCATCTGAAATTAAAGGCCTTGGATTAGGAAGCTTCTTCTCTAATTCAGTAAATCGAATAGTTTCCATTCGTATCTCTTCCTTCATGTTTTTTTGATCTTCCCTTAAACGTTGGAGACTCCATTGCATTTCTTGTAAACTCAATCGTTTTTTAGCTACATCAGCTTCCACGCAATCTCTTTCTCTTCGTTGTTCCCCGAAGCGAGTTTCTAAATCTTTTTGTTGATTGATCAAATCTTGACGACTGGTATTAAGTAGTTTGCTTTGCTCACGCCAAGCCAAATGAGCAGAAGCAAGAATATCTATAGAATCCTTTAAGCGTTTTTCTTCGCTTATTAAAGAATTTTCTTGATCATTTAATCGATCAATTGCAAGCTTATTTTGGGATTGTTTATTTGCAATCTCATCTCTTTTATTTCTGCAAGAAAGAAGATTTCTATCAGCATCTTCTAGATCATTTTGTAATTCAGACCAGACAGATGAGTCACTTGATTTATCTATTGTTTTCTCTTCCTGCTCAATTTCTAATAACACGACCTCTAAAGGTTTAATACTCAAATTAATAGCTTCTAATTGAAATACTTTTTCTTTTTTAGATTTTTTAAGATCATCAATCCTTTTTGAACGCTGACTTTGGCGTTCTAATAAAGGTGAATTTGATCTTTTAGAAGTTACTCTTTCAGCATCAAGTGCTGCTTTCTCTTGTTCTAATTTACTGAGCTGAGTTCTAAGATTTTCTAGTCTATGAATGAGTTGATTTTCGTTCTTTTGACAATTAGTTAAAGTCTCACCTACTTCTAATAATCTATTCTTCAAAAGACCACATTCATCATTATCCTTTAATCTTCCAAAACTCAACCCCAAGGCTCTATTATTCAAACTTCCACCTGTCATCGCACCACTCTTCTCCAGCAATTCGCCTTCTAAAGTAACAGCTCTTTTTATACCAATTTGATTACGAGCTGATGACAAGTCACTAAAAACAATTGTTTCACCTAATACATACAAAAAAACATTTTTATATATTGAATCATATTTAATTAAATCAATAGCCTTACCAATCAATCCAGTACTTTTATTAAGATTAGAATTAACAGATCTCTGGAATACATCAGACCTATTTTGAGAGTTTTTTAAAATCTTATTAAGAGGTAAAAAAGTCAATCTTCCAGCTCTTTTTCGTTTTAAAAGATCAATTGATTTTGCAGCAATTTGATCGCTATCTACAACAACCTGTCCAAGCCTTGCGCCAGCAGCTACTTCAAGAGCAATCCTATAACGATCTTCAACTTCACCTAAATTAGCAACAGGGCCATGGATACCTTCTAAACCAGACTCTAATAACAAAGTTATTGCATTAGTCCCTCGACTTTCGGATATCATTTCCCTTCTACTTTCTAAACGAGCAATATTATTTTGGAGATTAACTTGTTCTTTCTCTAATCTACATTTAGTGCGCTCTTGTATACCTTTTTCGGATACTAATAATTTAAATTCTTCTTGCTTAAGCGACAGTAAATTCAAAATATTATCCCATTTTTTATTCAAATTACTAATTTCTTCATGTACTTTTTGATTGGAAGATTCATCAGCTTTTTGGTCAGTCTCTAATTCCTTCAAAATAACATTTAACTGCAATAAACTTTCTTCAATATTTTGTTTCTCTAGTTTTTTAGGATCTAATTCCAATCGAATTTTATTAAGATCATCTCTTGCTTTCTGATGTTTTTCTATCCATGCACCAGAACGACCTGCTACGTCTGAAAGCTTCCTTCTCGATGATCCCACCCAAGCCTCAGCTTCATTACATATTAAGTCAGCTTCTTCTAGGTCTTTAGGATTTATCTGATTCATTTTACTTTGCAAATCAGTTTGATAATCTTTCTTTTTCTGTAGAAGATTATTTCTCGATTCCTGTAATTTTTCTCCTTCATTTTTATGATTAAGTCCTTGTCTTTCTAGCTCTCTGTGTTGAGATTCAATCCCTGCTAGTTTACCTTGAACTTCAAGCAATTGATCTTCACCAAGTTCTTTAACATTTTTTTGCAAAGTATCTAATTTTTCTATACATTTACTTAAATCATTTTCATGATTGAGTAAATTTTCTGAATATATTTTTTCCTTTTTAAGCAATTGTTGGTGATCTAAATCTAATTTTTCCAAGCTCTTTTTTGCATTGTCATAAGATAAAACTAATTCTTGCTGTCTGCCAATTAATAATTGATTTTTTAGATCTTTATATAAACTTGCTTTCTCACAATCTTTTTGCAAACGCTGTTTGGAAAGAATCAGTTCTTGTTCAACAATCCGACAACGTTCCTGCCTTTCATAAACATCATCCAACTTTTTACGAGTTTGATCAATACGTGTATCAAAAAGTGCAACACCAGCAAGTTCGTCTATTAGACCTCTACGATCTTTATTACTCATAGAAACAATCCGAGTAACATCTCCCTGCATAACAACATTACTCCCTTCAGGATCGATTCTTAGACGCCTTAATTGGGTTTGCAATTGCTGTAAATTACAAGTCTCACCATCTGCGCTGTAAGTGGAAGCATATGACCCTCCTGGCATAATTTTTAATCTTCTTGATACTGTCCATTCTTTTTGATCAGGCTTAATCCAAGGCCCTTCTTCAGCAGGTTCTATCCCTTCTTCGGCTTCATCGGGCTTCCAATCACTTAAATCAAATTTGACAGTTACTTTAGTCTCCGAAGATTTTCCAGCTTTTAATACGCCACTATTGACTAAGTCAGGTAATCTGTCCGCTCTCATGCCTCGGCTATTTGCAAGCCCTAAACAAAATAAAACTCCATCAAGAATATTGCTTTTACCTGAACCATTTGGACCTGTTACAACAGTAAAGCCCTCTTCAAGTGGAATCGACATCGATCCACCAAAGGACTTGAAATGAGACAAATCTACGTGGTTGATATGGACCAACAGAACCCATACACAATAAGAATGAGATTAGCTAAATATGAGAAAAACTCAAGTCCTTGTAGCTAAGAGGAAATAATTACTTTTTTTTACTAAAAATTCTGCAACCATTTTCATCTAATACCAAATCTGCTTCACGCTTGTCCCAAATCAAAGATAACTTTGTCGAGTTATCATCGACTGATGCAAATGATTGCAAGAAATGACCTTGCTTGATTCTCTTTGCAAATCCTCTATTACCTGAAACAACCTTTTCTTTAATATCAAGCCAGTAAAGATTATGAGGCGAGATACAAACGGAATCAACATAAGGCCCATCCAACAACGGAATATCACTCAAGCGCCAAGTTTTGCAAAATTCTTTATCTTCTACAAGCAAATCATAATGAACACCTTTAATATCATTAGGTGAACCAATGTGTTTCAACAAAACCCACCTATAAACATTTTTTTTACAAAGATTACTCAATTGAACAATATTAAAAAACTAAACAAGAAATTTCCATAAAAATTATTTAGGAGATAAATCTCCTCAATAAAAATTGCTTTAAAATAAATTTTTTAGCTTTTGGCCTCTGGAACAAACCTTAAAGCAATTAAAAGAAGGCTTCCAGCACCTGCAATTGCAGCTAAAACTAAGCCAACATCAGTAGGGATTGTATTAGAAGCAAAAAACATTGATAAAATTCCGACGCCCATGGATCAATAAGGAGATACCAATGACCTTTAGCACTATATGTATTCGAATAGCAATATTTGTAAGCAAAGACGACGAAAAATCCTTATGAAATTTTGGACTTCAAACATTTAAAACTTCAAAAAAGAATTCTTGTGAGCTAACTTTCAAAATTGAATTCAATCAAGGGGTTTCGATTAGGGCAATAACTCTATATTCTTTAATAAACCTTCAGGTTTATGGAATCAGTGAATTCCTCACCCTCTTCATCATCAAATTCAGCCGAAGCTGAAGAAGCTATTGCTGAAAAGTCTCCAGAACAGTGGTTCAATGAGCAGTTCGATAATTTATTGCCAAAAATTCAAGAGCGTTGGCCAGATTTAGCTAAACAAACATTAGAAGCAACTAAAGGCAGTCTCGAAGATTTAATCAATGTCATATCTCTGCATTCAGGAAAAAACAGTTTTGGAGTGCAAGAACAACTTGAAGAAATTTTTCATTCAGCAACGGATACAACTAGAGGGTTAGCCGAGTCTTTGGAGCCTCTCGAAAAACAGCTTGAAGATCTTTTAGATGAGTTAAACAGTACGCTAAGGCCACGAATTGAAAAGCCAGTAAGAAAAAGGCCCCTCTTAGCAATAGGCATTGCTGCTGGAATTGGAGTTTTATTTGGCATACTGCTTAGTGGAGGCAGAAGAAATTAATGACCAACTCAGAACGCAAAAAAGGGATTGGAGCTGCAGCAAGAGTTACTGCATTAGCAAGTTCAGTGATGGACCTTCATGTCCGCATTGCACTGCAAGAAATGGACAAAGAAAAACGCCGCCTGATAAGTGGTGTGATTTTTTTAGCGACTGGAGGGGTATTGATGTTATTTGCACTAGTTGGATCTGAATTAATTCTCGGATATTGGCTTAGAGACTTACTTGAAATAGATAACAAATCAACAATTTTAATTTTAGTATTTTTAAATCTTGTATTGGCGGGGATGAGTCTAAGAATTGGAGGATATCTAGCAAAAGGTCCTTACCTTCCAGAAACATTGGAGGGAATAGCAAAAACCACTAAAGCTGTTTTAGGAAAAAATTAAATTATTTAATTTTATAATTCAACCAACGGCAATCAATTGAACCATTATTTACTTGAAAACGTTGACTGGCTTTCATCCCTAAATATTTACTTAGTTTTGGATTTCCATTAAGTAACCAAAGTTCCCAGCCAGATGCTTTTTCCTTACAATATTGACCTAATTGTTTATAAAGATTAGGTAGTTCATTTTCATCTCCTATTCTTTTTCCATAAGGAGGATTACAAATTAAAAAACCTAATCCAGGAGGTAATTGACCTTCTTGAAAAGGACAGTTAATTATTTCTATGTAATCTTCTAAGCCCGATTTCCTGACGTTTTCACTAGCAGAGTGAGCAATCATTTCATCAACTTCATATCCAATTATTTTAGGTAACTTCCTATTTAAAGGTTTTATCTTCTGTGCCATTTTTAATTCTTTATTCCAAATAGAGATATCAAAATCTGGCCAATTTTTAAACAGAAATTGTCTATCCATACCAGATGCAAGTCCAATCAACATGCTCACTGCTTCAATCAAAAATGTTCCGGAACCGCATAATGGATCTACCAAATTATTCGTTCCATCCCACTCAGTCATTCTCATTAAACCTGCAGCCAATGTCTCCTTGATCGGAGCTATTCCAACAGCTGGTCTATACCCTCTTTTATGAAGACTCGAATTGCTACCATCAACACTCAAAACGGCTTGATAATTTGACAAATGCAAATGAAAACAAATATCTGGATTGTTCAAATCAATGCTTGAACGGACACCCCATCGGTCTCTTTGTAAATCAATAATTGCATTTTTCACCTGCAAAGCAGTGAAATGAGTATGTGATAATCCTTCTCCAAAGCCAGTTACATCTACTCGAAAACTTTGTCTGGGCTGAAGCCAATTTTCCCAATCAATGAGGCTTTGAACGCCGACATATAGCTCATTAGGACCATGACAAGGAAAACTAACAACCTCTCTTAAAAATCTAAAGGACAAGCGAGCCCTTAAATGTATTCTGTATAAACAAGCAAGATCAGCCTCAAATGATATGTGCCTCCTTGAAGCTTTAACTGATTTAGCTCCAAGTTCTATCAACTCTTTTGCACCCTCTTTTTCAAGACCTTGTGAAATAGATGCAACAAGTTTCATTACTTTTAAATTATAAAAAAGGATAACGAAGTTCTTTAAACACTAATCGATTAATTCCAAAAGATCTGTCAGAATGAGTATGTCTATTTTCTAATGGACTAGGTGATTCACACCAGTATCTCGGACAGCGGTTCGATTCCGCTCAGCTCCATAAATGGGGCTGCAATGGCTTCGACGGGGTATCAGGCGAGTGACTGAAGCCTGCTCGGTCAGAGCAAAACCATAACTGCTAACAACATCGTTAGTTTCTCCCGTCAAACAGCCCCTGTTGCTGCTTGATCTTTTAGGAGATGGGGTTAGGTCAGCCTTATCACCCAAGTGATCCGAGGAGCCTGTAAGGGCTCCACTCTAATTCCAGCAGAACGAGTCTCAAAAATTATCAAAAACGACTTAAGTACAAAATAATTAGATAAAAATGAGCAAAAATTTAAGTGCAAAGTTAAGTTCAAAATCCAATATTTCTCTTTAAAAGCAATTCTCAATGGTCTCAAAAACAGAAAAAAGGACTGTTATAAGTCAGCCTCTTGGTTCCGATAGCAATCGGGTGTCAACATTTATTTATGAGGAAGTCAGCGTTTCATTTGTTTACCATTAAGACAAAAATCTAAAAATATTACTGATCGCTCTTGTTTGTTTTGGATTCTTTTTCGAGTTCTTTCTCTTTTTCGAGAGCTTCTTTTTCAATTTCTTTCTTTTTCTTTAGAGCTTCTTTTGCGATTTCTTTTTCAGCAGCAATTTTTTCAGCTAAAACAACTGATTCTTCATGAGCAATCTTTGCATCGAGCTGACCTGTTGCCCTCATCCATTCATTCACGCTGACTTCTTTTCCTACCGCTTCACATTCTTTTGTATATCTTAGAAAAGGAAACCAATGATGATTATCTGTTTCAGGGTTACTCGCATTTAAACTATCTTCAGACATTTATTTGATTAAAATTTTTAATATTATCTAATAAACCTAGGATTATAAGTAAGTAATTTTTACTAAATAGAAGTTAATTTTATACTTAAATTTGTTATCTGATCTTTAAAATTAAGAGAAAAATCAATCCAAAGATAAATCAGACGCTTAAAACTAGAGTCGACATATCATCCGATTGACATATGGACACTGGAAGAGGTCATTATTAATTGCTTTTGTAACTGCAACAAAGTCAATTTTTTCAAAGCTTCAATTTCCCCTTAATGGCTAAAGAAAAAAGTTGAAATCGATAAAGAATAAAAGCTATCTATTTGTAAAAGAAGAAATTAAAATTAACTTTTAGATCTATACAATGTCGAGAGTCTAAATTTTATAAGCTGTTAAATCAATGAATATTAATGAGTTTTTCTCATACTATTTAAATACAAAAATTTATAATAAATAGTCTGACAATATTTTTTATAAATAATTAGTGATATGCAGCAATTTTTGTTTTCTATGCCTCATCGGATTGAGGCATAGATAGATTCACAACCGACACTTTTACTTTAACGCATAAGTAAAATTAACCAGTCTACCTATTCAATAACAGAAAGATAAAGCAAGCTTTAAAATATATGGACAATTGGAAAAACTATCTCAAATAGATAAAAAAGTATTTTAAACCTTATCATTTATATATAAATTTAAATCAGTTATTAAATAGTTAATAGAGTTGTTGAATACATTCAAGACATTTTTTCAAATAAGTCTTTGTGATAGTCAACAACATTTTGACAACTAATGACGGGAGTAATTTCCATATCCAGACCAAACTGAGCTCTCCATGGGGCAAAATGTTGAAAAAGTTCTTTATCACCATTGGCATTGCAGAGAATCACAACACGGCCCTCTCCAGGAGCGTGAACACGAAATAGCATTTCAAATCCTTCAAATTTGTCTTGTTTAGACATTTCTCCGTTTTCCCAAAATTCTACAAACTGCTTATATGCAGCAATTTGATTATCGGTATCCGTGAACTGGCAATCAACTAAGTAGAGTTGCATTAGACGATCTATAAAAACAAACTTTAGCTAGAAACAAAAAATAAATGTTTGATATATCGATCAATCAACAAATGATGTTATAAAAAGAAGACAAACCAAAAAGAACGATTGTATGAAGATTTTCAAATAAGAAAGAAGCAATACTCCGTCATCTAAAGATTTATCAAATTTTCAAGGAGAATTAAAAAATCCATTTGAGAATAAAAATAAGCTCATAAGAATTAAAGGTCCTACTCCAAATACAAAGAGAACAATCTTTGCCGTTTTAGGTGTTGCTTGGTTCTCCTTATTTACTTCAATTTTTTTAGAAGTTAATTTTTTTTTAGATTTTTTACTAGGCATATTCAAAATAGACTTGAGTTAATATAATAGCAGTTATAAATTTCAAGCGAAGCCATATTAGAAAAAGTAATTCCAATTAATCATGAGGTAATTTTATAAATCTAAATAATCATCAAACCAAACATTAGAATTGCTTTAAATACTTAATAGTTTAAAATATTTTACATAGCCTCAAGTACCTTTTAACTAACAACCTAGATAAGAAAGATTACTCGATTTCTTGAATAATTTTTTCTATTGTTTTTGCAGTATCCAACCAATTAAATGACTCGGCTCGTGATGGCCCCTCTTGAAGAGCTTTTTCAAAGCATTTTTTATCATTTATGACTGCATTCATCGCAGACGCTATTGATTGAATATTGAATGGATTAATAAAATAACCATAATTTCCAATAACTTCGCGAAGCGCTCCCCTTTCAGAGGCGATAACTGGGGTGCCACATGCCATTGCCTCAAGCGCTGGGAGGCCAAATCCTTCCCAAAGACTGGCAATAATAAGTGCGTGACATTCGTTTAATAATGATAATTTCTCATCGTCATTAATCCAACCTTTCCAGACACACAAATGATTAATATTATATTTATCAATTAATTTTTGGAGGGTTGGTGTATATCTTTTATCAAAAGGGCCTACGAAGATCATCTTATAACCATTAATGTTGGCATATGCAAATGCTTTGATAACCCTTACTAAATTTTTATGTGGATTATGCCTGCCAATAATAAGAAAGAATTTTTTTCGATTTTTTTTTATTGGATAATACTTGTTATTATCAAATCCTAATTTAATTGGAAATAATTTATGCATAGGAACCTTATAAAATTTATGCAAATCATTCGCAGTAGAGATAGAGTTACATAGAATTAATTTTGATTGTTTTAAAATTAGAGGAATATATATTAAATGATATAAAGTTAGAAATGATATCGAAGGATACCTAATTGGTATTAAATCATGGGCCAAAACAATAGATTTTATATTAGAAAATAATGGCGCTTCCAATAATGGTGATAGAAAATATTCAGCATTTAAATCGCTCATTAACTTTGGAACAGAATTTTGAAGCCAATAAAATCGTCTAAAATGGCTTTTCAAGCCTGAACCTGGAGATAAGTTATTAGGTATATAAATGTCACCTTTTATACCTATATCTTTTGGGATAAGTGTAGTTACTTTATTCTCTGAAAAAGAATATAGTAACTCCTTAGAAACAACTCCAATACCTGTATTTTTTTTTGTTATGTAGCTCCCATTAAAAACGATAGAAGTCATGGTTATAATATTCGCATAGATATCTATTTTAGATAGTACTCAGTCAAATGTTGAGATCAAACTTTTTTAAATTTTTTAAATATAAAAAAAATAGTAGCCATGAAATTGTGCAATATAATTCAAATAAACATTTTTCTTTACAAGATCAAATCCAAACTGAAATCATAGAAATTGACCAAAAAATATTAGAGAATAGTAAAGCTCTTGTTGAAGCACAGGTTGTAAAATTACGTTCTACATTCTCAAGATCGAATAATTTCCTAGAACAAATTGGAAAGAATGTATACAAAACAAAATTAGAGGACTCAATTAATTGGCACCAAAAACAACTTAAGGAACTATATCTTAGGCGTAGAGAATTAGTAATCAATCTAGAAAAACTTAAAGGTATCTTTTGGCTAAATCGAATTAAAAGACTTCTGAAAATTATCTTAATAGGATTTTTTATCTTTTTAATTCTATTTATCTTTTTGTCTGGTTTTATGATTGTTATTTATTTGATGCCATTGATTATATTACTATCTTTTTTGGGATATTTTGTATCCCAAAAAAGATAGTAATTTATACTTTAATATCAATTAAGCTTCGATAATATTCAAATCAAAATAACTTTAACAATCTCTAAATAATACTTTTCAAAATTTTCTTTGTGACTTTAATAGCATTGGCTTTAACAACTCACAACCAAACACCCAAGGAACTGGCTGAATAAGCATAAATAATTTCTCAAAATTAAGTAATTTTATAAAATGATTGGCACAAGCAAAACATATCATCTATTAATGCGCCTGCTGAGGGCACTACCAGTTAGAAGAAGAAGGTCCCTGTTGAAATTAATTCCTGTAGCAGCCTTGACTGGTTTAGTCGATGTGATTGTAGTTGGAATTGTTTCTAGATTGTTTACTGTTTTTATAGGCCAACCTAATCAACCTTCCTTACCATTTCAAAATTTCATACCTGAAGACCCGAAAACAAAAGTTATCAGCCTAGTCGTCATATACATAGCAATGAATTGGATAGCATCATTTTCGAAATTATTTCTTAAAGCAGCACAAGAAAGACTTCGAGTAGCAGTTTGGAAAGACTTATCTGAATTAGCACAAAAAAAATTATTATCTCAATCATATGAATTCTTCTTAAACAAGAAAAAGTCTGATTTATCTTCAAAAGTTTTAATTAACATTTCTAGAGTCTCAGAATTCCTAGTCAAACCAATCCTTCAGATTTCTAGTGGACTATGTGTCATTACTTTTATATGTATTGCTGTACTTTTTATAGCAAAATCAATAGCTCTTTATTTAATAATTAGTCTCTTAATATTTTATATATTTATTTCATTATTTGTAACACCTTTTATAAGGTATTCTTCCCGTCAAAGAATCAAATTAGAGAAAGAAACAAATAATATACTCTCAGAATCAATGCGTACAATTATTGATGTTCACCTTACTAGCTCAGAACCTTACTTTGAAAAAAGATATCAATTAGCAAGCAAAAGCTCTTTCCCTTTCATTTGGAAAGCTGAGGTTTTACCTGAATTACCCAGGTCATTAATAGAGCCTTTTGGCATCACATTGATTTTTGCTATTGGTCTTTTCCCATACATCACAGGAAAAAACGATTCAATACTTATTGAGATAGTTCCATTCCTAGCAACAATTGCAGTAGCTGCATTAAAACTAACTCCCCCATTACAAGATTCATTTAGAGCATTAACTTCAATGCGTGCATCAATACCTGATTTAGAGGAGATACTAAAGTTGATAGAACTGCCTTCTACTAGGCTAACTAAAAGATCCATAGGCGTTCCGACAAAAGAAGGAATTGAGCCAAGAAACAATATAAAACTTGAGAAACTGAGTTATAAGTATCCCAACAGCAACGAATACACTTTAAAGAGTATTAACCTCACTATTCCTGTTGGTTCACGAATAGCTTTTGTAGGAGAAACAGGAAGTGGAAAAACCACCACCGCTAATCAATTACTATGTCTTCTGAGACCAACAGAAGGACAATTACTATTGGATGGAGTTGCAGTAACTGATAGGGAAGTGCCTGCTTGGCAGGATTGTTGCTCTTACGTTCCCCAATCAATTACCTTGTTAAATAGCAATATTATTCAAAATATTGCATATGGCTTAGATGAAAAAATAATTGATCATGAAAGGGTCTGGGATGCACTTAGAGCCGCTCAATTAGCAGATTTGGTATCAGAAATGCCAATGGGTCTACATTCCTCAGTCGGTGATGATGGTATCAGATTATCTGGTGGACAACGGCAACGACTCGCCATAGCAAGAGCTTTTTATAGGCAATCAAAATTATTAGTTTTAGATGAAGCAACTAGTGCCTTAGATAACCGAACAGAAGCTGAGGTAATGAACGCAATAGAAATTATAGGTAGACGTTGCACAATAGTAACAATTGCCCACAGGTTATCTACAATTGAAAGATCAGACTGCATATATGAATTTAAAGGTGGGAGAATAGTTGGATTTGGAAATTACCAACAATTACTACAGCAATCTAAAAGCTTTTTTAATATGGTAGACATAGCAAAAAAAACACACGAATCTAATTTATAAATCAATCAACTTTAACTAAAATCAAACTTTAAAAAAGAATTTTAAAATCTATCAATTCTTTGGCTGATAGATAAAAAATGAGAGCTGTTCCAATAATTGATCCCAATAAGCCTCCGATTAAACCAAAAAATAATGTACTGAGATATTTTCCATCTGTGGTAGGAGCTTGATTAGATATAGGCAGTTTCTCAACTACTTTTAAGCGCTCAGTGGCAGGTCTACGACTGGTTTGTTGATGTCTGACAAGTGCTTCGAAATCTGGCATTGAATTTGTTGAGCAATGGAACAATAGGCCGACCAACCTGACATTCGCCTGGGATCGGATCGACCTTTATCGTCAACTGCATCAATCACAGCTAATCCCTGGTTTTCTGCTTTATCAAAAGCGGATAACAAAGGGATATCACCTTCTAATACAGTTAAATCAAATTTTTGTAAGGCTTCTCTTGCTTCATTTGCAATTCTCCTTTGACGGAAGTCAACCTTAACTAATAAAACTGCATGAGGAATATTTAACTGTTTTAATAAAGAGGCTAATTCGACAGTTAATTCAACCGATCTAGCTTTTGGAGCTGTAGGCAAGAGAACAAGGTCAGATCCAGCTGCTAAATGCTTCAATTCTTCTTCATCAGTACTTGCTTGACCATCAGTAATAACTATTTCAGAGCATCTTGTTGCTTTAGCAGCTGCCTCTACAGGGACAATATTAAATTTAAGATTACCTCTTAAACCATAAGCAAGAGCCGATCGGTTTCTATCAGCGTCAACTAAGCAAACATTTTTCCCTTCGGAAGACCATACACTTGCTAGATGAATTGAGGTACAAGTTTTAGCTACTCCACCTTTTTGGCCACATACGGTTATGAACAAAAGAAGGAAATTACATCTAAAAATAATCTGCAGGATCTCATTCAAAAGTCAAGTAGCAAACAGAAGATTAATATGGCAATACTAATGTAAAAAAGCAAAGCTATAAGAAAAAGCTATAAAACTGAGTCAATTTTGTATTTTCATATACATTTTTACAGAATAAATGTTAATTCAATCATCAAAGAACAATATTTATACTTGCAAGAAGTTTTTTCTAACGCATATTAACAATATGATTTAAAAAAAATGTTGATTAAAAAAATTTTATTAAATACAAAACGATATCTTTTTAAGATTTTAAGTATTTTGAATATACAAAAAGAAGATTTTCCAGATAAGTGCGAAAACCTTACATCTATACCTGGCATTGGAACTAAAAACTGCAACAATTTCTATGAAGCAGGATACTTGACACCTGAATCTATTATTTCTGCTTCTGACGAAGAGCTTTTAACCATACCCGGAGTTGGTATTAGTTTTGTTAAAAAGTTGAGAAAAACATTAGGGGGATGTAATTTAAAGCGGTAAAAAATTTTATAAATAATTCATCAAAATCATATCAAGAATCTTTTTACCAAGGTAAGACTTCGCCATTTGAATGCCAAAAGGTACCTGTATTTTCAAGTGTAAGTTCATCAATTCTATGAATTAGTCCTTTAACTGATTCTTTAGGTTGAATGCCATTAGTAGTAAATCCTGTCATTCGAGTGCTGACTAAACCTGGATGTAAAATTCCAACCGAAATACCTCTAGGCTTTAAATCAACTGATAAAGATTTAGCCGCCATACATAAAGCAACTTTTGACATCCTATATCCATAGGAACCGCCAGAATTATTATCCTCTATTGAACCCATACGACTACTTATTAAAGCTATTTTTGCAGATTTACTGAGCTTGCCAAGCAAAGCATGTACAAAACATAAAGGACTTAACGCATTTACCTCAAATTGATGCACGATACTTTGAGGATCTAAGTTGGAAAGAGAGTTGAATTCTGCAATTCCAGCATTTTGAATCAGAACATCAATGCTAGTGTCTTTTAATTTATCTCTGAGCTTAATAACAGAGTCTCCTGAAGTGATATCAATATTTGTCTCAACTCTTACTGACAAGGAATTCAACTCTGGAGAACTAGATCTACAAGTAGCGATGACATCCTCCCCTCTATACTTCAATTGACGAACAAGTTCTAAACCAATACCTCTATTGGATCCAGTAATTAAATAAGTAGTCAAAATAAATATCTAGCTTCCACAAGCCTAAAACAGCAATCATTCCAATTGATACAAAATAAGACTTTGACGCGAAAAATTATTATTAAATAGAGTAAGTATTCTCAATAGTGTAGATCCTCATAGATAAAATCACTTAGATAGGCAAAAGATCCTAAGAGAATATTTAGACCCAAAAAATAAATATTATTTTACTAATTAATTCTCAAGATAATCGAAGACAACAAAATCCTTCTTTTATTAACAAGTAATCGCTAAGATAGCGTACAGTATATACATTGATCAAAAATTAAATTAATATGAAAAGTCTCATATAAAGAAGTAATTTAATAATTAGTTATGTGTCATTCCTCAAAAATATTCTCAGAGCCACCAACAGGAGTATTCAATGATATTTGATAAGCCTTTTCATGTAAACTAGGGTCATTACTTGTCCTATAAAAATCAAACCAATTATCGTTATCAAAACTTTGAATTTCTTTTTTGTTTCTATAGCCTAAGTTTAACTTTTGATATGCAAGTTTTCTCCAACTGCTATCTTTCTTACGATATCCAAACTCAAAATAATATACACCTTTGTTTACGGGAATAGGGAATGTGATAGAAGATTGAAACTTACTAATCTCAATCTCTTTCATAATACAAGTTGAATGATTTATATTTCTCTTATTACTTATATCAAATAATCTAATAGCACAAAAACAACTATTACTTAACTTAATCCGCAAATTATCAATCCTACCAATTTCCCAAATGCATTTTACATATCCATTTCCAAGATTTTTAACTGTTAAACTGCTAAAGCTATTAAATAATTTATGTAAACCACTCCAAATATATTCTTTAAAATTTAGATTACGGCTAATCTTCATTATCGTTTAAAATATTTAATACTATAGTTCATTCATATTTTTTTCATAATTTTTATTTTCATTAAGTTTTCGTTTGTTTTCAATACATAAAGATTTAAATAGTGCTTAAACATAGAAAAAAAATTTCAAAGTTACCAGAGTTCAATAACTTAGGCTGCTTGAGAACCATCTATATCAGAGAGAATTGTATCGACAAACTCTACAGTGGTTCTTCTAGATGAAATATTACTTGTCTTCCAATGATTAATTAAAGTTTTCAACTCAATTATCCTTTGTTCTGCAACTTCAATTCTCTCTTCATTAAACATCGAAATAAGAAAATAACTTATGCTTTCAGCTTAACCTTTCTAAAAAATATTTCAAGAGACTAATAGAAAAAGTGAGTTTGCATAATTAGCGTCCCAACTTAGATCTGAAGAGGAGTATTGAGCAATAAAAAAGCCAGCTGCTAAGCAACTGGCTTAATAAAATCATAGATCAATGTAGATGTAAAACTATATAAATCTATTGATAGTAAAACCCTTCAAGGCAGGAGTAACAGAAAAAAAAAGTTTTTTTATTGCCATTGACTCTTGTCCGATTGGTAGATGCGACAATGGATCACCTCCGTAAATAAACATATAAAAACAATAGCTAGAAAATAATCTTAGTCAGTAAATTTCGTTACAAATTTAGAAAAAAATAAAGGTTTGAGAATTTATGCAATTAATGCTGAGTATGAACAAGAGGAGTCTCTGAAATCATTTATCACAAATGAGTGATACTAAACTTGAGTATTCCTGGCAGATAAGATTAAAAATAAATAAAAAAGGTAGAAAATAAACTATAACGCACGCTGAGTAAATTTCTTCGCTAAAAAGAGAGTCCTTAACTTCACTTTCATGAGTCAAATAGTTTTTGGCGGTTTACTATCAACTCCCGCGCCAACAGCACCTATTATAGGAATTGCTTTCATTGTACTATTCGCAATTGTAGGAGTCATGGTTGGACCTGACTATGACGGAATGAATGCACCAGCTTTAGATGGTTCAAAAGAAACAGATAAAAGCTGATTTATCTATAAATCAATTAGCCACTTGAAATCACAAATAGTTAATAGATCTAAGTTATCTATTAACTATTTTTCATGAAATCTAGAATATTCCAGGAATGAATTGGCCCGTAGTTGCATACGCTCCTATACCTGCAACGATGCCTAACATCGCCATTAAACCATTGAAACGTTCAGCACCAGAGTTCATGATAAATAGTTAAAAAAAAATTTTAACTATTTAGATTGGCTCCATGTGAGCGGAATACCGTACGATGCAGCTATTTTATAAATCTAAATAGATTAAACAAGAATTTAATTCGAAAATCGCGAAGACACTACACTTGAACTAATCAATAGTATGCTTTGTAAAACAAAAAGAGCAGAGAGAATTTCCACTGTGATCAAGTAAAATTAATACTAATGTACTATGTCGTCGATTCTTAGTAAATCTTTTGTTTTTGGCAAGCAATGAATGTAACTTTACATTTAACAAATCGCAGCATATTGCAAGTGAAGCCTTCAAAAGAACTTTATATATTCTGAGTAATACTACCTCTACTAAGCAATGTGCTTGGGTGTATCAAAAAGCTTTTTTCCAATACATAGATCAGCTCGAAACTAAATTTAAAAACAATAGATGACTAGAATTTATAAAGTTTTAGTTGTAGAAAGTTATGCGTTGAAATCTTTTTTATAACTTTAAAATTTTCGAGGTCTATAATTTGTAGGTCAAAAAAACTCAAAGTCACAGCATTAATAGAAACCGGTCACTTCAGAAAAAAGTCCTTTGTTCTCAATTGATTCAGAGAAACCTAAAAGAACTTCATATCTTGTTTCTACTCCACTATTGAGTTGACCTATCCAATAGTTCAAACCGTCAACATCAGCTTCTCGACCTAAAACATTTACATAAAGAGTATTCACATAGATTGAATCCGAGACATTTTCTCCATACCGCTGAATAAATTCAGCAGAAGCTAAAAATGATGACGCAACAGCGCGTTCATCATCTTTACCAGAGCTGAAATTACTAATCCAATAACGTAGTCCATCTGGATCAGGTAGACGTTTAAAAGAAGCGTTATATAATCTAAACATTTTTCCTGAATCAGTGTTTAACCCCGTGACTTGATCAAAAGTCGCTTTGATATCATTTTTTAAATTCATATTTTTATCATCAAATTTGAGAATAGACTCGCCAGTTAACTCATCAATTCCAGAAGAAGTCCCTACTCCATACTTATCACTACCTAAATCATAAAATTTGTAAGTATCACTTTTACCTGCATACACTTTTGTTGATTGAAATCCTAATGAATAAATTGCCTTAATTTCTTCACTAGTGACTAAAGCGTTTTGATCAGCAAAAGTAAGCCTCTCGATATTAGATAATTGATCTATCCCATCATTTGTCGATGAACGGTTGTCGCTAATGGTGACAACTTTATCAGCGATCGTAAAAGTGTAATCAGAAAAATTACCAGAGTAAGTAGCTATATCGAAATCAGAACCACCATCAATCGTATCGTTCCCACCATTCCCCTGGAAAACATCATTTCCAACACCTCCTTTGAGAGTATCTTGTCCATCTATGCCGGCAAGAATCTCTCCTTGGATATCTTTAACACTGACAATTACATACTGATTAGATTCATTTCCCTCTGAATCAATAGCTGAAACTATGACATTGTATTTATTTGCTATTTCATCAGCTCTATGATCAATAGTACTTATACTTTCAATAGCAAAATAATTATCTTTATAGATAATATTTCCTGAAAATGGTTTTGAACTGGCTAAATTATATAGTGGTAATTGAGTGAGATTCAAACCATTTGAATACTGAACATTATAGCCATTCCTTAAAGTTGGATCATTTATACTTAACTCTTTAAATAAATTACTAATGATCAAGGGATTCTTAATTCCATCTCCCAATATATGTCCAAAGACGGTAAAACCATCGTTTGAAGAATCTAATCCTATATTATTTGATAAATTTATAAACCATGAAGATGTTGCACTATTAGGTCTTCCAGCAATTTTTGCCATTGAAATAGTTCCAAGCAAATTTGAATTACCAGGTTCGTTATCAATTTCCCCTTTTGAGGTAATTCTCTTGGGAATTCCTTCTATTTGATCAGATGAAACCTGCGGTTGTTTATATGCACCACTTTGAAAAACAAAATCCGACTCAACTCTATGTATCAAACTATTTGTAAAAGAGCCATCATTAATATATTGAATAAAATTATTAGAAGTAATTGACGTAGATTGATTAATTTGATTTTCACTATCATAAAGCTCTATAAAGAAAGTAGAGCTAACATTTGGAGCTTGATAATTAGTTATAAATTTTAAGGTTGTTCCATTTAATATCTTAGCGGTTTCATAATCAGGAACATCTTTAAAGCTTAATTTCCCAGTATCTTGATTAATAGAAAAAAGGCTTTTCTCTCCCCCACTTATAGACCAAGTCACTGGCTCGTTAGCCGTAAAAGTATAAATTTCCTTATTGTTTTCATTGGTAGAAGAATAAGTTAATTTTTCTCCCTCCATACCAGAGGCACCTTTTATTAATGGCGCAGTCATCTTTTTTACCCTTTAATATTTGAGAAATAATTAGATCAAGTCATACTATAGCTTTAAGGGAAAACATGTCATGTTGCAAAAAAACGTTTTAGGCACTGAACTTAAATCTTGTAGCTGCAGCCCTGTTACTGGATGGTATCGCGATGGGTCATGCAGAACAGACATATCAGATCAAGGAATGCATACTGTTTGCGCTGTCATCACTGAACAGTTTCTTTCTTACAGCAAAGCTCAAGGAAATGATCTATCTACGCCTCAAATAGGATTTCCTGGCTTAAAAAAAGGCGATCACTGGTGTCTTTGTGCTCCCAGATGGAAAGAAGCGTTTGAAGATGGAATGGCTCCTTTAATTGATCTTGAGGCAACGGAGGAGAGTACTTTAAAAATTATTGATATAGAGATATTAAAAAAATTTTCATATCATAAATAATATTGGATAAGAGGTAACTTATTTCAAACTATTTTTGCTGTAAATTCATCAATCAAAAGGCTATTTTAAGCTTTTAAAGGTGATATAAATTAGTAATAACAAAATGGAAATGGTGAGCCAGAGCCGACTGGGTCAAAACTTTGAATAAAAATTCTAGAAATTCAAATTAATTCTGTAGTTGAGTCAACACAACATGCACTTGCTGAATTCCAAGCTACAAATAGCAAAATAGATAGTTATTCATTCTAATACAAGCTCTCGTCTTCGAATACAAGAAATACTAACTAGACCTCATTCAGAAATGAATTTATCATTGAAGAAAGGATCGATACCAATAAAGATGCGACTAAAAATCAAAACATATCTAGTTGGATTAGAAAAGCCTCACGAATTCAAAGACAAGATCAAATTGCAAAGCAAATCGTTGAATTGCTGAATGGACTTGATCTAATTGCAGATGAACCCCACATAACACATAATCCAAAGCATGATGATCTGGGAGAATGCTTTCTGGAGTGCCTTAATGGATCAGAAGAAACTAAAGTTAAAACATAATAAAGGATAAAATTTACCCTAAAAATTCATATTGTTTGGCAGAACAATCAAGCCGCTTCCTTATTATCTCTCTTTTCTAGCTTTAACAAATCAATAACATTCGAACTGATTGGTTGGAAATCCTCTTCCTTCGCAGAAGCAATAGAGTCTTTCATCAAAAGTTTTACTAGTGCAGTAATTGATGAAGTAAGCAGCTTCAAGCTTTCAAAAATAATTCCAAGCTCTTTAGTAATGTCATCTTGATGCTTTCCTTTACTCATTAACGTTGAGATAGTCCAACCAGCCAAGCCTACAACAAGTAGAAAAACAACCGTAATCATAGTAATATCAAATACAAATCATATATATCTACTCCTTATAAATAAAGCAAGACGCAAAACTTAAATTCTTTGAAATTTTGATAAATCTAAAAATACTTTGGGCATCTTTAAAATTTCGATAATGGGAATATTATTTGAAAGATATTTTATAAATCAACTCTGGTTAAAGATTTGACCAATCTGATTGAACTATTCATTGCCGATTCTACTCCTCCACAACTATTCAGATCAAACCAATCTCCACAGAAACCAATCTTACTGTTATCAGACCACTGTAGTTCTTTAGGTAGTAAATTATTAAGGGGTTGAGAAGCTCTCCAATCCATTGTATCAATAAGGCTTGCTTCGAAAAACAAATCCAAAAATACTTTATAACTTGAAAATAGTGATATCAAAGATTTGATCATATTGTCAATACTAATCTCAGGAAGATTATTTATGTACGAGCAATGTAAGGAGATAATTATAGATCCATCAGATTGTCTTTGAAAAACAATTCTTTCAAAATTTAAATCCTCTTTAATTATATTTGTAAAGATTATTTGTAAATATTGATGATTAAAGTTTTGGACTACAGAAGAATTAGAAACATAAAAAATATAAACTTTTCTCATGATATAAGTCAACTTTTTAGTTTGTTTTAATAATGCATCAACGACTTTATCTTTTCCTGGAATAAAAGCATCTCTAAGTGGTAGAGAGTTAATATTTAATATTTTCAAACATCTTGGGTGTGCTAATAAAGAACTCGATAGAATCAGATTTTGGGATTTAATAAGTTTTCCATTATTATCTTTTATCTCCCATAAATCATGTATACGTTTAATAGATTTAATTAGTGTTTGAAATGAAAAATTTATATTTTTTGGGTTAATAGATTGATTCAAAATTTCCTCACAAAAGTTTACCATTAGGGGAGAACTCCTATAAATCAAATCATGATTCAATGCATTATTTATATTGCCAAATTCATTCATTAACAAAATATCCTTTGAAATATCTATCAATTTTTTTGAATTTATTAATGGCGAAATTAGTTTTAATATATCTTCTGAAATATGTTCAGTAAAATTAATAGATGGCAAACCGTGATCGTATTCAAGATTTTTATTTTTTCTTGATTTTCTCGTTGTAGCTCTTCCACCAATTCTCCTTCCATGTTCAACTAATAATATAGAAAGATCAGAAGAACTTTTATTTAGAAGTGATGCAAACGTGCAAGCAGATATTCCTGCACCTATTACTATAAAATCATAAATATTGCTCATTAGTGTGGCAAATACAAATCCCGATTACTTGCTATTTCTCCTTCTTCTTTAAAAAAATCTCTTAAAATAGTTGCTTCCTGATCCGTAACGTATGTACCACAATCATTTCGAATTCTTTCTATTGTAAAATCCCAAAGATCCTCTAAAAACCCATCATCGTCAGGAAAAGCTACAAATTTTAGATAAGTATTATTTAAGGCAAACTCACTTGAAGATTCTGACGAAAATCCTTTTTCCTTCGCCTCGCAAAATTTACTAGCAAATCTCTTTCCAACTGCATTTTGAGCTGATGTTAAATCAAATTCTAATGCTTGTAAAATTGATACTTGAAAGGAAAAAATCAAAAAGAAACCTAAAATAATTACTATAAAATATTCGTTTTTAATTATTTTCATAATAAAAATTAAAATTATTTTTATATAATCATTATTAAATTGCTATTAATAATTATTGACTACTTATCAATAGCTAGTTAATAAATTTTATATATATTTTTATTATATATAAAATTTTAAAAAGTGACTGCAAATGATTTTAATCAAGAAACCATTAGCTTTTCAGGGGAATCATATAAATCGGTCAAATATACAAGTTTTGACAGAATTGACGCTTATTTTCATGAATCGAACGATGCAGTGGCATGTAATAGTGATCAATGTTTAGGGCCGGCATATTCAAGTAATGGTTCTACAGCCGTTTCTTTCAGCTTTGCGGATAGTAGTAATACGTTATCTAACTCGGAGTTTTTTGCCCTCCCTGATCATTCAATATCTTACAAACCAATTTCTAATACAGATTCTCAAAAAAATAGAAACACGTAAAGCATTTGATGAAATAGGGACGATCGCCAATATTACTTTTTTGGAGTTTGAAGAGGTCGGGAACAAAGTGGAAACAATACGACTTTTTATTAATAGCCTTATCTTCTCCTCGGAAGGAACAATCGGCGATACGGTTGGAGATATTCCAGAAAAGAATCCCTCAAGTAGAGATATTATTTTTTCTCCACAATTCTCAAATTCATCATTCTCTTCTAGCAAAAATGGCTTACTTCAAGGAGCTTACGGAACATATTCTCCTTATTCAATAATGGACGATGAAATTGGTCATACATTAGGTCTAGAACATCCTTGGGAGCATCCTACTTTTGACTTTCCTGATGAAAAAGAATTTAGTCGTTATACGTTAAAAACTGGGAGAGAAAGAGCGGTATGGAAAAGTCGTCTCTAACGAAAACCGTTTGAATAGTCTTTATATAAATATTTTAGGTAATGATTACGATCAGGCTAGTTATTAGTACTGGTAAGGTAATTTGAATAACGGTGTTGAGAAAAAGTATTAATTACTATTAGGGTTTTCTGAATCAGTTAAAAAAAGACTTTTTTCTGAGATGACTGGTTTAGTATAAAAAATTAACACCTCTTTTTTTTCTATAAAAATCACCTAATCTTTCTAATTATATGCTTATTAGATCAAGTTGATTATCCTAAACCTATATACAAGAAAACTTTAGAGAAATGAATATCAATACCATTTTCCTTTTGCTTTTAGTAATAGCTGCTTATCTGAATTTATATTTTACTATTAACAAAAAAAAGAAAAAAACAAAACTGCCCATATCATCCAAAGAGTGGAGAGAAAAAGTAGAGGATGCAAACTTTAAATCATGGCTTACTAATCGAAAGCGATTAAAAAATAAAAGAAAAGAAAATATCGATCAATAAGCTATAGAGATGCTATATGCTTAGCAAACCTTAAGAGCACTTATGAAAACTTAATAAGCTATTAATATAGATAATGTAACTATGTCTACGATTTAATAGAGACAATTATAACGTTAAGTAGATGTTCCAGTAAAACAAAATCCATTCTTAATACAAAAGTTATAAGCAAATAATTTTAATGAGTCAGGCATTTCCTGCCATTGCATTTCTTCAAGATTATTTAATTGATCTGAACTTAAACTCTCTTTAACTTCATATGCATCCATCATTTTACCCCAACTTGAAGAAAAGCTATCAAGATAAAAAGCTTTCTGATTTTTATTAAAAAAATTAATTATATCCTCATTGGTAACTACTTCTCTTGAAAGTTTCTTATAATGTTCAAACTCTGAAGACCAATCTGGAGTTAAGTTGTCAGGCATCAATAACACTATTTAATACATCATTATAATTTATGAAGTGCATAATGATAAGAGGAATGACCAAATGAACATAATGATTTCATTACAAAATTAAACTTTCACCTTAATCAATAGGTTTAAGGTGATTAAAGGAAAATAGCTAATGACTTATTTTAGGCTGCCATTAAAAATCTCGCTCAATGTGTCCAAGTCGAGACTGGTAGCATCTATGCAATCCGTAGAAGAAAGAAAAAATCAATTCCTAAATAATCTTTATTGTTGCAATGCTGTAAATAAGTAAGACTAAATATCGAAAACTTTGTTGAAAGAATTGATTTCCAATAGGATATAAAAAACAAGTTATTGATTTCTCTATGCAACTAAAGAGTTTAGAGGGATGTCGATTAGCAATAGGTAAATATCCATCATTTAGCTATAACGCTTATGGAGGAGGAGGCGAAGCGACAATACTTCCAAATCAGAAAAGTAAACTCCTACATATCAACTTTTCATCTAAAGCATTTTCAATTCCTCCTCTTACTTCAAAAACAACTAAATTTTTATCTCTCCCATTGCCTCCTGGTTTCAAGATCGAAATGTCTATGGACCAACTAAAAGGAACTATTGATAAGAATTCTGGAGAAGTGTTATTGAAATTTGAATCCAATTTTCTTTTTAGCATTGGCTCCATACTTAAGTTTCCTAAATTAATAGTTAAGACCTTTCTCACATCAGGCAAAGTAAAAGGTCAATTACATGAAGGAGAAGGTCATGTTCTTCAAGCTAATGGCTCGATAAAGCTGGTAGGTATTTCCATTATCCCTAAAACTGGCAATAAGATCTTAGATACATTTCTTGGTCTTCCTAACGAAGCATTAGCAGAACTACAATGCGAAATTAAATAATAAATTTAATACTCATATCTCCTGCTCCTAATCCAACCACAAATAACAAAATCAGCTCATCTTCTAATCTTTATAATCACCCCCCATAGAATAAAACCAACTTAGATCTTTTAACAGAGATTATATTACCTTTAGATGTTTTAAAACTTTCTCGATTATTTGATCTTGAGGTACAAAAATTTGTTTTATTAGCCTAACAATCTACACCTAGTCAAATCAATATTTTCTTATAAGAATTATTTAGTTCTTCAGATGAAGAATTAGAAGAGAAAGTAATATTTTTTTAGATTAAATATTCTATATATTCACAACTTAGTTATCTTGATTTTCACCGGTTTTATTTGAGTTGTTTCTTTATGAAATATTAATCCATATGGAGATTTAATTATCTTGGTGACATGATGGTATTTAAATTGAATCTTACTTTTCTTATATTTTCAATAAATAGCAACCGACATCTACAGAATCTTCTACTTAACGTATTTATCGTCTATTTGAATCCGCAACCAGAGAAAAATTACTGGGAAAAACCAACAAATGACTTTTGAGCAAGGAATAGATAAAAACAGTTCTGCTCATGAAACGTAAAAAAGAATAAGCAACCTACTCAAGTCTATGGCGATTCATTCAGAAACATTTACAAGCTTGACTGAATTTGTTAAAAATCATCTAGTTAGAATAAATAGAATTTCTGTGTCATTATCAAAAACGGTATCCCGGATATCTCACAAATTTAAAGATCTTAAGCTACTTAAAGCGAATAGCAAAATATGTATCAGATAAAGCTCAGTTAAAAACAGATATTATTACAGCAAATAAAACAATTACTAAATCCTCTAAGCCAATACACCTACATCTCAATACGAATGACTCCTGATCTGCCGAATATTCCTTCTTCAAAAAGAAAAAATAAAAAGCTAGATAAAACTAGAATTCATAAATGGACTTTTTTTTCTCTTTGTTTTATAACTACCTTAATAGTCGTCAGTTTGATTAAAGCATATCTTCCATTGCTAGTGTCTGCTCTCTCGATGCTTTTTGTATGGAGTCAAATGACTAAACCAATAGCAGAAATAGAAACTAAAGCTACAGATGATGATACTAACCAATTAGATTTGTTCCAGAGGCAATACAAGATTGGCAGAAAATATTCCAAGATCAAGAAAGAGTTACATGACAAGGAAGATCCAAAAGTTGCATAATACAGATTGCTTTAAAGAAAAAATTGAAACCTAGACATTACATTTACTTTTAAGGATTGGGGATTAGAAGTGATTGTGTTATGCATTATCTATTACATCCGTTATCGATGTTGCTTAGCACATGAAAGGAATTGACAATCTCA
Source organism: Prochlorococcus sp. AG-311-J23 (assembly GCA_003284375.1). Lineage (GTDB taxonomy): Bacteria > Cyanobacteriota > Cyanobacteriia > PCC-6307 > Cyanobiaceae > Prochlorococcus_B. The sequence goes on from QBVL01000018.1 coordinate 26,944, forward strand.
ACAGAAATGTGAAAATCGATTCATCCAAGCATGTCCTGAAGCCCAATGGTTACCCTTTTCTGTCTACTCTGCTTGCAAATCATCATCACTGCTACGAATATTTAACTAAATGAGCAATCTTGATAAATCACCTATTGAACTCACTGAATCACAACTACTTATCATTAAGAATAAAATTAAAAGCTGGAGTACAAAAGATCAAATCATAGACATAATGAGGTACCGATATGGTCGACTAGAAGATAAAGCTGCATAGAAGGCTTCGAAACCAATCGTCAATTAAAGACTCAGTATTGTTTCTATCTAAAAACTCACCTAAGAATGAATAGCTACATAAATTCTCTAATTTCTTACAGCTAATATTGTATAAGGAAAGCAGCAAATTAAGCTCATCCCTATTGCAATCATTGTCTATCTAAGTGAAGCTAAACTAGCATAATTAATTAAAATGCTTGTAGAATTTTACATCTTAGTTATTCTATTTTGCGTTTTTCCTGTCTTTCTAGTCTCGCTAGATTACCTAAATAAAAATGCTGAGCTCAATCGAGACAGTTATAGTGTATTTGACTTTGATAAGTTCGTAAAACGTAAAGAAGAAGGAGATGATGTAGACGTTGATATCGCTAAACTATTAGATATTGAAAAAATTGCAGCATAAATTTCTCCACTAAATTTATGCTTATTCTTTGATAGTCACTACTTTCAAAACATCCTCAACCCTTACGCCCTCATTTAACCACTCTCTAAATTCTTCACTAATGGCTAATTGATCGCATTCGTTAAGTCTTTCAGCTCGGATCATAAGACCTGTCATAGAATCAGCTATTAATTCTTCAATATCAGGGCTAATACACACTTGAGTTTACAGATAATTTTGAAAACTTTAACCTGAGTTTTGAGGATCAATGCACCCACAAGTTGATATGAACACCCTTAAGAATTATTTAGCTTGCAATTTATTCATTTCAATTCGATATGCTCTGGGTTATTAACCTTATAAAAAGTGAATTAAAAGAGATATTCCTAATTAAAAACTTGAGCTTTTAAGTTGCAGAAAACTCATAGAAAATATGATCCCCCAAAAAAGAAAACCAACTAACCAGAAGTACTAAAAATAGGCTTAATCTGAGTAAAATTTATCAAAATATACTGATTTTATTTTTCGACAGGTTATTCATTGTCTTTATAAAAACTTTAATTGAGGGCATTAAAACACTCATTATCTGGAGAATGGTCCACAACTCCCAATCCTTACAATTCCATATTGATACGACTTACAAATGATTAGTCATTTACAACTTTCTTTAACCAATAAGGAATAAAATTTTTTTCACTCTTGGCTGAATCATATAGATAATCAGACGAACCTTCTAATAAAGCTGCAATGGTTATACGTACACTAGGAAAAGTAAGACCACAAAAAATAACTATCAACAAAATAATCTTCACTCAAACACCCCTATCAATGAAATAATTCATCATCAAAATCTCCCTTGACTGGTCGAGTTACACAAGGACTATATATAAATCCAGGCATAAATAAAGGCAAAAGGCTTGCTATCAAAATTTACTCTACATAAACGACAATGGCACGTTTAAGATAAAGTCGTCTACACCTCGATACCATAGTCTGTCGTATATAAATAGGCATATATTTTATTCTTGCTTAGGGGATAATTTATCGATTTTAGCTTGTTGAATTTTTAGTAGTTCTTTTTCTTTTTTAGCAGCTCCATAAGTTCGTCTAACGCTATAGGTTATAAAAATTGCATTAATAGCTCCAACTAAAATAATTCCAACAATAATTTTATTAATCCCCTCAGATGAGCTTAAATATTCCAAAAGGGCCTCTTGCCTAAACATCTAGTTTCTCACTAAGTCTTTCAAATATCATAGGAATGACGGCTCCTTTGCGAAAGACAAGAAAAAGAGATCTAAAATCACGAAAATTCAGCTTATTTAGATGCCAAGCAATGAGCAGTTATTGACTCTATGTAAGTTTTATTCTTTTACTTCAATAATTTCATAATAGGGACGGTCCCCATAATCAGCATCAGAACAACAAACATCAGAGTATATATCTTCTAATAAATCATATGCATCGTCATAGCAGTTAAATTCTTGCAAAGTAACATCATCGGATTCTTTATCCTGCCTGATAATTTTATAAATCATAAAACAGTTGATTAGCTCGATAAAAGTGTTCCAAACAATCCTGCAAAAGCAGAAAGGACAAAAATTGCAACGATACTAATTGCTAAAAGTTTAGAAATGCTTTTCATATGTTCATCTTCGCAATTCAATAGGGCGTCCATCAAAAATGACACAAATTGATGAAAATTATAAAGAGTTCAAGAACATGAGCAACTTCCAATTCACTGATGAACAGTTTGTAGAAATCAGAAAAATCTAGAGAGATATCAACTCTCAATGCAAATTACTGCAAGAGCAAACTGGCTGTCCTGATAGCGAGATAGTCAAAATGATTGACTCTGCAAAGAGTTATTGGGAAAACAAGAGTTAAAAAAACTATCTAAGCACTTAGTTTTTTCCAAATCACCACTTATTCTTTAATCAAGTCAATAGCCTCATTTCTACCAAGTGTCTTTTGTGCGTCGTTCATCAGCTGTATATACCTGAGCCTTAGTTCGTGTTTATTCATGAGTTGCATTTGTATTTCATGCAGGGACTTGTCACTCAGTGCAAAATTATGTTTATTAGATACGTGCAAAAAGTTCAAAGAGGCATTGTGGTAGCTCATTGAACTGAGTCTGGTTAAATTATTAGCGAGAGAGGGAATTGCTATGTAGAACAATTTTCATAGTTTTAGTTCAGTGTAAAAAGGCGCTTTACAAAACCTTTTCAAGCACTTGTAGATGATTGATTAACTTACACAGCTTGATTAACATTTTGTCTAGATTGTTTAGCTATTGAGTTGGTTAACCAGTACGGTTTTCCTTCTTAAAGGTTGGAACTTTAAGTGTTGAAGCTTTAAGTCCTTCAGGGTAGACATTAAATGATGTTGTCCACTCACAAAATTCTTGACTAACTGCATAACTGTCTTCATACCTCTGTAAGCTATCGAGATAAGTTATCCTTGTATTAGCCCAAATAATTGTGAGTCGTTGATTATTATCCATAAAACTACCTTATTCAAGTCCAGAAAGCAGCGTGGTTATTACTTGTTAAATCAATATGAAAAGAATACTCAAACGAAAAACTTTTTTCTTAATTACTCACAACTAAATAAACTTTAAGATAAGGTAAATAAAAGTTTTTTAACTTACGGCCTTGTTTAAATCTAGAGAGTGGAAACAATAAATTTATATTGGTTCAAAAAAGACTTAAGAACATATGATAATCAAGCTCTTAATGAAGCTCTTAAACTTGGTAATGTAATACCAATCTTTGTTGTTGAAACTGATCTCTGGAAACTTCCTGATCATTCATCAAGGCAATGGGAATTTGTACGAGAATCTTTAATTGATTTAAATAAATCACTAAATGATATTGGTTTAAAATTAATCATAAGAGTTGGGAATATCGAAGATGTGATAAAAGAATTTATGGAAAGGTTTCACATTAAAGGTCTTTATAGCCACGAAGAAACCGGAAACGAATGGACATTTAAACGTGATGCAAGTCTAAGGAACTTTACAAAAAACAAATGTATAAATTGGAATGAATACAGACAATTTGGCGTTTTTAGAGGTCTCAAAACTCGTAAAAAATGGTCTCAAAAATGGGAACAACATATGTCACAGGAACTCATCAATAATCCCAAGAAAGTAAATCATTTTATTAACATTGCAAGTCATCGTTTACCCTCATCTAAGAGTCTAAATTTAAATGTAGATAAATGTATTCATCGAATTCAGGGGGGAAGAAGTCAAGGGCTTAATAGACTGAATGAATTCCTGAAATACAAATTAGATAATTATCAATATTCTCTATCAAGTCCATTAAAAGCATTTGATGGGTGTTCTCGCTTATCACCTTACTTAACTTGGGGTTGTCTATCAATTAGAGAGGTAGTCCAAGCTATTAGAAAAACCAAGAAAAGTGGATCCAAAGCAATTGATTCAAGATTGCATTGGCATTGTCATTTTATTCAAAAGCTTGAATCAGAACCTGAATTAGAAAATCGTGAGTACCACCCACAAATGAGTGGCATCAGAAATTCAAATACAATTTTTTTAGAAGCATGGAGTCAAGGTTTGACTGGAATACCTTTTATTGATGCATGTATGAGATCCCTAAATAATCATGGGTGGATTAATTTTCGAATGAGAGCAATGCTTATGTCGTTTGCTAGCTATCAATTATGGCTGCCATGGCAAGAGAGTGGTTTATGCCTGGCACGCAAATTTATTGACTACGAGCCAGGAATTCATTGGACACAATGCCAAATGCAATCGGGTACAACCGCAATTAACACTATTAGAATTTATAACCCAATTAAACAAGGATATGATCATGACCCGCAGGGAGTATTTATTCGAGCTTGGGTAAAGGAATTACATGGTCTTCCAATCAAATTCATCCATGAACCATGGGAAATTGATCTATTTCGTCAAAATGATTCATCACTCGTTCTTGGAAAAAATTATCCATTACCTATAGTAGATCCTTTTGTTAGTGCAAAGACAGCACGGGCAAAGTTAAAAGAGATTAGAAATAAGCCTGGCTTCATTGACATCGCTAATAGTATCCTTGAGAAACATGGCTCAAGAAAAAGAAGAGCGTCAAAGTTGAAAAAGAACAAAAACAATCCCAAGTTACATGATCAGTTAACCCTCAATTTTTAAAATTGCAGGGCTCATGAGTCCACAGAGATTTTTATTAAAGGTAGGAACATCAAGCAAGCAGCAGAGAATCTACAGTAGACATACGCCTTATCCTTCAAGGTCTACATAAAGAACAGTCGCTAAATTGTTCAAAAGTCCTAAGAGCATTCAAAACATCTACTTGAACAAGACTTTGCGGGTATCTATGAAAGATTTTTCAAGTCAATGAGAGTAGGGGGTGAATAAAATATGAAACCCCTTACCACTGCGATTGCTTTAGGAATTGGTGCTGCGACTGCTGTTGGTTTATCGCTGCTGAAAGTTACTAAGGATTTTGTTCTTGGATCCACTGCTGTTGTTATGAGTGCAGGATTAATGATTGCTTTAAAAGAAAAGAACAATCTCAATATAAAAGCAAGAGATTATTAGTTTTTTTCAATAGAGCACAAGATAAGTTTGAGCTTTCAAATTATGAAGAGGCAATACTCGACTACAACAAAGCATTAGAACTTTCACCAATTGAGATTAGTCTTGTTTACTCAATGCGTGGAAATGCCAAACGTAATTTAAATGATTTTGATGGTGCCATTAACGACTATTCACAAGTTCTAAACATTAACCCAAAAGAATCAGATGCATTTTTTAATCGTGCCCATGTAAAAAAAGAAATTGAAGATATGTAAGGTGCATTCGAAGACTGGAAAAACAACTGATCTTGGGGGATAATGATGCTTCAAAATTCTTGTGGGAGCATTGTGAATGACTCTCTTTCTTACAGTTTAATCCCAAAAGTTATCTTTGAGTCTCTCTATATCTCTTCATCGCCAAACTCCTGGCATCTCGTTGAGAAAATGATTAATCTGCTAACCTTCGAGTCAGCATTTTATGCTCAACAATAATTCTTCGGATGGTTGATAAAGCAAGTCCGGCTTGTTTCCTAATTGAACGAAAAGAACACCCTTCTATTCTTAAACGCAAAACCAAACTTTCTTTATCATCATTTGTCTTTGGTCTGCCTCCAATATTTCCTCCTGTTTCTCTTCTGTAGTAAATGCTCTCTTGAGTTCTCTCAATCAGCATCTAACTCTCTACTTCTCCTATTTCAGATAAAAGACCAATAACAACGATTGGAGCAAACTTTCCAATTGCTCTGGTATTAATCATTCCATAAGTTGTCCTTGCATGAATGCCTTTCTCTTGAAGGTCGTGAAGAGTATTGATATTCTCCCTCTGATTTCTAAAATCTCTACCCAATTAAGTGAATACTATTTCATCCTCTTCCTCAAGGGTTCTTAATGCTGCATCGAATTGTGGACTTGCTTTATGCGTACGTGTATTCAGGTCTGTCTACGAACAATAATTTTTCTCTGGTGAACTTCTTTTTCATTTATCTGTTCTAGCAACTATGGTGTTTATTATTGCATTGGTTATGTAATTATTGAATCAACCAAACAGTCTTATTGAAACGCTAAAACACCTTATAAACTTGATTTTTATGATTATGAAGTGAACAGTCTTTGAGTCCAACTACCACCGACTTTTTGGAACACTAATTTTTCCCAATATTTAAGAGATTATTTTTATAATTGCCATCTTGGTCCTGGATATATAAGAATAGGTATACAGAACAACTCCTCACACATAGTTCTGTGCCGAAAGAGCATCCAATAGGGTGCTTTTTTAGTGACTGTGCCAATCTTAAAACCCACCTGCTAAGGGTTTATTACTATTCCAATTCAGGTAAATTCAAAATGTGAGGAGTTGAGATCCTCCGCAGTGGAAACAAGGAAACACTTGCGCCTGATCTCACAAAAAACCGTCCATACAGAACTGGGCGGTTTTTTTGTGCCTAAGAAAAGGCACGGTTAAGTAAAATTACTTATAAGATTAACTAAATTTTAATTTTAAAGATGATTAAAAGGTACCCCTTGCTTCCTTTCCTTATCTTTGCTGCTTTCGTTGCAGGAACAGCAACAATTGGTCTCCCTGTATTTGCTT
>QBVL01000019.1 GCA_003284375.1 Prochlorococcus sp. AG-311-J23
TTGTTAGATAAATCGATTTTTTTTATAGCTTGAAGTGGCCCATTCCCTTCTTTCTCTTCTGCAGTTGCCATCCAACTGAACCGGGCCTTTAATCCTTCGAAACGTGGATTAACCATTGCGAATTCACAACATTGATTGCTTATTGTTGAACAGGTAAATGTATCTTCTATTGGATTGATTTCACTTCTTTTCAAAATTCCCTCTGGTAAAAGATCAAAATCAATTTCTCTAAAATTATCCTCGGGTCCAATACTAGGAAAATCATCATAAAAAATACTCTCAATATTGATTTTTTCATTATCTTCCCATGCATTTAGATGATGAAAAACAAAACCCTTGGGAGCATCAATTGATTTTGGAGGTTGGCCAGCAAATTTGCCAGAGTCCCTTGGAATTAATAAAAACTTTGGAGTCCCATCGGGTTTCGAAGCTAAGCATTGTGCTGCTCCTTTTTGTCCAAGTAGGAAGGGGAGAGGATTAAAACTAATAGCATTTTGGAGAAATATTGCCCAGTTTGGAGTTATGGCAAAATCATGCAAAAACGCAAATCCATTAAAAGAATCTTTTCTATCACTTAAAAGAGAACCAATATTTTCTCCCTCTGTGGAAAATTCCATCAATCTAATTGTGCTTTTAGGACCTGTCGATACACCAAAAGTGACCATTCTTTGATCTTTGTGATGGCCAGGGTCAAATCGTGGGTGAGCACTAAATGCCTCTCCTTTTTTTAAAACTCCTTTTAAATCAGATAAACCATTGGTCTCAAGGGTATTAGGATTTAGTGAATATGGACTGGATGCTTCCCATAAAGCTAGTAGATCATCTCCAAGTTTTATTACGTGAGTATTGGCAATATTTTTTAGCCTTACATCAAGAGCATTAGCTAATACCCCGCCTTCCTTTTGAGTCCCAAATACACCTCTGTATAGAAATTTTTGGGATTTTTCTTCTTCTGCCCATTCCTTTGTTCGAACAAAACGATTTGTCAGGTTTATTTTTCCATTTTCAAATTTGAATGCAGCAATCATGCCATCTCCATCAAATGGATGATGTACCCATCTTCCGCCTCTTTCTAATCTGCCAGGCCCGTTTCTATAAAAGGTGCCAGAAATTTGTTCAGGAATAGATCCCTTTACCAGTTTGAGTTCAGCGTGATCTAATTCTTTTTCAACATTGCAATACGCACTTGACCAATCTTCTTTATTGAAGATCGTTTGCTGTGGTGAGGTTTCTCTTTTTAAATAACTAACTGCCACTATTTTTCTAAGATTGAAACTTGATTTTCGCTTAAACTTCTTACTTTTGCGAGCTCAAGGTCAAAATGATTTATTTAATTATTGATTTTCATTGACCAGCCTGTTCAAGAACTCCTTTACTGCTTGGAATTTGACTTGATCTTCTAGGGTCAATTTCAGTAGCCATCCGAAGAGCTCTTGCAAAAGATTTGAAAGTAGCCTCAATTATGTGGTGAGTATTATTTCCCGCCAGTTGCCTGATGTGGAGAGTTAACCCACCATTACTCACAACCGCACCAAAAAATTCTTTAACCAACTCCGTGTCATAAGTGCCCACTTTTTGAGAAGGAATATCCAAATTAAAACTTAAATGTGGCCGACCGGAACAATCAACTACAACTTGAATAAGAGCTTCATCAAGCGGAGCTAAAAAATGACCAAAGCGTTTTATTCCAACTCGATCACCTAATGCTTTCGATAAAGCTTGTCCAATAGCAATCCCAACATCTTCATTGCTGTGATGATCGTCTATATGAGTATCTCCATTAGCCCTTACTTCAATATCAAATAATCCATGACTAGATAATTGTTGGATCATATGGTCGAGAAAACCAATCCCGGTATTTGAACTGCATTTACCAGAACCATCAAGATCAATTTTCACAAAAACTTCAGTTTCTTTAGTTTTCCGGCTAATATTTCCCTCTCTAGTTTTTTTCATATTTGATTGGCAATTTGAGTTGGCTTGAAATTACATTCCATTTATGCAATAACCTGCGTCAACATAAACAGTTTGTCCTGATATACCACTTGAGAGATCGCTAAGCAAGAAAGCAGCGGTATTCCCCACCTCGATTTGAGTAACGGTTCTCCTTAGGGGAGCTTTTGCTTCGACGTTATGAATCATGTCCAGAATTCCTCCAATAGCTGAACTCGCCAGAGTTCTTATTGGTCCAGCACTAATAGCATTCACTCGAACCTGGTTTTCAGGACCAAGTTCTTCCGAAAGATATCTAACGGATGCCTCCAAAGCTGCTTTAGCAACTCCCATTACGTTGTAATTGGGAATCGCTCTTTCTGCGCCTAAGTAAGTCAAGGTGACTACGCCCGCACCTTTACTGAATAGAGGTTTTGCATATTTACATAGTGGGGCAAGTGAGTAAGCACTAATTTCTAGGGCTCTTGAGAATCCCTCTGAAGAAGTTGCACTGTAATTACCTATTAATTCTTCTTTCCCTGCAAAGGCTAGACAGTGAACTAATCCATCAATCTGGCCCCATTGATTTTTAATGGCTTCAAAAACTTCTTCAATTTGAGAAGAGTTTTGAACATTAAGTGGTAAGAACAGGCTTGGATTTAACGGAGAAGTAAGTTCTTTTACTTTCGCTTCAAATCTACCTTTTTCATCGGGCAAGTATGTAATTCCTAGTTCAGCTCCAGCTGCTTTTAACTGTTGTGCAATCCCCCAGGCAATTGACCTATTGTTTGCTATTCCTGTAACAAGGATTTTTTTGCCACTAAGATCGAGAAGCATCTTTCGGACTCATTTGGTTAGTATTACTAATTGTCCCTTATTTAGGGCTAAGACTCATAGTTAAATGAATATATAGTTAAAAGTCCTGCAATCCATTTACCCCAAAAAGTACAAGAATCATGGTTCGAACAGCCTCAACAATGCTTCCATTAGGAACTCAATTACCTGCTTTTGAGTTAGGTGTGGTTTCAGATGTGAGGCTCGCTCCGGACGATTCTTTAAAAGGTCTTAGTCATATCAGTAATTTTGAATTAACAAAAAGACCATTGTTTTTGATGGTCATATGCGCTCATTGTCCATTTGTTAAACATGTAGAAAGTGGAATCACAAATTTATTCAATTCTTTTGGTGATGACGTTCAATTTTTGGCTATTTCTAGCAATAGCATGAAAACACACCCGCAAGACGCACCAGAATTCTTAGCATCTCAAGCTAATCAACTGGGATGGAAGTTTCCGTATTTATTTGATTGTGATCAGAAATTAGCAAAGGCGCTTAAAGCCGCATGTACGCCCGATTTTTATATTTTTTGGCCTTCTCCAGATGGAGGCTCAACATTGAGATACAGGGGACAAATGGACGAAAGTCGTCCTGGTAATGAAATACCTGTTTCTGGTGATGATATTCGTCTAGCACTCAGATCATTATTAAAGGGAGAAGATATTTCAGCTAATCAAAAACCCTCTATTGGTTGCAACATCAAATGGCATCCTGGTATGGAGCCTGAATGGTTTGGATGAATTAATGAGTTTCTTTTTGATTGTTCATCGTTGCAACTTAATTTAAATAGTTATGCAAATACCTCCTTTTAGCCTTGAAGCTCAAATTTCTGAAATTGGAGAAGAGATTGAAGAAGCTTTAATAAAGGTTTTTAGAAGCGGAAAATATATTGGAGGAGAAGAGGTAACTTCCTTCGAAAAAGCTTTTGCCTTAGCTACAGAAACTTCCTACTCAGTTAGTTGTAATAGTGGAACTGATGCATTAATTCTTGCTTTAAGATCACTAAATATTGGACAGGGTGATGAGGTTATCACCTCATCATTTAGTTTTTTTGCTACTGCAGAAGCAATTACAAGTGTTGGAGCTAGGCCGGTATTTGTAGATATTGATCCTGAAAATTATCTTATGGATCTGGATTTAATAGAAAAAGCAATAACTTCTAGAACAAAAGCTATTTTGCCTGTGCATTTGTTTGGTCATCCACTAAATATGGATAAAATTATGGCAATTGCTGAAGGGAATAATCTAAAGGTTATAGAAGATTGTGCTCAAGCAGCTGGTGCTCATTGGCGAGGTAAACCCGTAGGAAGTTATGGGGATGTAGGTTGTTTTAGTTTTTTCCCTACTAAAAACTTAGGTGCAGCAGGAGATGGAGGTGCCATAACTACTAATGATTTTTATCTGGCAAAAACAATCAGGGAATTAGCTATTCATGGGATGCCAAAGAGATATTTTCATACAAATATTGGATATAATAGTAGGCTTGATTCATTGCAAGCCGCCATTCTCAATGTTAAATTAATTCGATTGAATAAATGGATCGAACAAAGAAATGAAATAGCAATGAATTATAGAAATAAGTTATCTTTTTTTAAAACAATAAGATTGCCATCTAACAATTTAAGCAACAAGGCTGGTCATTCTTGGAATCAATTTGTGATAAGAATAATGGATAATTCTTTTATTCAAAATATAAAAACAACTTCAGAGGATGTTTCATGTAATCAAAATAGAGATCTCTTTAAGGCTGAACTTCATCGGCTTGGTGTAAACACAATAATATATTATCCAATACCGATACATCTTCAACCTGCATATAAAGAACTAGGATATAAAGAGGGATCTCTTCCAATTACTGAAAAAGTGTGTAATGAGGTAATTAGTTTGCCAATATTCCCTGAAATGAAATCTATTCAACAGTCATATGTGATTGATAAAATTAAGGAAATATTTAGAAAGTAAGTTAATTAATACTAGAATATAATTCTTTGAAGATTGATGTTTGAATTTTGTGATTTATTATAGGTTTTGGATAGTCTTTTCTCTCCGCAGAAATTATTTCACCTGAAAGTAAATCAGATGTTGAAATGTGTGATAACTCGGGGATCCATTTTCGTATATAGGTTCCATTCTCGTCGAATTTAGAAGCTTGTCTAAAAGGATTAAATATTCTAAGGGGTTTTGGATCCATTCCACTGCTCGCACTCCATTGCCAACCTCCATTGTTTGAGGCTAAGTCACCATCAACCAAATTTTTCATAAAGAAACTTTCTCCCCACCTCCAATCGATTAAAAGGTCTTTCACTAGAAAAGAAGCAACAATCATTCTGCATCGATTGTGCATCCATCCGGAATTCTTAAGTTGTCTCATTGAAGCATCAATTATTGGGATACCAGTAAACCCATTCTCCCAAGCCTCAAACCAATCAGTTCTGTTTCCCCATGGAAAATTAAACCATTTTTTTCTATATGGACCTTTCTCAAGCTCTGGAAAATTAAATAGTGCATTTTGATAAAACTCTCTCCATGCAAGTTCTTTTATCCATATATCAATAGAATTTGTTTGATATTCATCGGTAGCATTTTTTTTTGATATTTGAGAACCATTCCATACAGCCCTACAACTTATCGTCCCTAAACTTAAGGCAGCACTTAGAGTCGAAGTTGACTCTAAAGATGGAATGTCTCTTGCTTGATCGTATGAATTTATAATTCCTGAATGTATGAAAAAGTTTAATTGCTTTTTTGAATTCGATTCTCCTGGTTTGCAAGGACAGAGGTTGGAATTATTGAATCTATTTGACGAGATTAAATTATAAACAACTTGGCTTTTTTTTGTAATGCAGTAATTTATATCAGAGTTTTTAATTAATGATATTTCTCTGTCACCGAGATCGCTTATCTTTGCGGGTGTTGAGGGAACTAGTATTAAACTATTCTCTAATAAATTTGTTCTGTTTATGATATCAATCCATTTTCGATAAAAAGGCCCATATACTTTGTATGGTTCTTCATTGTTAGTTTTGATGTTAACTGGATTAACAATTAATTGATCTAAAAATGTATAAACTTTCCTTTTCTCTTTTAAAAGTTGATTTTTAATTTGTTTATCTCTGTTGATTTCATAAGGTTCAATATTTTCGTTCCAGTAAATACATTCAGCTTTAATTAGATTCGCTAATTTTGAAATTAATTTTATAGGATCTCCATTTAGTATTAATAAACGACTTCCTCTGCTTTCCCAGTTCCTTTGGAGTTCTAAAAGACTTTCTCCTAAAAACCAATTTTTTGCTTCTGATGTTGTTTTATTTAGATTTAAAAGATTGGGATCTAAAATATATGCTCCAACTAGAGTTTTCGAATTCTTAGATGCTTCGAATAGACCAATATTATCTTCAATTCTTAAATCTCGTCTGTGCCAAAAAATTGATCGAAACTTTGTCATTTTAGATTTAAGATTTGGCATGCTCTAAACCATGCTGTAATAGTTTTCCCATCAAGTGATTCTTCGCCACTTGCAATAAGTTTATTTAACTTTTCGGGAGCAATCTTTAATACTTCAATATCTTCGTCCTCATCGCCCTCAGGCTTCTTCTCAAGTTTAGTTAAATCTCTTGCAAGAAAAATATGAATTATTTCGTCTGAGTATCCTGGGCAAGGAAGCATCTCTCCAAGATTGTCCCATCTTTTTGCAGCGTAACCACTTTCCTCTTGAACTTCTCTTTTGATTGATTCAAGTGGGCTTTCGCCATCCTCTAAAGTTCCAGCTGGAAACTCAAGAATTCTTCTTGAGCATGCAAATCTGTATTGACGAAGAATAATAACCTCTCCAGTTTCTGTGATTGGGACTGCTAAGGCAGCTCCTGGGTGACGAATGACCCCAAACTCGCCTTCCATTGAATTAGGTAAAAGAAATTTATTGATTTCAAAACGAATTTTCTTAGCATCAAGACAAGCTTTTGTCTCAAGAATTTCTGAGGGTTCAGGTCCTGGAATAGACATGCATTTCTTATTTGTTCACATAGGATGACTGATTTTTTTAGAAAAGGTTGGTGATTTTTGTTACGAGCTTTATTCAGGCCAAATGCTTTGAGAATTGATTCGTTTCGGTTTGCCTTGATCCTTTGATAAAACTTCTATGAGGGGAATTAAAACAAAGTTTCTTTCACTCAATCTTGGATGAGGCAAAATCAGAGTCTCTGTATTTATTTGAAGATCTCCCCAAGAAATGAAGTCAATATCTAAAGATCTTGGTCCCCAAGAAATTTCTGTATTTTCTCTCTCTCTCCCTGCGATTTTTTCTAATTCTAAAAATTTTTTCATTAAAGAGATTGCTGCTTTTTCGTTTGGTCCAACAGAGGATAAACTCTCTCCCACTACAACAACTACGGTATTAATAAATTTTGGTTGATTAATTGGCCCTCCTAAAGGATCAGTCTCAAATAGAGGCGCCCATTGAAAAGATAAAGACTTATTAATATTTGGAGAGTCGATTCTTGGACGATTTAAAGCAACATTCCACTCAATTATGCTCTTTTCAATTTGCGGCCTCATGGTAGCGATTGTTCTTATGGGATCTCCAAGAATGCCAGGGATATTTGCGCCTATTGAGATGACGAGTTTCAATTGTGTTTTTTGTTTTGCATAAGTCATGCGAATATTAAAAGACTTTCTAAAATTTGCCTGATTTATCCAACCCTATGGTTTCCAGTGGATTGAATAAAAACAATATGTCTTCTGCTTCAAAAGACATTGCTGTTATGGATAGAGCTAATCTTGCTTTCCCTTTGGCTGCAATTACAGGCCATGGAACTTTAAAGCTTGCTTTAATGCTTGCTGCAGTTGATCCAGGTTTGGGAGGTGTAATAATTGCGGGTGGTCGAGGGACTGGGAAATCTGTTTTAGCTAGAGGCTTGCATGCCCTTCTCCCGCCGATTGAAATAATCGATTTAGACGAATTAGCTGATACTGATGATGGTGATGATTCATTTATTTATCCAGCTGGTAGAAATTTAGATCCTTCTTTTTCAGGCGAGTGGGATGATTTAACAAAAAAACTGTTTACCAAAAAAATAGGAAGTCATGAAAATCTTGATGACTTAGAAAATATCCCAAAAAAAGTTGTATCTGCGCCTTTTATTCAGGTTCCCTTAGGAGTAACTGAGGATAGGCTTGTTGGTGCAGTTGATGTTGCTGCTTCATTGTCAAGCGGAACTCCAGTATTTCAGCCAGGGTTACTGGCTGAGGCTCACAGAGGAGTTTTGTACATAGACGAATTGAACTTGTTGGATGACAGCATTGTTAATCTTCTTTTGGCTTCAGTAGGAGCAGGTGAAAATAGGGTTGAACGAGAAGGATTGAGCCTAAGTCACCCGTGCAGACCTCTATTGATTGCTACTTACAATCCTGAAGAGGGTCGGTTAAGGGACCATCTCTTGGATAGATTTGCAATTGTTTTATCTGCAGATCAATTAATTACAAACGAACAAAGAGTTGAAATAACTCAATCTGCCATTTCTCATGGTCAATCAAGTGAAGCTTTTTCTAAGAAATGGTCTGAAGACACAGAGTCTCTATCAACACAATTACTTTTAGCAAGGCAATGGCTTCCAGATGTTCAAATCAGTAAGGATCAAATTGAATACTTAGTTGTGGAAGCCATTCGAGGGGGAGTAGAAGGGCACAGATCAGAGCTTTATGCAGTAAGAGTTGCAAAAGCTCATGCTGCCTTGTGTGGTAGAGATTTAGTGGACGCTGAAGATTTAAAAGCTGCAGTAAGACTTGTAATCGCTCCAAGGGCGATGCAAATGCCTTCGGAAGAGGAAATGGAGCCTCCAGCTCCTGAAGATCAGCAGCCACCGCCGCCTCCTGAAGACTCTGATGAAAATAATGATCAAGAAGAAGATCAAGAAGAAGATCAGCAAGAGGAGCAAGATGAAGAGTCATCACCTCCAATTCCGGAGGAATTCATGCTTGATCCAGAAGCATGTGCTGTAGATCCTGATTTATTGCTTTTTTCATCCACTAAATCAAAGAGTGGAAATAGTGGAAGTCGATCAGCTGTTTTAAGTGATAACCGAGGGAGATATGTAAAACCAATTCTTCCAAGAGGTCCTGTTAGAAGGATTGCTGTTGATGCAACTTTAAGAGCTGCCGCTCCTTATCAGAAAGCTAGAAGAGAAAGAGAACCTAATAGAAAAGTTATTGTTGAGGAAGGGGATTTGCGCGCAAAATTACTTCAACGTAAAGCAGGAGCACTTGTAATTTTCTTGGTTGATGCAAGTGGCTCAATGGCTCTCAATAGAATGCAGAGTGCAAAGGGAGCTGTTATTCGCTTGTTGACTGAAGCTTACGAAAACAGAGATGAAGTCTCTCTAATACCTTTCAGAGGAGATCAAGCAGAAGTTTTGCTTCCTCCAACTAGATCAATCACTGCTGCGAAAAGGAGGCTAGAGGCAATGCCATGTGGTGGCGGATCTCCACTTGCTCATGGTTTAACTCAAGCTGCAAGAGTAGGAGCAAATGCTTTGGCAACTGGGGACCTGGCTCAGGTGGTAGTCGTAGCAATTACAGATGGTAGAGGAAACGTCCCCTTAAGCACTTCATTAGGTCAACCAGTCCTTGAGGGAGAAACACCTCCTGATTTAAAGCAAGAAGTTCTTGATGTTGCTTCGCGTTATCGAGCTCTTGGTATTAAATTATTAGTCATTGATACAGAAAGAAAGTTTATTGCAAGTGGAATGGGCAAAGACTTGGCTGAGGTCTCTGGAGGTAAATATGTGCAACTCCCTAAGGCAAGTGATCAAGCTATTGCTTCAATTGCAATGGATGCAATTAATAGCGTCACCTGAAAATTGTTGTGTTTAAGGATATATGTCATCAAATAATTTGCCCAAACCGATAGTCACCCTTTTTAGGGAGTTTAAGAGTTCTTCGTCCTCCATAATAGTTCCCATTTCTGAACTCATTTCGTTAATTTTCTTTGTCAGAGAACTTGATGTTGAAGCGAGGTCCTGAATATCTTTTAGTGTCTTGGGGTTGTCTATGCTTTTAAGAATATTATTTAAATGAATAGAAGCTTTTGTTAATTCAGAAATTATAGGTTTTGCTCTTATAAGTTCTAATTTAGATAGCAAGACAAGTTCATCAAGATTGGCTTGAGTCCTATCGAATTGAGTAATAGACTCTGATACTTTGTTTATTATTTCTTGCCTATCTGCTTCATCAATAATTCCAGTGATACCCTCTGTAAGACTTGTTATGCTAGCCATCTCTACCCCTTTAATTTTATCTCCACCACATAAAAATCTTTGATTAGGACAATCTTTTTTGACTGTATTTAGTTCGTTGCTTTTTAATGATTTACCTAATGAGACTAGTGATAATTGAGCATCACCTCCAAGCATAGAGCTTGTAACTATTTTGGCGATTACAGGTTTTGGTAAAATTAGATTGTCGTTGTTTAATTTTATTTTAGTGTCAACTGTGTTTGGGGTGAAACTTATCTTTTGAACAGATCCCTCAATGATTCCCCGATAAGTAACTGGAGACATCTTGGCAAGACCACTTGCATCTTTGAAGCTTGCAGATATCTCCCAGGTTTTTGAACCTAAACGAAAATCTCTTAACCAAAGCATTGCTCCTGAAAAGATAAGTAATCCACCTAGTAGTGAAAAACCAACAAAAGCATCTCGTAAACTTCTGCGCATAAAATTATGAGTCCTCAGGTTGCATTGGTCCTTGAAGATTACCTTTGCGAAATTGTTTCACATAGGAATTTTCACTTTGTTTAAATTGATCTATAGATCCATCCCATTGAAACTTGCCACCGTAAAGCAAAATAACTCTATTAGCTGTTCTTTCAATTGTACTTGAAACGTGACTTACAACAATTGAACATCCTTGCGCAGCCTCAGTTGTTTTAATAATTAGATCTTCAATTCGAGTACAAGCTATTGGATCTAAACCAGCAGTTGGTTCGTCATATAGAAGAAGCGGAATAGATTCTTTTCCTCTCTTAGAATCACTAATTAATGCACGAGCAAAACTCACTCTTTTTTGCATCCCTCCACTCAGTTGATTTGGAAATTTGTCTGCAACATCATATAAGCCCACTTTCTGTAAACAGTTTATGACTTTTTTATTGATAAAATCATCGGGCAAACCCCCCTGTTTTTCAAGTAAAAAACCTACATTTTCCCTAACAGTAAGTGATGCTAATAATGCTGGATTTTGAAAAACCAACCTCACATCGGGAGGACTATTTTGATCAAGCCTTAAATAATTTTGCTCAATACCTGCTATTTGAAGGCTTCCTTTAGAAGGCAAGAGCAAACCAGCTAGTAAGCGAAGTATTGTTGACTTTCCTGAGCCTGATGGACCAACAATCGCCAGTCTCTCTCCAGCCACCATAGCTAGATTGACTTCATCGAGAACTTTGTTTGACCCCAGTTCGACACTGAGATCTTTCATCAACATTACTTGAGTGTTTTTTGGCACACTCTCTCCTAATGTTTGTTTACCTATCTCATTTTGTATGAGATATGTGAAATGGGAAGTTTAATTAGAGTTTATATGAATTAATGATTTAGGTCTCTTTGTTGAAATTTTCTCAAAACCGAATCCATTGAACAAAAGAAGGAAAAGAAAATTAAGAAGATCTACCTTGCGTAAAAGCCTTTTCGCTAACTTGTCTTTTCATATTTACTCTCGCTTCAAAAGAGCTATCAGATGGCTTTTGCCAGGATTAGTAGTCAAAAGGTGGATGATGACATCTGGCTTGGGTTTGTTAATTGCTTTGATTGGAGCCTCTATTTGGGCTGATCTGCGTCCAATTTATTGGGTCGTTGAAATACTTTTTTGGTTTTTAGGGTTTATCGCTACTTTTTTACCTAGAACCATTTCTGGACCAATAGTCTTTTTAATAGGGATATCACTTTTAATTTGGGGTCAAGGTAGAAGTT
Organism: Prochlorococcus sp. AG-311-J23; assembly: GCA_003284375.1. Lineage (GTDB taxonomy): Bacteria > Cyanobacteriota > Cyanobacteriia > PCC-6307 > Cyanobiaceae > Prochlorococcus_B. The sequence goes on from QBVL01000019.1 coordinate 11,733, forward strand.
TTGAATCTATAAAGCAGGCTTTAGGTTCAAAAAAAGATACTTTTTTGGTTGATGCATTAAGAGCTAAGCAAAAATTAAATAGAGGTCCAAATATTGTTGCTATTGGAGGAGGAACAGGTTTATCTTCATTATTAAAAGGCTTAAAAAGATATAGCAGCCGAATCACAGCAATAGTGACTGTTGCCGATGACGGAGGAAGTAGTGGAGTGCTTAGGAGAGAGCTGGGTGTTCAGCCGCCAGGAGACATAAGGAATTGTTTAGCAGCTTTAGCAACAGAAGAACCACTTATTAAAGGCCTTTTTCAATATCGCTTCCCTTCAGGTAGTGGACTTGAGGGACATAGTTTTGGGAATCTTTTCTTATCTGCCTTGACTGCGATAACTGGAAGCTTAGAGACCGCAATTACAGCTTCAAGTCGTGTCCTTGCTGTTCAAGGGCAAGTTGTACCAGCCACTAATGTAGATGTTCGTTTGTGGGCGGAACTCGAAAATGGTGACAGAATTGATGGAGAGTCAGCCATAGGAAAAGCCCCCTTACCAATAATTAGAATCGGCTGTTACCCATCGCGACCACCAGCTTTGCCAAGAGCTCTAGAGGCTATAAAAAATGCTGAAATTATTTTGATAGGACCAGGGAGTTTATACACTTCAATTCTCCCAAACCTTCTTGTACCTGAACTTGTCGAGGCGATTGAGAAGAGCAAAGCTCCAAAACTATACATATGTAATTTGATGACTCAACCAGGAGAAACTGATGGGCTTGACGTGACTGGTCATGTTAGGGCTATTGAAGCGCAATTAGCATCTAGAGGAATTACTAGGAAAATATTTAGCTCCATACTCGCTCAAGATGAGTTGACACCCTCCCCATTAGTTGATTACTACAAATCAAAAGGGGCTGAGCCAGTCAAATGCAACAAAATCGATCTTTTGTCTAGAGGATATAATGTTTATCTGGCTTCCCTTCAGGGTTCAAAGGCGACTCCAACTTTCAGACATGACCCAAGAAGTCTTGCTTTAGCAATAATGAGATTTTACAGAAGATACAAAAAAGGTAGATAAATTAGTATGCATCTTGCATCTCATAAAAATCTGGCTGAACATAGTCTTTTCTAAGAGGCCATCCTTTCCAATCTTCAGGCATTAACAGTCTTTTAGGATGAGGGTGGCCTTTGAAGTTAACACCATACATATCGAATGTTTCTCTTTCTTGCCAATCGGCTCCTCTGAAAAGGCTGTATAAACTAGGTACAGTTAGATCACCATTACGATCTAGGAATACTTTTAATCTTACTTCGCGAGGAGATTTATCTTCTTTAAATTCACTCAGTTCTATTAAATTGTAAAAACAAACTATATTTAAACCAGGACCTTCATCGTATCCACCTTGGCATTGTAGATAATTAAATCCATCATTTTTTAATGCTTCAACTATTGATAAAAGATTGTTTGGCAAGATTTTTATAACTTCAACTCCTAAGTGATCTTCTTTGAGAGGAATGTTTTCAAATCCATTATTAGAGAGCCAATCGCTTGTTGGACCTGAGATTTTTTCTTCAAATACAATTTCCGATTCGTTTGTCATTTTTTTATGAGATGCTTAGTTACTTGAAAGTTCTTCGGATATTTTTTGAACCTCTTTTAAAGATTGATCAAATTCTTCAGATAGTGAAGGATTTAAAGCAATTAATTGAGTTTTTGCCTTTAGATATTGTCCATTTACTTTTGCTTCAGCCCGCTTCATTTTATGAGGGATAGTTAGATAACGATGAGTTTGAGTAATCTTTGATCTTTCTGATATTGATTCGTTGGCAACTTTTTTTCTTAATTTAATAACAGCGTCAAAAATTGCTTCAGGTCTGGGAGGACATCCAGGAAGGTAAAGGTCAACAGGTATTAATTTATCAACACCTCTAACTGCCGTAGTTGAGTCTGCGCTGAACATTCCACCGGTAATAGTGCAAGCTCCCATTGCAATTACGTATTTAGGATCTGGCATTTGCTCATAAAGTCTGACAAGAGCAGGTGCCATTTTCATTGTGACCGTGCCTGCCACTATTAGTAGATCTGCTTGCCTAGGAGAACTTCTTGGTACTAATCCAAATCTGTCAAAATCAAATCTAGATCCAATTAGAGCTGCAAATTCTATAAAACAGCATGCAGTTCCATATAGAAGAGGCCACAGACTACTTAATCTTGCCCAGTTGTGCAGATCTTCAAGGCTTGTGAGGATTATGTTTTCGCTTAAATCATTAGTTACTGTAGGAGTGCCCACTGGGCCACAGGAGGCTTCTCTAAGATTTCTAACAGCTTCAGAAGAGGGAGGTTTTTTCAAGGGATTCAACTCCATTCAAGGGCACCTTTTCTCCATGCATATGCTAGTGCCACAACCAATATTGTGATAAAAACAAGTGCTTCGATGAATGCTAATAACCCAAGTTTGTGAAATGCAACTGCCCATGGGTAAAGGAACACCGTCTCGACGTCAAATATAACGAAAACAAGAGCAAACATGTAGTAACGAATATTAAATTGAATCCACGCCCCTCCAATGGGCTCCATGCCAGATTCATATGTAAGCTGTCTTTCTCCTGCCTTACTTTTAGGAGCTATTAACTTATTTGTTGTTAGAGCAAGAATTGGAACTGCTCCAGAAATAAGAAGAAATCCTAAAAAATACTCATAACCCTGAAGGGAAAACATGAATGAATTACTGATTTCAATATCATTCTGACAGCCATTTTATAGATTAGTGGCATAGAGTTGTTATATGTGAACGTGAAAACTGTGAGTGAAGAAACAAAAAAAGAATCAAACTCTTTGGAAGATTTGAATCCTGATGAACAAAAAAATCAAGTTATTTCATTTGAACCAAAAAACGCAACCGAGGAATTTGATCCAAAAGTAAATCGCTTCGAATGTATGAGCTGTGGTTTTATTTTTGATCCTGATGAGGGTATAAAAAAGCTAAATATTAAACCAGGGACACCATTCCTAGACATAGATAGAGACAAGTTTAGATGTCCTGTCTGTCGAGTAGGATTTGGTGGATACAAGGATATTGGCCCTAAATCAAAGCCTAGTGGATTTGAAGAAAACCTTACTTATGGCTTTGGATTCAATAAACTTCCTTCAGGCCAGAAAAACGTTCTTATTTTTGGAAGCTTGGCTTTAGCCGCTGCCTGTTTTCTCTCTCTTTATTCTTTGAAATGAAACGTCTGTTTTCAAATGTCATTAATTTGACCCTTGCCTTGATAGTTGGAGTAGCTCTCACTGGTTGTACTGTTAGTAATGCTTCCATGGGCTCATCAAGCCCTTGGTCACCAGTTGATCTAGATACTGAGGCAAATCCATTAGATGTTGACTTTGTTGATGACAAGAATGGGTTCTTAGTTGGTACTAACAGATTGATTTTGGAGACAAATGATGGAGGAATAACCTGGAAAGAAAGGAACTTAGATATCCCAAGCGAAGGTAATTTTCGTTTAATAAGCGTTGATTTTAAAGGCCAAGAAGGTTGGATTGCAGGTCAACCAGGATTGATTCTTCATACCACTGATGGAGGAAAAAATTGGACTCGTCTCGATTTGGGAAATAAGTTGCCTGGAGATCCCTATTTGATAACAACAATTGATATTGATACTGCTGAGTTAGCTACTACTGCTGGAGCAATTTATAAAACTACTGATGCTGGCACCAATTGGGAAGCGATTGTTATTGATACTTCTGGCTCTGGTGGTATAAGAGAATTAAGGCGTACAAATAACGGTGGATATATAAGTGTTAGTAGCCTTGGTAACTTTTTCTCAGTCCTAAGACCAGGAGAGGAGATATGGAGCCCTCATCAAAGAGCAAGTAGTAAGAGACTTCAAAGTGTTGGTGAACAGCCTGATGGTGATTTATGGATGCTTTCTAGAGGAGCAGAAATCAGATTTAATTCAGATTCTGACGATTTAGACTCCTGGTCAAAGCCCATAATCCCAATCGTAAACGGGTATAACTATCAAGATCTTGTTTGGGATCCATCTAAGTCCATTTGGGCCGCTGGAGGAAATGGAACTTTATTAGTGAGTAATGATGATGGAAAAACTTGGGAAAAAGACCCTGTTGGTGAATCTGTTCCAACAAATTTCATCAGAATTCTTTTTCTGGACGATACAAATAGTGACACTCCTAAGGGATTTGTATTCGGAGAAAGGGGCAATTTATTGCGGTGGCAGGGTTGAAATTATAAATTTTTAATGATTTCCATGACTCTGTGTAACCACCTTGCAACAGAGATCGTTTCTTATGGTTTCGCTTGATAAGATCACTGAGCTGATTAAGTGAGGCTATGGCTGCCGGCTCTACCGGGGAACGCCCGTTTTTTGAGATCATTACTAGTGTCCGCTATTGGATTATCCATGCAGTGGCACTTCCTGCGATCTTCGTGGCAGGATTCTTATTTGTGTCTTCTGGGCTTGCCTATGACGCTTTTGGAACTCCTAGACCAGATACGTATTTTCAGGCTGGAGAAAGCAAAGCTCCTGTTGTTGTTCAGCGCTTTGATTCCAAGGCTGAACTTGACACTCGTCTGAAATAACCAAATTTCATCTGATTGCTTTTTTATCCATGCAAGTCAATCCAAATCCAAATAAAGTTCCGGTTGAGTTAAACCGGACAAGTCTTTATCTTGGACTCTTACTTGTTTTTGTAATGGGAATTCTTTTTTCCAGTTACTTCTTTAACTAAATCTCTTTATCATGAGCAAATTAAAAGGTCCAGATGGACGAGTAGGAGATCGTCTGCCAGATGGTAGACCTGCAATCTCCTGGGAAAGGCGGTGGACAGAGGGAGCGCTTCCTCTATGGTTAGTTGCTACTGCAGGTGGAACAGCTGTAATTTTTGTTCTGGGTATTTTCTTTTACGGTTCATACACTGGTGTTGGCAACGCTGGTTAGTTTCAACTAGATCAATACTATTTAATTGAAATAACATAAAAACCAACCGACGTTTTATATGTTGGTTGGTTTTTTATAGCCAATATTTATCTGTAAATAATTTTATCTTGCTTTTAATTTTTTCTGGTACATGCTCTTCTGGAGTGACTAAGGCATTTTTTAATGCATTGTGAAAAGAGCTTGAAGGCCTTAATTCTGAGACTCGTTTAGCAACAGCAGAAATTATTGATTTTGCAAAATTTGCATTTTCCTGAAGATTTTCAATGACCATTTCTACAGATACATTTTCGCAATTTTGATTCCAACAATCGTAATCAGTAACCATTGATAGGCTCGAATAGGCGATTTCGGCTTCTTTTGCCAATCTGGCTTCAGTATGGTTTGTCATTCCTATTATTGAGCATCCCCATTCTCTATATAAGTTTGATTCTGCTCTTGTTGAAAAGGCTGGTCCTTCCATGGCAAGATACGTCCCTCCCAGATGCATTTTTTTGTCTTTTGTTAAAAGTCTTTCTATTTCTTGCGAAAGTATTTGAGAAAGATTTTCGCAAAAAGGACTTGCCATACTTATGTGCGCTACAACTCCATTGTTGAAAAAAGTCAAGGGCCTTTGATGAGTACGATCAATAAATTGATCAGGAATTACAATGTCGCATGGTTTGATATTTTCTTTTAACGATCCCACCGCTGATGCAGATATTAACCATCTAACATTTAGAGAGCGCATAGCCCATATATTTGCTTTGTATGGAATTTCGCTTGGATTTAAAGTATGGTTCTCTCCGTGGCGAGCAAGAAAAACAATCTCTATTCCAAATAGATTGCCTATTAGTAACTTATTGGATGGTTTCCCATAGGGAGTGTCTAAGCTTAACTCGACTGTGTTTTTAAGATTTTCTATCTTATATAGTCCGCTTCCGCCAATAATTCCTAATCTTGCTTTTTTGAAATCGTAGGCAACTGATTGTGTTCCAGAAATATTCAAAAAATCATGTTCAGTAATCATCTTGTTCTAGCTGGTGGTGGTCATACTCATGCCCTTGTGTTACTCCAATGGGCAATGAATCCTAAATTGAAGCCTGCTGGAATGATTACTTTAGTTAATAAAGCAAGTACAACTATTTATTCTGGGATGTTTCCAGGTGTCGTAGCAGGTAAATACAAGATTGATGAAATACTAATTGATTTGAGGAAACTTGCTTCAAAAGCAGGAGTTTCATTTGTGATGGCAGAAATTGAGGGGATAAATCTTAAGGGAAAAAAATTACTTTTAACAGGACGCCCAGAAATTGAATATTCTTTATTATCCCTGAATATAGGATCAAAAACTAACATAAATCCTAAACTTTTTATTAGAGGAGATAGAGATTTAGCTGTTCCAATTAAACCTTTTTCTGAATCCTATAAATTTATTGTTGATCAAGATATCTATAAGCATGATTCTTCTGCAAAACCATTTGTAATTATTGGTGATGGATTCGCTGGAATAGAAATAGCTTTTTCTTTAAGAAAAAGATGGCCAAAAAGATCTATTTTATTAAAAGTTAAATCAGGAAGAAATATAAAAAAAAATCTGTTAAAAAATTTACAGGCTTTAAGTATTGAAATCATACATAAGGAACCATCTATTTCATATCCAAAATTAATATGTACCGGCAATAAATCATTTAATTGGATCAAGGATAGTGGTTTACCTATAGATGAGAATGGAAGGGTGTTAACCCATAAAACTCTTCAAGTCCTTAACTATCCGGAGATATTTGCTGTAGGAGATTGTGGAGTTATTAAGGATTATCCTCGACCTTCTTCTGGAGTATGGGCAGTTCGTGCGGCAAAACCACTGGCGAATAATTTAGAGTTTATAACAAAAGGTTTAAAACTTGAGGAATGGAAACCTCAAAGAAAAGCAATACAACTTCTTGATATCAACTTTAGAAAAAAGGAATCTAAAGCGTTTATTTCGTGGGGCAAAGTTATGCTTGGTCCTTTTAATCATTTATCAAGTTTAAAAGAATTTATTGATAAAAAATTTATCTCTAAATTTGATCTAATTAAAGATATAGAGTCTGATATGTCCTCAGAAGAAGAGATGATTAAATGTAGAGGATGTGCGGCAAAACTAGCTTTTACTCCATTAAGCTCAGCATTAAAAAAATTAGATTTAATAGAATCTTCAAAAGATGATTCTATTAATATAGGTATATTGAATTCTGGTAAGACTTTGATACAAAGTGTAGATGGATTCCCTTCTTTAATTAGTGATCCATGGCTGAATGGGAGACTTTTGGCTTTTCATTCTTGTTCTGATATTTGGGCATGCGGAGGATCTGTAATCTCTGCACAGTCTCTTGTCAACTTACCATCCATACCAAATAATTTACAGGAAGAATTGTTATATCAAGTGTTGGAGGGTATTAATTCAGCTTTAATTGTCCAGGGGGCAAATCTTATAGGTGGGCATACATTAGAATCAGAAAAGATATCTGAAGAGCCTTTTTCCCTAGGAATAGAAAGCTCATTAACTGTAAATGGGATTATTGATGATAAAAAATATTTTTGGTCTAAGGGAGGAATGAGAAAGGGAGATCAAATTCTAATTAGTCGCTCTTTGGGCACTGGGATTATTTTTTCTGCATTTATGAATGGTCAAGTAAAACCTTATATACTTGATAATGTTTTAAAAGAAATGAATAAAAGTCAGCATTATATTATCAATTATATTAATCAATTAATAAATCTAAATCCACACTCAAAAATTGTTAATGCATGTACTGATATAACTGGCTTTGGTTTACTAGGTCATTTGTCAGAAATGTTGGAATCTACAAATTGCGATCAATTAAAGATGGATTTAGAACCGTTGAAAGTTATTCTTGAACTTGATAATATACCATTATATGATGGTGTAAAAGAACTTTTAAATAAAGGTTTTCAAAGTACTTTAGCACCTGCAAATCAAATTTTTTTAAAATATATTGATGGAGATAAAAATTTAAGATTTGAGCTCATCTCTAATGATTCTTCTTCTGATAATTCGTTTTATAATATCATGTTAAAAGTTTTAGTGGATCCACAGACTTGTGGCCCATTGGTTGTTTGTTGTTCATCCATTTATTCAGAAAAACTTATACAGCAAGGACCTTGGATTAAAATAGGTTTTATTGCTTAATAAATATTTGTTGAATATTTAAAAAATATTTTGTTCATCAATTAATTGCATTCTTTGCCGCTTTATTTCAATTCCTATTTCTGGTCCAGCTTCCCAACCTTTAGCTATTAAATCATCTCCTTTTATTGGAGACTCTATATTCTTCCAGTTAAATAGCCAAGATTTTAAATATTCTTTTAGTGGGTTTTCTCTACATATTTCAAGTATAAAAGAACATTCATTAGCATTTATTTTCTCTAGTATTGTAGTCCACTTTGATGGAGACCAATTTTTATATAAGTTATTAGCTTCTATCTTTTGTAGATATTTATTTAATCTACAAGCTCCTTCTATTATTTCTTTTTGCTGTTGATTTAAGTGTAATCTTTTAGCTAGATAAATAGGGCTTTCAGATTCATAAACTAATGCCGTTAGGGGCTCAATATGAGACTTTTTTGCAATTAAAATTCTTTCAATAAGTCTCTGATCATTCTGTAATTTCGAATCTACTATTCCTAACCCTCCACAGGCTTGTAGATTTTTTAATGCATTTTTCCAATATTTATTTTCTAAAAGCAATTCTAGTTCCATTCTTAATCTTATTGATAATGCTGAAGGGGCTAAATCAGTATTATCTCCAATATTCCATTTCCAAGGCCAAAGATTTATTGTATCTTTTATTTGTTTTAAAGCTTGATTTGAAAGGTGAAAATCTAACTTTGCCGAATAGCGAGAAGCTCTAATAATTCTAGTTGGGTCTTCTAAAACACTTGATTCATGCAAAAAGTCCATTTTCATATTATTAATTGCATTTGATCCTGAAAATAAATCTATTAGTCTATTATCTTTTAGTTCAATTGCCATTGCATTTATATTAAAATCTCTTCTTATTAGATCTTTTTTGATGGTTGATAATTCTACTATTGGGTTTTCTCCAGGTATTGGATATCTTTCTTGACGAGCAGATGCAATATCAACTTTTATACCATTAATTATTACTTCTGAGGTTTTATAATTTTTGTTAAAGCGTATGACTTTTACACTTTCTGCTCCAAGCACTCTTTGCAATTCTTTTATATATGTTGAGGTATCACCTTCAATGATTAAATCTAGATCATTGAAGATAATTTCATAATCTCGATTGTTAGATTTTTTTATTAAGTCTCTTACAACACCTCCAACTATTGCAATAGAAGTTATGTTTGCTGACAAAGCTGCATCTAACATAATACTTAAAAATCCACTGGGTAATTCTTTTATCTCTTTTTCAATTGTAGATTTATCAAATAATCCCATGAGAAATATTATTTTAGTGGATTAACATTTTTTAGAGTTAATTTTACTCATCTATCAATTTCAATGGAGCTAGTCTTGGGTCCAATATTTTGGGTCCCATTCCTGAGAATTTTATAGCGAGTGAGATTTTTTCTCCTGAACCAAAAACATGTGTGATTGTCCCTTCTCCAAATGAAGAATGTTCAACCCTATCGTTAACTGACCATTTCTTCCCTGGGGAAGGACCAGAATATCTTTTTCTTACTGCATTTTCAGCTTCACTAGGAAAAGACTTTTTATTACTTTGGCGGTCAATTCTAGTAAGTCTGTCTAGATTTTTTTCTCTTCTTAATGTAGCTCCACCAGATAAGGGAATATCTCCTTTAACCAGCTCTTCTGGTATCTCGGAGAGGAATATAGATGCGATAGCTGGTTCTCTCATCCCTCCCCACATTCTTCTCTCAGATGCATGGAAGAGAAATAGTTTTTCTTTCGCTCTAGTAAGTCCTACGTAACAAAGTCGCCTTTCTTCCTCAAGTGAAGATGGATCATCAAGTGATCTATAGCTTGGGAATAAACCTTGCTCCATTCCTACAAGACAAACTACAGGAAATTCCAAGCCTTTACTGCTGTGAAGAGTCATTAATGTGACTCGATTTAAAGCAGTGTCTTTATTATCTGCATCGCTTGATAAAGCAGCAGTAGATAAAAACCCTTCTAAATTTGCATCTTCACTTTCTTCCTGATATTGCAAAGCTGCATTAACTAATTCTTGAAGATTGCGTCTTCTCTCTTCTGCCTCATCTGTTCCTGTCGCTATTAATTCACTTAAGTAACCACTTTTTTCTAAAACTAATTGAACTAATTCGGCAGGGCTTGAAGAGAGAAGATGACTTTGTAATTCATTGATAAGCTCACTAAAAATCAAAAGACCTTTGGCTGATCTTCCAGCGAGAGATCTGACAGATTCGGGGTCATTTACAACTTCCCAAAGAGGAATTTTTAATTGACTAGCAGCATCGCTCAATTTTTGAACTGTTGTTTTCCCAATGCCTCTTTTAGGAACGTTTAAAACCCTTAGAAGACTGACACTGTCAGATGGATTAATTAAAAGTCTTAAATAAGCTAGTAGATCTTTAATTTCTCTTCGATCATAAAAACGTAATCCTCCAACAACAATGTATGGAATACTCCAGCGGACCAATGAGTCCTCAATTGCTCTTGATTGAGCATTTGTTCTATAAAGAATAGCCATATCGCCCCAATTTAATTCTGGATTCGATGCATCTAAAATTCTTAGCCTATGAATAACGGCCTCTGCCTCTGCTATCTCATCGTCACATCTTGTTAATTTGATAGGTTCACCTTCTCCTCTAGTTGCTCTAAGAACTTTATCTATTCTTTCTTTGTTATTGGAAATTAGCGAATTGGCTGCTTCGAGGATAGTGGATGTAGATCGATAGTTTTCTTCAAGTTTTACGAGAGTTGAATCATTTGTATTGTCTAGGCTTTTCTTCCCAAAGTCCTCTTGAAATCCCATTAATATCCTAAAGTCCGCAGCCCTAAAGCTGTAAATACTTTGATCTGCATCGCCAACAACAAATACCGATCGATTATTCCAATCTTGAAAAGAAGAAGGATCTTTACCATTAGTAACTAATTGTTTAATTAATTCGTATTGTGTCCAATTAGTATCTTGATATTCATCGACTAAAACATGTTTGAAACGACTGTGCCAATAAGTCCTAATTTTTTCATTTTGCTGTAGTAATTGAACAGGTATTAGTAGAAGATCATCAAAATCTAATGCATTATTAGCAGCTAAAGCTTTCCTATAAAGTCTATAAGTTTCGGCAACTAATTTTCCTCTTTGACCTTCTTGATTATTTGATAAATCATCAGGAAGTAAGCATTGATTTTTGGCATTACTGATTGCCCATCGCACTTTTTTAGGTTCAAATCTTTTTGGATCTAATTGTAGGTCTTGTGTAACTATTTCTTTGATAAGACTTTGAGCATCGGTCTCGTCATAAATTGAAAACTGTTTAGTCCATGTCAATCCTTCAGGGTCTTTGAATTTGTCGATGTCAAAGCGTAATAATCTCGAAAATAAAGCGTGAAAAGTTCCAATCCATAATTCACGACTGATTTCACGATGTATACGATTCCGAATTTCTCTTTGTTCTGCTACTTGCAAGGCAGACCAGGGCTTCCCATGGGTCAGACTTGATAACCTTTTTGCTAAAAGCAATTCAAGCCTATCTTTCATTTCTCTTGCTGCTTTATTGGTAAAAGTAACTGCAAGAATTGAACTAGGATCAACTTTGTATTCAGTAATTAAATGTGCAATACGATGGGTAAGAGCTCTTGTCTTTCCGCTTCCTGCTCCTGCTACAACTAATAATGGACCATGAAAATGATCAACTGCATGAGACTGAGCCTCGTTTAATCCATTCAAAAATATACTGTTTGATTGTTTCATTTTATAGACTTAAAATACATTTAATAAAATTTAGTTTTGCTATATAAATAGAATTCATTTTGATATTATTTAAGCAGCTAAAATGAATTCATGATATTAGCTTTGATATTGTATTTTCTTTTTGCTTATATAGTTTGGAAAGTATTGTTTTTACTTTATTAAGTTCTTGATGAGAGTTGATAATTGAGTTGATTTTTCTTTGAGGCATTTTTAGCTTTTGTGAAATAGTTACTACCTCTTTTTCTAAACGATTCTTGTATTCGCTTAGTTCCTTAATTGACTCTTCAAATTCTTCTTCAGTTGGACTTTTCATTGTTTTACTTTAACAATAGCTCAAATTAGTGATATCTCACTTTGCTTATAAGCTTTTTGAGATAACTCTATGGTTGATTTTTCTTGGAAATTTCTTCTTACAGTTAAGAAGCATTGCGTTCTTAGGTCTCTTTCAATGAAATTTGACTGTAAGTCTTAAGTTGAATAAGTAATGAAGTAATGACTATTAAGTTTTTACTTGAACTCTTTTACTTATTAGACGCTAGGAATTTAAAAGATGCTTGATGCGTTTTCGAGAACAGTTGTAAGTGCTGATGCCAAGGGGGCCGCAATTGGGAGTGAGGATCTTGCAGATTTAAGAAAGTACGTCGCGGATGCAAATAAAAGAATTGATGCAACCCTTGCAATAACTCAAAATGTCTCTTGCATTGCAGCAGATGCTGTAGCAGGAATGGTTTGTGAAAATACTGGGCTTACTCAACCAGGAGGGCATTGCTATCCCACTCGAAGAATGGCAGCTTGTTTAAGGGATGGAGAAATTATTTTGAGATATGTAAGCTACGCGCTTCTTGCAGGGGATTCCTCTGTTCTTGAAGATAGATGCCTCAATGGTTTGAAAGAAACATATCTTGCTCTTGGTGTCCCAACCTCTAATGCTATTAGGGCAGTAGAAATAATGAAGATTGCCACAGTTGCAATTATGACCGAGACAAATACTGGCAGAAAAATGTTTAAAGGGATTAATTCTGGCTCAGGAGCACAATGTCAAGATATCGCTGCTGAGGCAGCATCTTATTTTGATCTTGTGATAGAGGCTTTGAGTTGAATATTAATCTCTAATTCCTCTTCTAAATCAAGTTAAACCATTTCTTCTTAAGCCCCAATGAAATCTGCAGTTACAACCGTTGTTAGCGCAGCCGATGCAGCAGGAAGATTTCCTAGCATGAGCGATTTTGAGTCTGTAAAAGGTTCTTTTGATAGGGCAAAAGCTCGTCTAGAGGCCGCAGAAAAACTTGCTTCTTGTCTTGATAAATTTACCAATCTTGCCGTTGATGCTGTGTATCAAAATGGCTCATATGAGCAGGCTAATAAAGATAAGTGCGTGAGAGATATTCATCATTACTTACGTCTTATTAATTATTGCTTAGTTACTGGTGGCACTGGTCCTTTAGATGAATGGGGAATATCAGGCATGAGAGAAATTATTCGCATCCAGCTATTACCAACAGCTGCATATATTGAAGCATTTATATTTATTCGAGATGAAATTAAAATCAATGATGTTATGAGTCAGCAAGCAGAAACGGAATTCAAAGGTTTATTGGATTATTTAATAAATGCACTTGCCTAAAAATTAATTAATTGAATTAAAATATATTTTAGAGATCTTAATCAATAATTGGAAATTATGATGATTAATTCTTTAGATATAAATAAATATACAGAACTTTATCAGGATTTTTTGCATCCTAATCCAAATATTAATTACCACGCATTTTTGATTTTAAGAAAAGAATTTGAGGTTAAATTTATTAGTAATCTTTTAGCTAATCTTAATGTAGAAGATATATATATAAGAAGAAAATCAATATTAGCTTTGGGTCGATTTGGAGAAAAAATTTTAAAATTAATCGTTCCATTGTATATTGATACTAATAATACAACTGTTAAGGTTAGTTGCCTTAAAACGATTCTTAAAGTTGTTGTTAATTTTAAGTTAGAAGAATTAACTAAGGATGAGATGTTAGTAGTTGATTTAGCACTGAAAGATGGCGCTGCTGAGATAATATTGACTGTTATTTCTATTTTGAGGCAATTAGGGACAACTGGTAGAAATATTCTGATGAAAACTTGTAGAGATAAAGACTTATTAAAAGCGAAGGCTTCTATTAGCGCTCTTCTAGAAATGAGAGATCATGCTGTTGACGATTTATTAGATGAATTGTTAAATGATGAAGCTATTGATCCAATGATAAAAGAAGATATTTTGAGAGACAAAATTATTTAATGTTATAGATTGCTTTTTAAGTCTTTGGTTGGGGTGGTGATCTTTTTTAAAGCTAATTCAATGATTGCTTTAACATTTGTATCCTGCTCAATTTCAAGAAGGTCAGTGAGTGGATTTATGGCTTCGTTAATTCTAAGTTGCATCAACGACAATATAGAAGCTTTTCGAATATCTGGCCTTTTACTTCTTAATTTTAATATTAAAGTAGGAATTAAAGATTCTATTATATATAATTTACCAACTAATTTAATAGCTTCAATCTGAACATTTTCAGCTGTATCATTAATAGCATTTTCTACTAGTTGAATTGCTTCTTGATCTTGTGACTGTCTAATGTGTTCTTCAAGTGCTGAAATTGCAGCTGATTTAACATTGTTGTTTTTAGATTTAGCTGCTTTTTTTATTGCATTAGGTGCTTTAGCTCCAATAAATGCTAAACACCAGGCTGCAAGACCATATTGCATTTCTGTATGTTCTCGATTCTCTAAGACAATGATTAGGTGATTAACAGCAGCCTCTCCAAAAATCGCAATTGCACCAGCTGCTGAGAATTGCACTACAGAATCAGAATCATTGGTAAGTGCTTTAATTAAATGAGGCAAAGCTGTTGGATCTTCAACTAACTTTAAAGTCTTTGCTGCCGCTCTTCTTTGTATTACGTTTTTACTATTCAGAAGAGCTTTAATTAACTCAGGTAAAGCTGCTGAACCAACCTGAGCTAATGCTTCTGCATGACTTCTTCTCACTAAACCATTTTCATCACTAAGACCTTTGATTAAAAACTTGATGTCGTTTTGACTTGATTCTTTCTTACTCCTTGTGTTGTGTTTATCCTCCTTGGATTTTTCTTTTTCTTCTTCAACAGCTGTATGTTTTCTTTTAAAGTATTTATCCACTTTTTATTATCTACTTGAAAGCTTATTATATAATCTAGATTACATTATTCGCTATAATCTTATTACATGCATTTGCATAAATAATATTTATTTATATTCAGCATAAATTTTATGCTGAATATAAAATTCTCATCTTATCTACTAAATACGGATCCTTATATTCAAAGTGCAATCTAATCCATTTAACAATCTACCGAAACTCAATAAAAAAGACGCTATCGGTATTCTTAGAAGACCAATTTCTGAGGTTAAGATTTTAGCAGATTATTATAAAGCTGTATTCCACTTAGCAAATTTCCCCTGTGAAGAATCAGAAATTGTGCTCCTTGACTTTATAAAATATGACTTTGAAACACTTGAATATAAGATAGCCAAAAGAAAAGCAATAGAAGTACTTGCTAATTTCGGTTGTAAAAAAGCTATCCCAACTATTGCAGAGTTTCTAGAAAGTGATGATGACTACCTTGTTGAGATAGTTGTTTGGTCATTAGGCAAACTTAAATGTAATGATATTGATATTATTAATAAGATTTGCTCAAAATTATATACGCAATTTAGTAATAAAAGAGTAGTAATACAAACATTAACTAATTTAGGAGTTAGAAAAGAAATAGATATGATTAGATCATTATCAATAGATAAGAAATCTTCTAATGGAGTTAAAGGAGCCTCTTTTGCGGCATTAATAAAACTTGCTGGGGAAGAGGATAAACTTTGTGATCTGAATGGTTTTTTGCGACTATCTAACCAAAATGATAGACATTGTGCCGTTCAGGATATTATCAATGCTGATAATGTATCTGTGTTACCTGTTTTAATTAAGGCGCCACTTTCTCCATCATTTAAATTACAGGCAATAGACTCTCTTTGGATTAATGAAGTCGTATTGTGGAAAAATTTAAATCTCTTTAATTGTATAGACTCAGTCATTGTTGATGATCCAAGTAAGATAGATACTTTAGAAGTTAATAATTTTAATAATGACTTGGGCTTTTATATTGAGCAACTTTTTCATACAGACTTTAATAGATGTTATAAGTCAATCAAAGAATTACTAAAACTCCCTTCAGATAAAGTTTTATATTACCTAAATAAAAATTGGGATAGTGCTAAATCAGATTACGGGGCTATATACTTCTTTATTACTGTATATAAGTTGCTATTAGATCAGCAATTATATGATGAATATATATTAGATAAAGTAGATTTTTTATTATCTAGCGATTGGCCTGATTATATGAAATTCAAATCGAAAGCAATACAAATATTGGGTTGCTTGAATGAAGATAAATTCTATAGCAATATAGATAATTTTTCAGATGAGAGGCATACACCTTATTGGAAAAACAGATATACAGCCTTGCTTATATTGCAAAATAAGAAAATTCATATTAAGAAAGATCTTGCTAAATTCTTTTTGAATGATAGTCATAGATTCGTGAGATTAAAAGCAAAAGAAATTAGTTCATAGTCAATTTCTCGTTGATAAAAATAAATAGAAGCTCTATTCCCAATTATTG
This sequence comes from Prochlorococcus sp. AG-311-J23, assembly GCA_003284375.1. Taxonomy (GTDB): domain Bacteria; phylum Cyanobacteriota; class Cyanobacteriia; order PCC-6307; family Cyanobiaceae; genus Prochlorococcus_B. Next base: position 28,274 of record QBVL01000019.1, read on the forward strand.
TCAATAAAATAATTAAAATTATCTATTTTGTTAAATATTAATGGACCAAAGTCTGATCCCCAAATTTTTTTATCAGTTTCTATTTCATATCCAGAATCCTCGACTATAAGAGTATTTTTATTAACTGATAATTTACTCTTTACATAAGTCTTATCTTTCCCATATTGTATAAAGCATTTACAACCTGATTCTATATTTCCTAAAAAATTTCCTGGTTTTGTTTCTCTAAAATGCATAGAGCATCCAGACTTTTTATATAACTTATGTTTAGAGATATTATCTAGAAGAGATATATCTAAGGCACCACCAGTAACTCTTTCTTTGTCTTCAATCTTATAATTACTTAAATTTAAAATTTCTTTTTCATGGGATAATTTATTTATAGATTGTCTATATGGATTCCATATATCGTGTTGATATCTCTGTTCAGAGTAAAACGCAAAACATTTATAAGTTTTAAAAAATAAGGGTCGAATATGTATTTGAATATGTGCAAATTTTTTTGGATCATTTAAGGCTTGTTCCTTATTACTAAATACGCCTGAAATTATCTTTGAAAATTCTAATATAGTTTTCTTTCTCATATTTTAGATAAGATTTATTTTTTCAATGTGCGAATCTCTGATGCATAAGAGGTTTGCAGGATGGCTAATGAATCTATAGATCTTGTAACAGAAGATCTACTCCTTAAATTATTTGAGACAAACCATATCCTTTCCTCTGTACAAGTATGACTATAGTCTGAATAAATAATTAGAGTTCCATCATCAAGAATTTTATATAATGATACTACTTTTACTGCTTCAGTGTATCCAAAACTCCTAATTATCTTTCCCTCTTTTTTAGAAATCTCTATAGGAACGAGTATACTTTCGCCAGAAGAATTTCCTTCTTGATTCTCCTCAATCCATTCACTCT
>QBVL01000020.1 GCA_003284375.1 Prochlorococcus sp. AG-311-J23
GTTGATAAGCAAATTAGTTTCATGAAAGCTATCTTTTGATTTGGGCTAAAGGTAAGGAAGGTATCGCAATGGATAAATCAAACCGAACCATGTAAACCGAATTTCACTCACTCACGCTTTTGTTTGTAGTGCTAGATGATCTTAGAAACGTTTAATTAAATGACTTATTTCATCAGAGTATCATTGGAAGAAGTTCTTGAAGAAGATATTTTTTTCAACTATGAAAAATATTCTAATCTTTTAGAAGATTCTGAGTGGTCATGAAAACGACTGAATTACTTTTGATATTCTTCTCTTTGTCATTTTCTTTTCTGGGATTATCTTTGCTTGTTTTTTATTAGACATTATTCATCCTCTTTCTATACATCTTACATGTATCGGATTATTTACTTATGTTCATTAGATATAAAAAGTGCTTTTATATTGATTAGGAAATAACATTCTTTACTTTCGATTTTTACCTGATGGAAGACCAAATTATTGCCGCAGAAACAAGCACATCTATTTCAGCTGAAATATGCCAATGGTCAGGAGCTTTGTTTGGTATTCTGTTTGGGATAGGTTTTATCTTGGCTGAAGTTCAAAAGAACGACTTAAAATCATTACCTTGGTGGAAGCCAATCTCTGCCCTTGTCGCTGGAGCTACAGTTTCGGCTCATGGTAGCAATGTTATTAATAATAAAAGGACAGCAGAATTAACTGCTTTATTAGTGAGATCAACTAATAGCGCTTCTGAGTTGCCGATAGCAAACTCATCAGAATATTCCGATCTTTTGGAGGACTCCGATAATAAATGAATTATTAATCTAATCTATTAGGAAATAGAAATGTTATTCTAAAATTTTTCAAGGTTTAATTTTTCTTAAATCGCGAGAAAAGAGAAGACTAAAAATGTCAGTAATAATGTTCAAAATATTAAAATTAGTTCAAGTTATTTCATTTGAGACATTCTGTAAATTAACTCTTTTAGGTTGAGCTTGATAAGAGCAAATCCCAAATTGTAAACACTCCATATCTCCATCGTTGTTTGTTGGATTTTTGAAAAACTGAGTATTTCAGATGGTTGACAAAGAAAATGTCGAGCATCATTTTTAGCGATTTCCGTAGGACATAAGAGCTCCGAATATCCGAATCATATTTCTACCCCTATTGGGCGAATGATATCTAAAGAGTAAACCCCAAAGTATTTATACGCCTTTACAGGGTGTGAAGAGCTGTTTTAAGTATCAATTGGCCTGCCTAGATTTAATAATATCTAATGTTGCTGAATGATTAAAACAATAATAAGAGCAATGTATTCTGCTTTTATTTCTATTGTCTTATTTTCAATTATTATAACTGGCTGGACTGGTTATGCTTTCATTTCCCAACCCACAAATTCTGATGAAATAATTAATGTGATACAAGATATGTATGAAAGTCAGAAGTCCGTAGTCATAGACGTTATTGATCTTTCAAAATTACTAATAAAATATACAAGTGAAAGAATTGCGAGTGAGGATAATAAGCTTTTAACAGAATCAGAATTGCCGACAGATCTTGAAGGCAAGCCCCTAGTAGATGAGTCGTCAATTCCAGAAGACAATGGTGATAATCCTCTCGGGATAGTTATTGAACCAACTTTACCTGAAGCAATTGAACCAACTTTGCCTGAGATCAGTTTAGGGCCATTAGATGATGATCAGAGTGAGGTTTCTATGAATGAAATGGCAATAGGAATGGACATGAATTAACTCAGTTAAACGAACGTTCTGAAAAGGCTTTAATATTTATCTGCATATGATTTTTCTTATGAATAAAATTCTATCTTTAGTATTTTCCCTTGCTGTTACTACAGCTCCTGTTTTAGCTTGGGGTGATGGTGGATGCTCTTTATCAAATAAGAACAAAGCGAGTCAAAATGAGACTATTGAACAAATTGATAATTCCGATTCTTCTGATATGTAATTTTATGGAAATGTACTACTCATTGCTAATTCGAGTTGTTGCTTTTTCTCTTGGTCTTCTTTTAATTGTTTCCCCTGCTTCTCTTAATGCAGTTGAAATAGATTCATCCCTTAAGGAATCTGATCCTAGTCAAATTGGTCAAGCTCCAAGACAAATGACAGAAAAGCAGATGAATGATCTTTTTGGCGAAGATCCCTATTTAGGTCAAACTTCATATCTTCAATCTCCTGATGGTTTTAGTCAAAGAGATAAATCAAAATAGTGAAACTTTTGATTTATCTAGAAAGCCAAAGTAAAACGTAGAGAAAAAGTTCCTTCGGATCAATAAAACATTTTCTTTTAAAAATGCAATAAATATTTGACCTCTTTATATTGGAATAGTTTTTCTTGAATGTATAAATACTTGAGTGTTCTTCCCCATAGATTTCTTAAACCAATGTGAGTAGAAAATAAAAAGTTGTTTAGATGTCTAACCATGCCATTTTCAAAGCAATTATTTGAAAATTTTTCTGGCGTTCCCATCCAAGGGAATGAAATGTCTGAGTTGTTTTCTAATTACAAGCCAAAATATGATGATGATGTGATGGAGTGCTTGCAATTTGGCATCTGTTCAATGCGTCCAGCGCCCCCTAGAGAAATAGCCTATTTTCACTTTTGAACAAGAAATGTTCCACATATAAATTTTCACTTATTCTAGTTAATTAATTAAGCTAATTAGCCAATGTTAGCCAGCGTAAAATTATTAAAATCAAAACAGTTGTAACTAAAGGGAATGCTGGGTAACGTGTTCTGAAATTAGCAGGAGGCCAGGGAGACCATGAGATAAGCCTTCCTTTGGGTTCTTTGATTGACTCGTTTTTTTCTGAAGTCTTTGAGCTCTTTGGTATAAATCCAAGTTTCTTGTTTTTCTTTGCTTCTCCCATCGTTATCTCATTTAAAATAAAATATTAAAAGGTCAATTTTAAGAGTGTGACTTTGAGTGGAATTATATTGGTCTTATTTTTTGATTGTTTTAAGATAATTTGTACACAAACATATCCAATAGTTGAATAGAGTCTTATAAGTTGTTTATGTGCAATCTTCACTAAAGAAGCCTTAGCTTTAAGAATCTCTCGAGCAATGTTTAATGAGAGAAAAAGTATTGAGAGCTTTAATGCATATCAATGTATTCGTAGCTATCTTTTTGATTTATCAATGCAAGAGTTGATTGAACTTGCTAAAGACTATGGAATCGAAGTAAATAAAGTTTCTTAGGTGAATAAAAATTTGAGGTTAACCCTACACGCGTTTGATAACATTACTTTTCAGAATAGTTAAGTGATAAATCAGTAATCCAAGATTTAATTAAATGAGTAAACACAACGTTCGTGTAAAAGCAAGACCTCCGCATGGCTTTATAAAGAATGTAGTCAAAAACAAAGTTCACGATAAACATGAAAAGCTCCATATGTTCACCAAAGTTGTCATGGAGAAGCAGGCTCTGCGAGAGAGGTATATTAAATTGATGAATGATGCTGAAAGAGCCGTTGGTAGAAAAGAAGCTATTTACCTTCTCAGAGACGCTGAAATTATTTGGAAAAAAATTAACAGTTAAATTGCTTTTTTAACCTATGGAGAGTTTTAATAATTTGTATTTTAATCATAAAGACTTTATAGATCTCTAAATTAAACAAACTTAGACGACTTCTTTCTAATTAAATATCTTCTTTCCTTTCTGTCATTAAATCTACAATATCATCCATAATCTCATCCTCATCTTGACCAATAATAGTATGAGTCCCAAGGTCAAAGGTAGAATTTAAATCAGAAAGTAAATCTCTATCTTCTTGGTTTAGAGGATTTATTTTATCGAAATCTTTCATTATTGGTAAGCAGATGGATCAAAATTGATTTCAAGTTGATTAATGTTTTTGGAAAATTGATCTAGACCCCACAATTCTCCTCTATCTGAAGCCTCAACTATTGATTCATAAAATTCTGGAATATCTGATGACATGGTTCTAAATAGATATTGGTGAGATGCCAGCTGAAAGTTGATGGAAATTGATCACACCAAAAGAAATAAGAGCCGGAATGAACCAACTGAATGGAAGAAAAATCCTAATTTTAGATTTTGTATCTTCGGACATAATTTTTTGTTTTATCTCTTCAATCATGTGTCAATTATCCATTTAACGAGAGTATGCTTTGTTCGGTTACCTATATAAAAAAGCCATCCAAAGAATCTTTTAATGTTTATTTTTGTATTGAAGATAATTAATATTTATTTTTTAAATCGCAGCCCTTACTTCGTAAAAATAAATTTAGTTTTGCTTCATGACGAACAGCTGTAATGGGAAACACCCCCAGCTCCAAAAAATTTACGGGGCTTGAGTCTGTCATATTTTTTTTGTATTTCTATTGATTGCTCCTCGTAAGGTTTATCTAAAACGGCTTGTAGCTCATTTATGAGGCTATAGTCACCTTCCTCAGCCTTTTCGTATGCTGGTGCGATGAGCCATTCCCTCCAAGTGTATTTAGGATTAATTAGTTTCATCTTTGCAGATACTTCATTTTGATCACCTGTGTTTATCAATAGCTTCCGCCATCTTTGAAACCAACTGATCCACTTGGTTTCAATCTCTTCTGAAATTGGTAGATAGAAACAATCATTTAAGTCAGTAAATTTGTTTGGAATGTTTGAAAGTTTTCGGAAAAAGATCGTGTAGTCGACCTTTGTGTAAACCATGAGCTGAAGCATTTCATTTACAAGAGGTGCGTCGTAGCTGAGTAGGCCTAATTTCTTTGTCCACATCTTTTCCATTTTCTGATTCATGACTGTAGTAAATCCATCACGAATGCTATCTAGCTTATCCAGTGATTCTTCGTTGCCGGTTAGCAGAGGTTGAAGAGCCCCCAAAAACATTTGATAATTTGCTTCGGCAGCAACTTTTTGGTTAAAGAATGCAAAATGTTCACCACCTCCTGTCCAGGGTTGGAATCTGGGATCAAAGAGTTCGCAAAAACCGAATGGACCGTAATCGAGGGTGAAACCACCTGCAGCGCAGTTATCACTGTTGAAATTACCTTGGCAGTAGCCAATCCGCATCCAATTGGCCACTAATGATGTGAGTCGTTCTCGGAAAGAATTTGCGAGTTCAACGACTTGATTATTAAAGCTAAGAGTCGGATCAATTTCTTCATTATAATTTCTTACGATTAAGTGTTTCACAATCATCTCGAGCTCTTTCATTGCCTCTTGATGCTCATTGTTGCGTACTCGACGTGCAAAGAGTTCTATCTGCCCCACTCGTAAAAAAGATGGTGCGACTCGAGTTGATATTGCAGCTGGGGTTTCTACCAATATGTCTGGATCGATTGAATTTGAGGCTTTTGTATACCAAGGCCTGCGGACTGTTTCAGATTTAGATACATATAGTGTGAGGGAGCGTGATGTTGGCACTCCTAATGACTGCATATAATCCTGCGCTAAAAACTCACGAACACTAGAACGAAGTACCGCTCGTCCATCAGCTCCTCTACAGTATGGTGTTGGCCCTCCTCCTTTAAGTTGCATCTCCCATCTTTTTCCATTAAAGAGCCCTTCAAATACTGAAATTGCTCTCCCATCTCCATAGCCGTTACCTGTCCCAAATGGACACTGCTGAGTATATTCAGTTCCATAAATCGATAGTGCGTAACCAGTAGCCCAACCAACTGGTCGCATTGGTTTTATCGCAACACTTATGTCTCCTGAAAATAGACGACGAAAAAGTTCATCTAGAGCAAGTTCCTGATTAAGACCTAATTCGTTAAATAAAGTTTTACTGTGCGCTACATATTCCGGTTTTGGAATCGCTGTTGGTGTGACAGGTACATAGTGACCAGATAGGACTTCTCTTGTTAGGTGGTCGTCACCATCGTCTGTTGACTGAGGATCAGCTTCGAGTGAATCCATGAGTGAGTAATCAGCTTTATTCGCAAACTCAGTAAAATTTCTTGTTGCAGGCATGCCTTTAGTACTGCTCATTCAGACCTATTGGTATTTGGTTAAGTCTTTAAATTTGATGGTTTATACATCTATATTTCTAGCATAGAGCCGCAGCTCTATTGGTTCAAAATAAAATTTTGAACCAATAGAGAAGACTTTAAAAATTGAGAGAGTATTGTTTTTGATTCAGTTATATCAATCAGAAAGTTACAAGACATAAAAAGTAGATGGCTAATTCAACTCCTTAAACAACTTAATTCGTATCAGCTACATTTTTAAAGAACTCACAATAAACCATTAAGTCCGCTTCTTTTTCTGTCTTGAGATTTAGGTCTGTAATTGCTTTTGCCGTTTCAATTCTGTAAGCATACCAATCTAAGCAAAGATCTCTTTGCCTTTGAGTTTCAGAGATTACTTTTGGTTTTAAAGAACTGACTGGAGAACTGTTCTTAGTACAGCCACTAATGAATACAGCAAATACAATAAAAGAAAGAAAGTGTTTCATCTTTTAATTAACTTTGTAAGTTACTAGTGATGAGGGTTGAATCATAAGTGTGTCCAGTTTCCTCAAATAAAAGTTTACTTCTGGATTGGAGAACATTGCGATTGATTTAACTTCTTCAGCTTGCTCTATGACAATTGCACTAACTGCATCCTTTGTCTTTAAGCCTCCATATATACAAACAATTTTTTTATCATTCACATGCTGCTTTTTTTCTTCAATGTCATAAACATCTACCAAGTGTTCAAAGAGAACAGAAATTTCAAAGTTGAATACGTTTTTTTAAGAGATACTTGTTTGATCAGATGATTTAAGACAAAAAAATCATTTCATATTTTTATTTAAAAATCTGTCTCATTAGTCATATCTTCAGCCTCTTCTAACACAACTACTTTTTTGAAATGTAATTACTATTAAATTTTAAATTTGTTGATTATCTAAAAAGGCCTCCTCTTTTCTTTGGAGTCTTTGCCTGAAGCTTTTCTTCTACAGCTAATAATGCTTTCTTATGAGCAATTTTAGCCTCAATCATTGTTGTGAGTGAGATCAAAAATAAGCCACTTATTCCAATTAATTGCTCTGTTTTTGTTGGCTCTGTATCACCATTTAAGATTGCACCGAGAACGAACCAAGCGGTAGCGGCTCCTCCAGTTACAAAGTAAGGAATCCAACGACGCTGGTAAAGGTATCCAGCACCTAGGCCAGGAAGGAAATTTAATGTTGTAGCTACCCATCCACTGGATGCAGCAAGTATTTGTTCCTTTGAGGGATTATCCATGAGAATCTCTAAAGTCAAATTATGTCGATATCAATTGTTTTCTGTGGACTGCACTCGCTGTTGTGAGTTACACGACACAATTAGCATTTCTGATTTATTTTTTGTTTTAAGCGGATGACCAGACTCGAACTGGCGACATTCAGCTTGGGAAGCTGACGTTCTACCACTGAACTACACCCGCAGAACTTTAAGTTAGCGAAGTTAGATCTCCTATCCTTATCTTGTGACACTTTCTGAAATAGGAGTCTAATCAGTTCTTTGAATGCCCATATTTCTGTTTTTGCTGTCTTTTTCTATATCTTTTTTTATCATTTCATAAAGTGCCAATTCTTCTGGATCTTCTGAACCAAGGCCATATCCCATTGTTGCAGCAATATAAATTTTGTGTTTTCTATGAGAGCTTAGACTCATTAACTTTTAAACATTTATCATCGGGACGAGATGAATTATCTCATCTTGGAGGAAAGTATCCAGTATAACTTGGATAAATTTGGGAATTCTTGAAGTTGAACTATAAAATTTTATGCAGAAATGATTTCTTTTTTTCTTGATCTCCTTAAAACTGCGTAAAAAGCTAAAACACTTATCGTTCCCGATGGGCCTATAAATACATGCCATATTTGTTCGCCCGAACTTGAAAGAAGAATCCCAAAAAATGTAGTTAAGATTACGCCTGTGATCGGATAAATGAAGAAAACCCAATCTTTAAATCGTATCCACCATTGAGATATTAGTAAAATACTTATTAATACTTGAATTAAAAGAGTCGTAGATTTGCCTAGAAACCAATAAGAAAAAACTGCGGCAAATATTAAAAAAATATTGCAAGTTATGATCGACTTGTTTTTAGCCACTGAAATAGTGAAAAACGATAATCCAAAAGAAAGAAATGAATAAAATAGCCAATTATATATTGATGAGTGATCTACATATATCCAATCTGTAGTCGTATGATCAAACATCTCAAACATTGAGGCAAGACCGAGTGAGATAAAGGCAAAAGGGGGTAACAAAGGAAATCTAATATGTTTGAATCTGTTTATGGATTTAATTCCAATAAGGATAGGGATGAGAAATGCTTGTAGATGTGCTACGAACAATAATGATATAAAGGTCAATTTAATTAATTTTGAGCTGGTACGAAATTAGCAAATTCATTGAAATCTTCCCACTACGAAAACTAATTTTCTTATAAGAAACTTACCCGCGATTGAATATGGGTTTGTTGTTTAACAAATAACACATGAGGAAGGTCTAGTCGAATATTTAGACGTTTACCGCACATTCCTAAAACTAAAAAAATATACACATACATACTAATACTAATTTAAAACAATAAGTAAATCTGCCAGAAGATATGTACTTCATTCCATCAGACTCACTATCAAGATTATTTGTTGTAATGGCGGATTCAGCAGTTGAGATGATGAATTTACTCGCGGTTTTAGATCCTTTAATAAAAACCTTCATCCAAGTGTCTCTTGTTATTGGACCTATGAGTCTTGTTGTTTTGATTATGCTACTTAAGAAAATTGAAATAGATAATCCAGATCGCATACGGTGGAAGTAATGAGAAACAAAAATGAATTGAACTCTGATTCGAATTATCCAGAAAATTTTTGGCCGAAAATTTTAACCCTTCTCTCTATTGGGACTTTTATTTTTTGGGTAATGACTTCTCAAAATGCTGATAAAATTCTCGATCAATATCTTTTTGACCCAATTCTCAGACTATTTGACAGAATAAAATAAATGATTCGTTGTAAATGATTAACAGACTTATTTCAAGTGATAGATCAAAATGGATATTTGTGATTGGAGTCATTGCTATTGGTGCAGGATTCACAGCGAAAAATGTGATCTCTCATCCAACTGAATGTATGACAGAAGAAGTTGTACATGAATTTGTTTCACCTAAGGGATCTACAAGAATTTCACCATTTACTGGTCTTTTTTCCTCAATAAGTCCAAAAAGCCTCTACATTTAAATAAAGAAATTTTAAAATGTTTTTCTTTAATCCTTTTTGGCCTTTAACAGCTTTACGAATCGCTTCGCTAAAAGCAACTTCAACATTTCTTTTACTTCTTTTAATAAAATCTAACCTTCTTCGTTTGAAAGGTGGCCTATTAGGTGGAATTGTTGCTCTTACACTTATATCTGGATTAATTGTCTCAACAACCGTTGCAGGCGGAGCCGCCTACTATATTTTTCAAAATAATAAATCAAATGATGATGACGCAAACATTTCTGAAGATGATGTGATTAATGCTGAAGTAGTATCAGCTTGATTTAGCTTTCCAGTTTCGTGTTGAAGATTTATAAACAATTTTAACCAACAGAAAGTTATGAGAACTGTATTAATAAATAAATTTAATGATTTATTTTAACTTGACGTTTTAATTAACAGAAGATTTACATTAGTAATAAAAAAAAATTTTATTATTTAATTATTTGTTTGCGAACAAATTAACAGTCTCTTTTTTAAAATTGTCCATTGATTTAATTATCAGGTCTGCACCTGCTTTCCTTAATTCTGCCTCATATATGAGACGTTTTTCTAGAAAGGAATCTACATGTAAATGTGGTGGAGCAATAGCCAGACTGATGAATTTCTGATCAGGAATTTTAATTCGAGCATTTATAACTGTTTTAACGTCTGCGACAGTATCTCCAATATATGCAATTGGAGAATTGGAAATACCTAAGGGTAGTTTTGAAAGCTTTGAGGATAATGAAATAAAACCAGTTGGATCAGGTTTGTCAGGTGCTTCACCCATCGAAATCAAAGGAGAAGTGGATAAGCCAAGCCGCTGCTCTAAGACGAATTTCGCTGATGGTAATTCAGCTCCACTTACGAAACCCCAACCAATTCTTCTCTGAGTTAATTCATCAAAAAGAGTTTTTTTGACTAATAACGTCTCATTCTTAATAAAGCCTGACCATTCACTTGAGTCATGATTTGGATCTCCACCAAAATAAAAATTTTCAAAGCATTCAATTAATATTTTTCTTGTCGGCACTGAAGAAGATAGATGATTGTTTTGTACATGTCTATTAATCATTTCTAGACTCAAATCCCAATCATTGTTCCAACAACCTTCACTTTTAATAGAATCAATATCTTCTATCGATGGTCTCCACTCACTGAAGTAATTTACAGTTTCTTGGATCGCCATTCTATAACTGTTGGTTACGTCACGAATAACACCATCTATGTCAAATAAAATTAGGCCAATATTATTCATAATTGGGATTTAATTTAAATACAATAATTAATCGAATTTATTGTTTAATTGAAGCCTTAGTTCTAATTCACGATTTTTTAGCTTTTTTTCATTTTTAACAATTCTGTTACCAACCCAAGCGATTCCGATTCCAATTAGAGTAGGGATCCCAAGAGTAGAAAATCTTGTGATGCTGTTCATTAGTTTTCTTGGTTTTAGTAGAAATATTTAGGTTTAGCCTTATTTAAAACTACCAAGTAATTCTAAGAATAAATATATATTGAGTGAATTTCAACTTGTTTTGGTTCTTCTTAAATCTCTCCATAAACAAGCCATCAAATAAAAATAACCAGCCAAAGAAATTATGAAAAATGAAGTCATCAGTTTTGCTCAGCAGTTGACATCTGAAAAATTGAAGCAGAACTAGCTATTAGAAGTATTCCGAATAAAATTACGTGATATGGAGTTAGCATGTTTAATTTTGTAAAGACCTAGTAAATTTAACCAACACATGAATTTGATGTTGTAGTGCAAAGCGAATTTTTTTTGGGTGGTTACACCAATATTTAAGAATATGAGTTAAAACCATATTGAACAAATTGAAATGCAATGGTTAGTTTCCTTTTCTTAATCCTCAAGCCAGTGCTCTTTTTGATGTTGAAAAAATTTTTCAAGAAGCAAATGAAAGCTTTTATTATTAGCGCAATTGAGTGGTTAGTACTTCAAACAGATAATGATTTAGACGACAAAATTCTTGCGAAGGTTAAGACAGGGATGAATTTAGGTGTTGTTTGAACAAATGCTTTCTTAAGTGGTAAATGGATTTAATGGATTGACGCCATGCTGAAAACATTTATGGTTTTGTTGTTGGGTGACTTTGAACTATGACTGAAAAATGTGAAGCTAAGTGGACACCCACTGAAGATCAAATTAATAACATCATTATCCCTGCAATGCAGGGAACTGCTCAGCAATACGCTAATTATGCTAATGAGCTCCGATGTCCTCCTGAATTTATTGCACTAATGCTGCGAGATATTGCAGATACTTTTGAAGAAAATGCACTAACAGATAAAAAGGATTGTGAGTGTTGTTAAAACACCCCTGAGTATGTAAGTCAACTTAAAATTTACCTAGCTAATTTACCAGTTGGCACTCTTAATGCTTTTTGGTCGAGTAGTCGTTCTTATTTGCCAACTAAGCATAAGTAACGAGGAATACCGGGACTTTTTGAGTATTCTTTGCCTTGTTCTTCGCATTGTGTCATGTTTTTCATTTCTATTTTTTCTATCCCGTAAGTACTGTTTTGAATTATCAACCAGTAACTTTCAGCTTGTGCGCTGATACCTGTAAAAAATAAAGCTGACGAAAAAAATAACAAATAGCTTTTCATGAATCTTTTTTTTAAAATTCTATTCATTATTAATTCAGCTTTTTTGGAGTGTTTTCCTCTTCTTTACCCGAACTGGTTAGCACTACCTGAACCGACCTTCTGGATGGATAATTACTCTGTATATTCGAGTGAGTAAATTAATTTATTTTTTAAAAATATTTAGCTATGCCAGCAATTACTAAAATTACTGCAGCTAAGCTTTTAGTTTTAATAAATCTTCCTGTTTTTCTTTTACTAGCAGGTGTTTACCAAATAGGCTCTGCGGTAATAGTTTAGATATCTACTTTCTCTAGTTTTTTTATTCGTCATATGGACAAATGGATTCCGTCCCACCAGCAACAGTCAGGATTAATTAGTAGAACATTCGAATTTTTTAATGATGAATTAACTGATTTGCAGGAGGAACTTAAATGCCCAGATCAATTTATATGTGACTTTCTTGAAGTTGTTAAAAATCGGTGGTCTCCAGGTAGTTGTCATTCAAAGGCAAGGCAGCATAAAAGAGATAATCCAAGCTCTTATTAATAATGAAAAATGAAAGTTGGCTTGTTAAGAAAGATCGCCTCTGGGCAATGAGATTTTTTAAGGATAAATTCCCTGATGAAGATGGAACAACATATATGAGGGTTCACTACGCTAGCTGCAAGCACAGATTCCTTCACGGGATTACCCCTCATGTTCACCTACATGAAAGCGAGAAGTTAACTTATGAAAAAGCAAGAGACCTTTGGAGGTCTTCAGAGCAAACAGAGTGGGAAGTTTCTGAGAAACCTCTATGGAATACTTGTTAGAACTGATTAAATGATTATTTTTAATCTAATTCTCCGTCGGTTAGATATGCGAGGAAAATTAATTTAGTAAATTGAGTACATACCACTAGATGGTTTTGTATCGTTATGAACTACAAGAACCATCCATACATTACATAATGTTTTTTGTAGCAACCGCTACTAAAACGTTCAACTCGCTACATTGCGAGCCGCATCTCGATTTAAGCCAAGGAACGGGGACTTGAATCAACATTCGGAGTATGGATGATGACAACTCTTCTTTATCGTGGACAAAACTATGTTCAGCACAAAGAGCAGAAAGCACAAAAAGATTGTGTTGAGCTGACTTACAGGCGTAATCACTACAACACATGCAAAAGTGATGCTAAATCTGAGCTAAATTCCCAAATGGCTTATCGCGGTCACCGCTATCAGCACTAGCTTGAAAACTCTTTTTATAAGGCCCTGCTAAGCAGGGCTTTTTTTTGCTTAGATGATTCGTTATCGGATCAAACAGTTGTTTACTTTTGGTTAGCCCTCATAAACTTTGCAAGTAGATGCTGTTGGATGGCTAATACATTCTTTCTCCCAAAACTCATCTCTCGTTTCATTAGGAACTGTGTAAGTGAAGTCATGCATTGTACGAATATCACTTAAGGCATTTTTGATAATGTTGAAAGGAGTTCTTAGTTTCATAATCCTCCGTATCGGATATTTACTTTCTAATCGATCTTGCTCATTTTATAAACCTCGGCTTTTACTCAAGTAGAAGTAACTAGTAGTTGATTAATGAATTTAAGATAAAATCTTGGGATCAAAAGTTAGCTGATAGGTTTACTTAGTTGATGATCTCTTGTGTGGTTCGTATCAATCAAAATAATTAAATAAATAATTAATTAATTATTTAATTGACTTATCGTCTACATAGTTGCGTTGAAACCAATGCCATGATATCTAGCGTTGATAAACCCAACTGTCACATGATTACCAATCTGGATAGATGAAATCGTCTCCTACGCTCTCTTTTTAGCATTGACCTGTTTCAATTCCATATAGATATTTTGCTATCTTGGTAATGAAATCTTGCATTAAAAGTAAAAAACGGTCTGCGCAGACTCAGACCGTTTCTTAGTTACTTCCAATTAATTTAAATACATTATTCAAGTAAGTGCGATTGTAAGTTATACTCAAAAAATTGTTTTAAAGATAAATCTAGTTTGTATTAATGAGAAAGAGAATTGATAAGGAAGGTATCTTTTTTATTTTGGACTTTCAACAATTTATTAATTTTATTTTGTAAAAAGAAACCTAAACCTAGATCAGAAAAAACATATATAAATAGGGAATAACAAAAAATCACATAGAAAATTGAGTGACATATAAATGTGTCTATATGATTAGATGTCTTCTCATAAGTTGCTTGCTCTACAAGACTTTCTCTAGGTGACTTGAAATCACTTATTGAATTAGTCGCTATTGACTCCACCCATCCAAACTGCGCTAGTTCTTGATCGATTATTGGTCGCGCTGAAGTCATAAAAAAAATTTTTTCAATTACTTTCCTTTTTATCGCGTTAGATAATAAGTTCCAGGTCAATGTTACATTCTTTGGCTTTTGTCTTATTTTGCTTGAAGACGAACACATTAATTCAAGTTAATTTCTTCCATTGCATCTTTGAACTGCAAGCATATTTGCTTCCGCATGATTCTTTTCTAATTTCCAAACCTTATTTGAAGTTTGACCAATACAAACAACTTCAGCTGCATTTTTTATTCCAACTGGTACTTGGGTTAAAGCTAAAATCATTAGGGCAAAACCAGTTCCAGGGGCATGAATATTCAACCGAAAGCTTTTGAGCCAATTTTTCTTAGGCATTAACAAATTCCTTATTGATATTCCTTTATAGCTGATTTTATTGTGTATTCTTGAGTTAAATGAAATAGCTTATAAACAAAAGACGAGTATTTAATTAAAATGTTATTTCCGGAAATAGAACCCTACGATCGAGGGATATTAAAAGTCAGTTCCCTACACTCCATGTACTGGGAAAGAAGCGGTAATCCAAATGGTTCGTCTGTCCTGATTGTTCATGGCGGCCCTGGAGGAGGTAGTAGTCCTTCCTATCGAAGATATTTTGATCCAAAAATATTCAATATTGTTCAATTTGATCAAAGAGGATGTGGTAGATCTACTCCTCATTCTGAGTTAGAAGAAAACACCACTCATCATTTAATTGAAGATATCGAAAAGTTAAGACAGCTTTTAAAAATTGAATCATGGCATGTCTTTGGTGGCTCATGGGGTTCAACATTAAGCTTGATTTATGCCATTAAACACACAGAAAAAGTTTTAAGTCTTACGCTTAGAGGTATATTTTTGTGCAGAAAAAACGAATTAAGTTGGTTTTATCAAAAAGGTGCAAGTGAGATTTTTCCTGAAGAATTTGATCTTTATCAATCCATTATTCCGCAAAATGAGAGAGGTGATTTAATTAATGCTTTTTATAAGAGGTTAACCAGCCAAGACAGATCTGAGAGAGCTAAAGCGGCACATGCTTGGACGAGATGGGAAATGTCAACTAGCTATCTCATGCCAAAAAAATTATCAATTAATAAAGCTACTAATGATGATTTCTCAGATTCTTTTGCGCGTATAGAATGTCATTATTTTATTAATAATATTTTTTTAGAGGAGAATTATATTTTAAAAAATATTGCAAGACTTGATAATCTTCCTATTTCAATTGTTCAGGGAAGATATGACGTTGTTTGTCCCATGAGAAGTGCATGGGATCTTAATAAATCATTGCCCTCTTCGAAACTTTATGTAATCGACAATGCTGGACACTCAATGAAAGAAATTGGAATTTCTAAAAAATTAATTGAATTGACTAATGTGTTAGACAATTCCTTAGCCTATGGCTAGGAACAAGTTGATGATATTAGGGCTAAATTTTATTTTTTGAAAACTCACATTATCAGCGACCTTATGCAATTAAATATTTTAAAATTTATTAACAACAAATAAAGATAATTAGGTCTCTTTTCTTGGATTTAACCTGGCTTATTTTCTTCTTTTATCACCCCCGTAAGTTTAATAGGATATTTTTTACCCCGCCTCCAGACAGCGGCAAAGATTAAAGCTATAAAAGCAATAATCGGTATGAATCTCAGGACTTCCATTGTGGAAGAATCAATAGGTAATGATTTAAATAAATTTCCAATAGAAACGGGCTCAACTTCGTAAGAATTTGCTAGTTCATTTAGATCTACTTGCATTTTTCATAGATATTTTTACCAACCTATTAAAAAAGGCGGAATTTTTAGATTTACCCCATGCATTTGTGACTCGGAGGTATAAGAAATACCAATGCAAGTAAAAAAAGATGTGTTTTCCTGTAGCTTCAGTTTGTTTTCTTCCTTGTTTCTATTTGAGTCTTCCCTTGTCAAATTTGTGGATAAACCCTTCGTTTTATGTAGACATGTTTTTAGTTAAGACCTGAAATTAAAAGGAATCAAATAAAAGTAATTATATTTTGTCCCACAGTTAAAAATATTGTGATCATTTTAATATGTTTTCAAATTCTTCAGATTGATGATAAAGCTTTATTATTTCATGTTGTATCTTTGTAAATACAGATTTCTAATTTACACTTTAAGTAAAGCTAAAAATATATTAGCTTTCAAGTTACTTTTCCTTCTTAACATAAAGATTTAAAATTGTTAAGTTTGTATGTTTTGTACTTGATTGAATGTCAATAGATTTATTTGCGGATTGATAACGCATTTCCGGTAGCTAAAAAAGTATAGTTACACATTTATATGACGAGAGCTCAAATTGCAACACCTCTGTTCCCTCAAGGGTCGACTGAGGTGAAAATCATTGAACGAAGTTGGGGCATTGAAAGATGTTATTTAACTTCAGATGGTGAGATGGTTTGCACTCCAGCTCCGTTTTTGACAAATCATCGAAACCTCGATTGGACTTGCTTGGCTTAAAAAGTTTTATAGTCAAATTTACTTATTAACTTCCTAAATCAAGTTTTTGCTTTTAAACCATTGTTTGATTTAGCTTAATACTTTTCTCCTTCTTGCATCTGATAATTGAGGCAAAGCTCGTTGGGAGTAAAATAGTTAATCCTATTCCGTAATAAGGAGTGAACATTTTTTAAACTATTTTTGACTTTGTTACTTCTACTAACAGCATGTTGTAGTGCAAAGCGAAGGGTTTAGGGTAGTTTCACCCATGCATTTCATCTTTAGGTGACTTAGAACGTAATAACAACTCTGATTGGTCATCATTATGAAACTGTTTACCCCTTTTAGCATCCCTAAGGCAGATATGACAGCTCTTCCGAAACATAAAAATAAAGCTACATCCAAAAAGTCCCATTAGATAAATCAACAACCTCATTTAGAAGTAATCTTTATTTTACTGATAGGATCGTGGTATTGAATTAAGTTATTGGATTATTGATAGTTAATCTTCGTTTTTACCTGTATAGTCGGGTTCAGAACATCAAGGTTCTGATTTAGATTTGAAGGCTTAAATAAAGTCGATTGACGCTTATATGATTTTCAATAGATGAGAAATGAATTAAAATAAAATTATTTAAAAGTTTATAACAACTTCCTTGAGACGTTTGAACCCTTAATGTAATTAGTAATCATTTAATAAAATTATATACATCCTGAATTTTAGCTTTTATTCTTGCTTGTTTTCTCTTGAAAGAACAGAGTTTTTCAAATAGTTCGTTTCAAAAACTAATTAATGTATAGATTTTGAACATTGACTCACTGTTCAAAAGTTGATTTATTAGGTTAGATTTTAAACAAATAAATAATCATGACATCAGACATTGAACACTATAAGCAACTTTCAAAGAAGGTAAGTACTGAGGAAGATAAAATTGATTTCTTTGATCAAAATCAAAGGGCTTTTTATGTAGATATTTATTCTGATAATTGGTCAAAGATGATGGAGGCATATGCTAAAACAGAGAACCTAAGCTCAGAGCAATTAAATAAATTTGAGGAAATGAAATGGATTGAGATGCCAGAAGGTTTGAAGATTTTTGCTTATGATTTTTGTATTCTTAATGGGTTTGTTTTTACTGGAGTTGGTAAGTAAATAATAAGGAGTAATCAACCGTTAAAAATTTTTAAGTTGTTTTTTTCTATGAATAATTTACCTTTTTACGTTTTAAGTAGATTAATTATTTTTATTGTGATTGGGCTAGTAATAGTTCAGATGCTTGTTACCTCAGGTGTCATTGATTTTTAATTGATTTATGTACAAATTGCTTTTTGTCTTTCATATTATCCAACTTAATTTTACTTTTTCCTACTCTTACTTTTGAGCTCAAACCCATCTTTAAAGTCAGAACCGGATTTGTTGAACCAAGCTAAGAAGGCTGCAATTGAGGTTCCAATTAAAGCAGCAATTCCCCATTGAGATATTTCTTCCATTAGCAAAAAATTTTTCTTCCAGTTGCTGAGTAATAGTAGCAAGTACCATCAGCCCCGAGATAGAACATACGGTTTTTGTATTTTGACTTTGAAAAACGATCAAGCCTTCTTTCATGTATGTCAAAGTTTTTTGTATTTAACTCTGGATTGCATTCTCTTTGTTGATTGGTTCCCTCTTCCACATTCCATGCGAATTTTCTTATAAGCCAAATTGAGGCAATAAAAAATACAATAATTAATAGATTCATTTATTTGGTAGGCAAATAATTGTTAGCAGTAGTCCCTCAACTCTTTCCATTTATCTAGTCCTGCCTCAAGATTCTCCATTTGACTAGTGGAACCATTTGTTTTAAATGCTTTAATCAAAGACTCCGTAGCTTCGATTCCGTACTTAGCAGCTTCTTTTTGCCTTGCACAAACTCTGTCTCTGGATCCGCCTTTCAAGTCTGTCTCAATTTCTTTCAGTATTTTGCTTGCTTTCTCTTGCTTTTGATAAAAATCACTGAGATACATTTCAAATTCAGACTCAGCACTAACAGGTGTGACTGAGAAAAATAAGAGAGCAACAAATATAAATGATAGAAAGAATAAGCGTTTCATATTTTTACAGTGGCGGACTTGCTAATCTGCACAGCTCATTTATAAGCAATGTCATAAAGAAAAACAAAGCCCTCTGAACGTATCAAATATTTAGGCAATATAAGTAAGAAATTACGCATTTGCTGATCTTTTTTACACGAAATAGTTTGAAATGGTTTTGCTATTTATTTAAGGTGATTCTTTAGCATTCTTCGCTAGTTGATAGTTATTTAAATGAACTCACCTAATAAACTATGTCAAAAGCTCTCGGTAATGACATTTTTATTTTTGGGTTAAACTTTAATAGCTGATTCGTTTGCGGTCAGTTTAGTATGTAGACATATTCGGTAAGTTTACAATGAACCCTTTAAGTAAAAATAAAGGACATGTTTAAAAGGTTAAAAGAGTTTGGTTAAGAAGATAGTCAGGTAATAAGAGAGCAATATAAACAATTGCTAGAAGCTATTGAAGGAGTAAATAAACTTCCTCAAATTCTTCGTATGAATCAGATGAAATCTATTAGTTAAAAACGTTCATTAAAAAAAGGGGGCATTGATTGCCCCTTGATAATTTGACAGACAATCATAAATTTAATTGCTGTGATTGATCTCTCAAGCAGCTAATAGTTCATCATCAGTTGGTAATAATTGAAGTGATGACTCATCCAATTCGTGACTTGCTTTTATCTCTAAAGAAATAACTTCTCCTGATTCTGGAGTTGGTCCTATATGTTGCTCTAAAACCCCTTCAAGACTGGGTTCGAGTTTTACTGACGATGTGATTTCTGTTAGAACAACTTCTGCTAACTCAGCTTCATTAACGACTTGAGACCATGGGTTAACTGTGGCCGCAAGGAAGTTCCTATTAGCTTCTGTTTTGTCTCCACGAGTGATAAGTAATAAAGGAAGTGTAACGGTAAACAGACAAAAAATGGCTAGAGAAAAGTTGGCGATAGCCATTTCTTTACCTGGTTCAAATGCTGCTAGAAGCATAAAAAGAAAAGGAATTTGTATAAAAAATCACTTACTTTTTATTCTTAGGCCATATCTTCGCAAAGAATCTTAATCGAAAAATTTTGAATATTGAAAATCATTAACTTTACCTAGACACTTTTAGTTGTTGATTTGATAGTTAGTTGGTGATGTCTCTTTCTGTCATTAGTCGATAAGCAAAATCATCAACCCTTTTCTGGTTTACTCCGTTATCTCCAACTCCAACTCTTGATTCTGATCTGACTTGAATAAGACCTTTCTCTGGAATGGCTTTGAGGAGAAAATCATCGGTATATCTTCTCCATTTAGTTTTTGCTTCAGCATGAATATAATAATCAGTCTTTTCAACTATTTTTGTTCTTGCTGTTTCCGAAACTATTTTGGTAGCTTTTAGAAATGCATTTTCTATGTCTCTTACTTTAAAGTCCTCTCTAACGCAGTGAGTTAAGACAACACAATCAGGCAAATCATTTTCAATTGCATTTAATTTATCGGGAATAATCGTAACAACAAATAGAATTGCGAGAAAGCTTGTGATAACTCGTTTAATCATCAATTAAAAGAACTAGTAAAGTGAAAATTTATACAAATCAATATATCTCACCCAATAAAGTAGTGTGAATCACCTCTAATTTTTAATAAACTTAATGATTGAAATTTTGATCTATAAAAATATGTATCCAATACATTGGTAAACCTCTTTGAACAAACTTTTTAAATAGCTAATTCATTTCCCCATTCTTTATGTTTCCTATCTAAATCTATTATTGAATTTTTTTGAGCGTTAAGTATTAGTAAGCGGTGAACTAGCTCAATTTTGGTTTCGGTTGCCTCTTCTGAGTAAAACTTTAGAGGTTGATCTCCTAGTAAATTGTCGCCACTCATTAATTCAATCAGCTGTAAATTCATTGCTTTTTAGGATGAAATCGATCATAACCTTTAGTTTTTAAGGTTTTTTTTCTTTTTGCTTTACATCACTCTTGCTGGTTCTCCCTACCTTCTCCATCCAATTATCAAGAATACTGGTGGTTAATATTCAAACAAACTTCAAAAATTGTTTTTATTGGAAATACCATGCCTTTTCATTTTTGACATGCTCACTCTAGATTTTTCTTCATTATCAACTTGATCAAGTTATGCACCCTGTTTTTCATTCTGAGTTCATAGGACTTGATTGGCCTATTCTTTTTATTGGTCACATCATTATGTTTTGGTCTTTGACCTTAAGACTTGACTGGTCTTGGATTCCCTTAACTGATCATGAGAAACTATGTGGTCATAAAGGAAATTCATATCGTGCGCAGGTGAGTTCTTTAGAGAAAACTTTTCAAAATAGCTAAAATTAAAATGAAGTTTCTTCTTATTTTTCCAATATCATTGAGCTTTTTACTTCCAACAAAAATCTACGCATTAAGATCTAATCAAATTAATTCTGTTTGTGAAAGTTTTGCTGCTGGTAAAATAGATGCCCTCAAAACCATAGAGGCTTTAGATCTAAATATTAATGATTACTCAATAGGTGTGAACAATACTGCTAAAATATTCTGCTCTTAGTTTCTAACTTTTTTCTAAATCTATTAGTTAAAGTTAGACAAATCTTGATTTTTAACTGAAAAAAGCCTCACTGAAAATTAATTGATGTTTGTATGATAAATCCAAAATCCTCTGTTAATTTACGATGATTTTTTCTCACTTGGAAGTATTAATAACATTTTCAGGGATAAATATTTTTGGGGTAACATTATTGCCATTAAATTTAATAGCCACTGACTAAAGTAGCAGGTTTATACAATTTTGAAACAACCAATGAATATTCACAGCAAAGATGTGAATATAGATACTAAGGTTTATTTAATTACTAATTACTTATTTCACCGTGATTAACGTGTTCACTAAATTCGCATGAATATCGCTCAATCATCTCCCTTGTATGAATATTGGAATTCTGAACAAGAAGAAGATGATGAAAATAAGAGACTGTTAAAGCTTAATCCATACGAACCTGCCTCTAGTCTTTTCAGAGATGAACCCTACAAATGGGAGAATCTCTATCAAAGCGTTCTTAGAAACGTTATCAATGGAGATAAATCATCACTAAAAGGTTTGTTTGTTTTGTTATCTACAATAAGTAAAAAGGAGAAAGATATTGTCCTTAACTCTCTAGAGGTGTTGTTACATAAGAATATAATTTATAAATTGAGAAATCAAAAATGTCAGGATTTAAAGTCCAATAAAAATTTTTATACTACCTTAAGAATATTGCTGACTATTTTTATTAATCCATATGAATTAGAATTAAAAAAAGAACAGAAATATTTTTATGAGAAGATAGGAATGTTTTGTTTTCGATTTAGAAGGATAATTAATTAAATAAGTGAGTTTATCTTATAGATTAAACATTTCAAATATATAAAAATATTAATCTCAGAGAAAGATAACTATTGGAGTGAGAATTGTTCTATTAATTTTTTAAGTTGTTCTGAGCGTGAGCTTTTTTGTGGCCTTACAGAATCTAGTATTACCGCGCAACATAATTGCCATGATGAACCATCTGCTAATTTCAATTCTTTTGAAATCTTGACTGGAACAGAGGTTAAGGAGGTTATTTCATCGATATGCTCGAGAGTTTCCCACAGTTCACTCTCTAAGAAATCTAGCTCAACTTTTGAGAGGAGTTTTGTTGCTATAAAATCCTTTACTATTTCTGTAAGTTCTAATGACATTTTTGGTTTAATCTAATAGAAAAATCCATAGTTTTGAAGTAAAATCATTTGTAAGAAGTTATTTGATTTTAGGAATAGCACTTATCTGAATTATTTTTTTATGAGTTGATTATTTAATTCCATACTTACAGACTTACTTCCGAAAACTATAGTATAAAAAACAAAACCTGAAACAAATAAATGAGCATGCAAATTACAAGTGAATCAGCAAAAAAAGCACAAAAAGAAGCTGAATGGGCATATAACAAAGCGATGGAAAAGTTTTATTATTCAATGTTGGAGGTTGTTTTCTTAAGAATTAAAAGTCATCTATCTACCCAGGGGCTAAAAAAAGTGGTGGAGATAGATAATAAAAGAGCTAACAACGAAAATCTGGGAGTTGAATTTAGTCAAAAAACCTGGTCAGTATTAGCTGAAGCATGGACAGGAGCAGAGGGCTTAGCGATGACAAAGATCGCTGAACTTTATGAGCTAGGGATATCTGATTTGGATATATCCAAAATTCAAAAGCTTGATGGAAATGATAGTTCTCCAAAATGCAGTACATCAAACTAATTTTGATGTAAATTGAATCGGTCCTGAATACTCTCACTTATTGATTTGAAGTTGCAACAATTAAAAAAATTCTTAAAAGAAAGAAAAAAGCTACTCAAAAAGAAATATCTTAAAAAATATGTTGAAAAGCAACTAAGAAAGCTTTGAATATGATTGGTGGTATTTATTCCTATGTCCTATTAGTCTAGGTATATGACATATCACGCAAAGCCAAATTATATTCAATACGATGAATGGTTTGATAACAATGTTGATCCGTTCGAATTAGAGTATGAGAAGGAGAAAAAGTTTAGTGATTCTGTTCATGAGATGTTTTATAAAATGTCAAAACATAATTTAATTATTGGTGGATCGGAGTCTGTTGCAGATTTAAACAAAACCGACAGATGTACAGGTGGTTTTTGCTCATTAACAGATGAAGAACTTAAGCAACTCTAATCAAATGACAATTGAAATTTATGAATCTTGAAGATCAGTTGTTTATCTACTTAGAAGCCTTTACTTTTTTTCTTTTGTCTACAATGCTTATTCTTTTGTATAAAAGCAATAAGTGGTTCCAAAGCTCTAGAGCTTTCTCTAAAAAAGATGATTGAATTATCCATATGAAATTTTTATTACTTTTACCTGTCCTTTTTGTACTAATTACTCCTTCTGAAGCTGTTACTACACGAATGTTTAAAGTTCTAGATACTTGTGCAAGATATAGGTTGAAAGAAAAAACTGCCTTAATAGCAATAAAAGATCTCAAACTCAAATATGAGGGTAAAGATGAAAGGGAAGCAGAGCTATTTATTAAATTGTATTGCTCAGTTTTTACTCCAAATGAAAATGTAGATTTTTAATCTATTAATGACTCGTTTACTTGTTCTCCAGCATTTAGAACGCGAGCGACCGGGACACTTTCTCAAACTTGCGGAGGAAAGGGGTTTTACTGTTTGTACTTTTCGTTTGGACCTTGGAGATTCTTTCCCAGAACTTATGAGTGGAGATGTGCTTTTGGTCTTGGGTGGACCTATGGGTATAAGAGACATTGGAACTTCAACTTATCCATGGCTCATTGATGAAGTTGCTTTTATAAAAGAAGCCTTAAGACAAGGTGTTGGGATAATAGGAGTATGCTTGGGAGCTCAGCTTTTAGCCTATGCAGCTGGTGGTGATATTGAAATGCTTCTGGAAGAGTTATCTCGTCAACCATTAGCTGAAATTGGTTGGGACAATATCTTTCCTCACTCATTAGAAAACAACTGCAAACTGAGAACACTTTTAGATCTCCCTTTCCCTGTTCTTCATTGGCACGGTGACAGAATCATATTGCCTAATACTGCAGAGTTGATAGCTAGTAGTTGTAGATGTAAAGAGCAATTATTTAGTATTGGTCCGTTAGCATATGGGTTACAATTTCACGTTGAAATAGACGAGGAGATGGTTAATACTTGGATTAAAGAAGATCAGAAATTTATTTCTTCTGTATTAGGAGCAGATGGTCAATCCATTTTAAGACAACAGCAAAAAGAATTTGCTGCTAAAACACTAGCTTCTAGATTAGAATTTATAAGTACTTTATTTGACTTACTAAGTTAAAAATAGTTATTTAGTTGCTTTTAGTATTTACTAAAATGATTGATGATTTCACCTTAGATCAGTGTAGAAAAGACAGGGAAATTCTTCAATTGAAAATTGATAATCTTGAGCATGGTATCAATGAAGCCGAAAAGTTGATAGCCGAGTCAAAGATGAATGATGAGGCATTAACTTTTTTAAGAAGAAAAGTCGCAGAATCAAACCAGGATTTAGCAGTTCTATATTTAATTAGCTAGTACTTATTTATTGGAAGCTTAGCCTTACTCAAGTATGAGATCTTTTTAGAGTGAGTAAGCCGTACCGGACCGTATCTT
>QBVL01000021.1 GCA_003284375.1 Prochlorococcus sp. AG-311-J23
CTTTTTATAATGGTTACCACGGGGACAGTTGTATAACTATATGTGTAGGTAATACCTCAGATAAAGCAAATGAATTGAGTAGGGTCGCGAAAAGGGCTTTGATGCTTGGAATAGAACAGATTAAGCCACAAAATAAACTTCTTGATATTGCAGGTGCAATAGAAGATTACGTGAAAGCTAATGGTTTTAGTGTCGTCGAGGATTACACCGGACATGGGGTGGGTAGGAATCTTCACGAAGAACCTTCGGTTTTTAATTTTAGAACTAATGATTTACCGAACGTTACTCTCAGAGAGGGTATGACTATTGCAGTGGAACCTATAATTAATCTTGGGTCAAAACACTGCAAGACACTCCGTGATGGATGGACAGTTATTACTAAAGATGGAAATCTTTCTGCTCAATGGGAGCATACTGTTTTGGTTACCAAAAATGGTTTCGAAATCTTGACTGATAGAGGTGATTGATTTCCTTTCAAAGGGGGTTGTTTGAGTAAATTTTATTTATAAATCGTGAATATAATATTCTAATTGATTCAACGAAGGGCATTATAAAATGAGTTATTGGATTAGGAGATACTATAACTAAATAATCCTCTTTTTCAGCTTTTTGGACTATTTTTTTTGCCACAAATTCAGGGCTCATTATTCCTTGTGGGTTTAATTTCGATTTAAAAGGACCTAATATTAATTTTTTTATTATAAAAGAATTTCTTTTTTTAATTAATAATTTGCTTTTTTTTAAACTTACAAGTTCACCTGTTAGACGTTTTGTTATTTCATATACCGGACTAAAAGCTATTTGAATCTCTGCTTCAGATGTATTTACCCATACTTCCTTTGAATTGTGCTTATTTAAATTATTTGATAATGCTAAATCCTCAAATATTTCTATTAATCTCAAATGACTAAGCGAATTTATTTCTAAGGCTTTATTTATTTCACTTGAATCAATCATTCCTTTTGGATTAAAACCATGATTAAGTATTAAAATGTCAATATTAGCAAGACTGCTTGAAAGGAGTCTTTCTTTTCCACAGGACCAGAGAATCCATTTATCAGGTTTGCTTCCTTCAGCGTTACTAATATTTTTTTTGTCGTGAGTTAAACCAATTATATAAGCCCCTTCTTTTCTCAGGACTTCAATAAGTGCTTTGCCCAAGCTCCCATTCGCACCGGTTATGGCAATTTTTAAACCTTTAAACCTTGAGTTGTCTGACAAGCTTTTGATCATTTAGTTAAATTCATTGTATTTCTTGTGAAAAAAATTAGAAATCAATGGAGATTTTTTGTCTAATTAGAATTTTATACATATTTAGTGTTGAGAACTTTTTCAAAAAGCCTAAACTTATAAAGTTATTCATCTCCCATTAGGTCTTTAATTAATGAGCAAGACCTTTCTAATTGGATCATGTGAACCATTTAGCGGTAAGTCAGCATTAGTTCTTGGCATAGCAAGGAATTTAATTGCTTCAAATCATTTGGTTAGATTTGGTAAACCATTAGCCACAAGCCTTGAATTAAATGTCTCTGAGAGAGGAGACATTCAAGATATGATCGATGATGATGTTAGGTTTGTCGGAGAGACATTACAATTACCTTCTGAGAATTTAATTCCTTCCATTCAATTTTTGGCGGCTTCTACTGCTAGCGAGAGGATTCAAGATAATAGCCTAGATCCGGGGATGAAATTTGATGAGTTCCAGTTATCACTTAATTCTTCCAGTGATGCAATCAATATTCTTGAAGCAGCAGGTAGTTTGCATGAGGGACTATTGTATGGATTAAGTCTCACTCAACTTGCGAAACGTTTAAACGCTAAGGTTTTACTCGCTCATTTCTGGCAAGATGGTAGAAGTGTTGAAGCTTTACTGGAGGCTAAAAATCAGCTTGGAGATCATCTAAGTGGTGTTATCTTAAATGCTGTTAACCCTGATCAAATCAAAGATATTAAAGAAAATATAGTTCCATCTCTTAAGGCCTTAGGTTTAGATGTATTTGGAGTAATGCCTAGGTCTCCTTTGTTGAGGAGTGTCACTGTTGAAGAGTTGGTGAGACGTTTAAATGCTCGAGTTATTTGTTGCTCAGACAGGCTTGAGTTGATGGTCGAGACATTAAGTATAGGAGCGATGAGTGTTAATTCTGCAATGGAATTTTTTCGAAGAAGGCGCAATATGGCCGTAGTGACAGGAGCAGATCGAACAGATATCCAATTGGCAGCTTTGGAAGCTTCGACTCAATGTCTAATATTGACAGGTGCTGGCGAACCATTACCACAATTGATTAATAGATCAGAAGAGTTAGATGTTCCATTGCTAAAAGTTGATAGAGATACTCTTTCAACAGTTGAGGTTATTGAACAAGCATTTGGTCATGTTCGTCTTCATGAGGCAGTCAAAGCTACTTATGCTTTTCGTTTAGTACAAGAACATTGTGATCTTGATCGAATCTTTAAAACTTTAGGAATTTCTTCTTGAGTTCATCAATAATGGCTACCTTTAGATTATCTGAATTAGGATGTCCTTGAGCCGATCACTCGATCTTCCTGCATTGGGACGAGTTGATACTCTCGCTCAGGAATTGGCCTTGTTGAAAAACGAGGGAAAAAGAAGAATTGCTTTTTTAGGTAGTCGGCATGTACCTGTCGTTTCTATTCATATAGTTGAATTAATAGCTAGGTCTTTGGCTCAAGAGGGCCATTCGATAATCACTTCAGGTTCTCAAGGTGTAAATGCGGCAGTAATTAGAGCGGTTCTAGATGTTAATCCCTCTCTCTTGACTGTTTTGCTACCTCAGTCTCTTGATAGACAAACTGCGGAGGTCAAGGATCTTCTTGGCAGCGTTTTACATCTAATAGAGAAAGAAGACAATAATGATTTGCCTTTGCCAATGGCAAGTAGTCTTTGTAATCAAGAAATTATTAACAGATGTGATCAATTGATTTGTTTTGCATTTCATGACAGTGAAACATTATTGAGTAGTTGCCATAGTGCTGAAGATATGGGAAAAATAGTGAGCCTGATGTTTTTTGATTGATTACCAATCAGAAATAATCCTCTACTTCTATATAGTTTTTCTTAACCTAATAAATACCTCATAAGTATATTTATAAGCAATTTGTTTTTTTTTTAATAAAATGGTGAAAACAAAGAAAAATTTTTATGCCCTCTTCTTATTCTTTTGACGTGGTTTCAGAATTTGATCAGCAGGAATTAGTTAATGCTATTGATCAATTGAGGAGAGAAGTTGATCAAAGGTATGATCTGAAAGACTCAAAGACAAAAATAGAAATTAAAGAAGATGAACTATCTATTGTTTCTCTTAGTGATATGACTATTGAATCTGTAAAAGATATTTTATTACAAAAAGCTACAAAAAGAAATTTATCGTTAAAGATATTTGAGTTTCAAAAGATTGAAACTATAGGAGGAAATATGGTAATGCAAATTGTTAAATTAAGGAAAGGATTGTCTCAAGAAACATCAAAAAAATTAAGTAAGTTAGTGCGAGATAATATGAAGAAAGTAACAGCATCAATACAAGGAGAAAGTTTGAGAATCACAGGCAAAAATAAAGATGATTTGCAATCTGCAATTAATTTAATCAAGACACAGGAGGAGGAATTGGACATAGCTCTTCAATTTCAAAATTATAGATAATTTACGAATATATAAAAACTTTAGTTTTCTTTTTTTATAATGGATCCATTAGTACAAAAACTTTCTAAAAAAGCAATTGACTTTTCCGGAAAGTCAAAAAAAGAACTAGAAAGAACATGTTGGATGATTGTTCATGAACATAAGCATGGGGTAATGCCAACTGAATATGATATTAGAGAAATTGACGAAGAACTATACTTGGAGGTTTTAAGAATTGCTAAAGAGATGATTTGATTAAAGAAGGATGGCTATTTTTAGTTTATGAACTAATTCCTCTTGCAGAGATTAAAATATAAGGTAATTATTTTTTCTACCTAACAAATTACACAATATTGTCTAAATCAACATAAAATCTTTTTAGATAATATTTTTTATGACAACTCCATTTCGTAATGTGACTCCGAATGGACCGGGTAGTACAACGACTCTTCTACTTGTCCTTGGCTTTACTGGTTTTTTATTTCTTACTCAAGCCTTTTTTGTCGTTCCTGCTGGTCAGGTTTCAGTAGTAACTACACTAGGAAAAGTAAGCGGTGGATCACGTAAACCTGGCTTGAATTTCAAAGTTCCCTTTGTTCAAAATACTTATCCATTTAACGTTCAAACTCAAGTTAGACCTGAAAAATTTGATTCGTTAACCAAAGATTTACAAGTTATTTCTGCAACCGCCACTGTTAAATATGCCCTCAAACCCAATGAGGCTGGAAGAGTCTTTAAAACTATTTCTTATAACGATAGAGAGATATATAACAGGATAATTCAACCATCACTACTTAAAGCCCTTAAGTCAGTCTTTTCAAAGTATGAGTTGGTAACCATAGCTAGTTCTTGGAGTGATATTTCAGAGTTAGTTGAAGATACGGTTGCGGATGAACTTAACAAGTTTGACTATGTGGATGTTCAATCTCTTGATTTAACTGGTTTAACAATTGCAGATGAATATCGAGCAGCAATTGAAGAAAAACAAATTGCAGAGCAAAAACTTTTAAGAGCTCAAACTGAAGTTAAAATTGCTGAGCAAGAAGCTCTAAGATATGACACCTTAAACAAAAGTCTTGACGATCAAGTTCTTTTTAAGTTGTTTTTAGATAAATGGAATGGTGAGACACAAGTTGTTCCTTCTTTGCCAGGTAATTCTTCAGGTAATGTTCCGGTTATTGTAGGAGGAAGAAATAGATAGTAATTAAATATAAATAATAAAATATAAACAATAAAAAAACCAATTATAGCTTTCTTTAATTGGTTTTTTTATTGTTTATATTTCAGAAAAGCTTTCTTGAAAAGCTTTTATTGTTGAAGTTATATCATCTTCAGAATGTGCAAGTGAAGTAAAGCCAGCTTCAAATGCACTTGGAGCCAAGTAAACACCTTTTTGAAGCATAATTCTATGAAGTTTACTGAAAGTCTCAGTATCAGTAGATTTAGCTTCTTCAAAGTTCCTAACTGGTCCTTCACAGAGATAAAAACCAAACATAGCGCTAATGCTTTGACCATGAACAGGAATATTTGATTCTTTAGCAGCTCCGATGATTCCATCGACAAGCTTTTTAGTAAGAGCTTCTAATTTTTCGTAAGTACCTTCTTGCTTGAGGAGCTCAAGAGTTTTTATTCCGGCTGTCATCGCAAGAGGATTGCCACTCAATGTACCTGCTTGATACATAGGACCAGAAGGGGAAACCATTGACATGATTTCTTTGCGACCTCCATAGGCTCCAACTGGAAGACCCCCTCCAATTACTTTGCCCAAAGTGGTTAAATCAGGAGTTACTCCAAAACGCTCTTGGGCACCTCCATAGCTGATTCTAAAACCAGTCATTACTTCATCAAAAACCAAAAGAGCACCGTTCTCCTGCGTTACCTCTCTTAACCCTTCTAAAAACCCTGGTTCAGGGGTGATAAAGCCTGCATTCCCAACAACAGGTTCAAGGATGACTCCAGAAATAGCATCTGGGTTTTCAGCGAAGAGCTCTTTTACCGCTTCAAGATCGTTATAGGGAGCAGTAAGTGTATTGGCGGTTGTACTTCTTGGAACACCTGGTGAGTCTGGTAAACCTAGTGTTGCTACTCCCGAGCCAGCTTTCACTAAAAACATATCTGCATGCCCGTGATAGCAACCCTCAAACTTGATAACTTTATCCCTGCCAGTAAAGGCTCTCATTAGCCGAAGAACAGCCATACAAGCTTCAGTGCCGCTATTGACAAACCGAACCATCTCAACGCTTGGGACTGCATCTATTACCATCTCAGCAAGCTTGTTCTCGAGAAAACAAGGTGCTCCGAAACTTGTGCCTTTCTCAAGTGTTTCTTGAAGGGCTGCAATCACCTCAGGGTGGGTATGGCCACAAATCGCTGGTCCCCAGCTGCCTACGTAATCGATGTATCTGTTTCCATCAACATCCCAAGCGTAAGGACCTTTAACTCGATCAAAAACGATTGGATCACCTTCAACCGATTTGAAAGCTCTTACAGGTGAACTGACTCCACCGGGCATTAAATTTTTGGCAGCGCCAAAAATCTCTTCAGATCTTTTTGTGTTCAACGCGTCTGTCACAGCACCTCAGCTAATGAGCTCATTAACACAGTCAGTCATAATGGCCTAAAAGTGACTGATTCGTCTAAATTTTTGAATCTGTTCAGCATCTGGTTATTTTTTTTAATGCTTAAAAAGTCTATCTTCCTAATTAAATTTAATCTTAAAAACAAGTGGCAGTAAGACTTTATTTGATATGATGAGCCTTGATTTCAATGTTTTTCAGCTAATTGTAAATATTTTATTTGTTAATTCTGTGATGATTTGAAAATAGAAAAAAACCGAATTTTTTAGATGAAAAATTCATTTTCAATATCTGATGGAGGCCAGTTGATATCGACAACGACAGGCGCGTGATCACTAGGCTTCTCTCTTGACCTTTGTTCTTTGTCGATCCAACAACTATTGGCACAACTAAGAATATCCTCTGTTAGGTAAATATGATCGATCCTCCAACCCTTATCTCTTTCCCATGCTGAATGGCGATAATCCCACCAAGACCAATTTTTCTCTGCAGGCTCAAAAATCCTAAAAACATCTTCTAATTCCCCTCCTAAAGCATCTTTGAGTAGTTTCCTCTCTTTGGAAGAAGCCATAATTGACTCTTCATAACTACTTGGTGTATGTATATCTCTATCTTCAGGGGCAATATTAAAGTCTCCTAATAAACATATAGGTATATGGTTTACATTGATTTTCCTCAGGTAAACCTTCAGACATTCTAGCCATTTTTCTTTGTAAATAAACTTATCTGAATTTATAGATGATCCATTTGGGATATAAGCATTTATAATTCTAATATCATTTATTTCAGCGCTTATAATCCTTTTTTGCTCACTCAATACAGATAAATCTTTGTAGTCTGTGATTACTTCATTAAACCCAATCTTTACATTATTAATTGGGAATCGACTTATTATTGCTACTCCATTATAAGACTTTTGGCCAGAGATTGAAACCTCATATCCAAGTTTTGTGAAAATTTCAATTGGAAAAAACTTATCTTCAGTTTTTGTTTCTTGTAAGCAAAGAATGTCAATCTGGTTAGTGATGAGCCATTCTTTGACATGATCTATTCTTGAACGAATAGAATTCACATTCCAGGTTGCAACAAGCAAGACTTAAAATTTTATTGTTTAAGTTATTATCGTGTAAATTCAGACGAAAGTTTAGTTTTGAACCAAACTGCACGTTTTTTTAATGGTCAATTATTGTTTGCTTTCTCTTGTTTGGCACCAATTTTAATTTCGGTAGGTCATGTTTTTCTTCCTTCAAGAACAATAAGAATTTCGGAACTAAAAAATTATTCAACTGATGAGAAAAGAGATATTTACAGCACTTTTGATACAGAAGATCAAATTGATCAAGGTTTACCAATAGATCCATTTGATTTAATGAACCGTCTTAAGCAAGTTGAGTCTATGAATGATGCTACAACCCCGTCAGATGCACTCGATGAAGCTCTAAATGCATTTGACCAGTCAGATGATAAAAATGTCCCAAATGAATAAAAACACAATATTAGCCGCAGGCTTTTGGTAAATTTAAGTTTGGTCCCTAATGGCCTATTTTTTTCATAGATGCAGAACCATCCAATCCCCTCGGTCACAGATCCATTGCAATACCGAGCAATTGGATTAGTTAGAGGTATCTATAAGCCTCAAGATGATGACACCTTTACTCGTGGAGCTCTAATTGATTCAAAGGGTAATGAAATTGATTCAGTTGTGCTTGGAAGAGTTATAACCTTGATTAGAAATCACGTGCCTTTAGAAAAACCTCACCTCTGGGTCGTATATCCAAGATGTAGGAATAATCAAAATCTTCATTTGCAAATCACAGGTGTTTGGGAGCCAAGTACTTTAAAAAAAGATCTTGTTGAAAGCGATGGATTGAATGAAGAGTCAGTTTCCCAAATTGATTCTGATTCTTTATTGGAAGGTGATGATTATTTTTCAGTTAGAGGAGAATTGATTTTTACTAAGCCCGAAGAAAAGGAGGTAGTTATTAAAATTCGACAAAAGCCAAGAAATCAGCAAAAAAAAGCGTTACCTTTCAAATTAAATCTTAAAGGCGAAGTACCTATTAATTACCTAAAACAATTTATTAGTCTTGATGTTCGTCGTGTTGACTATCAACTTCTGGTTGAGAATTTTCAAATAATAGGCCCTCTTTCTCAACATCAAATAAATAATAAAAGTAAAAAAATCTTAAAAAATAAAGATTAGACTTATTTCGTGATTTTTATAAATGTATAATATATATATAAGACTGATTATATATTTACTCAGAAATGAAATCTATTTTTATTGATTGTAGTCTTGGGATATCTGGAGATATGCTCGCATCAGCTTTATTTGATTTAGGTGTTCCGAACTCTATTTTCTTGAATAACTTAGTAAGTTTAAACATAGATAAAAATTATAAACTCAAATTTAATGAGGGAGATAGTGAAGGAATAAAAGGTATTGTCTGTGCAAAAAACGAAATTCAATTTAAGGAATTATCAAGAAGTCTTAATCAGATAAAGAACTTACTTCTTGATTCAAGACTTAATGATTATGTGAAGAAAATGTCTATTAAGGTTTTTGAGATACTTGCGGAAGCAGAAGCTGTTGTTCATGGGAATCAAATCTCAGATGTTCATTTTCATGAACTAGGTTCTATGGATTCCATACTTGATATCGTTAATGTTTGCTCCGCTATAGATTTTTTAAAGCCAGACAAGATTTATGTTTCAAATCCACCTTCCGGGAAAGGAATCGTATCCACTTCACATGGCCATCTGCCTGTCCCAGTTCCTACTGTCCTAGAGATAGCGAGGCAAAATAAAATCCCATTAACGGTTCTTGATGATAAATATTTTGGTGAAATAACAACTCCTACTGGTATCGCCTTAATAGCAACTTTTATAGATAATTTTGGTCAACCAGATAATATAAATATTCAAAAGATTGGTATTGGCTTAGGAAATAAAAATATTTCTCGACCTAACTTTTTACGTGTTCTGCTATTAGATGAAGACGATGATTATATAGAAAATAATAAGCCTTCTTATGAAACTATAATTTTGCAGGAGGCTTGGATTGATGATTCCACACCCGAAGATGTCGCGGTTTTAATCGATAGATTAAGATCTACAGGTGCTATAGATGTTATTTGTTATTCGGTTGATATGAAAAAAAATAGAAAAGGTATATGTATAAAAGCTATAGTCTACCCAAAGAATAAAAATTCACTGAGGGAAGTATGGTTTAACTATAGTACAACAATTGGAATA
The DNA here is from genome assembly GCA_003284375.1 of Prochlorococcus sp. AG-311-J23. Lineage (GTDB taxonomy): Bacteria > Cyanobacteriota > Cyanobacteriia > PCC-6307 > Cyanobiaceae > Prochlorococcus_B. The sequence continues at coordinate 9,469 of QBVL01000021.1, forward strand.
AGAGAAAATAAGATTAGCCGCTGGATACTTCCACGAAGAACAGTTAGTCATATTACTAAGTTTGGTGAAGTTAATATTAAACAAGTAATGAGACCAAATGGTAAGAATTCAATAAAAATAGAACATAAAGACTTGACTCGAATTTCTTTAAATACAGGAATTTCAATACAAGAGATACGTCAGAGATTAATCATAGAATTATCAGAATTTTATAAACTAGATGATTGGTCTTTTTGATAATTAATTTTAATATGATTGAAATTATCAGAAATAATTTATTTTTTGGATTGATCTCTAAAATCAACATTAAATTGTTGATAACATTAGTTTGCTTTGCATTTCTTGGAACTTCAATTTATGGAAATTTTGAGTCTTTATCTGCTCAGACAATTACGAGACAAGACATATCATGGCTATTATTGGGAATTGTATTTAGTTTTTTAAGTATAATTATTAATGCTTATGCATGGAAGCTTTTGATTAATAACATTGGTTGTAGTATTAATAATTTGAATATAGTAAGACTATTTTTGGCTACAAATATATATAAATATTTGCCAGGAGGAATATGGCATTTCGTATCTAGATATAATACATTGAGGCTAGAACTTTCAAATCAAAAATCAATTGAATCTATTTTATTAGAGCCAATTTTAATGCTAGTTGCAGGATTTATTTTTATACCTTTTAGAGGTTTTAATTTATCTCTTTATATACTTTGCTGGTCATCTACCTTACTCTTTTTTCCATCATTTAGACAATTTCTAATCAAAAAATTGAGGAAAATGAAGGCAAAAGTTTTTACTAATAATGATAATATTAAGGAGATAAACTTATTACAAAATAGTCAAAATACTTCAAAAAGGGTGCTTTATCCATATGGTCCACTATTCGTAGAGATTCTATTTGTTTTGTTCAGATTTATGGGCTTTTTATGTTGTATAAATGCTTTCTCCATTGGGTCATTAATTTCTCAAGGTGAATTAATATCTTCCTTTTCCTTGGCATGGATAATTGGCCTTATAGTCCCTGCCGCACCGGGAGGCTTAGGTGTGTTTGAGTCTGTGATTCTATTTGCTCTTGGCTCACATTTGCCAGAGGCACCTCTCCTGGCCTCATTGCTTTGCTATCGGCTCGTTTCTACAGTCTCTGATATATTGGCAGCGTTGATTTATCCAGTTAAAAAATTATTTAAAATTTAAATATCAATTTTAGTTATTTCTATTATTTAAGCTTGGTATTAGGGCTAAAGAGGCAATTAATCCCAGACAAATTATTATCATTGAAGGTAAGATAGATTCTGCTAATCTCTCATCTCCTGCATATTGGAATATTCGTACTGAAAGCGTATCAAAATCAAATGGTCGTAATATAAAAGTTAGTGGTAATTCCTTTATTGTGTCAACAAAAACAAGAAGTGTACCCACCAACATGGGCCCTTTTAGAAGTGGTAGATGTATTTTTAAAAGGACCTCTGACCAGTTGTTCCCAAGATTTATGGCTGCGTTGTCTATATTTGGTGAAATCCGCTCAAAGCCAGCATCAAGACCACCTTTTGAAACAGCCAAAAATCGAATGCTATAACCCCAGATTAGTAAGCTTAATATGTTGATTTGCCAGAAGCTTCCTTTAAAGGAAAGAAGAGCAAGGGCTAGTACAGATCCAGGGATTGCATAGCCAATGCTGGATAAGAAGGTCAATATATTGAGCCATTGATGATTATGCCATCTCTTAGAAATTGATAAAATCAATGATATAAATATCGTTATTAATGAAACAACTAAGGCTAAGCTAAAGCTTCTAATAGTTAATCCAATTAAATCTATATTTAAGCCTTGATTTATTTGATCAATATTTAGTATTGCCCATGTAATAGGAATGCCCAATGTAATCATTGGAGGAGTAAAGGTTATAAATTGAGCAAGTAATAGATTTAAACCTTTTAATTCCCATTTTGGTGAATTTCCACTACTTATTCCGTCTGTCCATCGTTTACTTCTTTCTCTGGCTTTGCGTTCAATTGCAACTAATGAAAAAACTAAAAGCAAAGCAAATAAGGCGAGAGCAATGGCACTTGAGGGTTCACCTTCCTCTACCCAACTCTCAAGTATTCCAGCTGAAATACTTGGAATATTTAAAAGTTGAACCGCACCTAGCTCATTTATGATTTCCATCGCCATTAAAGCTAACCCAGCAGTAATTGAGGGAATTGCTATTGGTAGAGATACTCTAAAAAAACTTTTCCAAGGACCTATCCCAAGGGTTCTGCATGCTTCGATTTGTTTTCTACCGCCTTTCTCAAAACTTTCTGAACATAGTAGAAATACATATGGGTAGGTTGTGAATGACATGATTACTACACCCCAAAACATTCCGGTAATTCTGATTGAATTAATGCTGCCGAGATCAATGAATGTAGCGGCTAAAAGATAAGCTGGAGTTGCGAAAGGAATTAGTTGGCAAATCCTAAGTATTTTCCTACCTTTGAAATTGCAATTGGCTAAAATCCAACCATTTGCAATACCTAAAAATCCTCCTAGAATTAGTGAAAAAATCAATATTAAAAGTGTTCCTTTTATTTCATTAACATTTGCTGACGTTAAATAAATAGAACCTTTTTGAATACCATATAAACCCTCTTTTATGAGATAAAATAAAGGCCATAATATAAAAAATGTTAATATAATTATTATGTACTTTAATGTGTATCGACTATTATTTAATCCAATTTTATTATAGAAAAAAATAATATTTTTTTCTTTTTTTAAGACCTTTGAAGTGGATTTGATATCGTTCAATTTATTCTTAAATTTGCTGTTTTGTGATTATTTGTCAATACATGCATTTAATTGAGAGAGTATTTTTTCTTTGTCTAATTCTTTCCCAATAAAGACAAGTTGATTATTTCTTTCTTCTCCCCATTCACTATCTTCAATAGAAATTCTTTTGCCAGCAAGATGAAAGACATGTCTTCTTTCACTTTCGCTAAACCAAAGGATACCCTTTGCTCTGAAAACATTACTTTTTAATTGATTATCTAGAAAATATTGGAATTTTCTAAGAGAGAAAGGTTCTTTAGTTTTGAAAGAAACAGAAAGAAAATCTTCTATTTTATTATCTTCTTCTGAGTGAATATGTTCATGTTCATGTTCATGTTCATGTTCATGAGAGTGAGAGTGATCATGAGCTGACTCTTTTTTATTGATTAGATCAGACTCGAATAGACCCACGCTTAATAATAGATTAAGAGGAATATTCCCTTTGATACTTTTTAAAATTCTCACATCATTTTTTATTCCTTTTAGCTTTGATATGGTTTCCTCTATATTTTTATTAGATACTAAATCACATTTATTTAGAAGTAAAATATCACCATAGATCACCTGGGACCTCCCAATTGAACTTTCTAAAGCAACATCATTAAAGTTCTCAGCATCAATTAGAGTTATAATAGAGTCTAATCTGGTTTGATCTCTTAACTCACTTCCAAGTAATGTCATTGCTACTGGAAGTGGATCGGCTAATCCTGTAGTTTCAATAATAATGTAGTCTAAATTTTTGTTGACATTAATTAACTTTTCTATTGCTTCTACTAACTCACCATTTATAGAACAACAAATACATCCATTACTTAGTTCTATCATCTCTTCTTCAGTTTTAATTATTAACTCATTATCAATTCCTATTTCACCAAATTCGTTAACTAATACAGCTGTCTTGATACCTTTCTGATTAGTAAGTATGTGATTCAGTAAAGTTGTTTTCCCTGAGCCTAAAAAACCCGATATAATTGTAATAGGAATATTAGTTTTGGAAACTATATTTTCTGTAAGATTAGATTCGCTAATGTTCATTTTTATTGAAGCAAATAAGAATAACTTAGGTATTTAATAATTTATCAATAGACTCAGCAAGCTTTATATCATTAGTAGTGATCCCACCTTTGTCATGAGTTGTTAAATTTATTTTAACTTTATTATATGTATTCTGCCAATCTGGATGATGATCCATTTTTTCAGATAAGAGAGCGACCTTACTCATAAAGCCAAAAGCATCAATGAAATTTTCAAATTTAAATTCCTTCTTTATCCTTTTATTATCTATTACCCAGGAAGGGTTCTTTTCTGTAAAAGAATCTAGTTGACTTTTTTCTATTAAAGAAATCATAGGTTTTCATATTTCATTTTAATTTAAATCAAAATCACCAATTGCATGCAATTGTAATGACCTTGATTTATTTGATGCTCTATGTTCCCATATATAGATGGCTTGCCATAAGCCTATTTCTAATTTGCTATCAACAACACTGAAGCTTAAATTATTTGATGTAAGCATGGTTCTTATATGAGCTGGCATATCGTCTAAACCTTCTTCTGAATGAAGATATTTAATTTTTTTTTGACTTCTGTCAATGGGATAAACTCCCTCCTCTGGGACAATAGCTTTCATGTAGGTTGAGAGGTCTTTAAGAACATTGATATCTGCATTCTCGTTTATAAGTAAACTACAGCTTGTATGCTTTAGAAAAATAAGAAGTATTCCTTTTTTAAGCCTTTTATATTTGATCCAGTGATTAATGTCTTTTGTGATGTCAGTAAAACCTTCTCCCTTCGTCTCGAAATCTAAAGTTGATAAAACCTGTTCCATTCCTAATAAACTGTCTAACCTGACCGTATTCAATACTAACAGGTTTTTTCATATCTTATTAAGTTAAGGTATTTTGAATTCGATCCCATAGAAAAGATATAACCTTTTTGATTTTTAAATCATAAGTAATTTAATTAAGAACTTATGATTTAAATTATTTAAAATTGATCAAATATTGATTTCTTTTCATTAGTTTGATATTAGGATTATACAAATATTAAATTGAATACTTTGTCAAAGTCTGCCTGGCAGCTTTTGGGTGGTTACCTAAAAGATACGCAGTTGTTGGGATCAATACAAAGCACTCTCTACTGGGATCAAAATACATCTATGCCTCTTGCTGGTTCCACTTGGAGAGGAGAGCAATTAAGTCTTTTAGCTAAGCAACTTCATGCAAGACAAAGTTCTGAACAGTTCGAAATTTTAATAAAAGAAGCTAAATCTGAACTGCAAAATTTAAAAGAAAAAGCCGATTTTGAATCACAACTTATTTCAGATAGGTTTAGAAATATTGAGTTGCTTGAGCAAGATTTCAATAGACAGAAAAGTTTGGACCCTCAATTGGTTGTTGAGCTTGCAACAGCAAAGTCTGAAGGTTATATGTGTTGGCAGGAAGCTAGGAAAAATAATGATTTCAAAAGTTTTGCTCCTGCGCTTAAGAAATTAATTTCATTACGAACAGAACAATCCAATCAGCTCTGTGAAGAAAGAAGTTGCTGGGAGACACTTGCCCAGCCTTTTGAACCGAACTTAACGATTAATCGTGTAAGCGAACTATTTGAACCTTTAAAAAAAAGATTGCCAGAATTGATTCAGAAGGCTGAGGCAATAACCAACAAAAAGAGTAAAAAATGGGATTTAGCAATTAGCGATCAAGAAAAACTCTGTCAAATACTTTTAAATGATTGGTCTAGGGATCCTTCTAATACAGCTATAGCTAAGTCCCCTCACCCATTCTCTATAACTTTAGGTCCCGATGATTATCGAATTACGACTCGAATAGTTAAAGGTCAGCCACTTTCCTGCTTATTAGCTACTGCCCATGAGTGGGGGCATTCTCTTTATGAACAAGGCTTGCCTTCTGAAAGTCACCAATGGTTTGCATGGCCGTTAGGTCAAGCAACCTCTATGGCTGTACATGAGAGCCAATCTCTGTTTTGGGAAAATAGAATTGCTAGGAGCTTTTCATTTGCAAAGTCTTTTTGGCATCATTTTGAGGATGCAGGTGCTCCAATCCACTCTGGAGAGGATTTATGGATCAATTTAAATCCATTTACTCCAGGATTGAATCGAGTAGAGGCCGATGAACTCAGTTATGGCTTGCACATAATGATTAGAACTGAATTGGAAGTTGATCTTCTAGAGAGAGGGCTTTCTGTAGACGATCTGCCTAATGAATGGAATAAAAGGTATTTGCAACTTCTAGGTGTTTCACCACAAACTGATACTGAAGGATGTTTGCAAGATGTGCACTGGAGTGAAGGGATGTTTGGTTATTTTCCTTCTTATTTGCTTGGTCATCTTATTAGCGCTCAGTTAACAAAAACTCTTGAAGAAGATTTAGGAAAAATTGAAAATATTATTGAATCTAAGGAAATCAGTAAAATATTGGGTTGGCTTCGCAAAAATGTTCATCATTATGGGAGAAGTTTAGATTCCGAGGAACTTGTCAAGAAGGTCTCTGGAGCAACATTATCACCAAATTATTTTCTTGATTACTTAGATAATAAACTTGAAAAGCTTTCTAAAATCGCTTATTAAAATATACATTTTTTAGCATAAAAATTAATTAGAGCATATTTCTTGTTGAAACTTTTTTTAATTATCTGCTACAACATCATTTGCCTTTGCTGTGTTGATTTACCATGTAAGAACACAAAAAAATACTATGGCTAACCTTGACCAAGCACCTAGCAGAACAATGCCTAATCTGCTTCATGTATTACCTGCGTTTGCCAATGAATCTGAACTTAGAGTCAATACAATTGTTGAGTTAAATTCAAATACTATAAATAAATACGAGCTTATTACTGAAACGGGGCATTTAAAGCTTGATCGAGTTGGATATTCATCCCTCTCCTACCCATTTGCTTATGGATGTCTTCCACGTACATGGGATGAAGACGGGGACCCATTAGATATCGAAATTGTGAATGTTACAGAGCCTTTGGTCCCCGGTTCAATTGTTGAAGCAAGGATTATTGGAATAATGACTTTTGATGATGGAGGTGAAGTTGACGACAAAGTTATTGGCTTATTAGCCGATGACAAGAGGATGGATCACATTCAAAGCTTTGAACAATTAGGTAAGCATTGGATTAATGAAACAACTTATTATTGGGAGCATTACAAGGATCTTAAAAAGCCAGGAACTTGTACTGTAAATGGTTTCTTTGGTGTCGAAAAAGCAGTTCAGATTATTAAATCCTGCGAGGAGCGTTACTTATCTGAAATTGATCCTAATTTAATCAACTAAATTAGGATCAATGATTTAGGCCCTTGCGGACTTGAATATCTCTTCTAGTATTTCTCCTGCTCCACGGCCTTTTAATTCATTGGCTAAGTCTATGCCTATTTCCTCTGCGGAGCTTACCGATCCTTTTTTTATATCTCTAATTAATCTTTTGCCATCTAAACTTGCGACCATTCCTTCAAGAATTAATTGATCGTTGTTAATTTCCGTTCTAACGCCTATTGGAACTTGACATCCTCCTTCAAGCTCTCTGAGGAAAGACCTTTCTGCTAAACATCTTTTAGATGTTGACTCGTGTTCAAGTGTTTTTAAAATATCTAGCACCTCTTGTTGACCACTTACACATTCAATACCAAGTGCTCCCTGTCCAACAGCATGGAGTGAAATATCTGTTGGAATTAACTGATGTATTCGATTAGCAAAACCAAGTCTTTGCAATCCAGCAGCAGCCAAGATAAGACAGTCATATTCTCCTGAGTCAAGCTTTTCTAATCGTGTAATAACATTTCCTCGTACATCTTTGAAAACAAGATGTGGATAATGGTATCGCAATTGAGCAAGCCTTCTTAAGGAACTAGTCCCCACTACAGAACCTTCTGGCAGAGTCTCTAGTTTGTGAATTTGATTTTTCTCATTAACGACTAACGCGTCTGAAGGATCCTCCCTTTCTGTGATGCAGCCTAGAATTAATCCATCTGGAAGGTTCGTAGGTAAATCCTTAAGTGAGTGGACTGCAATTTCGGCATGACCAAGAAGCATTTGAGCTTCAAGCTCTTTAGTGAAAAGACCTTTATCCCCTATTTTTGCTAAAGCTACATCAAGTATTTTGTCACCCTGTGTAGCCATTGCTTCGATAGTGATACCAAGATCAGGATGTGCTTTTTGTAGTGCATCTCTTACCCAGTTCGTCTGAACCATGGCCAGCTGGCTTCGGCGAGAGGCGATGCGCAGTTGGTCTAGTGTCATTAGCAAATATTTTCTATTTCTTTACCTTAAACAGTCAACCTTACCAAATTAAAAATCTTGGAAAATAATTTAATAAGGTTGATGTGAAATGAAATCTATGATCTAAAGAATTATTTGTATTTGTATTTGTATTTGTTTCTTGGAAAAGTAAAAGTTATACAATTCAATTTTTTTAATTTAGCTTGATATATTCTTTAAGAACCCCGTTTCTATTTGGATGGCGAAGTTTTCTAAGAGCCTTAGCCTCTATTTGTCTAATCCTCTCTCTAGTTACATCAAAGATTTGTCCAATTTCTTCAAGGGTTTTCATTCTTCCATCATCTAAGCCATAACGAAGTCTTAGAACATCCCTCTCTCTGGGACTTAATGTGGCGAGAACACCCTCCAAATCTTCTCTTAGTAGAGTTTTTGCCACATCTTGTTCAGGATTTTCTATGTCTGCTTCAATAAAGTCACCAAGTCTAGAATCTTCTTCTTTCCCAATAGGTGTCTCAAGAGAAATGGGGAGCTGAGCGCTTTTGGCAATGAATCTGAGTTTCTCAATCGTCATTTCCATACTTTCGGCTATTTCTTCCTCGGATGGTTTCCTTCCAAACTCTTGACTTAAAACTTTAGTGGTTTTCTTGATCCGTGAAATTGTTTCGTATAAATGCACAGGCAAACGAATTGTTCTGCTTTGATCTGCAATTGCTCTAGTGATAGCCTGTCTTATCCACCAAGTAGCGTAAGTTGAGAATTTGTATCCTTTCTCATGATCAAATTTTTCAGCTGCACGAATAAGACCAAGACTTCCTTCTTGGATTAGATCTTGAAAAGACAACCCTCTATTCATATATTTCTTGGCAATTGAAACTACTAATCTTAGATTCGATTGCACCATTTTTTCTTTTGCTCGTCTACCAAGCATTAATCGCCTGCGGAAGCGAGTTAATGGCATTTCTGCAAGAACTGCCCATTCTTTAACAGATGGGAAATGTCCATTTTCACTTTCAAATTGGGCAGCTTCTTCCTCTAGTTGAAGAAGATCTGCTATCTTTCTGGCTAATTCAATTTCTTCGTCTGGCCTGAGAAGTCTTATACGACCAATTTCTTGTAGATATACCCTAATCGAGTCTTCTGTATAAACACCCTTTGGTCCTATTTTTATACTTGCTAAAGCTTTCGCTGCTGCTTCCTGAGCACTCGATAGGACAGAGGCATTATCGTCTTCATCTAGATCGATATCGGCTTCAGGCACTTTATTTGCTTCAGCAATTAATTTATCCGCCTCTAAATCTAAATCAACTTTTAGATCATTTGAAGATTCTTGAGGAAGAGTGTGGGTTTCTTTAGTCACGTTAACTTTGGCAGCTGTTTTTTTAATTTTTTTTGAATTGTTTTTATTTTCCTGATTAATAGAAATATTTTTAGATGTCTGTTTTTCCTTTAACATGGTTTCCCCGATGGTTTTGTGGTCTGTAACAGAGCTCAGGTTGTTACCCGAAAAGATGGTCGGAATCTCCTAGAGATAATATTTCAGGAAAAACTATTTAGTTTGTTAAATTTCAACAAAAGCACTCTAATTTGAGATTGTCCTTAATCGTGATAAATCTTGCGAAAAATCACATGATATCAATATGGACTTGAAATTATGAAGGATGTTTTGTTGAAGAATGGAAATGTGTAAGCAAGTAAGTCAGGGGATTTCTCAGACCGGCTTATCTCAGAATTGGATTTTTCCTATTCTTGAAAAAGCTTCTAGTCTTCCCTCTGGGTGGAATTTTGCAAGTTCCACAACAGCTTTAAAGCTGTTCACAATCCAATGGTAGAAAAAATTTCTAAAGTCGGCAAGTATTAAAAAGATATGAATCCGTTTGTATTTGATATTTGGTTGCATGTAGGTCGTGAAGGGCGATGTTTTTCTTATCAAGATGGAAATAATTTAGATATTGATTTAGGCGATGTTGTGACGGTGCGTCTGAAAGGGCAACTCATGCAAGGGTTGGTCGTTAAGAAGATGAAAAAAAATATAACTAGCACACACCAAGCTTTAAATAATTTCTCACTGAATAATGTAGAAACATTGGTTCAAAAAGCAGTTATCAAGAAAGAATGGAGAGAGTGGCTAGAAGAAATTGCTCTTGATTTATATGTAAGTGATTTTCAAATGCTTAAGCCCACTCCTAGAAAAAGGTTACGTCCCAGTCATTTCAAGCGTAGCTAACTCTTCTGATGGCAGGTCACACAATATCAATGCTGATACTGTTTCTGGGGAGCTTGCGGCAGCACTAGGTGCCGAAAAATTAATCCTTTTAACAGATACCCCTGGTATTTTAAGGAATGAAAATGATCCTTCTTCCTTAATAGAAAAGATACGTTTATCGGAAGCTAGAGAATTAATTGATAGAGGGATAGTTAAAGCAGGTATGAAACCAAAAGTTGAATGTTGTATACGTTCGCTTGCCCAGGGTGTGAATGCTGCCCATATCATTGACGGAAGAACTCCTCACTCACTTCTATTAGAAGTTTTCACTGATGCAGGTATTGGAACAATGGTTATGGGTAGAGGTTAAATGTCAAATATAGCTTCAGCTATAAAAGCTGCTGAAGCGGCCCTTGATAAAGGCGACTACAATAACTGCATAAAAACAATTGACCCTTTACTTCTAGATTTCCCAGCAGAGACAGAAACAGGAGGACAGCTAAGGCTTCTTATAGTTACTGCCTCTATGGGAAAAGGTGATGAACAAAAAGCGATAAATATCTGTCAAACATTAATCCAAAATAAAAAAGAAAGCATCCGTCAACAAGCTAAACAGCTTTTATCAATACTCGATGCGCCTTATTTACCAAAACCATCGAACTGGTCGGTAGAAATACCAAAATTAGAGATGGAGTTATCTCCAAAATCGTCATTTAAAAAAGCAAAAAAAAAGAACGAGAAAATTCATCATCCTCCAACTGGTCCAACAAAAAATTTAGACTTTGGATTTTCAATTATAACCTTCTTAATTATTTTATTATTAACCTTCCTTCTGAGTGGTTGCGTTGATATATCAACAAAATTGAGTGTTACCGGTCCAGATCGACTAAAGATATCACTTGAAATAGATAGTCATTCTG
>QBVL01000022.1 GCA_003284375.1 Prochlorococcus sp. AG-311-J23
CACAAAGATTATTGGGTCTTAGGTTAAACAGTTTTTTATCTCATTCTCACCTGCTTTAAATTTGTTAGAAATGAATTAGGAGTTCTAGCACTTCCGAACCATTAGATGGTTGGTTAGTCAGGGTGGACAGTTCAGATGGATTCAAGAGTGCTGAACTCAACGGGGGCGACCAGAATCTTGCCCCCTTCTTCATGTTTTTAAGTATCCCAATACTCGTCCCACTCACCCTGTAATTCTATCTGCGATAAAGAGTTGTAGAAACCTCTCCACTTCTTTTCAGAATTTGCGTCAGTTGCACTCAATGAAACCATTAGGTCTATTGCTTCCTCTTTGCTAAAAGACTTTCCTTTGTCTGAGCTGAATGTCATTTACGAGGCAATCTCTTCCCAAGGATCACGTGAAGATAGTTCCTTGAATGGTATCAATTTAAAATCACCTCTCCTGATACCACTACAGATCAATCCATCTGGATGTTCTCTCTTGAATATTTCAACTGCATCTTCTTTTCGTTCTGATGGAATAGTGACTTTATAAATCACATCACCTGAATCACGAATCTTATAAACAAAAATCCAATCATATTCTTTGCTATCCATCATTAATTAATACTGACTAACTATGTTTTAACTCACTTTGGTCTGATGAACCATTACGCAAAAGGGTATTCCTTTTCACTTGCTAACGAATTTCCTTTAACCATTTAGTGAGATTTCCCTGAGAAACATTTGGATTAATAATCCCACCTTTAATTCCTTCTTTTAATTCTTCATCAGATAAACAATGGATCTGATGGATGGTCGAGTACTTGGAAGGAAGAGAACTTTTAATTTCAAACAAACGACCATCCATTCCTACTTGTAGAAGTTTTGACCAAACCTTTTCACTAACATCACACTTGCTTCTTAAATCTCTGAATGCTTCATCGGTAAGAGTTTCATTTGCTTCTTTAATTACCAGACAAATCATCAGGATTCCATCAACACTTCCATCATCAATGGTTCTGGTTCGTCCATTCAGCGCTCTTAAATATTTCTTGTTGTCGGCGCTTCTTATATTCATAATCTCGTCGAAGAAGATTATCAATGTCATTTTGATCATAAAAGTAACCTTCTGTACATCTTTTAAGTATTCATGTGAACATCAAACAAGTTCCAATATCAAATAATAAAGAACGCTTATCAGAACACTTGACTCTAGTTGTTTCAATATTCCTAGATGTTCCAGATAGTGTTCTATTAGACCATGTAAAACAGAACATTAAAAATACACGCTTTAGGCGACCCTATGGATTACTTCTCTGCAAATCCGGGTTGACCTTGTAGACAGAAGTAGTATATTTGTATTAGCCTAGCCCCGTCACGAACAGAAAAGGAAGCATCTGGTGAGCGGGTGCTTTTTTGTCTCTTCCCGTAGATGACTCCATCAAACATGAGTTACACCACTAATCAACCAATCAGAGAAGCATTACCAACACCAGCAGGATGGTTAGTCGCTCCCACTAGAGATTTTTGTCTGTTCTTTATTCGTGATCCCAAGTCGGTGATGCTTGCTCCGACTGTCTTCACTCAACTTTGGTATTGCCACGAGGATGGCACTCCTACGAAATTAAAAAATACAAGAAAACTGGATTATGAATCTGCCTATGAGACTTGGAATGAACTTCTATCTAATGATTGGGAACTAGTAGAGCATCAATTCAATGCTTGCGTTGATGCTGCTTAATTAGCAAGAAGGGGTGACGCTCGAATTGCCCGGTCAGAAAATCTGGAACATTTTTAAGAAAAATTGGAACAAAACTGGAACATTCCTGCTTGAAAACAGGAACTAAACTGGAACATTTATTTTGGTTTTTTGGGATATTCTAATAGTTTCTGTTGTCCTGCCTACTCGGAAATCCCCTATTAGCAACGCATTGGCATTAAAAAAGAGACCTCTTGAGGTCTCTTTTTTACGGTTGAATCTCTTTGATGTCCTTCCGACGATGCCCTCGTCGGGACTTGAACCCGAGACCTCTCCCTTACCAAGGGAGTGCTCTACCGCTGAGCTACAAGGGCTTGTGGAAATGATGGGCCGGGTTGGATTTGAACCAACGTAGGCGTAGCCAGCGGATTTACAGTCCGCCCCCATTAACCACTCGGGCACCGACCCGATCTCTTTCCACGCGGCGAAGCATCTTTGCTTGACGCTTATTGAATATATAACTGCTTGATCTGATTGCCAAATCTTTTTTAGGGAGTGCTGTGATCTGTGTTTAGTCCACTTTTAAGGGGGTGTGATCCATTAAAAAAATAAGTTACCGTTGATACAAATAGATTGAAGTACATCGTTTTGGCCGTAAAACAAAAGGCTTCTAAAAAGGACTATTCGAAAGTCACGATCAACCTGCCCAACAACTTGGTTGACTTTGTTGATGAACTCAAAATTGAATGGGGATTGAAAAGTCGAGAAAGTGTTTTTACACGACTACTTGAAACGATTTCAGAAAAGTAAGGGAAAAGACTAATAACGATGAACCGCTTTTTTAATGGGTAGACACAAAAGGTCCCTCGCGGTTCCCTCTTGAGTATTGGTTCGCTAGTGATAGCTTTATTTCTTGCTTTTCCATCCGAACATTTCAGCCATTTTTCCAGTTGAAGCAAAGTATCCAATTGCTCCCAGGAACAAACCAAAAGCAATCAGGTTTGGAACGATTCCACCAATGATCTGTGCTTCTCCAAAAGTCAGAAACGTAATCACAACAAAAACCCTTGCCTAGTTATCAGCAAAGCTCATCAATATCATCCCTAAAATATTTAGTTGAATTGATCAATACTCTCTTCTGCCCATTCGCCTTCTCTAGTTTTGTATCAAAAATCACTTATTTGTTGATGTGAAAGCTTTTGGAAGCTGTTTTGGCAAAGCTTACTAGATTTACTAGGTTTGCTATTTGTCAGTGAAAGTCTTTACACGAATTCTTTTATTCCCTGCCTTTTTTGGACTCATGGCTTCACTGGATGTTGAGGCTGGAGGGGATAATCAGGCAATTCATGGAAATCACCATGAGGATCATGGTGGTCATATGAGTATGGGTGATTCTTATCCTTCAACAATGTTTATGGGAAAAGCAACCTTCGTTTTAGGAGGGGTTGATGGAGTTACTGATTCTGGAATGGGAGGAATGGGAGGAATGGGAGGAATGGGAGGAATGAATACTTCTAACGAGAAAAATGGAACAGTTTTTAACTACGATACAAAGTTGATGTTTATGACTAGTTTTACTGGTCAAGACATGCTTAAAACTGCTGTTCGAGTAGGCAATTTTGGCATGATGGAACCCTTCGGAATGATGGGTGAGGCAAGATTAGATACTGCTTTCAGTAGTAGTGATTCGTTAGAGCTTCACAAGGCTTATTACCAATTCCCTGTTGGAGACAATATTCAAGTAACTTTTGGCCCCAAGCTTCGTCAAGATGATTTGCTTGGTGCATGGCCGAGTGTTTACCCAGGAGATGGAGTTTTATTTGTACTAAACCAGGCAGGAGCCAATGATACTTATTCTAAAAAAATGGGAGCTGGTGCTGGTATTACTTGGTCTCATGACAAATTAGTTGCTTCTGCACTCTTCGTTTCAGAAGACGCATCAAATTCTTCTATTGGTTTCTTAGCTGATGAAGGAAAAGATCATATAACAACTCAGTTGGCATGGGTTGATGAGAAATTTACTCTTGCAGCTGCCTATACCCAAGCGGATAATGGGAATACGGATGATTCTCCTGATGTGAATGATTACTCTTCTTATGGAATTAGTGGTAGTTATCAATTCGGAGACGACTATAGCTTGAGTGCTGGTATTGGTTGGAAGAATCCTGAAAACGAAGATAGTCCTGACACTGCAATGAATAAGGTTGAGGATGGCAATACATGGTCTGTTGGCTTCCTATGGAATGATGCGTTTATTGAGGGGAATAAGTTTGGATTTGGTATTGGAACAGCCGAAACTCATAGAGATGACAGTGGTTATGATGATCCTTTGGCTTGGGAAGCTTTTTATGATTTCACGGTGAACGATAGCGTCACAGTTACTCCAGCTATTTTTGTTATTGAACAAGATGGTAAAGAGGATGTTAATGGAGCTTTAGTGAAAACTACTTTTAATTTCTAATTACTTAAATAAGACTATTTTCTTTTCCATCCGAACATCTCAGCCATTTTCCCCGTTAAAGCAAAGTATCCAATTGCTCCAAGAAACAAACTAAAAGCAATCAGGTTAGGAACAATTCCACCAATGATTTGAGCTTCTCCAAATGTCAGAAACGTGATCACAACAAAAACCCTGGCCCAGTTATCTGCGAAGTTTCTATCATGATGGTTTTAAGGAAGTATTGAAAAATTGACTCAACTAGATCTAATAACGCAGAGATATGACAATGTTCTTCTAGCCCTACCAACGCTAAAAAAACATCAAAGAAGGAATAAAGATGGAAGTATTATCAATATTTCTGATTCTGAGCAGGGAGATCGTTGGACAAGTTTGGAAAACGAACTCCATCAGTGGATCAGAGAGCTTGATCAGCAAGACGATGAAGAGACTCAAAGATATTGTGAAGGTCGCATTAAAAGGATTAAAGATCAGATGAGAAAAAGAGGCTACGACCCAGAGGCTTTAAGCGGTCATGTGTAAAAATAAGAAATCCTATTGCTTAAGAATTAAATATCCGTAGACAGAAATTATGAGAAGAATTGGGATCGCTAGATAAGTAATTACGAACCACTTGAATGTATTGTCTTTTGCCACGCTTAATTAAAAAAAGAGAATTGCAATAGCTAATCCCATTACTAATCCGATTGCCCAACTAAGGCAAAGCATTTGATAGTTGCTGAAATTTAATTTTTTCTGAATACGCTCGGCTAATCGCTTATCAGCCTTGATCAATCTCATTAAAACCATTTCTACTAAAAATGTTCTTTCCATAGTCATACCGCTTTTACTAATTAATTTCTATTGGCATATAAAATTTAAATTCCTTATTGAGCTGATAGTTAGCAACACCCACAACTACCTTCGCCCTCTGATGGCTTCTCATCAAATGCATCTGCAATATCTCTAAGCATTACAGCAATAAATTCAGGAGGGCATTGAAGCTTTTCACCATAGCCAGCACATTGTTGAGCAATATTTTTCATAGCAGGAATAATAATTGACTGAATTTGTTCTTCAGTTGCTACCCACTTGGCTTGGCATTCTTCAGTCATTTACTAATTAATATTAAATCTATAAGTAACTTACCTCACAAATAAATTGAATACCTTCGTTTAAGGTTATTACATAAGCTTTTTATAGTTGTTTTAACCATTTAAGTAATTGAGATTTTTTAGCACTATTTAATGATACGTATTGATTCTTAGACTCTTCTGCTTCTCCTCCATGCCAGAGAATTGCTTCATCAATAGTTCTGGCTCGACCATCATGCAGGAAGCCCACATAGTGATTAACTCTTTTCGTAAGGCCTAAACCCCATAGAGGAGTCGTTCTCCATTCAAATGTCTCGCTTAATCCATGCTCAGCAACTCCATCATCTAATTCAGGCCCCATATCATGAACAAGAAGATCGGTATATGGCCAAATTGTTTGATTATTAATAACTCCAGCTACAGCGTCAGAATTAAATCCAGTTTGTTGTTTAGCGATATGACAGCTAGCACATTTAAGCTCGTTAAAAACCTTGAAACCCGCTCTAACTAATTGTGTATCGGCCTTCTGGGCTGTTGCAGGGGCAGCAAGTGTTTGGCTGTAATAAGTCACTCCGTCTAATTCCTCCCAACTAATATCTGCAGGCATTCCATCTTTAGTTTTATTTGTATCAGGTCCAGCAGGTGTTGTGATACCCATGTCTTCGTTGTAAGCATCTACTGTTTGCTGATGAAGGGTTGCAGAAGTTGCTTTCCATCCAAAGCGACCCAAGCGATCTATTCCGTTTTCATCTTTAGTATGTACCGCTTTGCCAGATATCCCATCATTATTTTCATCATTGATATCTTCATTCATTAAAATATCTTTTTCAGGTATAGCTTCTAAGAGACCCAAACCAATCAATGGAGGAGGAATCCTTAATGATCGTGCTACGTCATCTGATGGTAAAACTTTTCCATCAGATGTTGTGATCGTGGTTTGTAACTTCCTAAGTTTTTCCTTTTCAATCCATTCTCTTACGACTGAAGCTTCAGGCTCGTAGCCAAATGTTGCCCTATCTTGAAGTTGAAAACCCATACCAGGTACTGGTTTATCACCCTTATCCTTGTTTAGAGAAATTCTAAACAGTGATTCACCAAGGACTGCTCTTCCTCTCCCATTGAGCACATGACAGGCTGAGCAAGACTTTGCATTATGTAGGGGACCAAGTCCAGCATTCTTATGATCATTTAGTGGTATGTGACTTCTATCAAAAAGAGGATCCGTATCCATATGACGTTTTAATTCTTGATCAGTTAATCCTTCTGCAGGTAATTCAAAAGCAGCAAAAGAACGACTAAAAATGGTAGTAGATCCACCAGCGAGCTGCATACTCTCTACTAATCTTTTTGCTTGCAAGGGACTAAAAAATACTGACCCTAACAATGAAATTAGAATCAGTATTATAAAAATAAAGGATCTAATCCTCATAAGTACATACTGACAATGAAGATTTGTCCATCTATGGAATTAATTATTTTTTATATATTTAAAGCTCCGAGGCTAGAGATACAGCTGTTTCTGCTGCAGAGGTAAGAACAGTTCTCAGCTTATCAACTGTTTCCTTAGTACTCTCATTAGTGAGCTGATCATTCAAGGCTGCAGGTAATTTATTCGCTAACTTGAGTGATTCGTCAATTTGATTTGAGAGAGTACTGCTTAATTCATTATTTTTACTTGAAGCATATTCTTTTAATTTAGATTTCTCCCACGCTGTTTTAACCCCTTTGATATTGAAAACTATGTCTGTTCCGGTATTTCCACTGAAAGTACTCTCAAGTTCACCCGAATCATTTGTATCAAATGCACCTCCAAGTTTTCCATCAGCTACTTCAGCTAGACATCCTTCCATCCCTGCAAGGATATCTGCTATTGCACTTCTGGGATCAGCTTTAACTACTGTTGAACCAAAACCTTCTGAGCCAGACCAAGCCTCAAGGAGACCATCCGCATTGTTTTCAAGATCTTCTCCAGCACTCTTCAAGTAGGCAAGTTCATTAGAACTTAAATCCTCAACTAAGTTATTATTTCTTCCAAACAAGACATATTCAATTCCGTGGAAACCACGACTAGTTGTATCAAGATTTTGTAGAGTTTTAGCAGTGAAAGTAGATTTCGAATCAAGAGTCGCTGCCAGCTCATTTGTGCTAACGGGCCAGTCATCAAGATTAGGATCAAAATCCAATGTTTCTGCGGGGCCATATGCCCATGTTTCGGTTACTTCCCAAGTCTTGCGAGCTGATCTCCAAGAGATTTTAGCTTTATCAAACGTGCTTTGAGTTGGATTATTTACAAGATTCTGAAGAGCCTGATTGAGATCTTGACTGGCATTTGAAAGCCTCGAATAGCTTGGTAATACCACCGAATCAACCATTGCGCTACTAACATCACTTTGATCAGTGTTATCTCCACATCCTGTTATTAGTGAGGCGGAGATAGCAATTGCTCCCCAAATACCGAGAGATCTTTTCATTGATTAAGAGTTAATAACTTAACTTATTTGCTTTATTTCTTTTGGTTTTATAATGAGCACGAATTAATGAATCAAAGAATACAATTTTGTGTAGTTGAAATTGATAAAGTTATTTCTTATTTTTGTTTTTCCAGCCGAACATTTCAGCCATCTTTCCAGTTGAGGCAAAATATCCAATTAGGCTTTGCAGAAGCAGATGTGAACAAAACTCTCTTTACTGAAATGACCGGTCTAGGCTGATCAAATGAACAAGCTCTGCCTCCTACCACTTCTCACACTCCTCTCCCTTACCTCAATTACCCCATCACAATCGGACACCAATCACTTTGGTGCAGGAGGAGTTTTTGAATTAGATCTAAGCGACAGTGAGATACCTTTGACACCCAAGAAAGAAAGAGAACAAAAGCTATTAGAAGAGCAGTTAAAGAAGGAAAAGAAGTAATAGACAAAATCGTTAACTTAGTGTCTGTATAGGTTTAGACCGGTTCGTCACCTATATAGGGAGGGTTTGGTTCGTCACCTATACAGGGAAGGGAGCGAGTCGTTTTGTATTGAGGTAGAAGAAAAAATATATAAACAGATGTATATCTACCGTTAGTCAGGACGAGATACCCACTTGCGGTAGTTATTCATAATTTCCCCAGGGAAAATAAAATACAAAATGCACTTAGAAATAACAAAGGTCCTCACACCACTAAATGATGATGGTGAGATTGATCATCGTTTTCAAGAAGATCAACAATGGATTATTGAACAAATTGATCCTGATGATATACATGCATTAAGGGACTTCAGGCAGAAGACAACTGATTTAGAAAATGAGTATGGAAGTGTTGCTATTAGGCTCTGCCATGTTTTCTTTGAGCGTATTTCATATATTGATAAAAATGAAAATGAGCTGACTAATAAATGGCGATGGCGGTCTAAGAAACTCAGATCGCATTTGCAAACGATGCTCCAAGGCTTGGGATTTAAACCTGCTAATGCAAGTAAATTAATTGGAGCCACAGAGCTTGTTCATCATCTAAAGGCAATCCTTTGTAATGACTTTGTTGATGGAGAAGATGAGGATGTGAGACAGAACCTTGACTTTGTTGAGTCGTTTCCGATCTCATCTCAATATGTCCTGAGTTGTATGAGTCCAACTGGGTTTAACTTTGCTATGTACGCTCGCACTTGGGCACCATATAACAGTGAGCCTTTGGAAAAACAGTTAACCAAAAAAGAACTAGAAGAGATTCAAAAAAAATTTCCAAAAGATACAAAATCATCTCGTCCTCTCATAAAGAAAAGATATGAAAAGGTACTAGAGGTTAATCCTTCCATTGAAAATAATTTGATCAAAGAGTTGATCTCAATGATTCAACGGATTAATCCAAGTAAGATTAATGATCATGAGAATCTCAAGCTCAAGTTAGAAGCGATTAAACAAGAGTTGATGGTTGTCTTGGCTGAGTAAGGTTGTTGGTTGTCTTCTCGGATTTTCTCAAAAATCTTTGAAGTCCAATTACGTATAAAGCAGGGACAATTTTACCCCCTATGCCCCGGTTGATAGTGGCTATATCGCATCAACATCCTTAGATCTTTATGACCGCTTGCCGCTGATATTTCTAAGGCATTCATTCCCTCTGACCACATCGTGCTGATTGCAATATGGCGCAGATCATGGAACCTCAGGTTAGGCAGACCAGCGATGGTCCTTGCCCTGCTAAATCCATGTCGGGCTGCTCCGACACTCAGCTCAATCACTTTGTTGGAGGTCTTTGGATAACGCCTAAGAAGCTCAATCGATTGCGGAGATAATGGAACGATGCGTTGACTGGTTTGTATCCCAGTGGCAGCACAATCTTTGCGGCTCAGGTGCACCAGTTTGTTGTCTAAATCAAGACCACCCCATTCCATGCTCAGTAGCTCGGAGCGACGCATGCCCGTGGCTAAAGCTAACTGAGTGAGTCTCTTGTGATTTGGGTTCCTTGATTGATCTAAGGCAATTAGTAAGCTCTTTTGCTGTGATGGTGTCATAAAAGGAGACCGAGCATCACTGGTTCCTCGCACTTTCAATGCCCTTGCTGGATTAGAGCTCAGTTGGCAGTCCAATTCATCTTTGGCCCAATCTAAAAGAACTCTCAATACTCTGAGCTCTCTCATGATTGTGTTGGGCTTAACCTTGCTCAAGCGTTCGTCTCGCCAGAGAGCAAAATGTCTGATGGAAAGTTCCTCTAGAAGAACTCCTCCTAACCAGCTGTTGGCCAAAACCTTTAAGGGATATTGCTCGTTAGCCTCGCTGCGGTGATCTTGCAGTGGTCCTTGGATATACAGATCAATAGCCTCTCGGAAGATTTGTGGCGGTTTTAGATCAAGTTTGAAGGGTGTCTTGAAGGAACTTTCAACAGCATTTGCCCACAGTTTTGCAGCTGCTTTGGAACTAAAAGTTTTGGATGTTTGACCTTGATATTTCTTCTTCCGAATCAGTGCTTGCCAGCCACTTCCGCTTCTTCTAATCGTTGCCATTTTTTAAGGTTGCATCAGGTCAGATGCATCAAGCAAAAATGGTCTAAAAACAACAAAAGTGGACCCAAAACTGGACGTCCACTTTGAAAGATTTGCGATCCTAGTGCCTTAGATCGCTTGCCCTGGTTAAGCTTCCGACGATGCCCTCGTCGGGACTTGAACCCGAGACCTCTCCCTTACCAAGGGAGTGCTCTACCGCTGAGCTACAAGGGCTTGTGGAAAGATGGGCCGGGTTGGATTTGAACCAACGTAGGCGTAGCCAGCGGATTTACAGTCCGCCCCCATTAACCACTCGGGCACCGACCCGATCCACTTAATAAGATTAACAGTATATGGCGCCACTTTCATCTACTTTGTTGGTCCTATGTGCTTGGAATCGATACGATCAAGAAAGATATTTAATTTGCAAGGAAGATGGATCTTTTACTTATTAATGGCCCGAATTTGAATCTTGTTGGAAAAAGAGAACCATTGATATATGGCGCGCAAACTTTAGAAGACATCCAAGAAGATCTATTAACCTCAGCTGTTGATCTTGATGTAAATCTCAAATTCTTTCAAAGTAATTCAGAAGGCGAAATAATTGATTGCATTCATAAGAGCGTTGATTCTATTGATGGAATATTGATTAATGCAGGTGCTTATACACATACTTCTATTGCTCTTAGAGATGCTTTGTTAGGAGTTGCTATCCCTTATGTAGAAGTACATTTGAGTAATATTTATTCTAGGGAGGAATTTCGCCATAAATCATTCCTTTCAGATAAAGCACTGGGTTTGGTTTGTGGCTTTGGAGCTAATAGTTATCAACTTGCCTTAGAGGGGATAGTTTCTTATTTAAAGCGAATCTAAAAAGTTTATGTACAATCCAAAATCTCAAGTTGCAGGGGAATCGAAGATTCGCTGGCTAATAAATAAAACTTCTGAAGATTGGATAGATCTTGCAATTTCTAATCCAATGGAAATTCTTTTGGATCATGCACATTGCGAAAGGAAGGCTGCTGGAGTAGCTCTACAACTTATGTTTCGTTATGTTAGCGAACCTGGGCTTTCAGAGGTCCTTAGCCCATTAGCCCGAGAGGAACTTGGACATTTTGAGAGAGTTTTGTCTATTTTGAATGCGCGTGGAAAAAAACTTCAAAAATTAGCCTCACCTCCCTATGGAGCGACTCTGGCCAAAAATATTTGCAAAGATGAACCATTACGAATGTTGGATAGCTTTCTGGTCGCCGGACTTATTGAGGCAAGGAGTCATGAAAGAATGAAATTATTGTCTATACATTCTCCTGATATAGAACTTCGTAATTTGTACGCCGACTTACTAAAAAGCGAGGCTAGGCATTTTGGGATTTATTGGAAGTTAGCAGATGAACGCTTTGAGCGGGATCTTCTTACTTCAAGGCTGGGAGAATTGGCTAAGGTTGAATCTGATGCTTTATTGGAAATGCATCATCAGCCAAGGATGCATAGTTAATTATCTCTTTTAAGTAGACTGAAGTTACCCAATTAAATGAAAGTTTTGACTATTGCTGGCGTAGGGCCAGGTGATCCTTCTTTGTTAACTTTGGCAGCAGTTGAGGCCATTCAAGAATCAACAGTTGTTTCTTATCCAGTCTCTACTAAAGGAGGAGATAGTCTTGCTGAAAAAATTGCTTCAAAATGGATAACCAAAGATAAAAAAAAATTACCTTTACATTTTCCGATGGTTGACGATCAGAATACTTTAAAAAGTGCATGGCGAGTTGCTGGGAATAAATTAATGAAAATGGTTGACAAAGGTGAAAGAGTTGTTTTCCTTGCTCAAGGAGATATCTCGCTTTTTTCGACAGGCTCTTATCTTTCAAAGGAGTTAGAAAAATATCATCCCGAGTGCGTTGTTCAGTTGATTCCAGGTGTGACATCTTTTTCCGCAGCTGCCGCTAAAAGTAGATTACCACTTGCTTTTCAAGAGGAAGAATTACTTGTATTGCCTGTTCCAGACTCATATGAAGAGCTAAAGACTATTTTGTCTGATGCAATGTCTAAAAAAAGGGTAGTCGTTTTGCTCAAGCTTGGTAAAAAATGGGAATGGGTCAAACTTTTGCTTGAAGAACTTGATCTAATAAAGATTTCTATATTCGCAGAAAAAATAGGATTTTCAGATCAACAAATTCTTAAGGCATCTGATCTAACCTCAGGGACTAGGCCATATTTTTCTTTGCTTTTGATTCGACAAAGTTGGCCTTTGACAATGCCCTAAAACTTTTTAGTTGAATTTAATCAGTTCGTCTTCGAGTAGTTTGATTGCTTCTTTTGGAGTGGTTGCTCTAACTAACTTATTACGAAGAGTAGACGCACCCTCAAAACCTCTACATGTCCAATTCATATGTTTCCTAGCAATGAAAAGCCCATGATTACCTTTTTTTGAAACCAGTAATTTTAGGTGCTCTAAAGATAAGCTCACTTTCATCTTTGCGTCAGGTGGTTTAAAAGCTTTTTTGTTTTTAATTTCTTCATCAATTTGCCCAACCAGCCATGGGGCACCCATACTCGCCCTTCCTATCATCACCCCATCGGCTTTAGTAATCTCTAGGCATTTAATAGCATCTTGAGAGTTCTTAATATCACCATTAGCTATTACAGGTATATCTAAAGACTTTTTTATTTTTGAAATAGCTTCCCAGTTTGCATAACCAGAAAATCCTTGCTTTCTCGTTCGTCCATGAACAGTTATGAGTTGTGCCCCAGCCTCTTGTAGCCCTAAAGCAAAAGATACTGGATCACTTGTGGTCTCACACCAACCCAACCTTATTTTTACTGTCAATGGAATTGATATGGCTTTTGAAACCTTCTTAACGATTAATTGAGCAAGTTCTGGTTCTTTTAATAGAGCACTTCCGCCTCCCTTTCTGGCAATTTTTTTTACTGGGCAACCCATATTGATGTCTATAAGAAATGCACCAGATAATTCGGCTTTAATGGCAGCATCTATCATTGAATCTGGCCGATGGTCAAAAAGTTGAACACCAATTGGACCATTTTCTTCTGAAAGCTCAATTATCTTCTCTCCTCCATGACCTAATTCAAGACTTTTAGCATTTACCATTTCGGTGAAAAGTAAAGCGTTTGGGGACCATCTACGAACAAAGTTCCTGAATATTTGATCGCTTACTCCTGCGAGAGGGGACTGAATAATAGGACAATCTAAAGATCTGGGAGTCCCGTTGCCTGACAAAAAAATCGGAGATAACTCTTTCATCTTTAGCGTAAAATTGGATTTATTTCAGTCATTACAAAAAGAGAAAAATTATTTTTTTCGCTGATTTCTGAAAATAAGCAAAAAATACTTATTGATGCTTTTAAGGAAATTGGAATTTGAAGAGAAGGTAGCAAAAACAGATGTATTGCTATTGAAGATGTTCGGTTGTTGATGAATTCTAATATTTTTTGGTTAAACTTTTTAAGGAAGTTTAATTCCGTTATTGGAATTGAACTCTTTGCTCATACTTGTAGGATGAAGAATTAATCTTAATCCTGACCTATAAAGGGTCAATAATCTTATGAAAGGTAGAGAAATTTGGCGTTACCAATAGTCGCAATAATTGGACGCCCAAATGTTGGGAAATCTACATTGGTGAATCGCTTATGTCAGAGCAGAGAAGCCATTGTTCATGATGAGCCAGGGGTAACGAGAGATCGAACTTATCAAGATGGATTTTGGAGGGATAGAGATTTTAAAGTTGTAGATACTGGAGGACTGGTTTTTAATGATGATAGTGAGTTCCTTCCTGAAATTAGAGAGCAAGCCAATCTTGCTCTTGAAGAAGCCGTAGTTGCATTAGTGATTGTTGATGGCCAGGAGGGAATCACTACTGCTGATGAATCGATTGCGGAATTTTTAAGGTCTCATTCCTGCAAAACACTCGTGGTGGTTAATAAATGTGAATCTCCCGAACAAGGGTTAGCAATGGCAGCTGAATTTTGGAGGCTCGGTCTTGGAGAACCCTATCCAATCTCTGCCATACATGGGGTAGGAACAGGCGATCTGCTTGATCATGTGGTCAATTTGTTTCCATCTAAAGATTTAGATAAAGTTAGTGATTCTCCTGTTCAATTGGCAATTATTGGGAGACCAAATGTAGGCAAGTCAAGTCTTCTTAATTCTATTTGTGGAGAGACAAGGGCAATTGTTAGTTCTATTATGGGTACAACTCGAGATACAATTGATACTCGAATTACTCATCAGGGTAAGGAATGGAAATTAGTTGACACGGCGGGAATACGTAGGCGTAGAAGTGTGAATTATGGCCCAGAATTTTTTGGTATTAATCGCAGTTTTAAGGCAATAGAAAGAAGTGATGTCTGTGTATTGGTTATAGATGCTTTGGATGGCGTCACAGAACAAGATCAAAGGCTTGCAGGTAGGATTGAGCAGGAAGGAAGAGCTTGTTTGATAGTCATTAATAAATGGGATGCTGTAGAAAAAGATAGTCACACAATGTCTGCAATGGAAAAAGATATTCGTTCAAAATTATATTTTCTCGATTGGGCCGAGATGATCTTTACATCAGCACTTACGGGACAAAGAGTAGAAGGCATTTTTGCATTAGCTACTTTGGCAGTTGATCAGAGTAGAAGAAGGGTAACTACATCAGTTGTTAATGAGGTGCTGACTGAGGCATTAAAATGGAGAAGTCCTCCTACAACAAGAGGTGGAAAACAAGGGCGTCTTTATTATGGTACTCAAGTAGCTATTAATCCTCCAAGTTTTACACTGTTCGTGAATGAACCTAAATTGTTTGGAGAAACTTATCGAAGATATATTGAGAGACAAATTAGAGAGGGCCTTGGTTTTGAAGGGACTCCTATAAAATTGTTTTGGAGAGGTAAGCAGCAACGCGATGTCGAAAAAGATTTGGCACGCCAACAGAAAGGGGGCCGAAATTAGTAATTATTTATGGATTGGCTAAAAAAAATTCCAATTGGTCAATATGTCTCAGGCAAATCTAGCTGGCTTCGTAGTATTGATCCTCGAATTAAACTCTCTTGGATCTTGTTGTTTTTGTTGACTCCAATTTTAGCTAATTCCCTTTGGAGAATTTCAACAGCTTTTGTTCTTTTATTAATTACATTTTTAAGTTTCCTCCCTCCACGTATTTGGTGGCGGTCTCTAGTCATTTTGCTGGCGTTCTCTTTGGTTATTGGATCCTTGTCAATTGTTTTACCTGCTAGTCAAGCATCCTTTGAATTGCCCATAAGAGCATCTGATGAAATACCGGGAGCAATTGTTTTGACTCGCTCATGGGAGATTTTCAGATTGGGGCCATTTGATTTCGGAGGGATTTCACTAGGTCCATTGATTGTCGATCGCCGCTCTGCCGAGTTAGGTATTAAAACTTCGACCTTGATTTTTACTGTTATTCACAGTGTGAATTTGATGTTAATTACAACACCTCCTGAAGACCTTGTATGGGCAATAAGGTGGTTTTTTGCACCTTTAACTTTATTGGGATTTCCTTTGGAAAAGCTATCTTTTCAACTGCTTTTGGCTTTACGATTTTTACCTTTAGTTCAAGAAGAGCTTCAAAATCTCTTTCGTTCAATTGGTGTGAGGGCAATTGATTTTAAAAAATTGGGACTTAAAAGTTCATTGGCTTTATTTGTGACTTTAGGTGAAAGACTATTGTCAAATATCTTGCTTAGAGCAGAACAGGGGGCCGATTCTTTAATGTCAAGGCAGGGGCTTTGGCTATCGTCAGAACAACTCCGATCAAGTGTTGTTCTTAATTTTAAATATTTTTGGATTAACACAAGTTCGATTTTCTTGCTTTTGATAGCTATTAGCTTGCGTTGTAGGTATGGTACAAATTAATTAAAAAAAATCAGATTTGAACGCTGAGCGCTATCTAAATCATCCAACTTTTGGAATGCTATATTTAGTGTCACCAGCAAGTAATGGTAGAGACGTATATGCAACTCTATATGCACAGAAAATATTTTTTTTAGTCACTTTGCAATCACGGGGAGCAACTTTTGAAGTTATTCCGTATTTGGATGCTCGACATTATTCGGAAATGCATCTGGCTAAATGTAGAAGAGAAAAATCTTCCGATATGGACGTTTGGCAAGAACTATTTAATCAAACTTTTATGTAACTCTATTTGACTTGATTTTGACTGGTTCCAACGAATTTAAGACAATTAAAGACTCTTTACCCCTTGGGGTGAATTTACTTGCTGTAAGCAAGGGGCATGAGCATGAATCGATACGTAAACTTTCTGAGTATGGCCAGTTGGATTTTGGAGAAAGTCGTTTGCAAGAGGCTATCCCTAAAAAAATCGATTTAAGTGATCTAAAGCAACTAAGATGGCATTTTGTTGGAACATTACAGTTACATCTGTGAATTCTAATAGAGACAATGAGAAGAGAGGTGAACGAATTTCAAGGATCTCACAAGAAGAGCAAAAATCTCCGAAAATATTTTTACAAGTAAAATTTAAAGATGACCCTAACAAGGGTGGATTTTTAAAACAAGATCTTTTGAATAGTTGGTCTAAGATTATTTCTTTGAAGAATATTAATTTGATTGGATTAATGACGATTCCACCAATAGTTCTTAATTCTCATCAACGAAAAGATTTATTTTGTGAATGTAGAAATTTTGCAAATCATTTGGGATTAAAGGATTGCTCAATGGGAATGAGCAATGATTGGCAAGAAGCTATTCAAGGTGGCGCTACTTGGATTCGATTGGGATCTCTTTTGTTTGGGAAACGTCAGAATTAAATAAATTGTCGAAGATATGAAAAAACTAATAAAAAAGCTTGCCCCTTAAGTTAAGGAACGTTATTTAAGTATATGGTTCATCCTTCATGTTGTTGAAGATGTATCGACTGTTGGCTTATCCAACTTTTTAACAAACTATCCCGAGAGGATTAACTGGTGTCGCTTATTTCCCGTCTTCGTGCTGTCGTCGCTGGCGATGACTTTTTAGATAGTGATTTTGATGAGCTCGATTACGAAACAAGTGATGACTTTGAGAATTTCAAAAGAGGCAACAAAGAAGGAAGTACAGAAATTGCAACTATCTCTCAGGGCAATCCTTTTGATGGAAGTAGTAGTTTTCCTTCCTCAAACGTAATTGGTATGCCTGGAATCTCAACAAATGATTCTGAAGTTAGTTTGATGGAACCTCGAAGCTTTGATGAAATGCCAAGAGTGATCCAAGCTTTGAGGGAGCGTAAAACAGTTATCTTAAATCTCACAATGATGGAGCCTGATCAGGCTCAAAGAGCAGTTGATTTTGTCGCAGGCGGAACGTTTGCTATTGACGGACATCAAGAAAGAGTCGGAGAAAGTATTTTTCTTTTTGCACCTTCTTGCGTAACAGTAACTAATTCATTTCAAGAGGAAGCCTCCCCTTCTAATATGAGTAATAAAGGTAATGATTTGATTTCCAAGGAAACCTCTCCTGCGCCAGAGCCCGCTTGGGGGGAGACAGTGGCTACAGCTCTTTGAATGATTAGATAGATTGGAAATTTCTATTGGGATAATTGGCCTTGGCAGTATGGCCAAGGCTATTGTTTCTCCTCTTTTAGAGGGAGGAGAATACCTTCCTCAACATGTTTTAGGAATTGTTGGCAGGAGCTCAAGTATTGCAACTGCAGTGAGGGATCTTCCCAAGGAAGTAAAAGTCGTGTCTAGCGAAGATTCTTTGTCTAAAGAAGTATGGGAGGCTCCTTTGAAAATATTGGCTGTAAAACCTCAACAATTCAGCCAAATAAAAGAATCTTTCTCATCATTTCAGTCGAATGATCAGTTCCCTAAACCGTTGTTGATTTCAGTGTTGGCTGGAATAACCTTGAAAAGTCTTAAGAAAGCTTTCCCTAGGCACACATGTGTAAGAGCAGTGCCCAATACCCCTTCTCTTGTCGCACAAGGGCTTACTGGTTTGGCGTGGCCAGACGATATTACTTTGGCTCAAAAGCAAGTTGTTAGAAAGATTTTTGAACCTATTAGTGAAATTTACGAGTTAGCAGAGCAAAAGCTTGATTCCTTTTTGGCTTTAACTTCTTCAGGACCTGCATACATAGCTTTAGTTGTTGAATCAATGGCTGATGGAGCTGTTGCCGCAGGATTACCACGACACTTATCCAATCAATTAGCTCATAAAACCCTCTCAGGCACTGCATCTTTACTAAGAGAAAAGAATTTGCACCCTGCTGAACTAAAAGATATGGTTGCCTCCCCTGCAGGTACTACGATTAGCGCTCTTCGACACCTTGAACTTGCTGGTTTGAGATCCGCCTTAATTGAAGCAGTTGTTTTGGCAGCACAGAAGAGTCGTCAATTGGCCGAGGAAGTTTCGAGTTAGATGACCTAAGTACATTTGCATATAGATTTTCAAGTGAGTCAATATTTTGTTGAAGTGTATATTTTTCTTCTACTCTCAAGCGTGCACGTCTACCTAATTCGTGGGTAAGTACTGGCTGATCGTGCAAAACAGGTAAAAGTGTCCTTAATTGAGAAGTGACCCCCTCAGTGTTAAGTATTATACCAGCTCCATTCTCAAGAACTTCTCCATCTGCTCCGGCATCTGTCGCGACACATGCTGTTCCTGTTGCCATAGCTTCGAGCAAAGCAATAGATAATCCCTCTACAAGACTTG
>QBVL01000023.1 GCA_003284375.1 Prochlorococcus sp. AG-311-J23
CACCTAAAATTGTTTGAATCCAAAACCGAAGCCAACCAATTCTTCTCATTCCTAGAGAGAGCAATTGAAAGTCGCGTTGATCTGCCATCACGATGAATAAGGCGATAAACCAAACTTGCCATCTAAGCACAAAAATTGCACGTTTATCTTGATTCCTCTCTGTGCTCCTGAAAACGCAAAACTACCTACAGCACTAGCCTTAGGTAGTTTTGACGGTCTTCATTTAGGTCATAAAAAAGTAATAAAAGCCATACTAAAAGAGCCAATTGGTGTTCCTACAGTTGTCAGTTTTTGGCCTCACCCACGTGAGGTTCTCTTTGGAGAATCAAGATTAAGATTGGATTTACCAAATGAAAAAACATTCCTACTTGAACCTTTAGGAATAGAACAACTAGTTTTGGTTCCATTTAATAAAAATCTTGCTTCAAAAAGTGCCGAAACATTTGTAGAAGAAGTTCTAGTTAAAACCCTTCACGCTAAACACATAGCGGTTGGTGAGAATTTTAGGTTTGGACGCAATCGAGAAGGTGACACCTCTACTTTAAAAAAGATAGGTGCCTCCCTAGGGATAAAAATTTCTATTGTTCCTATCGTTGAAGACAAAAATGGTCGACTTAGTAGTAGCAGAATACGACAAGCACTCACTGAGGGTGATTTAAAGCATGCAAAAGATTTATTGCAGCGTCCTTACACCTTTAGAGGGACGGTGGAGAAAGGAAGAGGTCTAGGAAAAAAAATTGGATGGCCAACTGCAAATTTAAAAATAGATGGGCGAAAATTGCTTCCATCATTGGGGGTTTATGCATCCTGGGCTTCTATAGCTAACCAAAAAGAACGCTTTTTGGCGGTTATGAATATGGGGCCTCAGCCAACTATCGATCCAAACTCAGTCTCAGCAGTGGAGGTTCACCTTCTGGACAAAGAAATCAATTTGTTAGGACATGAATTAATTATTGAACCTGTTCAAAGAATTAGACCACAAAAAAAGTTTGAGAACATCGAAGCACTGAGCGAACAAATAAATTTAGATGCAATATTGGCAAAAAAAATACTGACAAAATTACTTTAACTTAATTAATTGTGGGATATGCGTTGGATAATCCCCACACCACAAATAAACCTATGCCCCCTAACAAAAAAACGCCCCAAAGAAGCACAGTCATATTGTTCTCAGAATCATTTTCCACAATAAAATTAAAATACAAGTCATCAAATAAAGGATGACATGAAATCAATGCCTGTCACCCCTCCTTCTGATAATCGTATTGCTCAACTAATTGACGCCAACCTTGATCGCGCGCGCGAAGGGCTTAGAGTTATGGAAGATTGGTGCAGGTTTGGTTTAAAGAGGAGTGATTTTTCGATTCAAATCAAAGATTGGAGGCAACAATTAGGGCTACATCACCACAATTTTTATCGAAAAGCAAGGCTTACCTCCAAGGATCCAGCCATGGGCGTTTCACATCCGTTGCAAACAGTAAGATCAACCCCAGAAGCTGTATTTATTGCAAACTCATCCAGAGTTCAAGAAGCCCTCAGAGTAATAGAGGAATTTACTCGAACTACCGATCCAAATCTATGTGTAATAGCCAGCAAAATTAGATACGAAACTTATGAGATCGAGATAAAGGTGCTTAATTCGACAGAAGGTATAAATAAAAGACAAATCTTAAAAGATTGTTCCGTGTACTTAATAACCACAAACAGGAAAGATCTCGAAGAGGTTGTTCTTCAGGCCTTAAAAGCTGGTGTAAAAATAGTTCAATACAGAGAAAAATTTTTAAATGATAATGAAAAAATCTTACAAGCTAAATGCTTATCTTCTCTTTGTAAAAAATACAATTCACTATTTATAGTCAATGACCGCATCGATATCGCACTAGCCGTTGACGCCGATGGGATTCATTTAGGGCAAGAAGATATACCAACAAAAATCGCTAGAGATCTCCTAGGGGATGAAAAAATCATTGGCAGAAGCACTCACTGTCTTGGGGACATCAAAGATGCCGAAGAAGAAGGCTGCGATTATATTGGCTTGGGACCAATATTTTCCTCTGAAACAAAAAAGCAACTAAATCCAATTGGAATTGACTACCTAAAGAAAGGATTAAGTGAAACTCTCCTACCTGCTTTTGCTATTGGGGGAATCAATTATTCAAATATCACAAAATTAAATCAGATCAATAATCTTCGCATAGCTGTCTCCAATGCAATTATTAATTCAAATGATCCCTTTTCAACAACTCAGGAGCTTATTAAATTTCTAACATGAAATTAAAAATTAACGGCGAAATTAAAACCATTAATAACTCTAATGAAGAATTAGCACTTGAAGCCTTGCTTGAAAACTTAGGCTACAAACCTCAGTTAGTTGTAGTTGAATTAAATGGTGAAATTATTAGCCCAAAAGTTTGGACAAATACAAAAATCAAACATGGTGATTGCTTAGAGGTTGTGACAATTGTTGGTGGAGGTTCCTACAGTTAGTTAATCCTGAATAGATAAGTGTTCAAAACTACTCGCTTTAATTGGATTAAAAGAAAACAGATTTTTTCTTTTCTGATTGTTTCAACAATAATCTTTTTTTCTTTATTTACCAATCCCAACACTGCAGCAGCAGCTAGTGGAGGACGCATAGGTGGAGGAAGTTTTCAGGCGCCTTCTTCACCACGAAGACAAAATTACGGAGGATATGGAGGTAATAACTTTCGAGGTTATGGAAGTGGATATAGAGGAGGTGGTATTGGTTTTCCTTTTTTATTGCCAATATTTGGCTTTGGTGGAGGTGGGGTTTTTGGGTTTTTAATACTTATGTCGATCGTCGGCGTGATTGTTAATTCATTTAAAAAAAGCTCTTCAAATTTTTCCAACGCAAGCAATAACTCAATAGTTTCTCAACCAACGAACCCATCCAAAGTTTCTTTAATTCAATTTCAAATTGGCTTACTGGCAAGTGCAAAAGAAATTCAAGTGAGCCTAAGGGAGCTTGCCGCCTCCTCAAACACCTCAACTTCATCTGGTCTTCAAAGAGTTCTTCAAGACACAACATTGTCCTTACTTAGGAAGCCTGAATTATGGGTCTATTCAAATATAGAAACAGGTTCTGTTCCATATGCCTCATCGGAATCAACATTTAATCGGATATCAATAACTGAAAGAAGCAAACTAAAGGCAGAGCTTACATCAAACTATTCTGGTCAAATATCTAGCTCAACAAACAAACAATCCAATCCTGGGGATTCTGATTCAACAAATGAATATATTGCAATAACGATTCTAGTAGCAACAAAAAAGGATTTAAGACTTCAAAACTCCGCAAACAACGAAGTCATAACAGAAGCATTGAGAATCTTAGGTTCAATATCATCAAATGACTTAATTGCCTTAGAAGTTATCTGGCAACCTGACGGAGAAGGAGAGACCCTGAGAGAAGAAGAACTAATAATTCAATACCCAAATCTTAAACATTTATAAAGACAGTGCCCAAAATAACCAAAAAACGAATTTCTTTATATTTTTTTCATCTTATTTAGGTAAACAGCAGTCAATTTTTACGCAAATAGCAGTTAGGATTCGCTCACATATTTATCAACTACGGTAGTGTCGGCTTCTTCACAACCAGAACCTCGCTCAATGAAATGGGAAAGCTCGGGAGAGTTAGCTCAAAGAGATTTATCAGAATTAGTTACTCGTCTTCTAGATGTTGAATCGAGTAACAACAGTGACGAGCTAACAAGACTTAGTAGCAAATATGACAGAGAATCTTAAGACTACAAATACCCCTTGCGCTCCTCAAGTTAATAGTTCAACTTAAGGGAAATAAACTAGTTTCATGAGAAGAAAGGCTATTCAATGGATAAATACTCCTGTTCTTTCTGAAGCAATATTCCGTTACGAGAAAGGTCTACTTCCTAACACAATGAAACTATGGTTAGAGCAGGTTCTAGAAATAAAACCCGAAAAATCCATACAAAAATCCTCGAAAAAATAAACAAAATTAGGTTGATAAAATTCTTATAGCAGACATTGCGGCTCCATAACCATTATCGATATTTACTACTGTTAATCCAGGTGCACAACTTGCAAGCATCCCCTCCAAAGCAGTTTTACCACCACCACTAATCCCATATCCAACTGAGACAGGAAGTCCAATAATTGGCTGAGGGATTAATCCAGCCAGCACTGTAGGTAACGCCCCCTCCATTCCTGCACATGCAATAACTACTTTTGCTAATTTTATTTCTTCAAGCCTGTCTAGCAACCTGTGAAGTCCTGCTACGCCAACATCAATCAACAATTTAGTTTTTATTCCATGCAAGTTCAAAGCTATTTCTGCTTCTGATGCCACTCCAGCATCACTGGTTCCTCCAGTCAAAATAATTACTTCTTCCTCAGAAGAAGTACATTCCTTAAATTCCCCCAAAGTTAGGCAACCAGATATTTCATGAAATTCTGCAGAAGGAAATTCAACTAAAAGTTTTTGTCCCTTTTCTTTAGTTAGTCTTGTCACTAAAGCAGTTTCACACTCACGTTGATATTTTTTCAATATTTCAGATATTTGTTCAATTGTTTTATGCTCCCCCCATATTGCCTCAACTACGCCGAGTCGAGTTCTCCTCTGAAAATCAATAACTGATTCATTCATTATTTACTCTGGATTTAATTCCCCCTCAAAGATCAATGGAAAAGGATTTCCACTTCGTTCTCCTGTTTCCTTTCTGGCAATCTTTTCAAAGTCATGCTGGACAAGATTTATTTCTGTCTGCGAGATGCTTTTCCAAACGGCTCTTGACTCCCATCCAATTAATAAGGTTGCTTCCTCTTCTTTAGGGTCCCAAAAAAGTTGGCGTCCTAAAAAACCATCTTGCGTTAACAACCAAGGTTCCCAACTCCCTTCTTCAGCTTTTAACCAAGCATTTTTAAATTTTTTCGGAACATCAAGCTTAAGGTGCTCGACAATAGATTCCTTTGGAAAATTCACTTTCAATAAAGATTCAGCTTGAATATTTTTCACGTTTCCAAAAATAGTTGAAATAAAAATCACACTTAATAAAAGAATACTAAATATTTTTTCGATAAAATATTTAGTTCTAAGAGTTTTCATTTCTTTTCATTAAAACAACTGCATGACAACATATACCCTCTTCTCTTCCCTCCGCACCTAATTTCTCATTTGTAGTTGCTTTAACTCCTACATCATCAATGTTCACTCCTATTTTCTTAGATATCTTCTCCTTCATTAAGTCGATATAAGGTTTTAACTTTGGCCTTTCAGCAACAATAACTGAATCAATATTTTGAATTTGCCAACCTTTCTTCTCAATTAATTCCATGACATGTCCAAGCAGAATTAAACTGTCTGCATTTTTCCACTTAGGGTCATCTGGAGGGAAATACTTTCCAATATCGCCCAATGATAACGCACCTAATATTGCGTCCATAATTGCATGAGTAAGAACATCTGCATCACTATGTCCATCAAGGCCTAAACCCTCTGGATGGTTTAACTCGACCCCTCCAAGAATTAAAGGCCGTCCAGAAACCAATCGGTGCATGTCATAACCGTTGCCTATTCGTAAGTTCACTTCAGTTTTCAATAATGAACTTCTTTTTGTAAATGATAATTGGTCGAGCTTCCAAAGTTCGAACAAATCGGGTCTACGTGACTGCGTCCTGATTTCTCTTTGCTTCTGCCTCCATTCTCTAATTAATTTATGGTTACCACTTAAAAGGACATCTGGAACTTTCACACCTCTAAATTCTGCGGGTCGGGTGTATTGGGGATGTTCTAAAAGAAACTCATTATGACTTTCTTCTTCTAATGATTCAGCACTGCCTAAAGTTCCCGGTAATAGACGCACAACTCCATTAATAAGAGTTATCGCAGGAATTTCTCCACCCGTAAGAACAAAGTCTCCAATTGAAATTTCTTCATCAGCTAAAGACCGAATCCTTTCATCAAATCCCTCATAGCTACCACATATCAATATGAGTTGATCTTCTTTTGACCATCTAGAAAAATCAGATTGAGATATTTTTCTACCTTGTGGAGTCATCAAAAGAATTCTTTTTTTATTGAGCTTTGGGATTTGATCAAAAACCGAAAAATAGGGTTCTGGCTTTAAGACCATTCCTGCGCCTCCTCCATATGGCTCATCATCAACTTTTCGATAATTATCCATAGCGTGGTCACGGGGATTATGTATATGAATTAATGCAATCTTCTCTTCAAATGCTTTTTTTATTAGTCCATGATTAAAAAAAATTTTAAAAGCTTCTGGGAAAAGGCTTACGACATCGAATCTTAATTTACTCATATAAATTAGCTACCTTCATAACCAAACTCATTAAGCCGAGAAGATTTACTTCTCCAGTCAGGCACAACTTTAACAAACAGTTCTAGATAGACATTTCCATTAATTAAAGTTTGAATTTGCATTCTTGATTCCTGGCCAATTTTCTTCAACATGCTTCCTCCTTTACCAATTAAAATTCCTTTCTGACTTTTTTTCTCAACACAAATAGTTGCAAGAATTCCTGTTCTTGATTTCTGTTCAGATTTTTTCTTAGAGGGTATATCTTCAATTTTATCAATAGAGACTGCAACACTATGAGGGACTTCTTCGCGTGTATTTATCAAAACTTGTTCTCTTATAAATTCAGCTATCAAAAACTTCTCAGGATGGTCACAAGTTATATCACTTGGATATAGCTGAGGTCCTAAAGGTAGTTTTTCTTCTATTTCACTAATTAATTCATTACATCCCTGACCAGTAAGAGCGCTACAACAAAAAACTGGCCAATTAGTACCTTCAAAAAATTCTAAATATTCTTTCTTTCTCTCTTTAAATTGACTCATCTCTAAAAGATCCCATTTATTCAAGGCAACAATTACGGGGATTTCTAAATTCCTGATCAAATTCAAAATAAATGCGTCCCCCCTCCCTGGAGAATGGCTAGCTTCAAAAATAACTAAAACTGCATCAACATCTCCAATAGATCTCTTGGCACTCTGAACAAGTCTTTCACCTAATAAATGATGGGGTTTATGAATACCAGGAGTGTCAACAAAAATTATTTGAGACTTTTCATTCGTAAGTATTACTTTCAATCGATTTCTAGTGGTTTGAGCAATGGGAGATGTAATTGCTATTTTCTCGCCGATAAATTTGTTTATGAAAGTTGATTTACCAACATTGGGTCTACCGATTAATGCAATAAATCCTGATTTAAAATCCTCTTGATTTAAATCTCCAAAAGACATTTCCTTTCTCTACGATTATCTATAGCCTTACTATAAAAGTGCAATAAAACCATGAATGATCAGAAACCAACTTTTAAAGAAGCAATGGAAGCAACGATGATTTGGTGCAAAAGTTGGGAAAATGATGAAATAAGTGATGAAGTTATTTCTGATCGAATTGGCGAACTAATTAAAACGGTAGAAGGTGCAAGAGGATTTTTTGTTGTAAGTCTCTCAATAGATTGTCCTTTAATGGATAGATTTCCTGATGCCTTAATTTTTCAATTAAGAAGTTCTGGAGATGTTGTTATTGATTTAACAGTAAAAAATCTTGCCATGAGTTCAGCTATGGTAATTACACATCATAAAAACAATGATTCACAGGAAATCCAGTCAGAGAGAATAAAAAATCGATGTATTGAGTTACTTCAATTATTAGATTCAAATGAGGTAAAAAAACGTTTAGATGTTTTACTTGAAGCAACAAAAGGGAATGGAACGGACTTGAAGTTTCTTGATAGATGGGGTTATAACGATGAACAAATTACTGCAATATCAGAAAGTATCTATAAAGTTGCAACATAAAAAAAGAGCCTTACGGCTCATTTTTTATGTTGCAACTGAGAAGGTTAATTTCTCCTTCCACCACCTTGAAGGGCAATGATCAGACGAAGAACAAAAACAAATAGATTTATGTAAGTTAGGTACATTCCTAATGCCCCTGCTAAATACTGCTCGTCGTTGTATCTTCTTGGCATTGTGTAGAAATCTACAAAAGACATAGCAACAAAAAGGACAGTCCCAAAGCCAGCAATCAATAATTCAAAGCCACTGCCTCCAAACATTCCTGGAGCAAATAAACCTCCGATAAACTGGAAAACCATTGCAATAATCAAGCCAAGCAATCCAAGACCAACTGCGCCTTGCAAAGCCTGACCAACGTTATCACTCATTTTCCTGCCAACTGAAGAGGCAATCACGAAAGTAATTCCAGTTGCAAATACAGCAGTTCCTATTGCTCCCATTCCTGCAACTTGAATTGCCAAGCCAACAATCCCACTTAAAGTGAAACCAGTAAGCAAGCTGAATCCAGTCAAGAGTGGTAGAGCTTTAGAGTTATTTGCATTATTGGCAGCGCTACTTGCCATAAAAAATAAAACTATCTCAGCAATAAATGCGACTATGAATAGAGGCCCAAATAAAGGGTTGTTAGTTGCTTGTAAAGAAAGTCCACCTAAAACACCTATTCCAGTCAACGCCATTCCTCCACCTACATAAGGCAAGGCTTTGTTTACTACATTTGGGCCAATAAGTGCACTAGATTGTGCTTCACGAATAGCTTGTTGAAAATTGCTGTTTGCTGGCATAACGCACCAGGTAATTATTAATACCTATTCTGGCACAAAAAAAATAAGTCTTCATGAATGTGAATGCGGATCACCCTATCGTCTCTCTTTATCTAGTTCTGCATAAGCATCAACAACGCTTTGAACAAGTGGATGTCTTACGACATCTCCTGATGTAAGTCTGCAAACTGAAATCCCATCAACCTTTTCGAGCAAGTCTGCTGCTTCATTAAGTCCACTCATTTGTCCATATGGCAAGTCAATTTGGGTTACATCACCAGTTACTACCATTCTTGATCTCTCACCTAACCTGGTAAGAACCATCCTCATTTGTGCTGGTGTCGTATTTTGAGCCTCATCAAGTATCACAAAAGATTCGTCTAAAGTCCTCCCTCGCATATAAGCCAAAGGAGCAACTTCAATCACGTTTTTTTCTATGAGTAAATTAGTTTTTTCTTGTCCAAGTAAAGAGTGGAGAGAATCATATAAAGGTCTCAAATAAGGATCAACCTTTTGCTGCAAATCCCCAGGCAAAAAGCCCAATCTTTCCCCAGCTTCAACTGCAGGTCTTGTCAAAATAATTTTCTCTATTTTTCTCTCAGTTAGCATTCTCACAGCTAAAACAGTTGCTAAGAAAGTTTTTCCTGTGCCTGCTGGGCCTAGAGCAAAAGTAAGATCACTTTTTTCCATGGCTTCTACATAATATTTTTGTCTAATTGTTCTTGGTCTTAAAAGATTTCCTCTTTGACTTCTCGCTAAAACTTTATTTGTAGATTTGGCGTGATCATTTTTTTTTCCATTATCCAATGCTTTGGCCGCGGCATGTAAATCAACGGGCGAAACAATTTCTCCTTCTTCCCAAATTGGTCTAACTAATTCAACAATTGCTGCAGCTCTCTCTAATTGATAAGAATTACCTTTTATTTCGAGTTGCAATCCCCTCAAGACAAAAGCAGCACCTGTAAGTTTTTCTAATCTATGAAGAGTTGACTGACCATTACCTGCTAAAGCAGTAGCAGCATCGGAATCAGGCAGATCTAGACAAAAGCGACCTTCAGTGGTTGCTTCAGACATAAAATTTTTTGAAGTTATTGATACTCATCAAAACTTCTTATTCAGAAGTCTCGGATGCAGCTGCATCTTTTTTCTTTGCTGATCTTTCTTTTTCTTGTTTTTGCTTTCCTAGGACTTCAGCTGGTCGAACTTTCTTTTCTAGGAGTCCACCTTTTTCTAATAAAGTTCTAACTGCATCAGTAGGTTGAGCACCTTGTCCCAGTCGAGTTCTTAAAGCCTCTGTATCTAATCTGGTTTCTTTGGTTCTTGGATTGTAAAAGCCTAATTCCTGTAATGGGCGACCATCTCGCCTTGAAGTGCTATTACAGGCAACTAAACGAAAACTGGATTCACGCTTTTTACCAAACCGCTTAAGGCGGAGCTTGATCATCTTCGATTTATTTGTAAGTGGATTGAACTCAAAAGTTCTTCAGCTTAATAATACTCTACGGATGATTAATTTAGCTTTTGATATCTCTAAAGATCACCAAAACCTTTCTTTTTCTTTATTGGTCGCTGTCTTCTGGGCGCCGAACCTGTGCCTCCTCTTCCTTTCC
Source organism: Prochlorococcus sp. AG-311-J23 (assembly GCA_003284375.1). Taxonomy (GTDB): domain Bacteria; phylum Cyanobacteriota; class Cyanobacteriia; order PCC-6307; family Cyanobiaceae; genus Prochlorococcus_B. The sequence goes on from QBVL01000023.1 coordinate 10,200, forward strand.
TTGACTGATATGGATTAGCACCAGGCGAAGACATCCCAGGGAGTCCCCCCATCCCAGGCAGGCCTCCCTCCATACCGGGAAGCCCTCCTCCCGCGGACATCTGCTTCATCAAGCCTCTCATCCTCTGAAAATCAGCGAGAACCTTATCAACGTCTGCTGGATTATGTCCACTTCCACTTGCAACCCTTCGACGTCTTGATGGTTGCGCTGCCAACAATTCAGGTTTATTCCTTTCCTCTACTGACATTGAACCAATCATTGCCTCGATTTTTTTAAGTTGATCTTCTCCACTTTTAATCATTCCATCATCAATTTTATTCATCCCAGGAATCATTTTCAGCAGCCCCCCTAACGAGCCCATTCGCTTTATCATTCTCATCTGTTTTACGAAATCTGAAAAATCAAAAGTTGCTTCTTGAAGCTTCTTTTGCATGATTTCTGCATCAGCAATTTCAACTTCTTTCTGTGCTTTTTCGACAAGAGTTAAAACATCGCCCATCCCTAAGATTCTGCTAGCCATCCGCTCGGGATAAAATGGTTGCAAAGCCTCAACCTTTTCTCCAGTTCCTATAAATTTGATTGGTTTTCCACTGATTTTTCTGATAGAAAGAGCAGCTCCACCTCTCGAATCTCCATCTAGTTTTGTAAGTACAGCGCCTGTTATTCCTACTTTTTCATGAAAACTTCTGGTAATGTCAGCAGCCTCTTGGCCAATCATTGAATCAACTACCAACAAAACTTCATCTGGTTGAACAGCCTCTTTAATTCGAACCATCTCTCCCATCATGTCTGTATCAATTTGAAGCCGCCCAGCAGTATCGACAAGAACAGTGTCAAAACCTTCTTTTTTGGCTTTTTCTAAGCCTTTTTTAGCGATCTCCTCCGGCTTTAAATTGGAACTTAAATTAAAAACCTCCACATCTATTTGGTTTCCCAAGGTTACAAGTTGATCAATAGCTGCTGGTCGGTAAGTATCGGCAGCCACAAGTAATGGCTTTTTATTTTTTTCTTTAAGAAGCAACCCAAGTTTTGCTGTAGCTGTAGTCTTTCCAGCCCCCTGAAGTCCAGCCATCAAAATGACCGTTGGTTGTTCATCTGAATTTGCCAAGGGATCATTCTCTCCTCCCATAACATTCACTAATTCTTCATGAACTACTTGAATGAATTTCTGCCCAGGGTCTATACCTCTGACAACTTCTGTTCCAACTGCCTTTACTCTTACTTCATCGATAAATTCTTTTACTACAGACAAACTGACATCTGCATCTAACAAAGCTCGTCTGACCTGCTTAAGTGCTTCATCAACATTTTCCTCTGAAATTTTAGCTTCACCTTTAAATGCCTTTACAGCATCTTCAAATTGATTAGTTAGTTCCTCAAACATTTTCTTAGAGTTACAGAAATAATTTAAAAAATTATTTTTTAATTTCCACTAATATAGTCAACTATTAGCCAGTTTTTTTTATTCTTGCCTATTATATATTTAACTTTCAAAGAAGGAATAACCGTCTCTGATAAAATCTCACCAGAAGAACTAATCCTTTTATCTTGATAGTTTAATTCAACATCTGCTGCAATTCTTCTATCAGATTTTTGAACGATATTGATTGAGGTTATATTTGTATCAATAACCTGTCTTTGTCCTAAGAGTTTATCTTTCTTTCTCTGTTCAACAACTCTATTGAAAAGAGAGGCTCTAGCAACAGAAGAAAGAAACTGACTTTCTAAGCCATTCAAAATGTCCGCTTTACCTTCCAACCATGCTTCAACAAGAGATTGAATTTCTTGATTTGAGGGGTCTAATGAAGTAAGAGGAATTAATTTATTGAAATCTAATTTTTCTTTTTTATTTTCTATTTTACTTGATCCATTATCTCTCTTTTTAATATCTTTTGGTTTAGCTAATTCAGACTTTGAGATATTATTTGAATTATAATTTCGAGAGGGTTTTCTTTGAGTAAGGATTCCTAAGCTTATTCCAAGAACAAATAAGCCAATAAAGGCTAGAGAACTTGTGTATATAGGTCGTTTTAATATGAATGATTTGAAATCTGAGTTTTTTATCAATTCAAAGGTTGAATAATATTTTGAAATTATCTTTTTAACCAAATTAGATTTTAAGAAAAATTCTTTAGTGTCTAATCTTGATTTGAAAGACCTTTCTTTAAGATTTTCACCTAAAGCACCACCTGGCATTGGTAAATCTGCATGTTCTTCCAAGTTTCTTGGTGAATTATTCTCAATTCGTTGTTCAGGAGTCAATGAGGATAAGAAAGAAAATCCGGCTTTCGCAATGCCTAATGCCCCTTTTGCTTCTAACTGCTCTACATAAACTTGTACTTCTTGACTAGCGAACCAATCATCAAGATTTACAGCTTTTAGCTCAACATCGCTAAAACCTACTAATACATCTTTTTTCAACCAATTTCTACAGTAGTCACATAGAGCTCCCAAAGTCTCGCCTGGGTAATTATCTAACCAGTCTTTTAATTTCTCATCTGTACTGCTTCGAAAACGAGACTCCGCTTGCGTTACATCCCCTAATAAAAGATCTAGGCATCCAATTAATGGCATAGGGTCAAAGCCATTAATGTTGATGTTTCGAAGATATTTCCGAGCTTCTTGTAAGAGTTCTGGTTTCCGAGAAGAAAAGCCATAAGCAATCAAAGCAAAAGCAGCAAGAAAGCCAGCATCTTCAGAACCCCTCCGATACCAATTTACATAAATTTTTGACTGTTCTTTGGCAGTTAAAAATTTTCTGATTTGTAGGAAAAATAGCTCAAAATCATTTTGATGTAATCCTGCTATTTTTTCTGAATTTCTTTTTCCTTCAAGTCCTCCTCTTTTATTAACAAAGTCTTCCAACAACATCAGGCCTTCCTGATGAGATATTTCATCTTCTTTGTCTCTACTTAATAAATCAAGAATTCTGTATGGAAGTAAAGTCTCTAAATCAGATTCAAGGGTTTTTCTTTCTTCAACAAGCTTTCCCATCCTCTGCAATAATTGTATCCCTTCCTGAAGCAAATCAGCTCCTGAAGCATATCTTCTACAAGCTTGCTCCTCAATAGAAGCGTCTCTACAAGCTAAAGCTGCTATTAATGTTAGATCTGACTCTCTACCACTTCCCAAGGCTGGGGCTTGTGGAGGTTGTAATGCTTTCTTTGCAAGCTTAAAAGCTTGCAAAGAAGCATTTGATTCCCACAGGAGAAGTAAACCAGCAACTTCTCTATTTGAAGATAATTCCAGTCCAGACGAACCCTCAATAAGAGCAAGTTCGTAAGATTGTCGTTCGGCAGGATTGGATAAAAGATCAGCAGAAAGCCTTAGCAGCTCAGACCTCTGAGCTAAAACTTCATAAGTAAAGCCTTGTTTGGGAGGACGATCTAGCCTCAGCTGAAAAGCCCTAAGGACTTCTTCAGCATTTGCAGAAGGGCTAACTCCCAATAAGCGAAAATGATCAATAGGTAATTCCAATCGCTACTAGGTAATCAGAAAAAAAGCTCTAGGCATCGTAAGGGGTTTTAACCATTTTGCATCCATTGACGCTTAAAGTCTAAACAGGATTGATAAGTGAATATGAACGAAGTCATGTCTCACAACCAGGACAAAACAGCCCAAGACCCTGCGCAGCAAAGGGATCACGCCGATAGGCTAAGCAATCTGGGCAACACCAAACCAGCTCAAATTAATAGAGAAATTGGTTTAAATCTTTTCAAAGATATGACTTTGGGAAGACGATTTGAAGATAAATGCGCTGAAATGTATTACAGAGGGAAGATGTTTGGGTTTGTTCATCTTTACAACGGTCAAGAAGCAATAAGTACAGGTGTTATTGGGGCAATGAAACGCAAACACGACTGGTTTTGCAGTACTTATAGAGATCATGTTCATGCTCTCAGTGCTGGAGTGCCTGCAAAAGAGGTAATGAGCGAGCTATTTGGGAAAGAGACAGGCTGCAGTAAAGGCAGAGGGGGATCTATGCATCTGTTTTCTAAAGAACATCATCTACTTGGAGGTTATGCATTTATTGGTGAAGGTATTCCAGTTGCCCTTGGTGCAGCTTTCACAAGTAAATACAAAAGAGAGGCTCTCAAACAAAATAGTGATTCTGTAACTGCAGCATTCTTTGGAGATGGAACTTGCAATATTGGTCAGTTTTATGAGTGTTTAAATATGGCCCAGCTATGGAAATTACCGATCATATTTGTAGTCGAAAATAATAAATGGGCAATTGGGATGGCCCATGACAGAGCAACTAGTGAGACTGAAATATGGCGAAAAGCTTCAGCATTTGGCATGCCAGGAGAAGAGATTGACGGCATGGATGTTTTTGCAGTTAGAGGTGCTGCTGAAAGGGCCGTAGAACGCGCAAGGGCTGGAGAAGGTCCAACTCTCATAGAGTGTCTTACTTACAGATTCAGAGGCCATTCGTTAGCTGATCCAGACGAGCTTAGATCTGAAAAAGAAAAGGAATTCTGGGCTAAAAGAGATCCAATTAAAAAGCTAAAAAATGACTTAACTAGTTCTGGATTAATTTCTGATGAAGAGTTAAAAAATATTGAGAAAGAAATTGATCTAGAAGTTAACGATGCTGTTGAATTTGCTCTAAACGCCCCAGAGCCTGACCCTAGTGAATTAACGAAATATATCTGGGCAGAGAACTAAAATCAGGTAAAAGATCAAATTCCGCTTGGAAGCTTCCTCGTGAGATTTCTCAATTTCCTCAAAGCTTTTAGCTCAACTTGTCTAACCCTCTCACGTGAAACCTGTAATAATCTGCCTATCTCTGCGAGAGTATGTCTTTCATTACCCTCTAAGCCAAACCTAAGCCTAATAACGTGTTGTTCTTGTTCGCTTAGATGACTTAACCACCTTCCAAGTTGCTCTTGATGAATTTTTTGTTCCACCTTGTCTAGAGGTTCTTCTCCAGAGCCGTCAGCTATTAGATCTCCTAAAAAGCTACGACCTTCATCTCCATTAACGGGGGCATCAAGACTACTTGTAGTTAGAGCTTGTCTCAAAATCGAATCAAGTTCTTCTAACTCAATTTCCATTGCCTCAGCTATTTCAATACGGCTAGGCATTGCACCGAGCTTATGAGCCAAATCTAAGCTGACTTTTCTAATGGTCGCCAATCTCTCACTTAAATGAACAGGCAATCGAATTGTTCTTGACTGACAAGCAATTGCTCTAGTCATGCTTTGTCTTATCCACCAAAAGGCATAAGTAGAAAACTTATATCCACGAGTAGGGTCAAACTTTTCTACAGCTCTTTCTAGTCCAAGAGAACCTTCCTGAACTAAATCTAAAAGTTCAAGACCTTTTCCCTGATATTTCTTTGCAACGCTCACAACCAGTCGAAGATTGGCCTTCATCATTCTTTCCTTTGCCCTTCTTCCAATTCGAATCAATCTTCTTTGATGAGAATTAAATTCTTTGCTCTGCTCTTTAATCTGACCATCCTCGGTAAGACTCATCAACGTTTGAACTTGATTACCAAGTTCAATTTCCTCGGCAGGAGTTAAAAGCGGAACTCTTCCAATAGATGAAAGGTACCAACTAATTGGATCACTGCTGCGTCGTTTTTGAGATTCAGCAGGCTTGGGTGCAGTTGAAACCATTGTTTCTTGACCCCGTACTTCAAAGTGGTAAGACTTTGCTACATAAATCGCAAAAGATGCCTGGGTTTCATGAAGGCTTCAGATTCTGTTGACCATTAATTAACAAATGTCACCAAAACCACCATTTCATGGGCTGTAAATGGTTGTTTCAAAACATTTCAAGCGGTTTCCTTTTTTATTAATTCACCAAGAAAAGTGCAAATAGTGCTTGCTGTGCTCCCTTTCATGCAAAAAGCCCCTGCATATGCATGCATCAACGCTGACGCAGCAAGCAAACTCGTATCCAATTTTTCATCACTTGCGAGTCCTGAAGCACCCATCCCTGAAACAAACCCAGCCAAAACATCTCCAAAGCCAGCTCTTGCAACACTTGAATTCACTTGGCCTATTTGCCAGGTTTTCCCTTCTGGATCAGAAATAACACTATGAGCACATTTCAATAAGACAGAAGAGCTGCTACTTTTTGCAGCTTCAATTCCAGCCTTCAATGGATTCGAGCAATCAATTAAAGGAAATAGCCTTTTAAATTCTTCAAGATGAGGGGTAAGCCATGTAGGGCCTTTTCTATGATTTAGCCATTCCCAACCTTTCGAGGTTATCGACAACCTATTAATTGCATCAGCATCAAGAACAAGTAGGCCTTTGAAATCCTTCAAGGCTGAGCCAAAACAATCTTTTTCTTCTGCGATCCCTAATCCAGGTCCAATCAAAATCGAGTCAAACCTATTCAAGTCAACTTCATTTAAAACTTTGGAAAAATCTGAAGAACCGTACTGAAAAGTATTTAGATCTCCAAGTAACAAGACTTCAGGGTGAGTAGACCAAAGAGCAGATGAAACAGAATTAGGCAAAAACGCGCTAACACTTCCTACCCCACTTGCTAAAGCTCCATTCAATGCAAGGGATGCGGCTCCCCTGTATTTATCACTTCCTGCAATCACCAGAACTCTTCCTCTCTGGTATTTACTTTTACTTTTACTTGGCATAGGCCAAGTAAAAGTAAACAAATCTGAAAAAGAAATCCTTAGAGGCTGGGTTTCAGTAAAATTAGTTAAAATCTTGCGCGGAATACCGATATCTACTCTCTCTAAATTGCCTACATAGTCAATAGCGGAATCTTGAATCAACCCTGTCTTAAAGAGGCCTAAAGATAGTGTATTAGAGGATTTATATGATGTATTTGATACTGTAGTTCCATTATCTGAATCTAATCCAGCGGGAACATCAATGCTAACTAATTTATCAGGACTAGTTTTCTTCTTCGAATTCAATAATGTAAGTATTTCATCGGAAATAATTCTTGATTGTCCTAATCCAAATAAAGCCTCAATCCATAATAAATCAGAATTTGAATCGGGTTTATGCTCCAAGTTTCTAATCCCAATCTGCATTGCATAATCAAAATGTTTTTGTGTTAATTCTTTTTTCAATGGGAATGGACACCAAATAGAGATATCAACGCCTGCCATATAAAGTTCTCTCGCAACTACAAGTCCATCGCCTCCGTTGTGACCCGGACCTACTAAAACAATTGCACCATTTTCAATCAACCCTTGTCTGTCTAATATCCATGAAGAAATACCAATCCCCACTTTTTCCATCAGAGCTTCAACAGGCATACCCATAGAAAACATTTCTTTTTCTATGTTTTGCATCTGCTCTGAAGAAACCATCAAATGTTCCGAATCAGATTGAGGCCAATTCAAAATCAAAAAGCGACCAAACCCACTATGAACAGAAGCTACTATTAATGCCCATGAATGTGGAAACAAGAGAAACAAAAAAAATTTTAAATCATTTGCCTTCAGAAGAAACAGTCGAGAAAACATTGAAAAGGCTGCAAACATTTTCTGGGAATCATTCAGTTGTGGTAGGGCTTTCCGGAGGAGTAGATAGCTCCTTAACGGCTGCTCTACTCTGTGAAGCTGGATGGGATGTACA
>QBVL01000024.1 GCA_003284375.1 Prochlorococcus sp. AG-311-J23
AAAAAAACAAAATGATGGAGATTACTCCGAGGCTTTGGAGTATTACGAAGAGAGCTTAAAACTTGAGGAAAATCAAGTTGATAGAGGAGAGACATTGAAAAACATGGCAATAATTTATATGAGTAATGGAGACGAAGAGAGAGCACTAAATACATATAAAAAAGCTTTGGGACAAAATCCCAAACAGCCATCTTGCTTGAAAAATATGGGATTAATTTATGAAAGAAGAGGAAGAATGGCTCAAAGAAATGGTAATCAAGATGAGGGTGATATCTGGTTCGATCAGGCAGCTGAAGTTTGGAGTAAAGCTGTTCGTTTATACCCAGGAGGATATTTAGATATAGAAAATTGGCTGAAGACTTCAGGTAGAGGAAATGTTGATGTTTATTTATAAGTAACTAAAACTCGGATTAACTATTATCTAAAGCATATATTAAAGCTTGATTAATATTAGAAGCTTTTAATATTTTTAACTTTTGATTCGTTTCAAACTCGCTTGTATCTATTCCATCTGGGATAATTAATGTCTTATATCCAAGTCTTATAACTTCATTAATCCGTTGATTCATTTGCCTGACTAATCTTAATTGACCAGCAAGACCTATTTCTCCTATAAAAACTACACCTTCTTCAAGTTCAATATTTTTTAAGCTCGAAACTATTGCAGCAGCTATTCCTAAATCAGCACCAGGTTCTTCTACTTCTAAGCCCCCAGCTACAGCTATGTAACAGTCATATCTTGAGAGTGAAAGATTCATATTTTTTTCTAGAACCGCCAAGATTTGATGAAGCCTGTTTATCTCAATACCAGTTGTGGTTCTTCTTGGACTTGAATAACTCGTGGGATTTAAAAGTGCTTGTATATCGATGGCTAATGGTCTTGTTCCCTCACAAGTAACAATTGTTGAAATCCCAGGCGCAGAGGTTTTGCTTAAAAATAATTCACTTGGATTAGATACCTCAGACAATCCATCCGCTTGCATTTCGAAGACTCCAAGCTCAGAAGTGGCACCAAATCGATTTTTCACACCTCTCAGTAGCCTGTGAGAAGCGAATCGATCGCCCTCAAAAGTAAGTACTGCATCCACAAGATGCTCAAGAACTTTTGGTCCGGCTAACATTCCATCCTTTGTAACGTGACCGATGATCAAAAGAGATATGTTTTGTCGTTTAGCAATTTGCTGTAAAGCTGCTGAACATTCTCTAACTTGAGCTACTGAACCTGGTGAACTTGATAAACTTTGATCATGCAAAGCCTGAATACTATCAATCACTGCAATGTCAGGTTTTAAGTGATCGAGCTCTTGTATAACTAGCTCTAGATCTGTTTCTGCGAGTAAATGAAGATTTGACTCCGAATCCTCAATTCGATTCCATCTGAGCTTTACTTGTTGAGCAGATTCTTCAGCAGCCACGTAAAGGACTGATCTTTGATGAGCCATTTCAGTCGCACTTTGTAAAATTAGAGTGCTTTTCCCAATACCTGGGTCTCCCCCAATTAATACAAGTGATCCAGGTACTAAGCCACCTCCAAGTACCCTGTCTAATTCTTTATATCCACTTGAAATGCGTTCAATAAGTTGGTTTTTTGTTTGGCTTATTAGTTCTGAGCGATAGGGAGCTTTTTCCTTGGAAGAATTAATCTTTGTGTAAATAGATTTATCTGATTTTTGATTGATTTTTTCTTCTATTATTGAGTTCCATTCTCCACAATTGTTGCAGCGACCAAAGAATTGTCTGGTTTGAGCACCGCAACTTTGACAGACATAAATAGAGACAGAACGAGACACTTAGTTGTAAAAAGGAAGTTGGCTGTAGTTGAATAAAGATAGTGATCTTTAAATGTTGGTGAACCCTCGCTTAAGATCTTGTTGCAGCCGCCAAAGCTAAGGAACAAATGACGGCCACAAGTCCCTCAAAGGAAACCATCCTCGTAGCTGATGATGAGGCAAGTATTAGGAGGATCCTAGAAACTCGCCTATCCATGATTGGCTATCAGGTAGTAACTGCTTGTGATGGGAATGAGGCTTTGGATCTTTTCAGGAATTGTGAGCCTGATTTGGTTGTACTCGATGTCATGATGCCTAAATTAGATGGCTATGGAGTCTGCCAGGAACTAAGAAAGGAATCAGATGTTCCAATAGTGATGCTGACAGCATTGGGAGATGTTGCAGATAGAATTACTGGTCTAGAGCTAGGTGCTGATGATTATGTTGTTAAACCATTTAGCCCAAAAGAATTAGAAGCTAGGATCAGATGTGTCTTAAGAAGAGTAGAGAAAGAACAAATAGCAGGACTACCTAATTCAGGTGTAATTGCTGTTATGAATTTAAAGATTGATACAAATAAGCGTCAGGTTTATAGAAACGATGAACGAATTCGATTAACAGGGATGGAATTTAGTCTTTTAGAATTGTTGGTGAGCCGTTCAGGAGAACCTTTTAGTCGAGGTGAGATTCTTAAAGAAGTTTGGGGATATACACCTGAAAGACATGTTGATACGAGAGTAGTAGATGTTCATATTTCTAGACTTAGATCAAAACTTGAAGATGATCCTGCAAATCCAGAACTAATACTTACGGCAAGAGGAACAGGCTATCTTTTTCAAAGAATTGTTGATTCTATGATTCCTGAAGGATCATAAATAAGTGGAAAAGAATCACCTAAATAATAAAACAAATCGTTCCAAAGCAATTAGAAGATTGGTGATTTGGTATCGCCGAAACTCAGCTGTAACAAGCCTTGTTGATACTGCAACAAGCTCAGCCACGGCAGCAAGTCATGTCGCAGGAACAGTTGTTTCTAATGCTGGTTCAGTTGTTACTAATGCTGGGTCAATTGCTAGAAGTACATTAGAACCATTTGTGTTTGATCCTCTTAGAAGGCTCCAAGGTGGAGAAAGTACGGATAATAAAAATGTAATTCAAGATTCCGAAAGAATTTGGGTCGCTGTCGATGGAATGGGAGGAGATTATGCACCCGGAGCAATTCTTGATGGGTGCTTGAAATCTTTGTCTTTACTTCCATTGAAAATTAAATTTGTAGGTGAAATTGAGAAAGTAGAACAAGCAGCGATTGAATCTGGCTTAAAAGAATCTCTAGACAAAGCAATGGAAGATGGCAAATTTCAATTAATTCCTAGTGGTCTCTCAGTTGGCATGGATGAAGAAGCCACTGCAGTGCGTAAAAAAAAGGATGCGAGCATAAATATTGCAATGAAATTGGTTAGAGAAGGAAAAGCTATGGGTGTCTATTCAGCTGGGAATTCTGGAGCAATGATGGCCTCAGCTATTTTTAAATTGGGACGTTTAAAAGGAATTGATCGTCCAGCAATTGGAGCATTATTCCCAACTAAAGACCCTGGTCAACCTGTATTGGTTTTAGATGTTGGAGCAAATATGGATTGCAAGCCAACCTATTTGCATCAATTTGCTCTTCTTGGAAATATCTACAGTCGAGATGTTTTGCAGGTAGACAAGCCAAGAATAGGATTATTGAATATTGGTGAAGAATCTTGTAAGGGGAATGATCTTTCTCTAGCAACTTACAAACTTTTAAACGAGGAAGAACGTTTTTGCTTTTCTGGAAATTGTGAAGGGAGAGATGTTTTATCAGGCGATTTTGATGTTGTGGTTTGTGATGGATTTACAGGAAACATTTTGCTTAAATTTTTAGAATCAGTAGGAAGCGTTCTTTTGGGAGTTTTAAGAGCTGAGTTGCCGAGAGGAAGAAGAGGCAAAGTTGGTTCTGCTTTTTTAAGAAATAATTTAAAACGAATAAAGAAACGCCTAGATCATGCGGAACATGGTGGAGCTTTACTTCTAGGAATTAATGGAATTTGTGTGATTGGTCACGGAGGAAGTCAAGCTCTATCTGTTTTAAGTGCTTTAAGAGTTGTGCATTCCGCTGCAAGCCACGGAGTAATGGATGATTTAGCCGATTTAAATAAACCAGAAGTCTTAAGGTCTGATTAGAACTGTCCTACCATGTGATTGACTTATGAAATGAGAGCTTTTTTAGATTTGATTAGCAATTCTCAATGGGACTCAGGAATATCTTTTGTGGGGTGCGGAAGCGCTACCCCACAAAAGGTAATTAGTAATCATCAACTTGGCCAGAGAGTGGATACTAATGATGAGTGGATTCAAAGTAGAACTGGTATTGGGGAAAGAAGGGTTATTGGAGACCATGAGTCTTTGATTGATTTAGCTACTGATGCAGCCCTGAATGCCGTTGAAATGGCTGATTGGGATGTGAAAACTATCGACTTGATAATTCTTGCAACATCTACTCCAGAAGATTTATTTGGATCGGCTCCAAAAATTCAATCTAATTTAGGAGCTTCCAATGCATTCGCTTTTGATTTAACTGCGGCTTGTAGTGGTTTTTTATTTGCGTTGGTAACTGCCTCACAATATTTAGCTTCTGGATCTATTAAAAGAGCTGTTGTGATTGGAGCAGACCAATTATCAAAATGGGTAGATTGGGATGATAGAAAGACGTGTGTTTTGTTTGGAGATGGAGCAGGAGCAGTAGCTCTTGAGAGCTCTGGTGATAAAAGTGGTTTAATTGGATACGATTTGAAATCAGATGGAAGTAAAGGAGGTTGCTTAAACCTTTCGCAATCAAATATTTTTTTAAATTTAGTTCAAGGAGCTACCCATCAAAAAGGTGAATATTTGCCAATAAAAATGGAAGGAAAGGAGGTTTACAAGTTTGCAGTTAAAGAAGTTCCAATCATTCTTGGGGAAATATTAGAAAAATATCAAATTAAGTCTGAAAATATAGATTGGCTCTTATTACACCAAGCTAATCAAAGAATTCTCGATGCTGTAGCCTCAAGATTTTCAATACCATCAGAAAAAGTGCTTTCAAATTTGAAACATTATGGGAACACCTCAGCAGCAACGATTCCATTGATGCTTGATGAGGCGGTTAGGGATCATAGGATTAAATCCGGAGACTTAATAGCATGTAGTGGATTTGGTGCTGGCTTAAGTTGGGGAGCCGCTTTGTTTTATTGGCATGGTCCCTATTAAGCTGTTTATCAATTAATCAAGAAAATTATGACTATTGCCTGGGTCTTTCCTGGACAAGGCTCTCAAAAATTAGGGATGGCAAATTCCTTACTAGATTTGCCTGGATCGAGAGATAGATTTGAATTGGCATCTCAAATTCTTGGAAGAGATCTTTGGAAAATCTGTTGTGGAGAAGCGATCCCAAATGAAGAAATATATGATTTAAACGATACGAGAAATACTCAACCTGCACTTTTTGTTGTTGAGTCACTATTGGTTGATGATTTAAAAAGACAAGAAAGGGAGACCCAAATAATTGCAGGGCACAGTCTCGGAGAGATAGTTGGTCTCTATTCAGCAGATGTTTTAGATGCGAAGACAGCTTTGTTGCTAATAAAGAAAAGATCTGAATTGATGGCACTTGCTGGAGGAGGAGCAATGATTGCTGTTTTGGGCTTTGACCGAAATGAATTAGATGATTTGATTAGAGAAACTGAGGGGGCTTCAATAGCCAATGATAATAGTGAATCTCAAGTTGTTTTATCTGGTTCTACAAAGGCAGTGAGGAAAGTGGCTGATAATTTAAAATGTAAAAGAGCAATTCCTTTACAAGTTTCAGGTGCTTTTCACTCCAAATTTATGACTGAAGCATCTCAAAGTTTTGCTGAAGAACTTGATCAAGTAACTTTTCAAGATGCTCAAATTCCAGTGCTTAGTAATGTTGATCCAACTCCAGCTGTAAATGGTGACATATTGAAGGATCGCCTGAAAAAACAAATGACTACTGGAGTTAGGTGGCGAGAGACTATGCATAAAATGCAAAAAGAAGGAATAACGACATTGGTCGAGATTGGGCCTGGGAATGTGCTTAGTGGTCTTGCTAAACGATCAATGAAAGGTGTACTTACAAGTCAAATTTCAAACTCAAGTGATTTGGGTTATTGATTTTGGAACAATTTAGAGTCGTTACGGGAGTTGAAAAAATCCATAAAAATAGACCTCGTCAAAGTTTTGTATATGGTTGCGTCAGTTATCTATTCGCTTTTCCTATTTTTCGTTTTTTGTTTAGAGGCAAAACATTAGGGATTTCGAATTTACCCAAGACAGGTGGCGTTGTTGTTGTTTCTAACCATGGTTCCCATCTAGATCCCCCGATTTTGGGCCATGCTTTAGGTAGACCGGTGGCTTTCATGGCAAAATCTGAACTTTTCAAGGTTCCCATATTGTCATTCATAATTTCTGGTTGTGGTGCCTATCCAGTGAGGAGAGGAGCAGGAGATAGAGAGGCAATAAGAAATGCATCTAATCGATTAAGTGAAGGTTGGGCTACGGGTGTGTTTTTGGATGGAACCAGACAAGAAAATGGAAGAGTTAATGACCCTAAAGCAGGAGCTGCTCTCCTTGCAGCGAGGACATGTTCCCCTATCCTTCCTGTGGCAATAATTAATAGCCACAGAGCTTTTCCAAAAGGATCTCTTTTCCCCCGACTTGTCTCTATTCATTTAAGAGTGGGTAAATTAATTCAACCACCTAAAACAAAGAAAAGAGAAGATTTAATATCAACAACTAAAGAAATTCAAATATCTATAAATTCAATGTTGGATGAAGGCCTAATAAAAAATATCTGAAACCAAGGTATCTCTAAAAGATTAGAAAATATTGGAACTTATGAATTTTTATTTTTGATTATCGATTGGGGAAGTTGGATAGATCGGTAAGATTGTTCTCCAATTAGAATGAAAGTTTGATTTTTGACAATATTCCGAGAAATTTATCAACGAAATAATATCTTCTTCTATATTATTTGAAGCCTTGATTGATGGATTTATTGCTTTTTCCTCGCTTATTAATTGTGGAGAAAGTATTTCACTGAATTCATGAAAATCTGACTCTTGGTGAATTTTAATTAATTGATACTTACCAGCTATAATTCCTCTGCGTGGCAAAATATCTTTTATCCAAAATGGATTTAAAATTTGTTTTTGATCAAGATATTTACAAAGTCTTGGCGCCATTATATGAAAGGAACTAATCGAATCGAGTGAACAATCAATTTGCTGAGCAATTGTTCTAGCCATTGAAATACTTAATCTTGTGCTGGTGTAACTTCCAGGACCTTTTGCAACTGAAATTCGAATTATTTGCTTCCAAAATCTTCTAGGAAGAATTGTTTCTATACAACTAAATAATTTATTGGACAGTTTTCGACCAATATTGAATACGTCGCTTCTTATTATTGTTTCTTGACTCTCTACATCCTTAACTGCAACCCCAAAAGATTCTGATGTGCTGTGTAAGGCTAATAAATATCTTGATTTTGATGTGTAGAAATTTTGCAATTATATTTACTATAACTATTATTTTGGAAGTACTTCTCCAGGACGCAGCCTGCTCCATTTTCCCTGATCTTGTTGAAAACTATCGCATCCTCTAACATCCCATTCTATTCCTATTTCACTCTCAGGCATATCAAAAATATTGATGTGAATTTTTGGATTATGGCCCTGAAAATCTGGATCTTCAGAAAGATGCCTGACCCCATGATGTTCTTCAACTTTGTAGTAGGTCTTACATCTATCTACCCAAGCACAATCAATACAGATGCACATATCTATTTAAGGAAAGTTTAGGTAACATTTTGATAATCAAACACACATTACTATCAAATGATCTTTTTGGAGATTTAAACCCAAAAGATTGGCCCATATCCATAGGTGATTTGCCTCCTGGAAGTGTTTTGGTCGGAGGTTCTGTTAGAGATGGATTGCTGAACAAATTGAATCCAAAGCCTGATTTGGATTTTGTTGTTCCAATAAATGCTACTGAGTTCAGCAAGCATTTATCTGAAAAGATTAACGCCACTTTTATAAAGCTTGATGAAAAAAGAGATATTGCTAGATTAGTTATTAATGGATGGACCCTAGATTTTGCTCGACAAGTAGGAGAGAGTCTTAAAGATGATTTGTTAAGAAGAGATTTTCGAATAAATGCAATAGCTTTAAGGCTCAACGAAAAGCCAGAAATTTATGACCCGATGGGAGGAATAGATGATTTAAAAAGTAAGAAAATTGTTGCGATAAGCGAGAAGAACTTGCTTGATGATCCTTTGAGGCTTCTTAGAGGTTTTCGATTAATGTGTGAATTAGATTTTGAGTTTGATGAAAAAACCAAAAGGTGTCTTAAAAATAATGTAGAAAAATTAAATAATGTTGCACCTGAAAGAATAAAAATGGAGATCTTAAAAACTGTTCGTTCAAAATGGAATTTTTCAGCTTGGCAAACATATTCAGAATTGCAATTATTGAAAAATTGGAATGACGATAATCTTATTTATACGGAGCTAAAAAGAAAAGAAATTGTCTCAAGAAATCCCCTTTTTGGAGGTTATTTAGCAAAGTTAACTTTTCTACTCAGTGATGAGGGCTTGTCAAGATTGACGTTTAGTAAAAATGAAATCAAAAGATGCAAGAACTTGAGGTTTTGGATTCATAAGATTAATAACTTAGATTTAGACAATCTTTCCGAAGATCAAAGATTTCAACTCCACATTGATTTGGAAAATGATTTACCTTCTTTCATCCTTTTTTTGAAAGAAAGATATACACACCTTTGGTTAGAGCGCTGGAAAGACCCCTCTGATCCTCTCTTTCACCCTTCTTCCCCCTTTGATGGCCATTTACTCCAAAAGGTTTTTCAGCTCCCTCCTGGCCCGCTCTTAGGAGAGCTCATCAGGCATCTTTCTAAGGAAAAAGCTTATGGAAGATTCTTCACTGAGGCTGAGGCTTTTGAGGTCGCTCGTAAATGGACCCTAGAGAATTCACCCTTTTTGTGATTAACTACACAAATCAAAGTAATCTCGGCCGTATGCCGTCGTCTTCTTATCTCCTTTTTTTCTAAATGAGTGTTCGCCTTTATGTCGGTAATTTGCCGCAGAATGTCAATGTTAAAGAACTTGAAGCCCTCCTAACATCCATTGGAGACGGAATCAAATTTAAAGCTGTTTTCGATAGAGATACCAAAGCTTGTAGGGGATTTGGTTTCGCTAATGTCAAAGATGAGAGTGTCTCAAATGAGCTTATTGAAAAATTTAATGGCTATGAATTTAACGGCAATAAATTGAGGGTTGAACGTTCTGAGCGAAAAGACTCAAATTCCAGCAATTCAAGAAGAGGATCCGGTGCTAACAATGTAAATAAAGGTTCTAATCGTAAAGATGTTAAGAAAGTTGTACATAGCGATGCTCCAATGAAGGAAGCTCCAGATCCAAGATGGGCTGGAGAACTATCAAAGTTAAAGGATCTTTTAGCTAATCAAAAAACCCCCTCTTAAATGTTCAATTAACGTTCAATTAACTAAAGTTTTAAGTTTATATTTTTCATCGTTGATAGTTATCAGATAGGAGATGGGTAGATTTACAGCTTTAACCCATCCCTTTACATAAGCTCGATTGCTGAAGACGTCATAATCAAGCTTTTCAATTGAATTTAGTATTCCGCTATAAAGCCTTAGTGAGGTCCATATAGGCCATCTAGCATCTACTGAAAGCCATTTTATACCTTCTTCAGATTTCTGAAACCAATCTCTAGCTCTGGCTAATTGAAAAGCCATTAAAGCTTTCCAGTTTTCATTAATTGTTCCATTCATTAGATCTTCTTGGGAGTAATTAAATTTTTTCAAATCCTCTAATGGCAAATAAATTCGTCCTCTACCTCTATCTTCTCCAACATCTCTAAGAATATTGGTTAATTGATTCGCTATTCCTAGAGCTATTGCTGCTTGTGAAGTATCAGGAGGTGGCAGATTTGGATTACGTGTATAGGCAGCATCAATTCCTATTACCCCTTGCGTCATCAAACCAACAGTTCCAGCGACTCGGTAACAGTAAAGTTCAAGATCTTCAAAGGTTTTGTATCTGGTTGTATCTAAATCCATTCTCTGGCCTTCAATCATGTCTAAATATGGCTGAATAGACTGAGGAAATTTTTGAAGAGTATCCGCTAATACAGCATCAAGATCATCTTCAGTTTTACCAGCAAAGATATTTTTTGTTTTGTCTTCCCATTTGTTCAGTCGATCAGACAACTCATTTCTAGATTTTTTTTGAGCTTCAGTGCTGTCCATCAGTTCATCTGTCCTACGGCACCAAACATAAATAGCCCAGATTGCTCTGCGTTTTGCAGAGGGCAGCAACATGGTGCCAAGGTAGAAGGTCTTGGCCCATTGTGCAGTTTCTTTTCTGCAAGCCTCATAGGCATCCTCTAGATTCAAAGAAGGCTGAGCCAAAATTAGAAGTTTGTAAGTTTTTTAGTTTGCATTAAGAAATTGAATTGCAATTTTAAATAAATTACTGTTGTTATACATTAAGACTAAGAAGAACCTATGTCAGTAGAGATTTGGATTTTTTCTGCACATATTTTTCCACTTAACACTGCACCTTCCATGGACGCGAGGTATTTTTGCATTGTGTAATCACCAGTTAAGAAAAAGTTGCTTATTGGAGTCTTTTGATCTGGCCTTAAATCTTGGCATCCAGGAACAGCTTTATAGACTGATTTTGGTGTTTTTACTACTTTATATTTTCTCAATTTAGCCTGATTTTCCCCTGTAAAATGCATTGGAAAAAGTTTCTTCAATTCTTGCATTGTTGCTTCAATTATTTCATCGTCTTTACGACCGATCCAATCTTTTGCAGGAGCAAAAACTAATTCAAGCATTGAACGATTTGGATCTTCATATTCTTTACAAGTGATGCTCATGTCGGCATAAACACTCAAAAGTGGAGATCTGCTGAATAGTAGGTGATCAATATTTGTAAGTTTTCGATCAAACCAAAGATGAATGTTGATAACTGGAACTCCTTTCAGTCCCTCAAGTTTTCTGAAAATATCTTGAGAGGCCCATTCATCGGGCAAAATTGTTTTAAAAATATCAACTGGCATGGCGCTGACATATGCGTCCGCTTGTATTTCTTTCCCCTGAGGTTCTTTGGCGCTTCCTATTAAGAAATTTTCAACAGATCCATCTTCTTTTAAATTGATTTTTTTGAGTGGACTATTCAAAAACACGTCGCCTCCTAAAGCTCTGATGTGATCAACAATTGGTTGACAAAGTCTTTCTGGTGGGGCTCCATCAAGAAATGCCATTTTTGATCCGTTTTTTTCTTGTAAGAAGCGGTTTAATGCAGTTAGTAAAACTGTTGAGGAAATTTCATCAGGACCTATGAAATTAAGTGCCTTACTCATTGCGATAAAAACTTCATCATTTACTCTTTCAGGTATATTTTGTTTTTTTAGCCATTCTGTCCAAGAGTACTTATCACAATCTTCTACATAATTTTGGCCGCGCAACATCGCTGGTACTAGTCCTATTCCAAACGAAATTTTTTCTGGCCAGCTAAGCATGTCATTGTTGCTTAAAATCGCTGCTACTCCGTTTATTGGCGCAGGAAGATCAGGGAAGTCGAAACGGCTATATGTACCAGGTTCTTCTGGCTGGTTGAAAATCATGGAATGACTTTTCCATTGAAGACGATCTTCAATATCTAGCTCTTTAAAAAGCTGGAGCATATTTGGATAAGCTCCAAAAAATATATGTAATCCAGTCTCATACCAGTCTCCATCCTCATCTTTCCAAGCAGCAACTTTTCCACCCAGTACGTTTCTTGCCTCATAAACAAATGGCGTATGACCAGCATCGGCTAAGTATTTTGCACATGAAAGTCCTGCTAATCCGGCTCCGGCGATTGCTACGCGCATACCTAAATAAAAGAGTATTTAACAACTTTAGTGATTAAGACCACCCAACAAGGGTTTAGGTAGTTAAATTTGCAGTATATATTTCGGTTTGTTGTTTTAAATTCATGAGCGACACTATTCTCAAATGCACAACGAGGCATGTAAGAATATTTACTGCTGTAGTAGAAGATAATGATTTAATTTTAGATAATGGTCATTTGACTTTAGATATAGATCCCGATAATGAATTTCTTTGGAGCGATCAATCTATAAAAAAGGTACAAGATTATTTTCGTGAATTAGTGAACTTTCAAGCCGATAATGAATTGAGTGATTACAGCTTGAGAAAAATAGGATCCTTGCTTGAAGATTTTATTAGAAAGTTGCTTAAAGATGGAGAACTTAGTTATAACCCTAATAGTAGGGTTATGAACTATTCCATGGGGTTACCGCGAACTCAAGACTTATTATGAATCAAGGTCCTAATAATCGACGACCATCATCTCGAAGAAGATCAGATTTGGCGAGAAGAAAAGAAGGGAACAGATTTAATTCTAGAAAAGATTCAAATGTCAGAGACCAATATGAGTCAAGAGACAGTCGATTTAGATCTGCAGGTCCCTCAGATGGAGGCGGAGGCAGTGGTGGTATAAAAATCAACTCTAATTCAATTGCAATCTTGGCTGGAGTATTGGTAATTGGCGTGGGTATAGGAAGCCTTATCACAAGCACAACTTCAGGTGGTCAGGGAAATATTGCAAGTCAGCAGCAATTAGATATGGCAGTTCCGGATCCCGATTTTTGCAGGCAATACGGTGCAAGTGCCTTTGTTATCGATATTGAAATGTATACGACCCTGAACCCCTCTACAAGCTTTGTGACACAACCTGCCCTTCAACCAGGTTGTGTTATTAGAAGAGAAAATTGGACTGTTTTGCAAAAGCAAGGAGCCATAAATAATGAAGATGTTAGAGAATGTAAGCAGAGAATGAATACTTTTGCCTATATAGGTTCAATTAGGGACCAGCCAATTGTACGTTGCGTTTATCAAGCAGATGTTAATGAAAATAAATTTATAATTAGAGGTGCTGAAGAAGATGCTGTTGGTATCAATAAAGAGGCTATACAATTTTAATCTTGAGGATTAAATAGTGGTGAAAATGAACTAGCGAATAAAGGTAAAATATCTTGTGTGAATGCTTCGGCAGCTCTAGATGAATATCTGCCAGGATTGGTTATTACTTTTAGTTCTCTTTTGACTTCTAGATCTGCAACTATTGGTCTGTGAATACTTCCTCCGGCTAATTCTCTTTCAATTGACACTACGGGGAGAAATGCTGCGCCTAGATCAGATTGAACAGCATTTTTTATAGATTCAAGAGAGTTTAATTCCATTTCTATTTGTAACCTCTGGACGTCTAATCCAGAAGAAGACAATAGTTGATCTAAGACTTTTCTTGTGGTTGATTGATTGTCTAATGTGATAAACCTAAGACTATATAGATCTTCTTTTTTGAGCTCTTTTGACTTTGATAATGGATGATTAGTGGGTAAAACAAGAGCTAACTCGTCAGTCGCAAAAGGGATAACTTCCAAGGATTCATTTAACTCTAATGGCAGTTGGCCTCCGATAATTGCAATATCTATTTGGCCATTAGCAACACTCCATCCAGTCCTTCTCGTGCTATGAACTTGAAGTTGAACTGAAACTTCTGGGTACTTTTGTCTAAAAAGTCCAATCATCCTTGGCATCAAGTAAGTACCAGTAGTTTGACTAGCTCCAATAGTGATAGATCCCCCTTTGAGATTATTTAAATCTTCCACTGCTTTACAAGTTTCTTGGCATTCTCCTAAAATTTTTTCACAATAATTTAAAAGAAGCTTTCCAGCTTCAGTTAATTGGGCTTTTCTTCCACCTCTGTCAAATATGGCAATATCTAGTTGTTTCTCTAGATTTTGTACTTGCAAACTTACAGCTGGTTGCGTAACAAAGAGACTATCAGCAGCTTTTTTAAAGCTTCCCTCATCAACGATTGCTTTGAGGATTCTTAGTTGATCAAGAGTGAATGGGATCTCAACCATGGTGGCAGGCCTTCATGGCAGTTATTAAAATAAAATGTAGGGAAAAACAACTCCAACTGTTGATCCGGTATGGATCTAATAATTTATTAAGGGGTTTTTATACGACTCATGACACTTCTAGATACACATAGTTCCAGTTTTGTGATGATACTACTTTTATTTTGTTTTGCCGTTATTCATAGTGGAGGAGCGGCTTTGAGGGTGAAAGCAGAAAGTGCAATTGGAGCAAGAGCATGGAGATTGATTTTCGCTTTTGCAAGTATTCCTTCAGCTGTCATTTTGGTTGGTTATTTTATTGCTCATCGTTACGACGGCGTGAGATTTTGGAATTTTCAAGGGATTAGCGAATTAATTCCTGTGATTTGGATTTTAAGTGCAGTTAGTTTTCTCTTTTTGTACCCAGCTACTTACAACCTTTTAGAAATCCCGGCTGTCTTGAAGCCCAAAGTTAGACTTTACGCATCAGGAATCATTAGAGTCACACGCCATCCCCAGGCAATTGGTCAAATTATTTGGTGTTTTGCACATTTGCTTTGGATTGGTACAAGTTTTACTCTTGTAACTTGTGTGGGATTGATTGCCCACCATTTATTTGCTATCTGGCATGGTGATAAAAGACTTACTCTCAGATTCGGAAAAGAATTTGATGAAATCAAGAAAAAAACATCAGTCCTGCCCTTCTTAGCTGTGTTGGATGGACGACAAAAATTACAAATAAAAGAATTTCTCAGGCCCTCTCAAATGGGGATTCTCATTGCAGTGTTTTTTTTCTGGTGGTCCCATAAATTTATTTCTGTTGGAGCTCAGAGATTTCTCTCTTTTGATTTAACTGAATTACTTGCAAGAATTGCCTAAACTTATCTCATTATGATTTAGCTGGATGCATTCGGCTGCAGACTTTGCTTGGTTAATTCCACTTCTTCCTCTTTGTGGGGCAATTTTGATTGGTTTGGGATTAATTAGTTTTAATGATCTTTTTAATCGTTCAAGGAAACCCGTTGCCATAACCCTTTTGACTTCAGTAGGTGCTTCGGCATTTATCAGTTATGCAGTTTTAGCTGAGCAACTCTCAGGTAAGCCTCAAGTTGAGCACTTGTTTATTTGGGCAAGCGCAGGCTCATTTGAGTTGCCTATGGGATATGTGATTGATCCTCTGGCGGCAGTGATGCTCGCTCTTGTAACTACAATTGCGTTCTTGGTTATGATTTATTCCCATGGTTACATGTCACATGACCCTGGGTATGTTCGTTTTTTTACTTATCTAGCCTTATTCAGCAGCTCAATGCTTGGTCTTATTGTTAGTCCAAATTTGCTTGAAATATACGTTTTTTGGGAATTGGTTGGGATGTGTTCATATTTACTAGTTGGCTTTTGGTATGACAGAGACGGCGCTGCACATGCAGCCCAAAAGGCTTTTATTGTTAATAGGGTGGGTGACTTTGGTTTGTTGCTCGGAATTTTGGGTCTTTTTTGGGCGACAGGTAGTTTTGATTTTGATGGAATCGCTGAAGGTTTATCAGCGGCAGTTGGTTCTGGGTCAGTACCAATGTGGGCGGCTTTGACTCTTTGCATACTTGTGTTTATGGGGCCAATGGCTAAGTCTGCACAATTTCCTTTGCATGTTTGGTTGCCCGACGCAATGGAGGGGCCAACTCCTATTTCTGCTCTTATCCATGCAGCAACAATGGTAGCAGCGGGAGTTTTTTTAGTAGCAAGGCTTGATCCTTTGTTTAGTCAGTTCCCTTTCGTTGGATTATTTATTGCAATTATTGGTACTGTCACTTGTTTCCTCGGTGCATCGATCGCCTTGACTCAAATGGACTTGAAAAAAGGTTTGGCTTACAGCACAGTTTCTCAACTTGGATACATGATGCTTGCAATGGGATGTGGTGCACCAGTCGCAGGAATGTTCCATCTTGTTACCCATGCTTGTTTTAAGGCGATGTTATTCCTTGGCTCAGGCTCAGTTATTCATGCCATGGAGGAGGTCGTTGGTCATGAACCAATTCTTGCTCAAGACATGCGATTAATGGGAGGCCTACGTAAAAAAATGCCTATTACAGCAATAACTTTTTTCATTGGTTGTATTGCAATTAGTGGAATACCTCCTCTAGCTGGTTTTTGGAGCAAAGATGAAATCCTTGGTCAAGCGTTTAATAGTTTTCCAATTCTCTGGTTTATTGGATTTTTAACTGCAGGAATGACAGCTTTTTACATGTTTAGGCTTTATTTTCTCACTTTTGAGGGAGAT
>QBVL01000025.1 GCA_003284375.1 Prochlorococcus sp. AG-311-J23
TCAGGAACCATATGACGAATTTCTCCACCAAATCTTGCAACTTCTTTCACTACTGAACTACTTAGAAAGCTATGATGAGTTTCTGTTGCGAGAAAGATTGTTTCATATTGATTATTTAATGATCTGTTTGTATGAGCAACCTGTAGTTCATATTCAAAATCACTCATAGCTCTTAATCCCCTTAAAATAAGATCAGCATTATATTCACGAGCACAATCAACAGTTAATCCTTTAAAAGCTATTGTTCTGCAACCTGAGATGTCTTTAGTAGCATTTTCAATCTGTTGAATTCTTCTTTCACATGAGAAAGTAGCTTTTTTTGAAGGATTTTCTAATACTGCAATGAGAACATCTCCAAATAAATCACTTCCTCTTTGAATTAAATCAAGGTGACCAAACGTTAATGGGTCGAAACTACCCGGATAAAGCGCCTTCATGGTTTTTTAACTTTAAAAAATTCCATTTCTTTCATAGAATTGCATATCTATAAAAGTATCAAAGCGCATGACTCTCAACCAGGATGCCAAAAAAGTTCTTTTGCGCAAAATCCCCCATGGATTATTTATATGTGCAGTAAGAGAGGGTGATGAAATAAATGGTTTTACTGCAAGCTGGGTAACACAAGGCTCATTTACCCCTCCTTTGGTTGTAATGGCTGTACGTGCCGATGGATCTAGTCATGGAATTATTCAAAGGACTAAGATGTTTTCCTTAAATGTTTTGAGAGAGGATCAAAAGGATTTAGCTGCTGTTTTCTTTAAGCCTCAAAAAGGATTAGGAGGAAGATTTGAAGCTTGTAAATTTACCTATGGTGAATTAGGAATGCCTTTAATCGAAGATGTTATTGGTGGCGTTGAATGTGAAGTTATTTCCGGAGTTGAGCATGGAGATCACACGGTATTTGTTGCTGAAGTAAAGAGTGCAGTATTGAATAAAGATGGATCTGCCTTAAATTTAGCCAGCACTGGATGGAACTATGGTGGTTAATTTACCGAGACGAGTTCGGTGGAACTAGCACCGTTAATAAGGGATCAGCCAAGATTATCAGAATTTTTGAAGGATATACCAAATGATCCTGGTTGTTATTTAATGAAGGATTGTGAGGACAGATTGTTATATGTTGGAAAATCTAAAAAGTTAAGAAATAGAGTTAGAAGTTATTTTCGTTCGGGAGGTGAATTAAGTCCAAGGATTTCATTGATGGTAAGGCAAATTGTAGATATTGAATTGATAGTTACTGATAATGAAAGTGAGGCATTGACTCTAGAATCAAACTTAATTAAATCTCATCAACCATATTTTAATGTTTTATTAAAGGATGATAAAAAATATCCATATATTTGCATTACATGGGGTGACAAGTATCCAAGAATCTTTTTAACGAGGAAAAGACGTCAACGTCAATTAAAAGATAAATATTATGGTCCTTATGTAGATGTTTATTTACTTAGGCAGACACTCTTTAGTATTAAAAAGTTGTTTCCATTAAGACAAAGAAGGATTCCACTTTATAAGGATAGAACTTGTCTTAACTATTCAATTGGAAGATGTCCAGGTGTTTGTCAGGAAGAAATTAGTTCAGAAGATTATAGAAATACACTTAAAAGAGTTGAAATGATATTTCAGGGGAGAACGGAAGAATTAAGATCATTATTAGAAAAACAAATGCACTCTTTTTCGGAGTTATTGAAATTTGAAGAAGCTGGATCGGTTAGAGATCAGCTTAAGGGAATAGATAGATTATATGAAACTCAAAAGATGATTATTCCTGACTCATCTGTTTGCAGGGATATAATTGCTTTGGCATCAGATGAAAATATAAGCTCAGTACAAATTTTTCAAATGCGATCAGGTAAATTAATTGGAAGACTAGGCTATTTCTCTGATAATAATAATCTTGATTCATCGCAAATACTTCAAAAGGTAATTGAAAATCATTATTCAAATGTTGACCCTGTTGAAATACCAGCAGAAATATTAGTTCAACATGAATTAATGAATACAGTCTTAATATCTGAATGGCTTAGTGAAATTAAAAAACAAAAAGTTAATATTAAAATACCAAAAAGATCAAAGAAAGCGGAAATTATTAAATTAGTAGAAAAGAATGCAAATCTAGAGTTGCAAAGAATAAAGCAATCACAAGATAAGAATTTACTTGAATTAGATGATTTAACCAATATCCTTGATTTAGTAAAAATTCCTAAAAGAATTGAATGTTACGATATCAGTCATATACAAGGTAGTGACGCTGTTGCTTCTCAAGTAGTTTTTATTGATGGCATCGCAGCTAGACAACACTATAGAAAATATAAAATTAAAAGTTCAAATATAAAACTAGGACATAGCGACGATTTCGAATCAATGGCTGAAGTGATTACTAGAAGATTTAGAAGATGGGCTCGGTTCAAAGAAGATGGTGGTGATATGAATGAACTATCAAAGAATGAATCAAGTGTTCTTGATAAGAATAATTTGAATGACTGGCCAGACTTAGTAGTAATAGATGGTGGTAAAGGTCAGCTAAGTTCAGTATTAACTGCTCTAGAAGAATTAAATCTCGATCAAAATATAAATCTTATTTCCCTTGCCAAAAAGAAAGAAGAAATTTTTATTCCAAATGTTAAACAACCATTAGATACTGAACCAAATCAATCAGGAATGCTTTTGTTAAGAAGGCTTAGAGATGAAGCTCATAGGTTTGCAATTACCTTTCATAGACAAAAAAGAAGTCAACGTATGAAACGTTCTCAGCTAAATGAAATTCCTGGATTGGGACCACATAGAATAAAATTATTATTAGAGCATTTCCGGTCAATAGAAGCAATACAAATGGCATCTCTATCTGAACTTTCATCAACACCAGGCTTAGGAACATCTACTGCTGCTGTTATTAGAAATTATTTTCATCCAGATCAAAATAAATAATCTAATGATAGATTTTTTACGATTTAGAGACAGCCAAACTTTATTATAGTAATGTATATAGTGATATGAAGGCACGAAACATTTAATAGAATATGATTTTTTCGCCTGAGACGTATTTGTGGCTTAAATCCTTTCATATTATCGGCGTAGTAGTTTGGTTTGCAGGTTTATTTTACTTAGTTAGATTATTTATTTACCATGTAGAAGTACAGACTGAAAAAGAAGAAATTAGGGATGCATTTAATAATCAATATACTTTAATGGAGAAAAGATTAGCAAATATTATAACAACTCCTGGGATGATTTTAGCCGTCATTATGGCATCTGGATTATTATATATGCAGCCATCATATCTTTCTCAAACATGGATGCAGATTAAATTATTGTTTGTAGCTTTTTTACTTATATATCATTTTTATTGCTATAAAATTATGAATGAATTAATTAATAATAAGTTTAATTATACTGGACAACAACTCAGGGCTTTGAATGAGTTGCCAACACTATTGTTAGTTGTTGTTGTAATGCTTGTCGTTTTTAAGAATCAGTTTCCTACGAGTGCAGCTAGTTGGTTAATATTTGGATTGATTCTATTTATGGCGGCAAGTATACAATTTTATGCCAAATGGAGAAGGAATAAGAAACAACTTACTTAGTTATTATGTCTAATATTGATTCTCTTGCCTTAATAAATATAATTAAATCTATTAATAAAGATAGCTGCCCAAATTCTATTAATTTCCATATGCATTCAACATATAGTGATGGTAGCTTGACCGCAAAAGAAATTTTTAATCAAGCAATTGAATTAAATCTTGACCATTATGCAATTACTGATCATCACTCAGTAGACGCTTATATTGAATTAAGCAAATCTAACGATTTCAGCTATAAAAATAGAATAAACATACCTAAATTATGGACTGGTATAGAAATCACTTGTCTATTAAAGGGATGTTTGGTTCATGTTTTAGGTCTTGGTTTTAATCCTAAATCAAATTACTTATTGCCCTATATTGATAATAAATCTGCTATTGGTAATGAATTATTAGCTTCAACTGTAGTTGAGTCTATTCATAATGCTAATGGGATTGCTGTATTAGCTCATCCTGCCAGATATAAGCTTCCATTTGATATCTTGATTAATGAAGCTTCTATTCTTAACTTTGACGCTGTTGAAACTTGGTATAACTACGAAAGAGCACATAATTGGAGACCATCAGAATTTGTCTGCGATAAGATATTTGATTGTGCAAATTCATATTCTTTGTTATCTACATGTGGTACGGATAGTCATGGATTATCTCTTTTAAGACGTTGATTTATTATTGTTTTTATTTGAATTGAATTTTTCAATTTTACTATCTATATCTGACAAAACTGTTTTTATAGATTTTATTTCTTCAAGAGTTGAATTTGTCCATAGTTCTCGGTTGGAGGCCTCAAGTAATCTTTCAGCTATATCTCTTAAAGCCCATGGATTATT
Source organism: Prochlorococcus sp. AG-311-J23 (assembly GCA_003284375.1). Taxonomy (GTDB): domain Bacteria; phylum Cyanobacteriota; class Cyanobacteriia; order PCC-6307; family Cyanobiaceae; genus Prochlorococcus_B. The sequence continues at coordinate 4,415 of QBVL01000025.1, forward strand.
ATCAATAATAAATTTCTTTGTATTTTCATCTTTCAACCAATTATTAGTAATTGACTTATAACACCAATCAGGAACAAGGTTAGTTGTTGCATCAAATGAGAATAAATAGTCAAGACTGGCTGACATCTCAAAGGCACCTTTGTAGCCATGTTTTTTCATTCCATCCAGCCATTTAGGGTTTAACAATCTACTTCTAACTACCTTATCTATTTCTTTTGATAGTTTATGAATTCTTGGACGTTGATATCTAGAGTTATCTGCAAAATATGCCTGTGGATTGTTCCCACTCGTTTTCTTAACTGCTGAGATCAAGCCACCCTGAAATTGATAATAATCATCTGAATCAAGTATGTCGTGTTCTCTATTATCTTGACTATGAAGTACAACTTTCACTTTGGTTAAATTATCTTCCAACCCCTTTCTGTCTTTAACAATAATGTTTGAACCTTCATAACGCCATTTACTCCATTCAATAAATGCATTGGCAAGTTCAGTTTGATTTTCCCAGGAGCCACTATTAATTATTTCCTGTAATCCTGCTCCATATGAACCAGGTGCTGACCCATATATTCTGGATTCGGTTTTTCCATTTCTATATGACTCAGCTAGTGGATTAAAAGCAGTTGGCTCATTTAAATTCCCAATAAGGTTTTGGCCTCTCCTTATTAATTCAATGATTTGAGGAAACGCATCCCTGAACAAACCTGAAATTCTTAATGTGACGTCAACTCTGGGCCTATTTAAAACACTTATTGGAATTATTTCTATGTCCACAACCCTTCTTAATGTTCCGTCCCATATAGGTCTTAAACCCATTAGAGCAAATAGCTGACAAATATCTTCTCCACCATTTCTCATGGTAGAAGTCCCCCAAATCGAAATAGCAAGATGTGATAGGTGTTCTCCATTTTCCTGTAAGTAAAGACTAACTATTTTTTCAGCGCTTCTTTTCCCTAGGTCCCAAGCTGTTTCCGTTGGAATAGCTCTGATATCAACAGAAAAGAAATTTTTACCAGTGGGTAATACTTCTAATTTCCCTCTTGTTGGTGCACCAGAAGGACCGCTAGTTATTCTTTTACCCTCCAAAGCCCTGAGAAAATTAGTCTTTTCGTTAATTGAACTTTTTAATAATCTTGGTAGGATATTATTTATTAAATGGTTAATAATTATATTTGGTTTTTCATTCTCTAAATATTTCAACAATTTTCTATTTAGAACTATTTGATTTGTTTGTGTTGAATTATTATTTAGTATTTTTCTACAGTGAAATTCGATTATAAACATTGCCATTTCATTTAACCAGTCAACTATTGTTCCTAATTTCCTTGCAGTTATAGAGGTATATTCTTTAAATAAATTAATATCTATTGGCTTTAAGTCCATGTTTTCTTCGTCCTTCCAAGGGTCGAAAGTAAATCCTAGATCATCTGCTATACATTGTGATAAACCTTGAGTTTTTCCAGTAGGAACATTTGATATCAATAATGTTAATTCTAATAGTTTATCCATGCTTTGCTTTACCCCAAAGATATGAAGACCTGTCCTTATTTGTGACTGTTTTATTTCACATAAATAACTTTCAGCGTTATCAATTATTTCTTGTATATTAATTTTTTCATTGTCGGATTTCAAAGTCAAAGATTCAATACCTGGCCATGAATTTTTGATTAATAAATCTATTATTTTCTTTTCTAATAAGTCATTTCTATTATCATTTATAAGTTTAGACTCATAATATTCATCGATTAAATTCTCTATCTCTAATAACTCATTGAAACTACCCGCATGTGAGAGTGGCGGTGTTAAATGATCAATAATTATGGCGTGTGTTCTTCTTTTTGCTTGAGAGCCTTCTCCAGGGTCATTTACGATAAATGGGTATATGTTTGGTACTGGTGGGCAAAGAATAAATGGGAAACAATTACTACTTAATCCAACACCTTTCCCAGGCAACCATTCAAGGCTACCGTGCTTACCTAAGTGTATAATTGCATTTGCCTTAAATGAATACGTTAACCAAAAATATTGTGCAATATATTTATGTGTAGGTGGTAGATCTGGTGAGTGCAAATCTGATAGGTTATCAGATTCAAACCCTCTATTAGCTTGAACTAATATAGTTATATTTCCCAGACTTAATCCATTGATTGGGAACCCTCTTTTTTCTAATTGTTTTGAATTTGTTGGTTCACCCCATCGTTTAATTAATTTTTCCTTCGCATAAGATTCGATGTTATTCCAGTAATACAAATAATCATCAGGACTTAAATATGATTGAGGCTCGTTTGATATGGTTTCATCAGAGTTTGTTCTGTACGTAATTAACTTGTTAATTAGCTCTTTACTAGTTTTTGGTAAGGGATCATCACCTAAATAATATCCTTCATGTTTTAACCATCTCAAAATATTTAAAAGGCTTTCAGGTGTATCTAAACCAACACCATTTGCAATTCTTGAATCCTTAACAGGATAATTAGCTAATACAACAGCTATCTTTTTTTTAGAGTTACTTGTCTTCCTTAGATAAACAAGATTTTTTATATATTTAAAACACCATTCAATATGTTTTTCGTAAGGTTCTGTCTTACATACAGATATTGATAGTTCGTTATCTGTATGGCTAAGATTTTTAAAAGCAATTGGAACTGTACAAATTCGACCATCTACTTCTGGTAGGACTACTTGAATTGATAGGTCTATTGGATTTAGACCGACCGTAGATTTTTTCCATTCATTAATAGATGAACTGGATATAAGGAGTTGATACACAGGAACATTAAATGAGTCCCAAAGACTATTTTGTATATCATCATTTTTATGTTCAACTGATGAAAATGATGTAGTAGTAATGATCGCTTCTATTTTTTCATTTGCCAATAAATTTATTACCTCTTTCTGAATATCTTTCGACTTAAAACTTGTAATCCATACTATTTTTGGATTTATCTGATGTCTTTTTGAAATCTCAACTATTGAGTCTGCTAATTCTGTATTGCCTGATTGTAATAAAGATTTGTAGAGAAATATAGCAATATTAGGATAATCATTATCTGTCCAGTTCCATTTTACTAACTCATCATGAAAATTAATTAAACTTTTATCAAGCTTAATTTCCTCTAATCTTATTAATTTATCTAAAAGGTGTAAAAAGTAATTATAGTTTTTTAATCCTCCTTGATTTAATAGAAGTTGAATAAAATCAACTTGGACTTCTTTTAAACTACTAATATCTTTAAGATCATTAGCCGTGCTCTCAATTCCTGATACTACTATTAGTTTTCTATTAGGTTTTTCTAATTGCCATAAACTTAATTGTTCAAATCCATATGACCAATATGATCTTGATCCTAAAAACCTAACAACAACGATATCTGCTGTATTACATGTATTGGATATATAATGGTCAATTGATGCATTTGATGATAAATAGGCTATGGGTAAAGCCCTGATTTTATTTCTCCACTTTTTATTTTTAGATAGCTTTAATACAGAAGATAAGCAAGTTATGTCGGATGTCGCACTTGTTAGGAAGATAACTGGTGCATTTGGTTGTTCAATAAATGTAATTTCTTCTTGAGGATCATTCCCAGGAAGGCTGGCAATTCTATGCATTCATTTATTATGTGTAATTAAGGCAGTAAAACTAGAAATGCTGATTTTTTTTCATCCTAGCTCGAACTTAAATGCATAATTTTCTTCCCTTCGCATGGTTTGAGGGGCAATGTATTCCATTCAATGATGCAAAGCTATCAATAGCTACTCACGCTCTTCATTATGGGACTGCAGCTTTTGGTGGGATGCGTGCAATCCCGGACCCAAATAATAGTAAGTCTTTTTTGTTATTTAGGGCAGATAAGCACGCAAAAAGATTATGCCAAAGCGCAAAATTTTTGATGACTGAATTAGATGAGAATTTTGTATTAAACTCTTTAGAAACCTTTCTAGTCCAAAATAAACCTACTCAACCTGTTTACATAAGACCATTTGTATATACTAGTGATTTAGGGATTGCACCAAGATTACATAATATCGAAACTAATTTCTTTATTTATGGAATAGAACTAGGGGATTATCTTTCACCTGATGGTGTTACCTGCCGTGTTAGTAGCTGGACGCGTCAGCAAGATAACTCACTTCCACTGCGAGGAAAAATTAGTGGAGCATATATTACAAGCTCGTTAGCTAAAACAGAGGCAGTAAAAAGTGGATTTGATGAGGCACTATTACTAAACAGTCAAGGCAAAGTTAGTGAGGCTAGTGGAATGAACATTTTTATAGTTCGAAATGGCGATCTTATAACACCTGGTGTAGATCAAGATATTCTTGAAGGTATTACTCGTGCAAGTGTTATAGAACTTGCAAAAAGTAATGGAATAAATGTTATCGAGAGACCTGTAGATAAAACAGAGTTATTTATATCGGATGAGGTATTCCTTACAGGCACCGCTGCAAAGATAACTCCGATCAAAATGATTGAAACTACACTAATGAGTAAAGAAATGCCAACAATGAATTTACTAAGAGATAAATTAACTAAGATTACAGAAGGTTTAGTACCTGAATATGAGAATTGGGTTAAACGTGTGAATATAGATTAAAATTATAATGTATAACTTATTTAAATTTATGTTTTTCATTTTTATAAGTAAAATATATATTATATGACTGACTTTTTAGACTATCTAAACTCAGAGAAGAGGCCAATAATTGTATTTGATGGTGCTACAGGCACGTCGTTACAAGATCAAGAACTAACATCTGATGATTATGGTGGTGTTTCTTTAGAAGGTTGTAATGAAAATCTTGTCTTAACCTCTGTCTCTAGTGTTGAGAAAGTACATCAATCTTTCTTAGAGGCCGGATGTGATGTAATTGAAACTAATACATTTGGTGCAACTTCTATTGTTCTTGATGAGTATGGAATTGGACACAAAGCGTATGAGATCAATGTCAAAGCTGCACAAATAGCAAGGAAGATTGCAAATAAATATCAAACATCAGATAAGCCAAGATTTGTTGCTGGATCAATTGGTCCAACAACAAAGCTCCCAACCCTTGGTCATATCAGTTTTGATGAATTAAAAAAATCTTATCTTGAGCAAGCTAAAGCACTGATTGAGGGTGGAATAGATCTTTTTCTTATTGAAACTTGCCAAGATGTTTTGCAAATAAAGGCAGCTCTCCAAAGCGTAAATGAAGCGAAAGGAACTGGAATTAAAATCCCAGTAATGGTATCTGTAACCATGGAAACTACAGGTCAGATGCTTATTGGTAGCGATATTTCCTCAATCACAACAATTTTAGAGCCATTTAATATTGATATTTTGGGCCTTAATTGTGCTACTGGCCCAGAAGAAATGAAAGATCATATTAAATATTTATCTGAGCATTCACCCTTTCACATAAGTTGTATTCCAAATGCTGGACTTCCTGAAAATGTAGGAGGTAAGGCTCATTATCGATTAACCCCAATGGAACTTAAGTTCCAACTTAGTCATTTTATTAATGATTTAGGTGTTCAACTAATTGGCGGTTGTTGTGGGACTAGACCTGAACATATAAAACAACTATCAGATTTATCGCATGAGCTTTTATCATCAGATCACAGATTGATTAATTTATCAAAGGAAAGATCTATAATTCCAGCTGCCTCATCAATCTATGAGTCAATTCCATATGAACAAGACAACTCTTTTTTGATAATTGGCGAAAGATTAAATGCAAGTGGTTCAAAAAAGGTAAGAGAACTTTTAAATATTGAGGACTGGGATGGGCTAGTTGGAATAGCAAAATCACAACTTAAGGAAAATGCTCATGTACTGGATGTAAATGTCGATTTCGTTGGAAGGAATGGCATAGAAGATATGTCGAACTTAGTTAAAAGATTAGTTAATAATATCAATTTACCTTTGATGCTTGATTCAACGGATTATGAAAAAATGGAGAGTGGTTTGAAACATGCGGGTGGAAAATGTATTTTAAATTCCACTAACTATGAAGATGGACAAGATAGATTCCATAAGGTGATTGATCTAGCTAAAGAACATGGTTCAGCAGTTGTAATTGGAACAATTGATGAAGATGGAATGGCTAGATCTGCAGAAAAAAAAGCTGATATAGCTACTAGGGCTTTTAATGATGCTACTGATTCTGGGTTGAAACCCTATGAAATTTTTTACGATCCTTTAGCATTACCAATATCTACAGGACTTGAGGAAGATAGAAAGAATGGTTTTGAAACGATTAAAGCTATTAAGTTAATAAAAGATCGACATCCTCAAGTACATTTAATCCTAGGAATTTCAAATGTAAGTTTTGGCCTATCATCTAGTGCGAGAGTAGTCCTTAATTCAATCTTCTTGAATGAAGCAATTAAGGCTGGATTAGATTCTGCAATTGTTTCACCATCCAAAATATTACCCTTAAATAAAATTAGTGAGGAGGCAATAAAAATATGTTTGGATCTTATTTATGACAAGAGAATCATAGATAATAGTGTATGCACCTATGATCCGCTAACGACCCTTACCAGTTATTTTGATGACTCCAAAAAACTTCAAAATAATAGTTCTATTGATGAAGATATTAATTTACCTATAGAAGAAAAGTTAAAGAATCATATTATAGATGGTGAAAAAACAAATCTACATTCAAATCTTGATTTAGCATTAAATAAATATAAGCCATTGATAATAATTAACGAATATTTATTAGATGGTATGAAGGTTGTTGGTGAATTATTTGGATCGGGTCAAATGCAATTACCTTTTGTACTTCAATCTGCAGAAACTATGAAATACGCTGTTTCATATTTAGAGGGTTTTATGGATAAATCTGAGGTTAATCAATCAAAGGGTAAATTTATTATAGCTACGGTTAAAGGTGATGTTCATGATATAGGAAAGAATCTAGTAGACATTATTTTATCGAATAATGGGTATGATGTTATTAATTTAGGAATTAAACAAGATGTCAATACAATTATAAACGCACAAAAAGAACATCATGCCGATTGCATTGCAATGAGTGGTCTACTTGTAAAATCAACAGCATTTATGAAAGATAATCTTAAAGCTTTAAATGAGGAAAATATCGATGTACCTATCATTTTAGGTGGAGCTGCTTTGACGCCCAAATTCGTTAATCAGGATTGCGCAAGTGTATATAAGGGCAAGGTTATTTATGGGAGAGATGCCTTCACTGATTTAAAATTTATGGACGCTTATATGAAAGCTAAATTAGCTAATAACTGGAATAATTTAACAGGTTTTTCCGAAGGCGCTCCAGAGGGTATAACTATCGGAACTTATAAAAGTAGTAATTCAGATAAAAAAGTTAAAAAAGACATTTTAAAGGCAAATAAAGTTAGCGATAATTCCAGATCAAATGAAATATCTTCAGTAAAAGCTATTAAACCTCCATTCTTAGGACCCAAAGTCTTATTAGAAAAAGATATTGATTTATCTAATGTATATAAATTCTTAGATCGTAATGCATTATTTGCGGGACAATGGCAAATGAAAAGATCCAAAGATATGTCGGCTTCAGATTATAAGGAATTCCTTTCGCAAAAAGCTGAGCCAAAATTAGATTATTGGATGAATAAAATCATAAATGAGAATCTTATCTCACCATCATTTGTATATGGTTATTTTCCATGTGGGAGAGAAGGAAATTACTTAAATGTATATGATACTGATCATAAATCTCTTTTAGGAAATTTTCTATTACCAAGACAAAGATCTGGAAAAAGATATTGCATAGCAGATTTTTATAATGACTTAGTTAATAATCAACCTTGTGATTATCTACCTATGCAGGCAGTCACAATGGGAGAAAGAGCAAGTGATTATTCCCATAAGTTGTTTAGCCAAGACTCTTATTCTGATTATCTATTTTTCCATGGATTAACTGTTCAATTAGCTGAAGCCCTTGCAGAATATGTACATTCTATTATTAGAGAAGAATGCGGTTTTGAATCAGAAGAACCAGATAATATTAAAGATATATTAGACGTAAAATATAGAGGTTGTCGTTACTCATTTGGTTATCCAGCCTGCCCAGAAGTATCGGATTCTAGAAAGCAATTAGCTTGGCTAGATGCTTCTAGAATTAATATATCTATGGATGAAAGTGAGCAACTTCATCCAGAACAGAGTACTACTGCTATTGTTGCTTTACATCCAGTAGCTAAATATTTTGGTATTTAATCAATTGACTTAATTGTTTAAACTAATTTACTAATCTAAATATTATTTTCATCCATCGCCTCTAATACTTCTATTTGAAATTCAGCCATTGATTCTGAGTCACTTAGATCAAATCCCTCGCCAGCAGCATTTTGAGTTAACTCTTGAAAATGAAAAGCTCCTTCACCAGTAGCTAAAAATTCCATAGCAGATGATTCGCCGCTCTCTCGAAAAGCGCCACAAAGAGCCAAAAATGCTCTGTCTTCAGAAAAGTCCCAATCC
>QBVL01000026.1 GCA_003284375.1 Prochlorococcus sp. AG-311-J23
GTATCCTCTCGTCCAAATAAAAGTATGTCTGTATCTTTATAGATAATATTTGAGATTAAATTATTACTTTTTTTGGTTAGAGCTATAATTCTTGAGATTTTAAAAGAATTTTTATATTCATCAAATGATTCATATAAATGTACATCTACGTGACGCCAATAATCTAACCCTGCTCTTTTTAAATATTTATCTTCAAAGCTAAATCCAGTTGGCTTAATAATATCTAATGACATATTAAAGGCTAAGCATGATCTCCCAATTGTTCCAGTATTCTGTGGAATTCTTGGTTCAAATAATGCGACACGAGGTCTTGAACTAGTTTTTGGTTTCATGGTATGAGCTCACCAATTTGATTTAAATCAAGTGCAATCCCATTGACAGCAAGCAACCTTTTGTTTGAGCGGCGACTAATCAATGAGGTTAGGTTGCTATGTCGTTCACGAAATAAATGACCTAAAGGTGTTGCAGGAACAATTCCCCAGCCAACCTCCTCTGAAACAACTACAACACAGAAATTATTCTCAATAAGGCAATTAAGAAATTTATCCTGGAATAGTTCCCATTCAGCTTCGTTTTCTCTTAGGTGTTGTTCAACTAAACCACCTATTGAGTCTATTAATATTGATTGATTCCCTCTCATAGATTCAATTGCTTTGCAGATGTCTTTTGGATGCTCAATTAACTTCCATCTATCAGGTCTTCGCTTCCTATGGAGATCTATCCTTTGTTGCCAATCCAGATCATTAGGTCTTGGTTTTGACGTTGCTATATAAGTAACGGATTTTTGATTCTTGATTAAAAATTCGGCCAATTGACTTTTACCACTTCTTGTCGGTCCTGTAATTGATACGAGCCCTTTAAAATTATTGCCTATTGGTGTAATCATTTTCAGAGCTATTGGATTATCTATTAATAGTATTTCTTTAATATTATATCGAAATAGCTAGAAATTAAAAGTTAGACATTGATATGTATAATAAAGTTCAACATATATTTATTTAAACTCTTTTGAACAGTTAAATGTATAAAATTTCTAACTTAGTTATTATATTTGGAGCATTTCTATTAATTTTATCAATAGTAAACATTGCAACTACTAATCAAGTTAATCCAAGCTTGGTTAGAGCAGAGACTATATCTGGAATTTCATCAATAGCATTAATAACTATAGGCTATCTCTGGACTGAAATTAATCCTAAACAACCTACTAAAGCAAAGTTGAATGGAAAAGAAGGTTTTGAATTGTCTAATGAATTATCTGAAGATCAAAGAAATGAATTAGCATGGGGAAGCAAGCAAATACTAACTGCAACAGCAGCAAGTACAATATTAATATATTGGGATAATAAAGTTATACTTAGAAGAGGATTAATATCTAATCATATATTCAAACCAGGAGAAATATGTAATAGAGCTATTGATCAAAAAAGACTAATTTCGTTAGTTAATACAGATTTATTTCCAGGTAGAGAAGAATTTAATGATGTTTTAAATGATTTACCTGCAGTAATTGTTTATCCTCTTTCTAATAGAGGACTCACAATTGTTGGAGGGTGGTCAAAGAGATCATTTACAAATTCAGATGAGAAATGGATTTCAGGGTGGTCTGACAAGTTATACGTTCTACTTAGTAAGTAGAAAATTTATCGTTGTTTCAACCTGTTTCTCATTAGATGTAAAAACTAATTTATTATTCTTCTTAAACCATTTAGCATAGTCAGATAATATTTCCAGCTCATATTCCTCTAAACCTTCAGAATTATTTATTATTCTAGTAAATTTTGAATTATCTATTTTAAGAAGGCTGGTTTCAATATTATATAATCCTCTAGATGCATTTATTATAGTATTTTCGAAATGAATATCAAGTGGATTATTTATATCTATAACTGAGGTGTTTAAATCCCAAATCAAAGAATTAGTGCTAATAATATAATTTGAATTTTTAAGGAATGAAATGTTAACATTATTAAAAGCTCTAATATTATTTGATAAATTATCAAGAGTAGAGTTCCCAGATTTTATATTAAAGTCTATTCCATTTTTATTAAGTATTACAATTGAGCTATCATATATTTCTATATCATTATTACGTGGATCAATTATGGCTCTAGGACTAGTAATTTTAACACTAGTTTCATTATTTGGATTCTCTTGAAGTAGTTCAAAATCATTAATATAGCTTTTATTATCAATCTTAGTAGTTGTTTTATTAGATTTTTGACATCCAAAAATTGGAAATATAGAAATTATTAATAGTAAATATATATTGAAAAATTTCACTAGACTGAGGTCTCTTTAAATTCAATCTTATCCATTACAGGAAATGGATCTTGTAATCCATTATTCGGATCTAACAAACCCCAATGTAGTGATTCTTTAAAATTAATCGTTGAAGTTTCAATATTAAGTTGTTTTAATATTCTATTACTTAGATTTGGCACAAACGGATTAAGTAATATTCCAATAATCCGACATGATTCGAGAACAGAGTAAATATCAAGAGCTACAGTATCTTTATTTGAAATATCCTTAATTAATTTCCATGGTGCTCGATCATTTAGATAAAGATTTGCACTATTGGCTAAATCAATGATCGCATTAGCTGAGTTTTTAAAATTACTTTCCTTAAATGATTCCATATATTCGATTATCTTAATCTCAGATTGAGTCTTAAGTAAAGAATCAGATAGTAAAGTATTATCTATTGGAATATTATCTTTAAACCATTTTTTAGACATTGTAATTGTTCTATTTAACAAATTACCAATAGTATTACTTAAATCACTATTAACAATATCAACAAATCTTTTCATTTGAAAATCACCATCTTCTCCAAATTCAATATCTCTTAAAAGATACCATCTCATGGCATCGATCCCTCCATATTCAAGAAGTTCAATGGGATCAAGTACGTTACCTAGTGATTTACCCATTTTCTGCCCTTCTCTTGTCAAAAATCCATGTCCAAAGACACTTCGTGGCGTTTTTAACCCTGCGGACAGAAGCATTGCAGGCCAATAAACAGCATGGAATCTGAGGATATCCTTACCAATAACATGTATGTTTGCAGGCCAATTACTTAAAGATTTATCAGTTAGTTCCGGTGTGCCTTGATCATTAAGAGATCCACTAACATAACCTAGTAAAGCGTCGAACCATACATAAAATGTGTGGTCCTTATTTCCAGGAACATTTATTCCCCATTTTAAGTTTACTCTTGAGATTGAAAAATCTCTTAAGCCCTTAGAGACGAAATTTATAATTTCATTTTTTCTACTTTTCGGAGATATGAAACCATCAACATGAATTAATTTTTCAATTTGCTCTTGATATTTTGATAATTTAAAAAATAAATTCTCTTCATCTCTCCACTCTAATTCCTTCTTATGAATTGAGCAGATTGGACTTTTATCATTATTATCTACATCCTTATATTCCTCACAACCAACACAATACCAACCACTTTGCCTGCCCATATATACATCATCAGATTTCAACACTTTGGAATAAAATTGATGGACCAAAGATGTGTGTTCATTAGAAGTTGTTCTTACAAAACGATCGTAACTAATATTTAGTTTGTCCCATAAATACTTATATTTTTCAGAGATTTCGTCACAATGTAATTGAGGTTCTAGATTTTTGCCTTCAGCAGTGCGTTCTATTTTTTGACCATGTTCATCAACGCCAGTAAGGAAAAGCACTGTATTTCCATTTAGTCTTTGAAAACGAGCTATTGCATCACAAGCGATTGTTGTATAAGAACTACCTAGATGAGGCTTGTCATTAACATAATATAGTGGTGTTGTTATTGTGTATTTCATATTTATAATATATTCTTATTATTATATTATATTTTTAAAACTTTTGCACTTATATGATTATAGTTTATATTGATCATGAAATTATTTCAAAATAATTCATATCGATATTATTATGACTACTATATTTAACGTTAAAATTGTCTCCGATATTAATATTTAATTTTGAATTCAAATTAGATATTGTAGAAAAATTGTAATCAACAAAGTATAAAATACAAATATTTTTATACCTATTTATCCAATTTAGCAATATCACACTATATTCATTAAAAGTATTATTTTCGAACCATTTACTTAGCCAATATTTTTGATCTTCTCTAAACCTCATAATATTTTGTCTTCCTAGATGATTAATCTCTTTAATAATCTGTTGAACATCTTCCTTAGATATAAGAACTTTATTATTGAGATATCTATTTAATTGATAGTGAACTAACAAGTCAGCATATCTTCTAATGGGAGATGTAGCATGTAAATAAGAAGTTAATGCTAAACTAGTGTGTTTCATTGGATTTATAGAATAATAAGTTTTACCCATGGTTTTCTTAAGTAAAAAATTGTATAAAGTTTTATTATCAGAATACTGAATATTATCTTTACTTAATTCATTTGAACTTTCCTGAACCCTATATGGAACAGGTATTTTATTTTGCTTAGTAAAATTGGAAATAATATTTCCATACAAGATCATAGCTTCACTTATCAGTTTTCTCGATAAAGTTGGATCAATTATTTTAAGAGTAGGAATCTTATCTTCTACAATTATTTTTCCATATGATTCCAATATTTCTATTGCGCCTAACTTCTTTCTCCAACTATTTCTACTTTCTAAAATGGTTGAGATAAGACTTAAATCTTCCTCTTCTTTTGGCGCATAATCTATAAGTTCATCAGCTTCTGTAAAATCTAACCGGTAATCTACTTTAATCAAACTCTGTACAATTTCAGTAGAAGAAATACTACCGTCATCATTAAAGATTACTCCTAAGCTTAATGATTCTCTCTTATCTTTGTCACTTAGATTAAACACATTATTTATTAAAACTTCGGGAAGCATGTAATTAGTATTAGTAGATAAATAAACAGTTGAAATTAGTTTTCTTGCTTTCTTATCTATACATGATTGATATTCAATATAGGATGTAGGGGATGCGATATGGATCCATAACTTGTTCTGACCAGATAGTTTTTCTAATGAAATTGCATCATCTATCTCTAACGATTTAGAATCATCTATTGTATATGTTTTAAGATGAGTAAGATCTTTAACTGCAGAATTTAAATTATTTTTGGTATTAAATCTGAATATTAAGTCTTTAATTTCATCTTCTACTATTTTTTTACACATTCTATTATTAATAGAATATTAGCAAAATATAATTATCCTTCTGGATTAACAAAGGGGAGTAAAGCAATAATTCTTGCTCTTTTAACAGCTGTTGTTAAGTCTCTTTGTTGCTTAGCTGTTAATCCTGTAAGTCTTCTAGGTAAAATTTTACCTCTATCAGTAATAAACTTCTTCAATAATTCTACGTCCTTATAGTCAATAGGATCGCCTGGCTTTATTGGAGAAAGCTTTTGTTTAAATAGTGAATTAGTCATTTTAAAAAAGTGTGAAAAGGAATAATTATTTGATTTCTCTATGAATTGTCATCTTATTTAATTCAGGACAGAACTTTTTAAGTTCAAGTCTCTCAGTAGTGTTCCTACGATTTTTCTCTGTGGTGTATCTAGATACTCCTGCTGATCGTTTTTCTGAGCTAGGCACAGATCTAGACTCAGTACATTCTAAAGTGACCACAATTCTGGTACCTTTTTTCGCCATATGAACTTAGCTCAACTTTTGTGAGTCTAGGGAACAAAGTACAATCTTACTAGGCAAAGCACCCCTTTTTATAAATTCATTTGAGCACCTATGTATAACTCGTGTGAGAACAAATCATGAAGGTATCTGTTTCTTGGCTAAAAGATCTGGTCGAATATAACAATGAAATTGACGAGCTGTCTGAAAAGCTATCTATGACAGGCTTTGAGGTTGAATCATTAGAGGACTTATCAGAACAAGCAAAGAATGTTGTTATTGGTTTTGTTGAGGAAATCACACCCCATCCAAATGCCAAAAAGCTAAAAGTTTGTTCTGTAGATGTTGGTTTACCCAAAAAGTTGAGCATTGTTTGTGGCGCACCAAATGTAAAAGCTGGATTTCACGTCCTAGTGGCGAAGGTTGGAGCCTATTTATCCTCAAAGTCATTAAAAATAAAATTATCTAATTTACGTGGAGTAGAAAGCGAGGGAATGATTTGTTCATTGGAAGAATTAGGCATTGAAAGTAGTAATGTAGGGATTGAAATTCTTGAAGAAAATGAATCAAATATCCCTCCAATTGGTACAAACGCTGTTGATTACCTTGGCTTGAATGACACCATAATTGAATTAGCCATTACTGCTAATAGACCTGATGGTATGTCAATGGTAGGTATAGCGCGAGAAATATCTACAATAACAAATTCTAAATTAACGTTACCAACTTTAAATTACAATGTAGATTTTAATATATTTAATCCGAAGATAAGTGATAAAGAAACGATTGGATTAGACTGTATTTACTCAATTACATATATAGACAGTATTGATAATACTGGAAAGACAAATAAAACTATATTTAATAAATTAAGTTCATTAAAACAAAATTGTATAAACCCAGTTGTAGACATAACAAATTATTTAATGCTTGAACAGGGGCAACCCTTACATGCTTTTGATGCAGATCTATTAGATAATATTGTTGGTAGAAAAGTTATACCAAATGATTTTGGTATTAGAAATGGTAAGGAAGGTGAATTATTTCTCGCACTTGATAAAAAGGAATATAAAATTAATCCAAAGATAAAGTTGATTACTTGTGACGATATTCCAATTGCAATAGCAGGAGTTATCGGTGGAAACAATAGTTCTGTAAGTGATAAAACAACAAGAATTTGGTTAGAAGCAGCTGTATTTACTCCTACTTCAATAAGAAATAGTAGTAGAGAAATAGGTCTAAGGACAGATGCTAGTAGTAGATATGAAAAAGGAATATCGTCAAACATGACTACTGCAGTATCTAAAAGAGCTAGTGAGCTAATTTCTATTGAATTAGGTGGTAAAAATATTTCAGCTTATGTTAATACTGAATTCAAGAAAAAAAGTATTAGTGTTAATCTAAGGATGGAGAAAATTAACAGTGTCTTAGGTAAATTAAGATGCCCTGATATTAATGATGTTGATAGTAATTCTAATACACTACGTTTTCTAAATGAGGCTGAGGTTGAGACTCTCTTGTCAAAACTTGGTTGCATACTTACTTCAAACTCTGCGGGTTGGAATGTTCAAATTCCTCCTTATAGATCATCTGATTTAACAAGAGAAATTGATTTAATAGAGGAGATAGCGAGGCTAATTGGATATGATAATTTTGATTCAAATATGCCCGATCCTCTTGAACCAGGAGTACTAACACCCACTAAATTAGTCGAAAGACGATTACGAAATTCTTTCACCCATAATGGTTTTCAAGAAGTTGTTACTTCTTCGCTTGTTGGTCCAGATAATACTGATGAGAATGCTGTACTAATTAAAAATCCATTACTCTCAGAGACAAGTAGATTAAGAACGAATGTATGGGATGATCATCTTAAAATACTTCAGAGAAACGTTTCTTTTGGAGCTGAAGGATGTTGGATCTTTGAAATAGCAAAAACATACAAAAAAAATAAAGAAAGTTTTGTTGAAACAAATCTGTTATCAGGTGCTTTGACTGGAAGTAAACGACTTAGTAAGTGGGGTGAAGCATCAAAACAAATATCGTTGGATTATTTTGAGGCAAGAGGAAAACTTAAACAATCTCTTCAAGTTATTGGAGTTGAAACTATTGATAAACGGCTTACTGATATAGATTTCATGCATCCGGGAAGAACTTCTGAAATATTTGTTGAAGGCAAAAGTATCGGCTTCTTTGGTCAAATTCATCCGTCTCAGTCTGAGAAATTTGATCTAATTCGAGAAACTTACTTATTTAACCTGGAATTTGATTCTTTGATTAAAGCTGCGACAAGAAAAACAAATTGGACAAGAATTTACAAGGAATACCCCACTGTTCCCTATATGGAAAGAGATATTGCCCTTATACATTCAAAAAAATATAGCTCCTTAGAAATAATGAATCTAATAAAAAAATCTGGAAGGCCATTATTAGAAAATGTAGATTTGATAGACCGTTACGAGGGATCTTCAATTCCCGAGGATGCGATTAGCCAAGCTTTCCGACTTAGATACAGAGATCCTAAAAAAACTCTTATAGAAGAAGATATAAATCCAATACACGAAAAGATAAGAAATGCTCTTAGAGAAAAAATAAAAGCGGAACTCAGAAGTTAGTCTCATTAGTATAATAATGATCTCATTATGAGTCTCAAAGCTAGAAACAAACTAGACTAAAGATACAGGTATAATTAAAGGAAATTCTCAAAGTAAGGATTATTTTTGGAATTTTTGCTTCTCTATCGGTTTAACTATTCTCTTATCAATGGGTAATTTGTCATAGGTTCCACAACCAGAATTTTCAATCAGAAAAAGAAACAAAAAAGTCTTATACGTCTTACATAAGACTGCTTATTAGACCCATGCAGAGTCTATTGTAAGACCAGTAAGAATTGAATATTAACCTAATTCAAAAAAATAATATTAGTTATCGGCAATTCGAACACTTTTAAAGTGAATATCTCTGCATAACTGTCTATTAAGCAGTTATGCAATCAATAAAACCCTGTTACAGCAAAGAATCTCTGGCACTAGATTAAAAATGGACAAAGTTTGGACTACAACATTGAGAATTATTTTATCTACATAAATTAATTTGATCAATTGTCTGGAAAACAACGGATAAAAACGAATTTTAATTTGTTGCTTGGATGGTTGTAACCATTTTATTTCAGAAAATCGTAAAAAAAAACAAGTTCTAAGTACTAGTTCCTAAATATTTTGAAGGTGCATGGATTGCATCCACCTAAAAGGACAAGAAAGATTAGTGTCTCAAATAACTCAATCTAGACCCGCTACTAGACTTAGTACGAGTCTCACCCTGGACAAGTGGGATGTCAATTCCTGTATAAATCCTTTAGAAGTTGATAGGCTTCATTTAACTTTCTCATTGATTCATTTGAACCCCCTGCGTCTGGATGATTAGATAATGCTTTATCTTTATACGCATCCCTGATGAAGGAAAGAGTTAGTGATGAGCCCGCCTTTGTAGGTAGACCTAATAGTTTAAGTGCCCCATGTATGGTCATTGTTGATTCAAGTGTTTGAAAAGAAGTCACATTATTGCTTCGCTTAAATTTATTAACAAATCTCCGAATGAGAGTAGGTATTCTGCTCTTTAGGTTTTTGGTAGAGAATGGATCTTCTAATGCCCCAGCTAATATGATTACCTGATCAAATGTAATATTTTCATTTTGCCAATCCTTGCAATATGAATTCAACATTTTGCATGCCGCATTCCATGTAAAAGGAATGTTTTCTGTACCATCGACGTTGGGCCAAATATCTCTTGCTAGCCAAATCATTGATGCCTCAAGAACATTGTCTGTGGGTTTTTGTCCATAAATGTAGATCCAATGTTTTTCTGCGTCATCTTTAGCCTCTAATAAATCGTTTATGTCAATAGTTGTAATTGATGTGTCCTCCATAATTTTAATTGACTGATTCTTGCTCAAACTTCTCTTTAGATTAGTAGTTTGTTTCCTTATAAATCCTGGTAGTTCAATACCAGATGTTATCTGATCTTTTTTATTTTTACTGTTATTTTCTAGATTATTTTCAAGTACTGAGACATTCTTTATTTTAATATTCTTATCACCAACTATAACAATTGCTTTTTCTTCTGTCTTGTTTTCTACTGCTTCATAATTCTGAGTTACTAAGTCAGGCTTAACATTTTGGTGTAATTCTAATTGTTGATTGTCTGTAATATCTTCCTCTAAGTCATTTGATAAAATAACCTCTAATAACCTCTCAAAGACTTGTCCTCTTCTTCTTAATCCCCATTCTTTACGAAGACGGTCTACACCAGCTATTAACTCAATTGGCAAGTCAATTGAAATTCTTTTTACGTCCTTCTCTTCTGCTTTTGCCACATCGAGCTATTAACTAAAACTATAATAATAGGGTTTTGAATCTCAACACACCTATAAGTCTAAATTTATATAATCAGAATCAATATTAAAAAAAAATTAAATCTTTGATCATATTTAAATAATCTCACCAGATACACATTCGTTGCAAACAATGTCTATTATGTATAAAAATAATTTTAATTAGATGGACTTCTGTAATTCAAATCAAGATTGGAGCCAAAGAAAAAAATTCTTTCAAACTAAAAAATTACATTTATAAGTATCAATTAAAGAATCTTATGAACGAAAACTTGCTGCAATATCTGCTTCAATTTCTAAGCTAGAAGAGCAAATTGAATCAAACCTTTCTAGTGTAGAAAATTAAAGAAAAGTTTTTTATAGATTAAATTACCTGTTTTAAAATTGATTCTGGACCAAATTTAATTAGATTTTCTATATTTGATATTTTAGTTCCAAGAAAATATCCTGCAAATCCAAGTGCATTTATGTTGAAACCATAAGACCTATCCTTTGAACGGAGAATTAATGAAATCCATTTTTCAGTGATAAGAAGATTGTATGGCTTTAATGGTTTATCATCATTGTTAATATCTCCTAATTGCATATCAATAATCATTGACTTATACGAATCAAATAAGTCTTTAGCACATGAGTCTAATTCACTATTTCTTGGTTTAATTGATACACTTTGTTTAATATCAGAGTTGAAAACCTCTCTATTATTTAGTAAAGAGCAAAACCAATCATATCTAGGACAAATACTTTCATAAGTTTGCCTACGTAATAATTGAAAATGACGATGAGGCTGACTTGCTCCTGCTTCCTTACTGCTATTAAAAAACCATAATCCTGTGGTATCTTCATCTACTTTAGAAATTGCTTCAAAATCATCAATATTTAACCAGCCATTTTGTGGTTTCCAATAATTGGGAATCAGTAATAAATGGCCTAATTGTACAGGATATTTATTTAAAATCAAGGTGAAATTATCATTTACTGCCTGAACTTCAAGTCTTCTATCCCAAGGTGTAAAAGGATTTATCTTTGGACCATATTCAGTTAATTTTTTTGGGAAGTTTCTTTTTAGAAACCTTAACTCATAATCAAAGGATCTATTAACAGGTTTATATCTAAAAGTTTCTAATGGAATAACAGCTGAGCATTCTATTGCCTTTCTGCTGGTTTCAAGAGCTTTCGACCATATCAATTCGCTCTTCACCTTCAATAGCCTTATCCAAGAATATATATATTATATAACCTAAAAATTAAAAGTTAAAACCAAAACTTATTAACTAATTAAAATACAAGGTAATTGATTGCAATGAAATTAGCTTAAGAACTTTTTCTTTCTTTATTTCTAACTCAGACAAGCATCAAACATCTTAAAGGTATTAATTCATGCCCGCGATTGATTTGATGCTCTAGAGCCGCTCTAAATGGTCATTCAGGCTGTTTAGCGTATTTGAGGTGTGTTCGAGGTAGTAAAGATAAAAATATTCATGCCATGGATTTCCTTTGTTTGAA
>QBVL01000027.1 GCA_003284375.1 Prochlorococcus sp. AG-311-J23
TCATGTCCCAATAATTTTATTTGATTAGAAATGGATTGGAGTTCTAGCACTTGTGTTCCCGTAGATCAGGAAAGTGGTTAGTAAAGGAATGGATTGTTCACACGGATTCAAGAGTGCTGAACTTAAAGGGGGCGACCAAAATCTCGCCCCCTTCTTTAATGCAAGTAAAAAATGATTAGTTGAACTAATGAATCATTTCTATAAAGTTAAAAGAACTAGTAGGACTAGATGAAACTAAGAAATACTGTGATTGCTTTAGGAATAGGCGCTGCTACTGCGACTGGTTTATCTCTTCTAAAAGTCAATAAGGATCTTGTTGTTGGATCGACTGCTGTTGTTATTGGTGCAGGGTTGATGGTTGCTTTAAAAGACAAGAACGATCTAAATACAAAAGCAAGAGATTATGAATATTTTTTTAATCGAGCACAAGATAAATTTGAACTTGCAGATTATGAAGAGGCAATACTCGATTACAACAAAGCATTAGAACTTTCACCTACTGAGATTTGCCTTGTCTACTCAATGCGCGGCAATGCTAAGCGTAATTTAGGTGATTATGATGGAGCAATCTCTGATCAAAATAAGGCATTAGATTTTGATCCTCTATATGCAGATGGATATTTCAATAGAGGTAGTGCCAAATATAAAATGGGAGATTTTGCTGGTGCAATTGAAGACTATACGCAAGTCATAAAGATCAACCCAAAAGACTCAGATGCATTTTTTAATCGTGCCAATATCAAAAAAGAAATTGGAGACATGAGAGGTGCATGCGAAGACTGGAAAAAAGGAGCAGAACTAGGTGATGAAGATGCAGTGAAATTAGTTCAGGAACATTGCGAATGAGTTTCTTTTATGCGCTAGTAATACCAATCCTGATTCTTGGATTGATCTACATCCTGATCATCGAGAACAAAGGAATTCCTTTGTGGATGGAAAGGATCTCAGACAATAGTGGTTCTATTTGGACTTTTGGTGTCATTACTATCACACTGCTCTCGATCTTGAAGTACCTGAGTGGCAGATGAGCAAAAATGACCTAATCGGTTGATGCAATTTTGATGAATTATTCGCAAGACCCTGAAATAGAGGCAGCATCTTCATTAGTAGTTGCTGCTCTTAAAGAGTTTTATGAACAAGGTGATAAGAGCACTAAGAACCCTTATGAAGGTATGTCCTACGTCGCAAGCGTTGTATTGAAAAATCTTGTAGGCGTAAAGGTGATCTTATGGAAAGTAAAAGACCAGAACAGGCAGTTTCATTGGTGGTGTGAGACTAAAAATGGTGAAGTTATTGATCTCACTAGTAAGCAATATTCATTGAATAACATTGGTGTACCTTCCTCTGGAATGGCAGCAAGACTAAAAGAACAAGGCAGAAGGACTGGATTTGCTACTCAAAAGAAAAAAGAAGAACACGTGATGGCAATTATTGAAGAGATAAAGAAAAAGTAAGGGGGGTAAAGAACTGGGCATTTTACTATGCCTAACCATAATTAACTCTAAATTGTTCAAAAGGCAGACCAGTTTTACCCTCGATTTCTTTTTCTAACGAGATCCACCATTCCTCTTCGTCTAGCGATAAGTCATAAAACCTTCTTGCAAAATGCGTGTTGATTTCATTAATGCTTTTAACGTCATATTCATCTAATGCTTCCTGCTCTGACTCAAAAACCCCTTCACCATCTTTATCCATAACAACACCTACTTCCCACCAATTTTTACTTTCCCATTCGGGTAGTAAATCAAGCAGTGCTCGTGGAACGACAAGTTCTACTGACCAATTTCCACCACCTCTAAATCTTTCACTTCCATTTAGATCTTCTTCGACTATGTGATCCAAATAATTATCTGCTCTCATCCGCTCAACTTGTTCGGGATTGAATGCCTTAATCCATTTCTCAATTTCTTTTTTAGTTTTATACATTATGGTTTCAAATCTCTATCTGGAATATATTCAATAGTCCCATCTTTAATTATATGAACATCATAATTAGTACTTCCTCCTGATGTCTCCCATCTCCTTGAAAGGTCAAACTCTTTGCCATCATATTCAACTCTCATAGTATCTTCATTAAACTTTAATTTCTCTCTTTCAAAATCACCATAAATTTCAAGTTTGAAATCAGCATTTTGATATATTCTTTGCTGAAGAATCGAAATATCGTACTTATTAATTTCATTCTTATATTTTAATCTCCACCAATTTTCTGAACCCATAGCACCATAGGTAGATTTGTATAAATTTAATTTTTTATTGTCTTCTTCATCTTCCCAGATAACATCATTTACTTTTAATTCACCTTGCCAGAACATTCCATATTCTCTTTTAGCAGTTGCCATAATATCTTTTACTTCATAGCAAAACTCTTTTAGAAAGCATTCAATTTCTAATGAGTCTTTCCATCTATTTTCATAATGTTCTGGATCCATTCGATGCTCACAATAATTATCATTTAACTCTTTATTCTCCACCACTATCTCTTCGCATTCTTCTTTAATATCATCTAATTCTGTTCTGTAATCAAGGGCATCTTCATCATCCCAACCTGCTTTTTCATACCATGATATTTCATGTGAAGTGAATAGATAATTATCATCGGCTATGTTTCCTCTCCAAGCAAGAGTAGTCATTAGAAATGCCTCTCTGGAGATGCCTTTGTAATTTTCACTTGATTGCCTAAATGACCTTCTGACTTACTTATCCATAATTTTTCCTCTTGATCGGTCAATGCCTTTTTAGTGCCAAAAATTCTTATAAACACCTGACCTAATTTCACCCCATCCAGTTCTTTTAGGTCTTCTTCAATTCCAAAGAATTCTGCCAACTCTTTATTGCCAGAGAAGAACTCATCACCCTTCCAAGTATCAATTCCATTCTTATCGGTGTATTTTCTCTTGAAAAAATAGTGCTTTCCTTCTGCACCTGAGAGGTTCTTCCATATGTCCCGACCAACAATTACACAAGGTTTCCTATTGCTTGCTTTCACCATGCGTCTTCTAATACTTTCATTTTTTTAATCCTAATTCCACTTGGCCAACTAGACAAAAGTAGTATATTTGTATTAGTTTAATCCCCATCACAAACGCGAAAGGAGGGTCCAGTGAGCAGGATCCTTTTTTTGTCTTCTACATGAGGAGGACTATGGCATGGTCAAGGAAAGCAAGATTCGTTTCGCCTGTAGAGGTTCTGGAGAACCCTGAGGAATGGAATTACTTCACTGACTTGGAACTTATGAAGTCCAGAGGTAGTTCGATTTGTGTGACATGCGAACACTTCACTTACACCTGCGATAAGTCATGCGTAACTCTTTTAACTTGTCCTCTTCATCAGCGTCTTATTCCTCAAGGCGAACATCTAACCAAGCGATGTAGAAACTGGCAAAGAAAGAGAGTTCTAGATATTGGATTGTGTCCAGAGGTCGCCTAACAACCCACAAATTTTTTTCTAAAAACCAATGAACTTAACTACTAATGCTGATCGAGTAATGATGTTTTGCATCCTCGCCTCAATAGCAATCTTTGATGCTTTTTCAACTCTTCTTTCGATCCTCGTAGTGAGAAGAACATTGAAGATTAGATGATTACTGAAGAGAAGAAGAGAAGAGAAGCATTTAAGTTCAATGCTGACTTATCTGATCAAGACATCAGAGCCATCAGAGCATCAGCTCAAGGTATGACAACAGTTCAATATGAATTATTCCTTAGAGATATAGGCATTAGGTTCAAATAATATTTAGAGAAAAAAGGTGATGTCTTGAAAAGCATCAGAGTCATTTAAAAGAAGATAGCTTTAATTACTGCTTGTAGAGAGCCAGAGCCTGATAGTTATCAATCTCCTTTGTCATGCACATCACCTGAATAAGGTTGAGTTCCTATTTCTGGTGGTGGATTATTTCCGAAGTCATCAACTAAAGCTTCAGCTTCACTAGTAAAAAGTTTGGTGAACCATTGCTTAGTTGCAATAATTGCTGTCCAGATCTTGTCTCTTTTTCTGGTCATAGATATGCCTCCAAAGTATTAAGGGGGCGGGATTTTGGTCGCCCCCTTTGAGTCCATCACTCCAGACCTAAGGAAGTGCGTTGACTCCTGAGACTGTTTTACTACTACTGAATAGAAATTACTATGGGTAAGAACACCAAAGTATTTCTACACGTGGGTTGTCCTCATTGAGAGTTCTTATAGATAGGAGTAGACATAATTCAAGAGTCATAGCACTCTTAAAGATCAAAAAAACAAATAAGTGCTATTAACTCTGTGAACAGAGAATCACCTCTTTCGTGCGGTCTCTGCATTGTCGGAACACCCGAGACCCTGATTAAACACCAGGGTCCCACTATTTAGGAGGAGCCATCATGTCTTGCGGAAATCCTTTTGTCCACATGCTTAAGAGCGCACGCGAATCATTATTTGATTTACCCAAGCATCAACACGAATACATCAATGATGTTGAGATGGAGTGTTTGCAATTTGGGTTCTGCTCTAAGCCTGAGACTTCTCCACGCTCTTTAAAAGAAATTCCCTATTTTCACTTCTAAGAGGACTAAATCAATGGAATATCAATGTCCCGATTGTCCTTATGTATACAACGAAGAAGCTGGTGATCCTGATAACGGAGTCTCACCAGGCACCAAGTTTGAAGATTTGCCAGCCAGCTGGGTTTGTCCTATCTGTGGAGCAGAGAAAACAGGTTTCGAACAACAAGAATGACCTCAGCCTGCAAGCCTAGATCACGAGATCACTACGAATTATTTAGTTTAGGATCTGGAATAGAGATTGCTTTTGTCTCTCTCTGGGTCCTAAAAAAATCACCAGAAATGTCTGAAAGGTGATTACGTATAGAGCTAGGACAAGCTTCCCCCTATGGGGTCTCATAAGGTCAGAAGATAGGGTTGAATATGTCGTTTAGTATGATTACCATAAGATTACCAATCTTTTCTTGTCTCTATAAATTACTGATATTACTGACTTTTTAGTCTAAGTAGTGTAATCGGCATTGATTCACTACATCCCCTTTTCTGATTCACTACATATGACTACTACTGGGGTTAAAAAGAAAAAAATAATCACATAATAATCACACTCACTCACAAAATAATCACACTCCTTTTTCTAATACTTACAAAACTCATGAAAGAGGGGGTGTATTTGAGTACACCCCCTAACATCTATGACTTAAACAAATCCAGTCATTTCACTAAATAGAGCCTTGTTTTCTGTTGATTCTGCAAATCCTAAAAGCAACTCATATCTTGTCTCTAAACCATTATTCAAGTTACCTATCCAATAGTTATACCCTGATTGGTCATAATCCCTGCCTAAAACATTCGTATAGAGAGTCTCTACATACTTAGGGTTAGAGACATTATCTCCATATCTCTCCTTAAATTCTGATGATGCAATAAATGAAGAGGCAACTACTCTTTCATCATTTTCTCCAGAAGTATATTTTCCAATCCAATACTGCAATCCAGAATCATCAGGGAATCTTGCAAATGCTGCGTTATACAACCTAAACATCTTTCCAGAGTCTGTATTTAACCCTGTTACCTGATCAAAGACTCCTTTTATATCATCTACTGCATCAATAGTCTTATCAATAAATTCAAGGGTCATTCCTGTGATTTCATCAAAACCACTATCAATCTTAATCTCATATTTGCCACTGCCTCGATTGTAAAATTTATAGTCTCTAAAATTTCCTGTAAGAGTTTTCTTTCCAAAATAAGCATTCTCGGCAGATGGATAATTACCTTCTATTCCATAAGTTGATGGTACTTTTTCTCCTGGATATAATTCAATATATTTTTTATATGCCCAATCTTCTAATAAAGTATCGATATTTTTTTCATTAAAAAATTCATTCAAAATAGTTTCATCACTCATAGCCCATTGTTCCAAAGGAGAAATCCTGCGATAAGCAAGTGTTTTTATATAGTCAGAATGAGATTGAACACCATATCTATATGCTATCGGGTTTAAAAGTAGTCCAAAAGGATCACTCTCTGGAGAGTCCTTGCCAAGAAATTGACCATTAAGATCAAAATATAAGACTTCATACAAAAATGTACTTGCATAATCTTCACTCGTCTTATCTTTCAAATAAGACTTCATTCTATAATTTGGTTTAGCCCATGTTCTATCAACTACTTTTATATAGTCGTCTACTCTTTCTGCAGCATACCAAGACCAAGTATAGGATCCAAACCAAGGCCGAGCAATTGGTTCATCAGGTTCAGGATATCCATATCGTTGGTAGTTATCAAGACTCGTAGCATCAAAATAAAAAAAGACTTTCTTACCATCTATTTCTGTATAAAATCTCTGCCTTTCATCGACAAATAAACCGATATTTCCATCATTTTCAATTATTCTTCTTTGTTCTCTATCTTCATAAGTCATATGATAATTAACTACCTAGTTTAAAAACTATACAATCTAGCTCCGTACAAAGTCGACTCTTTATAGAATCAAAAATCAATATTCTTCTCAACCTTGAAAATCTAAGTACACTCATCAATTTGTAAAATAAGATTTCAAGTTCACTTTTTAAACACGCTAAGTTATATCAATAGAAAGAGAATTGCGTCTTGTATAAGAATCACATAATAGTCGCATATGCTAAAATAGTGAATCAATAAAGCAGCAAATTAGTTGCAATAACTGAGAGATAAGGAGATCACACTACCTATGTGGTGTAATCGGCATTACTACTAACCTTTTAGTATTAGATTACGAACGTTTTAGAGAATTCAGTGACTGTCTATCTTTACTAAAATAATTTATAGTGAAAAATTATCACACCATTCTCACACTAAAGTTCAGAATTATCACACTCTGGTCTTGAATTTGCCTGATAGACGTTCAGTGAGTAGTTTTTAAGGATGAAAAAACTTGTTCAAGGCATAAATGATTTAAAAACTAAATTCCCTTCAATAGCGGCAGAAGCACATGGTTGGGATCCATCACTCGTTCTTCCAGGCAGTCATAAACAATATCAATGGAAATGCAAAAAAGGGCATAACTGGAAAACAAGAGTAGGTCACAGAACATCTAGTAAAAGTAGTTGTCCATACTGCGCCAATAAAAAAGTTTTAAGAGGGTTCAACGACTTAAAAACTAAATTCCCCTCAATAGCTGCAGAGGCATATGGTTGGGATCCATCACTTATTCTTCCAGGATGCAATCAAAGGAAGAAATGGAAATGTGAACTGGGTCATGAATGGGATACAAGTGTAAATAAGAGGACTCAACCTGAAGGGACAAATTGTCCTTATTGCACGAATCAAAAAGTGCTTGCAGGGTTCTAAGGGGGCGGGATTTTGGTCGCCCCCTTTGAGTCCATCACTCCAGACCTAAGGAAGTGCGTTGACTCCTGAGACTGTTTTACTACTACTGAATAGAAATTACTATGGGTAAGAACACCAAAGTATTTCTACACGTGGGTTGTCCTCATTGAGAGTTCTTATAGATAGGAGTAGACATAATTCAAGAGTCATAGCACTCTTAAAGATCAAAAAAACAAATAAGTGCTATTAACTCTGTGAACAGAGAATCACCTCTTTCGTGCGGTCTCTGCATTGTCGGAACACCCGAGACCCTGATTAAACACCAGGGTCCCACTATTTAGGAGGAGCCATCATGTCTTGCGGAAATCCTTTTGTCCACATGCTTAAGAGCGCACGCGAATCATTATTTGATTTACCCAAGCATCAACACGAATACATCAATGATGTTGAGATGGAGTGTTTGCAATTTGGGTTCTGCTCTAAGCCTGAGACTTCTCCACGCTCTTTAAAAGAAATTCCCTATTTTCACTTCTAAGAGGACTAAATCAATGGAATATC
Organism: Prochlorococcus sp. AG-311-J23; assembly: GCA_003284375.1. GTDB lineage: Bacteria > Cyanobacteriota > Cyanobacteriia > PCC-6307 > Cyanobiaceae > Prochlorococcus_B. Next base: position 7,847 of record QBVL01000027.1, read on the forward strand.
AATGTCCCGATTGTCCTTATGTATACAACGAAGAAGCTGGTGATCCTGATAACGGAGTCTCACCAGGCACCAAGTTTGAAGATTTGCCAGCCAGCTGGGTTTGTCCTATCTGTGGAGCAGAGAAAACAGGTTTCGAACAACAAGAATGACCTCAGCCTGCAAGCCTAGATCACGAGATCACTACGAATTATTTAGTTTAGGATCTGGAATAGAGATTGCTTTTGTCTCTCTCTGGGTCCTAAAAAAATCACCAGAAATGTCTGAAAGGTGATTACGTATAGAGCTAGGACAAGCTTCCCCCTATGGGGTCTCATAAGGTCAGAAGATAGGGTTGAATATGTCGTTTAGTATGATTACCATAAGATTACCAATCTTTTCTTGTCTCTATAAATTACTGATATTACTGACTTTTTAGTCTAAGTAGTGTAATCGGCATTGATTCACTACATCCCCTTTTCTGATTCACTACATATGACTACTACTGGGGTTAAAAAGAAAAAAATAATCACATAATAATCACACTCACTCACAAAATAATCACACTCCTTTTTCTAATACTTACAAAACTCATGAAAGAGGGGGTGTATTTGAGTACACCCCCTAACATCTATGACTTAAACAAATCCAGTCATTTCACTAAATAGAGCCTTGTTTTCTGTTGATTCTGCAAATCCTAAAAGCAACTCATATCTTGTCTCTAAACCATTATTCAAGTTACCTATCCAATAGTTATACCCTGATTGGTCATAATCCCTGCCTAAAACATTCGTATAGAGAGTCTCTACATACTTAGGGTTAGAGACATTATCTCCATATCTCTCCTTAAATTCTGATGATGCAATAAATGAAGAGGCAACTACTCTTTCATCATTTTCTCCAGAAGTATATTTTCCAATCCAATACTGCAATCCAGAATCATCAGGGAATCTTGCAAATGCTGCGTTATACAACCTAAACATCTTTCCAGAGTCTGTATTTAACCCTGTTACCTGATCAAAGACTCCTTTTATATCATCTACTGCATCAATAGTCTTATCAATAAATTCAAGGGTCATTCCTGTGATTTCATCAAAACCACTATCAATCTTAATCTCATATTTGCCACTGCCTCGATTGTAAAATTTATAGTCTCTAAAATTTCCTGTAAGAGTTTTCTTTCCAAAATAAGCATTCTCGGCAGATGGATAATTACCTTCTATTCCATAAGTTGATGGTACTTTTTCTCCTGGATATAATTCAATATATTTTTTATATGCCCAATCTTCTAATAAAGTATCGATATTTTTTTCATTAAAAAATTCATTCAAAATAGTTTCATCACTCATAGCCCATTGTTCCAAAGGAGAAATCCTGCGATAAGCAAGTGTTTTTATATAGTCAGAATGAGATTGAACACCATATCTATATGCTATCGGGTTTAAAAGTAGTCCAAAAGGATCACTCTCTGGAGAGTCCTTGCCAAGAAATTGACCATTAAGATCAAAATATAAGACTTCATACAAAAATGTACTTGCATAATCTTCACTCGTCTTATCTTTCAAATAAGACTTCATTCTATAATTTGGTTTAGCCCATGTTCTATCAACTACTTTTATATAGTCGTCTACTCTTTCTGCAGCATACCAAGACCAAGTATAGGATCCAAACCAAGGCCGAGCAATTGGTTCATCAGGTTCAGGATATCCATATCGTTGGTAGTTATCAAGACTCGTAGCATCAAAATAAAAAAAGACTTTCTTACCATCTATTTCTGTATAAAATCTCTGCCTTTCATCGACAAATAAACCGATATTTCCATCATTTTCAATTATTCTTCTTTGTTCTCTATCTTCATAAGTCATATGATAATTAACTACCTAGTTTAAAAACTATACAATCTAGCTCCGTACAAAGTCGACTCTTTATAGAATCAAAAATCAATATTCTTCTCAACCTTGAAAATCTAAGTACACTCATCAATTTGTAAAATAAGATTTCAAGTTCACTTTTTAAACACGCTAAGTTATATCAATAGAAAGAGAATTGCGTCTTGTATAAGAATCACATAATAGTCGCATATGCTAAAATAGTGAATCAATAAAGCAGCAAATTAGTTGCAATAACTGAGAGATAAGGAGATCACACTACCTATGTGGTGTAATCGGCATTACTACTAACCTTTTAGTATTAGATTACGAACGTTTTAGAGAATTCAGTGACTGTCTATCTTTACTAAAATAATTTATAGTGAAAAATTATCACACCATTCTCACACTAAAGTTCAGAATTATCACACTCTGGTCTTGAATTTGCCTGATAGACGTTCAGTGAGTAGTTTTTAAGGATGAAAAAACTTGTTCAAGGCATAAATGATTTAAAAACTAAATTCCCTTCAATAGCGGCAGAAGCACA
>QBVL01000028.1 GCA_003284375.1 Prochlorococcus sp. AG-311-J23
GGACATAGCAATAAAAAGTAATGCTGCTATAAAATGGATGAATGGACAAGCAGCAAAACGAATAATTGTTGTTCCGAATAAATTGGTTAATATAGTTATTTAGAGCTCAAGTTTTCGAAATAATTAGTTCATCAGGATTTGATTGATTACCAATCATTGAATAATGATGAGAATTTTCTGAAAGTTTTCTTAGAATTAAATAAATAGATTCAGTTGAATCAATAGACAAAGCATCATTAATTTCATTTAATGTTCTTTGCTTTCCATCATCTAAAAGATCCTCAATTTCTTTTTGAAGATTAATTATCTTTGTAGCGGCTTTTTTTCCAGCTTCAACTCCCGGTTGATTGTAGGCATTAACATTAATCAATTCGGCATATAAACTAACTGCTCTCTCAAATAATGCAATTAAAGCACCAAGACTAGATTCGTCGAATGATTTAAATGTGATTGTTAAATTCTGTCTCCCCCCTTCAGTCAATGCTGAACGCGTTCCTTGTAAAAATCCAGACAAATAATCTCCTGGTCTTTTGTTTTTTACTTCAACTATCTCTGTAGGGTCGTGAAGAATCTCAATGAAATTAACAAAGAAGTTATCAATGCCATCTCTTAACTGCTGCACATATGCGTGCTGATCTGTAGAACCTTTGTTACCATAAACTGCTATACCTTGATTAACTTGATTTTTATCTCTATCTAACTTTTTGCCTAAAGATTCCATCACAAGTTGTTGAAGATATCTACTGAACACCTCTAATCTGTCTCTATAGGGAAGTACAACCATATCTCTTAGCCCTTTTCCACTGCCAGATTTGAACCAAGCTAAAGACAAAAGCGCTGCTGGATTATTTTTTATGTCTTTTACTCTTGTTAGTGCATCCATTTGAGATGCTCCATCTAAAAACTTGCTTATGTCAGCGCCAATTAGAGCGGCAGGCAATAATCCAACAGCACCAGTAATACTTGTCCTTCCGCCAACCCAATCAGGTAAATCAAAAATATTTAACCAATTTTCACTAACGGCTAAAATATCTAACTTACTCCCTTTTGATGTAATAGCTATCGCTCGGGATGACCAATTGTGATTGTTATCGGCGACAAACTTCATAGCTTGCTCCATTCCAATCAATGGTTCTGGTGTGCCTCCCGATTTACTAACAACGACAAACAAAGTTGAATCAATATTAGGAAGAATAGAATTTAATTTATGAGAAATCCCCTCAGGATCTACGTTGTCTAGAAAATGTAGATTCAATCCGATTGATTCTCTCTTGAAGGACTCTTTGATGAGTAAAGGACCTAAACCACTACCACCGATACCTATCCAAAAAACATCTGTATATTTTTTTCCATCGCCGTTTGTTATTTCACCATTCAATACTGACGCCCCGAACTTGGATATATCTTTTATTTCCTTAGCAATAGAATCTGTAATTTCTGGGCTAGGAGCAACTTGTGGATTCCTAAGCCAGTAATGACCTACTTGCCTACCTTCATCAATATTTGCAATAGAACCATTCTCGAGACTTTCTAGAGAAACAAAGGCTTTGGAATAGATTTCCTTAAACTTTTCAAAATCAGAATTCTCTATATCCATTCTGCTTATATCAAGCCAAAAACCTAATGATTCATCGCTAAACAAAAGGTCGCAATACCTTTTCCATTTTTCATTGTTATTTAGCTGGAAGATGTCAGTTATTGCCATTATTGATAAAAGAATACTCCTTAATGAGTTCTGTTAGCAGGTACTCTCAAATGAGAGCCGTTTAACAAATATATTTTATTTATATTAGTCAAGAATGGTTTTTAAATGGTGAATGTTTAGTAATTGACAAAAAGAATGTAAGTAAGCTTGTTAGTTATTATTATCTAAACCTGTATATTTCTGAATATTAATTTAACTTTATATTACTATTAAAAATGACTTTACATTTAGATATTGTAATTTCTTCGAAAGGTCATATATTTAGTCCAAATTAATCTTTAATTGATGAAACAAGATAATAAAGAATATGCAGAAAGAAATTTATTTAATGGTTTAAATGGGCATAGCCTAATAAGTCCACTTGAATCACAAAACAATTTAGTTGAACCAAAGATCAGATTAGGTATCCTTGCCTCTGGTAAAGGATCGAATTTTGAATACATTATTAAATCTATTCAAAAAAAGCAAATTAATGCAGTAATTTCTATATTAATTGTTAATAACCCTAATTGCCTAGCAATAAAAAAAGCAATTAAATATAATATACCTTATGTAATTATTAATCATAGAGATTGCAATTCTAGATTAGAACACGATAAATTGGTTATGAAGAAACTAGAGGAACTATCTGTAGAACTTGTTGTTATGGCTGGATGGATGAGAATTATTGGTGAAGAATTAATTAACAAGTTTAATAATAGACTAATTAATATACATCCATCACTATTACCATCTTTTAAAGGCATTGATGCAATAGAGCAGGCAATGGACAAAAGGGTAACTATTACTGGCTGCACAGTTCACCATGTTCAAAAGGAGGTTGATTCAGGTTCAATAATTATTCAAGCGGCAGTCCCCATTAAAGATAAAGATAGTATAGAGACCCTAAAAAAGAGAATTCAAGAGATGGAACATATAATATTACCTTTAGCTATTGCTAAAGTAGCAATTGAAATAAGAACAAATTTTAAGGATAAAAAGTAATCTTAGGAAGACCAATATCTGAGTCAAGTCCATGCATAATATTTAAATTTTGTATTGCCTGCCCTGCTTGACCTTTTAGAAGATTATCTATAACGCTCATTAAAACAATTCTTCCATTACGTTTATCAACTTCAACTGAAATCATAACTTTATTAGTATTTTTAACCCATTTAGTTGCAGGATAAGTTCCCACAGGCAATATATCAATAAATGGTTGATCTTTATAAAAAGCTTCAATTACAATTTTGCAGTCTTCAGCTGTTAATCCAGGATCTCTTAAACGAGCATAAACTGTAGACAAAATCCCTCTAACCATTGGCACTAAATGAGGAGTGAATTGTAAATTGACTTCGTGACCAGCAAAATGACTAGCGATTCTTTCTATTTCAGCCCTATGTCTATGTCCTATAACTCCATATGGTCTAATTGATTCAGAGCTTTCAGACAATAGAAGTTGTTCACTTGGGTTTCTTCCTCCACCAGATGTTCCAGATTTTGCATCAATAATAATTCCCTCACTTTCTATTAAACCTTGTTTTAAAAATGGAATAAGCAAACTGAGTGACGCAGTTGGATAGCAACCTGGACATGCAATTAATCTAGACTTTGAAATATCTCTACTAAATTCTTCTGAAAAACCATAAATAGCCTCTTCACATAATTCGTGGTCATTTCGTGGATATTTTGCTGCTTCTTTTGTATAGACTTCTTTCCATTTATCTAATGAATTAAATCTATAGTCTGCTGACAAATCAAGGACCTTAATACCTTTTTCTAATAATAATGGTGTTAATTGTGATGACAAACCATTAGGAAGACTTAAAATTGCATAGTCAGAATTATCAGCGATTTCATCAATATTGCTTTTAGTTATCTTTTTATCTCCAAAAATTTTGATAAAAGGATTTATTTCATTCCAGCTTTTACCTACTGATCGCTCACCATTTAAAGTTGAAATATCAAAATTAGGATGCTCATTGATCAACTTAACGAGTTGAAGTCCACCGTATCCAGATGCTCCAATAATTGCGATCCTCCCTGTTTTCGATGTACTAATTGCCATAACATCAACGTTATTTCGTAGAATGAGGAGATATTCATTTGAGAATAATTAGCAAAGAACCATTTCACCACAAACATGAGGAATAAGTTGAAATCCGAAGATAGTTATGAAATTGAATTTGATGACATAGCAGATGCTCTAGCTGCTATTAGAAATGGTGAATGTGTTGTTGTGGTTGATGATGAAAAGAGAGAAAATGAAGGCGATTTAGTATGTGCAGCTCAATTTGCGACTCCCCAGCAAATAAATTTCATGGCAACAGAAGCTAGAGGCTTGATATGTCTAGCAATGCAAGGGGAAAAATTAGACCAATTAGATCTGCCTTTGATGGTGGATAGAAATACCGATTCAAACCAAACGGCATTCACAGTAAGTATCGATGCAGGTCCTGAATTTGGTGTTTCAACAGGTATTTCAGCCGAGGATAGAGCTAAAACAATTCAAGTTGCTCTTAATAGCCAGACAAAACCAATTGATTTAAGAAGACCAGGTCATATTTTCCCTTTAAGAGCAAAAATAGGGGGAGTATTAAAAAGAGCTGGACATACAGAAGCAGCAGTAGATTTATCTTTGTTAGCAGGCCTATCTCCTGCAGGCGTTATCTGTGAAATTCAAAATCAGGATGGCTCAATGGCAAGATTGCCTGAATTAAAAAAATATGCCCATGAAAGAAAATTAAAGTTAATCAGTATTGCAGATTTAATTCATTACAGACTTGAAAATGAACGGTTTGTGTACAGACAAGCTGTTGCAAATTTGCCAAGCCTATTTGGAGATTTCAAAGCAATAGGTTACAAGAATGAATTGGATGGCTCAGAACATGTCGCGATAATAAAAGGAGATCAAGAAAACTTAAAAGAGCCAGTATTGGTAAGAATGCATTCAGAGTGTCTAACTGGAGATGCATTTGGATCATTAAGGTGCGATTGTAGACCTCAATTGGAAGCTGCCCTGTCCAGAATTTCTGAAGAGGGAGAAGGTGTAGTTGTCTACCTTAGACAGGAAGGGAGAGGTATAGGTTTAGTTAACAAATTAAAAGCATACAATTTACAAGATGGAGGATTGGATACGGTTGAAGCCAATGAAAAGTTGGGTTTTCCTGCAGATTTAAGAAATTACGGAGTAGGTGCACAAATATTGACAGATTTGGGAATAAACAGGCTTAAGTTATTAACAAATAATCCAAGAAAAATAGCCGGTCTTGGTGGATATGGTCTTCACGTTGTATCTAGAGTTCCATTAGTTATTTGTCCAGGAGATCATAATGCAGCTTATCTTGAGGTAAAAAGAGAAAAGCTTGGACACTTAATTGACAATAATAATCAAATAAATCTAACAAATGAAAGACAAAACATTGTCGTCTATTGGGATGGCAAAGTTAATAATGATGAATTAAAACATTTTGAAGATAAAGCAAATAAGTGGTCAGAAAATCATTTTTTAAATATATCTATTCAAAACGCGCAAAGATTGAAAGCTCTCTGTAAAAACCCATTATTTATTTGGAACGTCAGACATAGAGACATTAAAACTCATCTAGAGGGTAACTTGATTGATAAAAGGTTACTTGAATCTCTACTTAAGGAGCTAAGTAATTGGAAAAATACTGAAAGAATAGGAATAATTAAAACAGATAATTATGAAAGACTTTTACATCCTTCATCAAATATTTTGATAGAGGCAAAAAAAATTAGCGAACTTTCAAATTTTGAAAATTCGCCATTGTTCGATTGGGATTTTAAAGATAAGACCAGTACTTTAGAATGGAGTTAATATCAAAATAAAATAATAAGTTATGACTATTTAATAACACTTACACTATTAATTTTAGTACCATTAGTGATAGAAAGAAGGATTTTAATATCTTCGGTTTTACCAAAAACAGTATGTACTCCATCCAAATGTGGTTGTGAAGCATGAACTAAAAAGAATTGACTACCGCCCGTATTCTTTCCAGCGTGGGCCATAGAAAGGGAACCAGCTTCATGCTTATTTGGATTGATTTCACAATCAATGGAATATCCAGGTCCACCAGTTCCTGGCATCCCCCTTGAACCCTCTCTTGTATTTGGACATCCACCTTGAGCCATAAACCCATTAATAACTCTGTGAAAAGAAAGGCCATCGTAAAAACCTTCTTTAACAAGCTTTAAAAAGTTTTCAACTGTTTTGGGCGCATCATTAGCAAAGAGGTCAATAGTCAATTGACCTTTATCTGTCTCCATCAAAACTTTAGACATAATTCGAATTAATTTTTTTTTATAATAACTGCTTTTAAAGTTTAATGCAGAAAGATAATCCTGAAATAAAAAAATTAGAAAATATAAATTCAATCACTTTTAATTTTAATAAGTGCTGTTCTTAAGTTACCCTTCGAATCATCAAGTAATTGCTTAGCCTCGATAACATCTAAACCAGACAAAGCGATTAATAGAGATAATTTTACAGATCCATTTGTCTGCTGTAAAAGTTGTAGCGCAGTTTCTTTATTAACTGAACCAATATCAAATAATATACCAATTGCTCTATCTATTAATTTCTCATTACTTACTGATAAATCAATCATTCTATTACCATAAACCTTTCCTAATTTAATCATAATAGATGTAGAAATTATATTTAAAACCATCTTTGTCGCTGTTCCAGCTTTTAATCTTGTAGAGCCGGCAAGAATCTCTGGACCTGTAATCAACCTAATATCGATATCATTAAATAATGATGAATCAAATTCTGGAACGGATGAAATAGAAATAGTTAATGCATTTATACTTTTTGAATAGTTTAATGCAGCTAATACATATGGAGTTCTTCCGCTGGCCGATATACCAATTAGAACATCTCTATTTGAAAAATCTCTATCTTTAAGGTCAGCAATAGCAATCTCAGATACATCCTCAAGAGATTCAGAACTTTTTGTTAGTGATGGAACACCTCCTGCGATTATTCCTTGAACTAAATCTGGATCCGTACAAAAAGTGGGCGGACATTCAGAAGCATCAAGTACCCCTAATCTTCCTGAGGTACCAGTGCCAATATAAAATAATCTACCATTTGATTTTAGTTTTAACGTTATTTCGTCGATCGCATTAATTATCTCCGGGATAGCATTCTCAACAGCCTTCTGAGGTTCTTTATCAGCTTCACAAAAAATTTTTACTATTTCATTTGTCGACTTAGTATCTAATTCATTCGAAGTTAAATTAACCTGCTCAGTTAGTATTCGATAATTAATATTTATAGAATCATCATCGATATTAATCATAAAAGATTTTCTAAACGTTTTTTGATATCTTGGAGTTGATCATTGGAGGATGTTTGTTCATTTAAATTATCTTGATTTTGCCAATTTCCTACTTCTAAGTTTGAAAGGGGTGGTGAAATCATAAGGCGCTCTTCATCGGTTCTTGGAATAAAGCCTTTTTCGACAAAGCGGGATTCATAACCAGCTTCAACACAAAATGCTTCTATATCAGTCCTCGTTAACTCCTCAACCGAAGGTGTTGGAAAATCTTGAGCTTCTAAAAGTCCACAATATCTTTCGGCATCGTCTTTATCTTCGAACATAAGGATTACTGTCTCTCCCTTAAGTTCAAGGGAGTGTATACCTTCACTTTCAGTCCCCGCTTCATACAAAAGGACATGAACTAACATAGTAAATAAATAACCAATTCAATTATAAATCGATAAATTGAATTAACAATATAAATCTAATAATTCTCCATAGATATTTCATTTAGACGTTGATATAAAGCGATTTCAGAATCACTTAAATTATCAGGTAACACAATAATTATTTCAACGATTTGATCACCACGATATTCCTCGTATTCTAATCCACGTCCTCTAAGTCTTAATAGCCTTCCTGTAGATGAATTAGGAGGCACTTGTAATGTTACTGACCCATTTAAAGTTGGAATATCAACAGCGCAACCCAATAAAGCATCATGTGGTAATAATTCAAGACGATACGTAACTCTTAATCCATCAATTCTTAGACCATCATCAGTTTGTACTTTTAATTGTACAAAATGATCACGACAACCTATTGCAGCACCTTCTATTCGTAATCTCCATCCATCACCTGCAAATGGCGGAGTTAAAACCTCAACAAGCGTGCCGTCTTGTAACTGGATTTCTACTGAAGAACCATAAAGAGCTTGATCTGGTGTAATTTCTATAATTGATTCTTGATCTTCATAAATTAAAGTTGGTGGTGGTGATGGTTCGCTAGTGGTAGGAATATATTCATTAAAATTAGTTTGTACAGAGTTTTCATATTCATCTTCAGAATGTTCCGAATATTGATCATCACTTTCCTTTCTAATATCTGATCTAATTCCTAATACAATATCTATATATTCCTCATAAGTTGGAAATCTATTATCAAAGATATCTATATGTTTATTATTTTGTTTCTCCCATGCTCTTCTCTTTTTTGGATCACTAAGTATCGCATAGGCTTCATTTATTTATTTTAATCTTTCTTCTGCATTGACATCATTTTTATTTAAATCAGGGTGCCACTTTCTAGCCTCTTTTCTAAATGCGGATTTAAGCTCATTAGAATCACATTCAGGAGAGACTCCTAAGAGAGACCAATAATTAGGATCAACGGTAGTAGTCATTATCCCAAGGATCTACATCCCCTCTCCCATAATTATTATCACCATTTCTCTTTTGTCCTCCTTGTGAATAATCCCAAGGATCATCATCCCAGTAATCGTCTGAAAACAACTCGTCCTTCAAAGATCCAAAAGTATTTTTAATCCCTTGTATGGGATTTGTCTCTGTTTTTCTTTCTGCTGATAAGCGACGATTTAATCCAAATAATGCTTCTTGGAGAGAGCCAACTGCATATTCAAGTTCTTGCAAATCATTATCTTGAAGCGTATCTTCAACGTCCCTCATCGCAACCTCTACAGATCGTTGTTGTCTCTCTGCACCGTAGGGTCCCAACTCAAGAGAAGCATCTCTTAGCCTCCTCTCAGCTTGAGCAACAAGTGTTAATGCATTATTTTTCTGATCAATTGAAGCTCGTTTTTTTCTATCTTCAGATGCTTTTAATTTGGACTCCTCAATCAACATATTAACTTCATTTTGATTCAGGTTTGAACCGCCAGTAACACTTACAGATTGTTTCCTCCCAGTAGTTCTATCTGTGGCGCTTACCTCTAATAAACCATTAGCATCAATATCAAAAGCCGCCTGAGCTTGAGGGCCTCCTCTTGGCGCCGGAGGAATACCAGATAATCTGAATTTTCCAAGGGATTTGTTGTCTGAGGCCATTTGCCTCTCTCCCTGCCAAATATGAATTTCAACTGATGATTGGTTTGAGGCAGATGTACTAAAAACATCGGATTGTCTTACTGGTATCGAGGTATTACGTGGAATTAGAACTTTCATTAAACCGCCAACAGTTTCTAGTCCTAACGAAAGAGGTGTGACGTCATTCAATAAAAGGTCTCTCAACTCTCCTGAAAGAATCCCCCCTTGAATTGCCGCACCAATAGCAACAACTTCATCAGGGTTAACGGATTGACAAGGTGGATTTGGAACTAATGTTTTAACTAATTGCTTGACCATTGGCATACGAGTACTTCCACCGACAAGAACAACTTCATCAATGTCCTCAGGATTCCAACCTGAATCATCAATAACAGTATTAACAGGATCAAATAATCTATCTAAAAGGTCATTGCAAAGACTCTCGTACTTTTTTCTACTAAGGGTAGTTTCTATATGTAAAGGACCATCTTTTCCTGTAGAAATAAAAGGCAGTGATATTGGTGTGCTTTGAACACCAGAAAGTTCTTGTTTAGCTTTCTCAGAAGCTTCAGTAAGTCTTTGCAATGATTGCCTATCTCTTCTTAGGTCAATTTTATTTTTTTCTAAAAAGTCTTCAGCGAGCCAATCAACAATTCTTTGATCAAAATCATTACCACCCAATTGTGTATCACCTGAAGTTGCCTTTACATCAAAAACACCATTGGAAATGGACATCAATGAAACATCAAATGTGCCTCCACCTAAATCAAAAACCAAAACTTTTCTAGAAGAGCTTTTATCAAATCCATACGCAAGAGCTGCGGATGTTGGTTCATTTAAAATCCTTTCAACAGAGATTCCAGCCAAAATCGCAGCATCGCGTGTGGCTTGTCTTTGTGAATCGTTAAAATAAGCGGGAACAGTTATTACAGCAGCATCAACATTTTCACCTAAATAGGTTTCAGCATCATCTATTAATTTCCTAATGATATTTCCAATAAGTTCTTCAGGTGCATATTCCCTTTTTGTTATGGGAGAGGTAATTCGAACATTTCCCTGATCATTTGAGCGCACACTGTAAGGGACTGAAAGGCTTGTTTCTTCAAGCTCATCCCATGCTCTACCGACAAATCTTTTTAAATTGGAAAAAGTGTTTTTAGGGTTAAGTACTAA
>QBVL01000029.1 GCA_003284375.1 Prochlorococcus sp. AG-311-J23
CATGTATTCAGGCATGCTGAATTTTCTCAAAATTCTAGTAAGACTCCAAATTCTATAAAACCAAAATCGAGCTGATTGTGTTGATGAGCCAGTGTATCTTGCTGATATGCCATTTTCAAGAAGACTACAAGTCATAAATCCCTCAAGTCCAGCTCTTTGTTGTAGGCATTCGACTAATAAGTTAGACAAATCTTTTTGCTTTATTTCTTTAGGTGTTATCCAAATTAAAGATCCAAATACTGGTTTCTTTTCTAAGCCATGAATAGATTTTAGAGCTTCTCCAGAGAGTTCTAATCGATCACTAAATTCATAATGTTTTCCTTGCTGATGATCCCTAAAGATTTCCAAAGATGATCTCCATACTCCACTACCAAGTTGTTCCTCTGCTGCAGTTCGTCCCAAGCGAACCAAATCAACACATAAAAAGCTTGAAGAAGGATCAAGACTAACAGTCATATTTTGTTCAAAAAGACCTCCTTGATAAACAATTAACTCTTGAGGAATCCACTCAAAGTCAGAATTTTTTTTTATTTGAAAAAAACATTTTTGATTTGCCCAGCTCCCTTGCGGATTTAATTTTGATCTGCCTCTACTTCCATAAACTTTTTGAGCTGCTACCGAAGAACATATAGCAATGCTATCTTCTTCGGCGTTTACATTTATTGTGAGTTGATCACCTCCAACAATTCCTCCAGCACTATGGAGAATGGGTACTTCACATCTCCCATCTTTTTTATCATTAAATACTCTCATTACTTTTAATGGAGCAGTACATTTTGCTTGATGAATTGTTTTAACAATATCTTTATTGTTAGACCTTGAGCTCTTGAAAAGCCTTAGATCACAAGTTCCATGCCATTGAGATTTCATTGAATAGCTTTATCGTTTTTGCTCATTTAGTTTTGAGAAAATAATAAATGTCTGATGTGGTAGACATAACCTATAAAATTTAGATCTATAAAGAATTTAAGCTTGTCACAGGAATTAATCTATCTCACAGAGAGAATTAGTGCTCAAGTGATAAAACATTGTCTTTTACTTCCCTTGTCTGCAAAAGAGAGGACTCAGCTTCGAGGTAAACGATCGACTTTAGATGGAATTGATGTCATTTTAAATTTGCCTAGAGGAGGAGGTCGCTTGATTCCTGGAGAGGTATTGAAAAGTGAGAATCCAAAAGTTTTTGTAAGCATAGTGGCCTCTCACGAAGATTTAATAAGAATTAGCTCAGGCAATAGATTGAAATTGTTAAAAGCTGCTTATCATTTAGGTAATAGACATGTTCAGATTGAGTTGCATGATAAAGAGTTATATTTACTCAATGATGTAGTAATGAAAAAGATGTTAGAAGGCCATGGCTTTGAAATAGAACGTTTCCAAAGACCTTTTTCTCCTGAGATAGGCGCTTATGAGTAAGGATGTGATTGATTACGTTTATGAAACTTGAGTTTTTACAATTAATCAGCCCATCATTACCAGTTGGTGCTTTTAGTTACTCTGAAGGATTGGAGTGGCTTGCTCAAAATAAAAAAGTATATGACGAGACAACACTTTTCAATTGGATTGAAAGTGAACTCTCTCGAGGCCAGATAACAATTGAGGCAAGCTCAATTTCTCACATTATGAGAGATTTAATTAATTGGAGTGATCATAAAGATGTTCAACATAAGTTAATTATTGATGAGTGGAATTCTTGGCTTGGTTCATTAAGGGATTCGCCAGACATCAGATCTCAACAAATACAAATGGGTCAATCTCTATTACAGCTTCTAATTGATCTAGATCATCCTCTCCCTGGGAATGAAAAAAAATTGGTATGGCCCATAGCTTGGGCTTGGGCCGGAGTTTGCTGGGATATACCTCACCTTGATTTGGTGGAAGGATTTTTATATAGTTGGGTAGCTAATCAATTGAGTGCAGCGTTAAGACTATTGTCATTAGGGCCAACAAAAGCTCAACAGCTTCAAAAAAAATCTCTAAGACTTATTAAGTCTCAAGCAAGTTACTTATTGCAGCAAAATCCCAAAGAAATTTGGGTTAGCGATGTCGGCGCGATTATGGCACAACAATCGCATGGTGAACTTTATTCAAGATTATTTAGAAGCTAATGGAAAGTAAATTAAGAGTTGGGATAGCTGGTCCAGTAGGATCTGGCAAAACGGCTATTATTCAGAGACTATGTGAAAACCTTAAAAATCGATTAGAAATTGCAGTAGTAACAAATGATATCTATACCCAAGAAGATGCAAAATTTTTAACGAATTCAAGGGCTTTAGTGCCTGAACGTATCAAAGGAGTTGAAACTGGAGGTTGCCCACATACAGCGATAAGGGAAGATTGTTCTATAAATCGTATTGCGGTTGAAGAGCTAGAGCATAAATTTACAACTTTAGATTTAGTATTTGTTGAAAGTGGTGGCGATAATCTGGCTGCGAGTTTTAGCCCTGAGTTAGTAGATGTATGTATATACATAATTGATGTCGCAGCGGGAGATAAGATCCCTAGGAAAGGAGGACCAGGAATAACACGTTCTGATTTATTAGTGATTAATAAGATTGACCTTGCTGAAATGGTTGGAGCAAGCCTGAAAATAATGGAGAGAGATACTCTGCTCATGAGGAAAAATCTGCCCTGGTGCTTTACCAATACCAAAACAGGGGAGGGGATAAAAATAATTGAAGAATTTTTGTGTAATCAGATACCTTCTACGCAGCGAATGGTATAGACGTATACGGAAACCTATCTTCGTTTACTGAAATAGCTAAAATAGTCTTATTGGCTACAAAAAGAGGGGTGTTCGGTTGGATACTTTTCATAAACCCCAAGGTGGGCAAACATCTAATTTAGTTAGTAATTCATGAAGCTTTCAAAGCGAATTTTTGCAGGTTTAGCTACTGCCTCATTGGCCGTAACTGTTACCGCTTGTGGGGGATCTGATTCCTCAGGTAACTTCGACGACACCGTAACTGTTGGAATTCTCCATTCCCTATCAGGGACAATGGCTATCTCCGAATCAACTCTTGTTGATACAGAGAAAATGGCTATTGAGGAAATCAATGCAGCTGGCGGAGTAACAGTCGACGGTAAAAGCTATAAAATTGAATACATCGTTGAAGATGGTGCCTCAGATTGGCCTACCTTTGCTGAGAAATCTAAGAAGTTAATCGACCAAGATGGAGTGCCAGTAGTCTTTGGCGGCTGGACTTCTGCAAGTCGCAAGGCAATGCTTCCAGTTTATGAATCTAAAGATGCATTCCTCTATTACCCAATTCAATATGAAGCACAAGAGTGCTCCAATAATATTTTCTATACAGGAGCCACTCCAAATCAGCAGTCTGAGCCTGCTACAGATTTTATGTATAAGCGCTCACCAGCTGCTGGAGGAGATTTCTTCTTGGTTGGTTCTGACTATGTTTTCCCAAGAACTTCTAACACAATTACTAAAGCTCAAGTAAAACAACTTGGCGGTAAAGTTGTTGGAGAAGACTATCTTCCTTTAGGTAATACAGAGGTAGCACCTATTATCTCTAAGATAAAAGTTGCTCTTCCTGATGGTGGAATCATTGTTAACACTTTGAATGGTGACCAAAACGTTGCTTTCTTCAAACAAATCCAGGATGCAGGAATTACTCCTTCTAATGGTTATTACGTAATGAACTACTCCATTGCGGAAGAAGAGATTAGTACTATTGGACCTGAGTTTCTTGAGGGCCACTATGGGGCTTGGAACTACATGATGTCTATTGATACTCCAGCTTCTAAGCAATTTGCTAAGAGCTTTAAGAAGAGATGGGGGAGTGATCGTGTTGTAGCTGATCCTCAAGAATCTGCTTATAACATGGTTTATCTTTGGAAGCAGGCAGTTGAAGATGCAGGTACATTTGATGACAATGCGGTTAGAGAAGCATTGGTTGGTCAGACATTCGATGCTCCTCAGGGTCCAGTAGAAGTTATGGCAAATCATCACCTATCTCAAACAGTGAGAATCGGTGAAATCAATGCAAAAGGTGGATTTACAATCCTTGAAGAAACTGGAGTAGTTGAGCCACAAGCATGGAACCAAAAACATCCAAGTTCAAAAGGTTACGCTTGTGATTGGACTGATCCTAAGAAAGGTGAAAAATATAGGATGTGATTCGATTTTTTACTTATAAATAGATTCTAATAAGGAGCCTTTGGGCTCCTTATCTCTTAAAAAAAACAACCAAGCTAGTGCAACTTTTTCTTGAATGCCTCTTTAATGGCGTTGCTATTGGCTCAGTTTTGCTTGTCGCAGCGCTGGGGCTAGCAATTGTCTTCGGTTTAATGGGTGTCATCAATCTTGCACATGGCGAATTGATGATGCTTGGTGCTTATTCAACATACATAACTCAATTAATTTTCAAACAAGTTCCTTTTTTAAAACCTTTTTATGATTCGTATGTCATAGTTGCAATTGGAATTGCTTTTTTAGTTAGTGGAACAGTTGGGATTCTTTTAGAACGAACAGTTATTAGACGTCTCTATGGAAGTCCTCTTGAAACACTTTTAGCTACATGGGGAGTTAGCTTAATCCTTCAACAATTTGTTAGAAGTGTTCCTCTGGCCTATGCAAGCGGTTTGGTAGTAGCACTTTTCTTTGGATTATTTTCACCATTATTTATTTCTGATGATTTACTTTCTGGTACAAAAAGTAAATTAATAAGGGCATGCACTTGGGGCTTTTCTGCCTTACTAGGTGTCTCAACAGGAGGTATTTTATCCTCTTTAGTAAGTAAACTTAGTCGCGCAAGTGCAAGGAATGTTGATGTTACTGCCCCTTCTTGGATGAGAGGGGGTATAGATTTGGTTGGAATTACTTTTCCTAAAACACGTCTATTAATAATCCTTATCACTCTAATATCTGTTTTAGGAGTGATTTTCTTTCTCGATAAAACAGCTTGGGGAATGAGAATTAGAGCAGTAACTCAAAATAGACCTATGAGTGATTGTTTAGGTATATCAACAGAAACAGTAGATATTATTACTTTTGGTATCGGTTCTGGTCTTGCTGGAGTCGCTGGAGTTGCAGTTTCACTTCTGGGGTCAGTAGGCCCAAATGTTGGCGGGAATTATATTGTGGGATGTTTTATGGTTGTCGTTCTTGGTGGAGTAGGTAATTTGCTTGGCACAATTCTTGCTTCTTTCTCTATAGGAATCATGACTGATTTAATTGGAGCTGGAAGACTCCTTACTATTTGGCCAGATATGCCTTCACCTCTAGCCTCAACAATAGATTTTTTTGCGACAACAAGTATGGCTAGGGTAATGATATTTGCACTAATAGTCATATTCTTGCAGTTTCGACCAACTGGGATGTTCCCTCAAAAAGGAAGAATGGTGGAGTCTTAACTTATGAGTATTTTTTCTACAAAAAAAAGTTGGATTAACTTAACTATTTGGGTGTTAATCATTGCATTAATTATTGCTGCTCCTTCATTACTTCCTGTTTTTAGACTAAATCTCTTAGGTAGATATCTATCTCTTGCAATAGTGGCTCTAGGAGTTGATTTGATTTGGGGGTTTACAGGAATGTTGAGTTTAGGGCAAGGAATTTTCTTTGCTCTTGGTGGATATTGCGCTGCAATGTTCCTCCAATTGAATAGTTCAGGAGAATTTCCTAATGGTATTCCTGAGTTTTTTGGTTTATATGGAGTCGAAAAACTTCCATTTTTCTGGGAACCTTTTAAAAGTTCAATTTTTACTCTTATTTCCATTTGGTTGCTACCAGCAATAATTGCTGGTCTTCTTGGTTATTTAGTTTTTAGAAATAGAATTAAAGGCGTTTATTTTTCAATACTTACACAAGCGGCTCTGTTGGTTTTTTTCAATTTCTTTAATGGACAACAGAAATTGATTAATGGAACAAATGGTTTAAAAACAGACGTGACTCAACTTTTTGGACAAATGGTAGGTTCAGAAATAATGCAAAGATGGTTTTTTTGGATATCAGCTATTTTAGTAATTCTTGCGTGGTTTTTTGCGAGGTGGATTGTTCGAGATAGATTTGGAAATATCCTTATTGGAATTAGAGATGATGAAGCTCGCGTTCGTTTCACTGGATATAATCCAGTAATTTTTAAAACAATAATTTTTTCAATAGCAGGAGGCTTAGCTGGTATTTCAGGAGCTTTGTACACAGTTCAATCTGGAATAGTTTCTCCTCAATTTATGACTGTCCCGTTCTCTATAGAAATGGTTATTTGGGTTGCCGTTGGGGGCAGAGGTACTTTACTAGGCGCAATTCTTGGAGCTGTATTAATTAATTATGCAAAAAGTTTAGTGAGTGAAGCATTACCAGCAAGCTGGATGTTTATTCAAGGTGGGTTATTTATTCTTGTTGTAACAGCTCTCCCTGAAGGGGTACTCGGATGGATCCAAAAAGGAGGTTTGAAAAAAGTACTATTTTTAATTGGGATTAATAAAAAACTAGAGACATATCCAAGTCTTGAAGTTAATGAACAAGGTGAGGTGAAATCATGAGTTCTCCATTGCTAGAGCTAAAACAAATCTCAGTTAGCTTTGAAGGATTTCTTGCTCTTAGAGATCTTGATCTGGTTTTGAATAAAGGCGATCTTAGAGCAGTTATTGGTCCCAATGGTGCAGGTAAAACTACATTTTTAGATGTAATTACTGGTAAAGTGTTACCGACAAAGGGTGATGTGATTTTTAAAGAAAAATCATTGCTTGGTCAAAAAGAGTTTCGTATAGCGCGTAAAGGTATTGGAAGGAAATTTCAAAGTCCTAGGATATTTGAGAATCTATCTGTACAAGAAAATCTAGCTCTATCAGTTAGCAGGCCTAAAACACCTTTTTCATTATTAATTGATAATTTAAAGGTGAAGCATTTAGATGAAATTCAACATTTGATGAGTATTGTCAACCTTCAATCAAAAGCCAATATCAGGGCGGGAGCTCTTTCTCATGGTCAAAAACAATGGCTTGAGATCGCTATGCTAGTTGGACAAGATCCTGACCTTTTACTTGTCGATGAACCTGTAGCTGGCTTGACTGATGAAGAAACAGATTTAACTGCTGATCTTCTTAAATCTCTAGCTGGTGATCATACTGTTTTAGTTATTGATCATGATATGGAATTTATTCGTAGACTTGATTGCCCTGTGAGTGTTTTACATCAAGGACATGTATTGAAGGAAGGCTCTATGAGCGAAATACAAAAAGATCCTTTGGTGATAGAGGTTTATCTAGGACAATCTGAGGAGGAAGAATAATGACTATGCTACAGATAAAAGGCTTGAATACCTACTATGGAGAGAGTCATATTCTTCGAGATGTTGATATGAATATCAATCAAGGTGAGATGATTTGTCTTATAGGTCGAAATGGAGTAGGTAAGACAACTTTGCTTAAATCTTTAATAGGGTTATTAACTCCACGGCGTGGAGAGATTATTTTTAACGGAGATTCAGTAAATAGAAAGCGACCTCATCAAAGAGCTCGTTCCGGAATTGGCTATGTTCCTCAAGGACGTGAAATAATACCTTATCTAACTGTCGAGGAAAATCTTCAACTTGGATTGGAAGCTTTGCCGGGAGGTTTAGCAAAGCATAAAAAGATTGATGAAATTGTATATGAACTATTCCCTGTCTTAAAACAATTTCTAGCTCGTAAAGGGGGTGATTTAAGCGGTGGACAACAGCAACAACTTGCCATTGCGCGAGCATTACTTGGTAAACCAAAGTTGCTTTTACTTGATGAACCAACTGAAGGAATACAACCGAATATCGTTCAAGATATTGAGTCGGCAGTCAAAAGGATTATTAGTGAGACTGGTGTTGGAGTTTTATTGGTAGAGCAACATCTGCATTTTGTAAGGCAAGCTGATCGTTACTATGCAATGCAACGTGGAGGAATAGTGGCAAATGGACCAACCAGTGAATTAAGTAAAGCGGTGGTAGAGAAATTCCTTAGTGTTTAAGGCTATTTTGTTTGAGTAAAAGAAGTTTCTTTCTCTATTTTGTCTTGGCAAGTAGAGCAAAGAATATGACCTTTTTTTTTCCAAAAAGTCTTTGTTGACCTTTCAATATTTTGTCCACAGCCAAGGCATTTAAAGAGTGGACTCATTTATTACTCAGTCTTTTTTTTATGATTGTTTAGTATACTATTTTAGTCTGTCGTAAGAGATACAATATTTTTTAAAACTTGTCTTTTCTTTTTATTAATCGATTTGAATAATTTAATTAATATGGAAAATCTTTTTTGATATTTGCTCTCTTTATTAGATTTGTTATTAATTAACTTGTTGTTAGTTCATGTCTTTCGAGAGACTAAGCAAAACTGAGATATTATATGTCAGAATTGCAATGTCAGGTGTATTATTTGTTTTATTACTAGAAATAGTTTTTAAAATAAATATTTCTTAGATACTATATCCATTGAATTAAGTTGTTTTTATTAGAACATACTATAGTTAAGCTACTTTCAGGAACAATGAATCTTTTATTCTCTTGATTTCGCTGTCTTTCCATAACCAGATAATAGGTTCTTTAGATTTTGCTTTTTGTAAATCAATTCTATTTTCAATACTTATAGGATTAAATTCTGTATTCGCCTCAAATTGTTTATCTCTGATTGCCTGATTGATAACAATACTTCCATCCTTTCCGGATATTGATCTGTGAAAAGTACCGATAGGTATTTGTAGTGCACCCATGAATCTATTGAGATAAATTATGTGATGAGGTTCATCCCAAAGAGGATTTAATAGCGTGAAAGTTCTATCTCCCTCAAGTACCAAATTATTATCTGTTTGATGATGATGTACATAATATTGCTCGAAGCCATTTGAATCAGGTGGTGATGTTGCTCCTCCTCTATGAATAACAACATCACTACCATTTGAACCTTCAACACTGGCATCTAAAAAAGTTACTTCAGGAGTCTCTCGAAAAATATTAACCGGTACAAAATTGAGTTTCATTAAAAATTTTATTTGCTCCAAACATTACTAGAATAAATATATCTAACTGTATTAATGAATTCACTTTTGACGAGTTAATTATTAGTAGTCAATAGGAAGTGTATTTAAAGATACTAAAACATCGAATATGTTTTATTTTATTTAGCTCATAAAGCAATCAATGCTACACAAGATTATAAAAAATATTTATAAATTAATCATATCAGCGATTGTGCTATGACTAAATTAAGCATTAAAAATAAAAAACTCTTGGTTGATTTAATGATTAAAACCTTCAGATCTATCCCTGCATCAGCTATTACCGTTTCAAACACAAAAAAAAATTAAACTCATAACTTACGATACCTTTTTGAGATACTTTGCTAGCGGATTATTTTTACTATCTCATGGCCTTCTGGTTTTAGATCATCTAGGAATAGGAGCAGCTCTTCATGGTATTGGTGAAGTATTTTTTGCTCCATGGGCTATTAAGCAGAAAGCATGGGACTTGGTTTTTATAGCTTTTTTATTTGGTGCATTTGATCTTTGGGGGACATTGAAACTAGGATTTAATTAGTAAATGTATTAGATTAACATTTTTTAGAAGAGAGGGAGGCCAAAACCCTTCCCAGTAGTGGTGACCTCCCTACAGAAAACTTTGGAACGGGTTTTCTGTTAAATAGTTATAGGCAATTTAATCAGATAAGTTAAGACTTAATTTATACAAAATTAAAAATCTATAAAAAATTAGATAAGTTTTGAATTTATTTTCTAAAAGTTTGATTAAAAAGAAT
>QBVL01000030.1 GCA_003284375.1 Prochlorococcus sp. AG-311-J23
ACATTTTTATATCCCCACCTTGGGGCAGTTATAAAATTATCAAAAGATCTAATATCATATATTCTTCTTTTTTTTTCTTTTTTACTTATTACTAATGCATTCTTTTCTTTTTCTTCTATCCCAAAAGGATCTTCTAAAGTTTGCCTAATCAAACGATTTAACAACCATTTTTGATAGATAAAATTTCTCGGTCTTTCAATAGAAGTACTACATTCATGCAAATCCAAAGGACTGCTGATACATACCAATCCATCCAATAAAGATTCATTACCTATACAAGCATTTAAAAGAATAGTTCCACCTAACGAAATACCAGCTCCAAAGAGAGGGATATTTTTTAAACACTGATACTCATTAGTCAATTGAAATGAAATCTCTCTCGCACGTTTTAAAACAGGAATCAAATCACTATTACACTCTGCAGCATAGGTTCCATCAACATAATTCCTGCAAGGATCTGAACCTCTCAAATTAAGTTTCAAAACAGCAAAATTTGATTGAACCAAAGAACTGGCCATCCTAGTCAAGCCTCTTCTGCGAGAAGAGCCTCCAAGTCCATGTAGAAGTAGAACTAAACCATTAAGACTCGAACCAATTTGTGGTTTATCCAAATAGGCAACTAATGACCCTCCCCCAGTTTTTCTACTTTTTAGAGGTGGGACATTTATACGGATTTCAGATGAATTCGCATCAGGCAATTCGTCTGATGCGAAGGTATCTCTAAGTGTCTGAAGATCAGGTCCAAGCCATGGGATGCGCTCCTTAAAGGGTTTGAGTCCTAAGGATGAAAGTAACTCCTCTCTTTTAAAATTATCCTTTGCTACCAACTCCAAGCTCCTTTAATTCCAACAAAAGATCTCCAAGAACTTTTTTTGCATCACCAAAGACCATAGAAGTATTCGGCAGATCAAAAAGGTCATTTTTTATCCCTGAATATCCAGCACTCATTCCTCTTTTAACAACAAAAACAGTTCTCGCTTCTTGAACATCTAAAACGGGCATTCCGTACAAAGGTGAAGACTGATCAGTCTTAGCCTGTGGATTAACGACATCATTTGCTCCTAGAACTAATACAACATCCGTAGCGGGGAATTCAGGATTAATTATATCCATTTCTTTTAATTGCTCATAAGGAACATCTGCCTCCGCCAAAAGAACATTCATATGACCAGGCATCCTCCCTGCAACAGGATGAATAGCATACGTGACTTCGATGTCGGCATTCTCCAAAACTCTGGTTACCTCTCTAAGAGTGTGCTGAGCCTGGGCTACCGCAAGACCATATCCTGGAACAATTACAACTCTTTCCGCAGCCTCGAGAGAGAGCGCACATTCTTCAGGGCTGCAACTAGTGATATTTGTATACTCTCCACCACCTCCTCCTGAAGAAGCTGAACTAGCACCAAGTGCACCACCAAATAAGACAGAAACCAAAGATCTATTCATGCCATCGCACATCACCTGAGTAAGTATTAGCCCAGCAGCTCCAACCATTGCACCAGCAACAATCAAAAGTTGGCTACCTACGACGAATCCTGCTGCGGCGGCGGCAACCCCTGAATAGCTGTTCAGGAGAGATATAACTACTGGCATATCGGCTCCACCAATCGGCAGAGTTACTCCAACACCAAGTAAAGAAGAGGCAATTAAGATAAGGAAAAGGCCATTTTTTCCATCGATTAAAAGATAGATCCCACCGATCGAAGCAAGTACAGCACAAAAAATATTGAAGAAATGCCTAGCCTTACTTTGAGTCCAAGACGGAGTAGACAGCCAGCCCTGAAGCTTGGCCATTGCAACTATTGATCCAGAGAATGTAATAGCTCCAACAAAGAGTGAAACGACTATTGAAAAATTCCTAATAAGTTCACCCACAATGCCATCAGAGCTCTCTGAGGATGGGAACAAAGCCACACCAAGTGCTACCAACAAAGATGACATCCCTCCACAACCGTTAAACAACGCAACTATCTCAGGCATTGCAGTCATTGGAACCCTTTTAGCCGTTAAAGCTCCTAAAAGACCTCCAATTAAAGTTCCACAAATTATCCAAATCCAAGAGTTAATAGAAATCCCTATGGTGCCTTGAGAGTTAAGCAACACTCCAAAAGCAGCCAACATCATTGCAATAGCTGCAAGCCTATTAGCCTCTCTTGCTGATCTGACTTTTGAAAGGCCTTTAATGCCTAAAGCAAGCAATAAAACTGCCAGCAGATCAATAGCAAACTTAATGGGAGCAATAAAAGTCATAAGAGATAATCCTATTTACGAGTTTTTTTACGACTAAACATTGCAAGCATCCTGTCTGTAACCAGAAAGCCACCAATAACATTGAACAAAGCGAATCCAAGAGATATTGAGCCAATTATTAGTAGAGGTAAGTTATCTCCTGATTTTATTATTAATGTTAAAGCCGCCAACATGGTGATGCCTGAAATTGCATTTGCTCCACTCATTAATGGAGTATGCAAAGTTGGAGGGACCTTACCTATTAACTCCAACCCCAATAGGCTTCCTAGGAGCAGCACCCAAAGAGCTTCACTAAAAAAACTCATGACCAAGTTCCTCCATTCTCAATAATTTCAGATTTGAGTATTACTCCATCCTTACTAATCAAAGAACCAGTAATAAGCTCATCATCGTTATCAATCAAAAACTTACCCTCCTTAAACATCGGTAGAAGAAGAGACAACAAATTTCTCGAATATAGGGAACTGGCATGATTTGGAATTGAACAGGGGAGATTAGAAGCACCAATAATCTTAACTCCTTTTCTAACAATAGTTTCGCCTGGCTTTGAGCATGCGCAATTTCCACCACTTAGAACAGCAAGATCAATAACTACTGAACCAGGACGCATTTCATCTAACATTTTTTCATCAATGAGTTTGGGGGCTTTTTTGCCCGGAACCTGAGCAGTGCAAATTGCTACATCAGCCTCTATTGCCATCGTGCATTTGGTCCTTTCCATGGTTTATGGAGCCGGCGGCTTATTGCATTCAGTGCTATTCGTTGGCGATATGCAAGATTCAGAGGTTCCTCAAGCTAGAAAGTTCAAGCTTGAGTGGGATAACCCAGATAATCAAACCTTTATTCTTGGACACCATTTGCTTTTCTTTGGTGTTGCATGTATTTGGTTCGTTGAATGGGCCAGAATTCATGGAATTTATGACCCGGCAATAGGAGCTGTTCGACAAGTCGAATACAACCTTAACTTGACCAATATTTGGAACCATCAGTTTGATTTCTTGGCTATTGATAGTCTTGAAGATGTGTTAGGAGGCCATGCTTTCTTGGCTTTCTTAGAAATTACTGGTGGAGCTTTCCATATTGCTACTAAGCAAGTTGGTGAATATACCAAGTTCAAAGGTGCTGGTCTTCTTTCAGCTGAGGCAATTCTCTCATTCTCTTGTGCAGGCCTTGGTTGGATGGCTGTTGTTGCGGCTTTCTGGTGTGCCCAGAACACAACTGTTTATCCAGAAGCTTGGTACGGTGAAGCACTAATCTTGAAGTTTGGTATTGCTCCTTATTGGATCGATAGTGTTGATCTTTCAGGAGGTCCAGCTTTCTTTGGACATACAACTAGAGCTGCTCTAGCAAACGTTCATTATTACTTTGGATTCTTCTTTCTACAAGGCCATTTGTGGCATGCTTTGAGAGCTATGGGATTTGACTTTAAGAGAATTCTTAAAGAGCCTCTTCCTGCTCAGCTTTACGAATAAACATTTTAAAAAAATCAATTTTTCAAAGAGAGGATTTAATCCTCTCTTTTTTTGTTTTTATTTTTGGAAATGAAATCTTTTTATCGTTTGGTGTAATAAATTCTTTTTAGTGATTGATTTGCTAAGGCTAATAAGACTTGAAGTTTCTCTTATATCTGGAAAAAAGAATTTCAAACATAACGACCTCTAACTATTCTGCACATATCAATTCAACAGAGTGTAATCTGCAACCATATTTCCCTGATTCGCTTAGAAATTATGCAGAGCTATGGAAATCCAGACGTTACTTACGAGTGGTGGGCTGGTAATTCTGTGGTCACCAGCCGTTCCGGTCGATTCATAGCCTCCCATATTGGGCACACAGGCTTGATCGCATTTGCGGCTGGAGGAAGTACCCTTTGGGAACTTGCTCGCTACAATCCAGAGATTCCTATGGGGCATCAAAGCTCCTTATTCTTGGGGCATCTTGCCGCCTTTGGCGTAGGCTTTGACGAGGCTGGTGTTTGGACTGGTGTTGGAGTCGCAGCTGTAGCCATTGTTCACTTGATTTTGTCAATGGTTTACGGAGGTGGTGCTCTGTTGCATGCAGTTTATTTTGAGGCTGACGTTGCTGATAGCGATGTTCCAAGAGCTAGAAAGTTTAAATTAGAATGGAATAATCCAGATAATCAGACGTTTATCTTGGGCCACCATTTGTTTTTCTTTGGAATGGCTTGCATTGCCTTTGTTGAATGGGCAAGAATTCACGGCATATACGATCCAGCTATTGGTTCTGTAAGACAAGTTAATTACAATCTTGATTTGACGATGATATGGAATCGTCAATTTGATTTCATTGGAATCGATAGTCTTGAAGATGTGATGGGTGGTCATGCTTTCCTTGCTTTTGCAGAATTGACTGGTGCAACGATTCATATGGTTGCAGGTTCAACTAAATGGGAAAACAAGAGACTTGGTGAATGGAGCAAGTACAAAGGAGCAGAATTGCTTTCTGCAGAAGCAGTACTTTCCTGGTCACTTGCAGGTATTGGTTGGATGGCAATTGTTGCAGCATTCTGGGCTGCTACTAATACAACCGTTTATCCGGTTGAGTGGTTTGGTGAGCCTTTGAAGTTACAGTTCTCAGTTGCACCATATTGGATAGATACAGCCGAAAGCACTGACATAACAGCTTTCTTTGGTCATACAACTAGAGCTGCTTTAGTTAATGTTCATTATTACTTTGGATTCTTTTTCTTACAGGGTCATTTCTGGCATGCTTTACGTGCTTTGGGATTTGACTTTAAGAAGGTTTCCGAAGCAATTGGTAATACTGAAGGTGCAACAGTAAGGGTTGAAGGAGCGGGTTTTAATGGAAGAGCTCCAAGATAAATCAAAATAAAAATAAAAATATCCCTCCCTTCTGGGGGGTATTTTTTTTGCCTATTTTTCAGTAAAAACAGCTTTTTTAGTAAAAAATGAGAGAGACCTATAAAGACCTCTAACTATTCTGGTAAAAACAATTCCAAAAAGTGTAGTGTAACCAGAATTTCGACTTCAATTCCTTAATTATGCAGACCTACGGAAACCCAGACGTTACCTACGGGTGGTGGGTTGGCAATTCTGTGGTGACCAATCGCGCTGGTCGATTCATAGGGTCACATATCGGACACACAGGGCTAATCTGCTTTGCAGCTGGTGGAAGTACCCTTTGGGAGCTTGCTCGCTACAATCCAGAAATACCAATGGGACACCAAAGTTCCATTTTTCTTGCTCATTTAGCCTCTCTTGGCCTTGGCTTTGATGAGGCTGGTGTTTGGACCGGTGCCGGTGTAGCCACAATTGCTATTTTTCATTTGATTTTTTCAGCTGTATATGGAACAGCTGGATTAGCACATTCACTTTTATTTGATCCGGACTTGAAAGATGGTCCAATTCCAACCACAAAGAAGTTCAAACTTGAATGGGACAATCCAGATAATTTGACCTTCATTCTTGGACATCATTTGATTTTCTTTGGGGTGGCAAATATTTGGTTCGTCGAATGGGCTAGGTGGCATGGTATTTACGACCCAGCCATTGGAGAAATTAGGACAATCTTCCCGGGGTATGGAGATTTTGCAATGGTTTGGGGGCATCAATTCGATTTCCTAACCATTGATAGCCTTGAAGATGTAATGAGCGGTCACGCATTTTTGGCATTTGTTCAAATAAGCGGAGGTGCATGGCACATCGCTACAAAACAGCTTGGCGAATACACTGAGTTTAAAGGTAAAGGTCTGCTATCAGCTGAGGCTGTTCTTTCATGGTCTCTTGCTGGTATCGGTTGGATGGCAATTGTTGCAGCATTCTGGTGCGCACAAAACACAACTGTTTATCCTATTGATTGGTATGGAGAGCCTTTAGCACTGAAATTTGGTATTTCTCCTTATTGGGTTGACACAGGAGATGTCTCTGATAGCACTGCCTTCTTAGGCCATACAACTAGAGCAGCTTTGTCAAATGTTCACTATTACTTTGGATTTTTCTTTATTCAAGGTCATATCTGGCATGCTCTTAGAGCTATGGGATTTGATTTCCGTCGTGTTGTCGGATCAGTAGCTTCTTTAGCAACAACTGAGAGTTAGTTGATTCAAGCTCCAATTTCATTAAAAAAGCCTCATCAACCTTGATGAGGCTTTTTATTGGGAAAAAATATCTAAAAAAATTACTCCTTTTTTAAATCACTATTTGCCTCATCGATTGAATCTTCAGAAGGGGTTTCTAATTCGCTAATTGAGACAATTTCAGGCTCAGTGATTACTGGAGGTTCAGCGATTACTTCAGGTTCAGCGATTACTTCAGGTTCAGCGGTTACTTCAGGTTCAGCGGTTATTTCCTTTTCGGCAGTTACTTCAGGCTTCGAATCTGTTGATTCATCTTTCACTTGAGTTGGTTCTTGATCTAATTTAGCTTGAATAAGCCCTTTAACTATCAAAAAAAGTTTTTTAAAATTTGAGAAGAGTTCTTTAAAATTTTCATATATTTCTTTGAGAATGCTTTTAATCTCTTGAGCTTTCTCCCCTTTGTTGAAGAAAAGTAAGGAGGAAACTACTAATACTGAGATTAATATGAAAATAAATAGTGCACCCATTTTTTTTATCAGTTAGATATCATTAAGATCGCTCTTATTTATGATGCTATCAAGTGTTTATTTACATTGAACAACGAAGATAGCCTTTCCTTCTTAAATTAAAGCCCTTGTGAGGATTGAAATTTTTATGAATACAGTCAAGCTTACTATTTTTTTTGATGGGGGTTGTCCCTTATGCAGAAGAGAGGTTGATTTCTTGCAATCAAGAAATCAAAAGGGTCACCTAGGTTTTATTGATATTAACAGTTCTGATTTTTCTTTAGATCTTAAATACGGAATTACTTATAAACAAGCGATGGAGAGAATCCATGCTTTAAAAATTGATGGTTCAGTAATTAAGGATATTAAAGTTTTTCAAGAGGCTTATGGCTTGATTGGTTTAGGTTGGATTTATGCTCCAACAAAATTGCCTATTTTAGATAAATTTATTGAGTTTTTTTATGGTCTATGGGCTAAATACAGATTAAAAATAACTTTTAGACCCTCCATAGAAAAATTATGCTCAGAAAGGGATTGCAAACTTTCTAATTAAAATATTTTCAATTTAACAATCTAAGATTATAAATTTATTATCCAAAGGTAGAACAATTGAATCCCCAATTTGAGGCCTCAACGTCGATAAATTCAATATAAATCCTATTCGTATTTATATTCGTCTTAGATGAAATTAACTCGCACAAAGACTTGCTCATCGAGGCAGGGTCAAGTGAACCAATTGATTTTACCTTAATAAAACAGCATGGTTCATCGGATCCAGCAAATGTCATTTTGGTATCTCTTTGGATCATCGTCATTACGTAGTCTTCGGGTTTTCCAGTTAAAGCCGCAATCATTTTTGAAATATCTTTTTGAAGTAAATCATCATTCTCCACAACACTTTTGGAGGATGTGTTGATTTGAATGAATGGCATAAGTGAATCAGTCTTTGACAAATTCTAATACTCAAATGGGAAATTGATTTTAAAAAAGCGACAAATATCCAAGCACTCTTAAGTAAAAGTTCTAAATGGAAATACTTTTAAAATCTTAAAAAAATAGAAAGATCCTGTTAATTCCTAAGTTAGAGCCTCATTAATTTAGTTTTTCTAGTAAATTCATTCAGTCATATCGTGAAAAATGAATCAGAATAACCAAGCTATCTTTCAGCAAGAAATAGAAGACGTTTACTCGAATGATCAGACTTTGTTAATTAGCGGTGCTTTGATATTTTTTAATGTGTTTGTAATGTTATTCGTAGGTTTATATTGGATGAATCCTTTGCTGCATGAATTTATCTCTGGAAGACCTCTTTTGTAATAAACAATAGATAATTCCTCTTACATTAATTTGTCTTATCAATGTACATAAAATTCTTTGATAGGAGAGATAATTGCATTAATCAGGTGGATTATCATCTTTACTCATGAATATTGATCTTCTTTTTTCAAAATTAATCAGATACCTGCTCAGCTTCTTAATAATATTTTTTGGCGTGAATCCAGTATTTGCTGGTGCTAATGTTGCCGTTAAGGGTGATGGGGACGAAGTCCCAAGCTACGTTCGTTCTGATATTACTGGATTCAATTTTCACGGAGAAGACTTACATCTCTCTTCTATTGCTGGGGCAATGGCAAGAGATGCTGATTTTAGTGATGTTGACCTTCATGGAACAACATTAACTTTGTCTGATCTCAAAGGTTCAAATCTAAATGGGATAGACCTTACGGATACTCTTTCTGACAGGGTTAATTTTCAGAAAACAGATCTTAGAAATTCTATTTTAATAAATATGATCGCATCTGGTAGCAGCTTTGCTGGCGCTCAAATTGAAGGAGCTGATTTCACATTTGCCATTCTTGATAGTGAAGATCAAAAAAACCTTTGTAAAATAGCTGACGGAGTGAATCCAACCACAGGTGTTTCTACTAGGACTAGTCTTGAATGTAAAGGAGATAAACCTTCCACGCCTGCTGCTTAATTTCTAGGGAATAGTCCAAAACAGAATTGATATAAAAAATAGAATTAGTTGCAAGTTTGTTTTTATTTGTTTTCTTTAGAAAAGAGATTAAATTTATTATGAAGAATTTTTGGCCACATCGATCTGAGGCAAAAGGCTTTTCCATTAAAAATCTTGCTCGTAAATATCGTTTAAAGATCTCCAACTCTATCGCCTCTTCTAATGAAGTTTCAAATCAAC
>QBVL01000031.1 GCA_003284375.1 Prochlorococcus sp. AG-311-J23
CTTCATCTTTTGGCAACTGAAGCCATCCACTCGTCCACTTTGAGTATGTTTTTAATTCCGACCATGGAACTTTTATAAGAATTTCGTTGTTGTTAACTGGAAATAGTTCTACCCACCGTTCATCTTTTTTGCCTCCATAGCTTTTAACTTCAAAATGTCGATAACCTTCTCTTTTTACTGCTGAGGTCCAAGCTGCATTCGGTGGCCATCTCATTTAGTTTCCTCTTTTCTTCAAGCCTTCACTCTTTATTTATTTTAGTCTAAATTAATACCCTTAAACCTTATTTATGTTTTATATTTTTGTAAACATAACATTTTAATCTAGAAAGATTCCTTTAACAGATAAATTCTTTCTCTCACTAGGATCTGGATATGTGTTTTTGTATTGCCTAATAGATATAGATGTGCCGATTATTAAGACTAGGATTATTAGAAGATATTTTACTTTGTTTTTCAACTTCTTATTAAATGCTTGATTGTTTTATTGGTTGGCTTCAAACAAGCATCAGTCCTGTTATGGCTTGTGAATCTACCACTTCGCTCCATCAAAATATAATTTTATTTTGAATTAGCTTTTGCCGCAAGCTCCATATCAAGCTATATTGATTATATCAATAAATATTGATCAATGTCAGTACCTTCGCGTCTTATGCTTCCATTGCTTTTGCGTCGCAGACCTTTGATGAGCTTTGCTAAGAAGAGTATTGTTCTTTCCTTTTTAATTATTCTTGGCTCAGGAGGAAGTGCTCTTGCGGGTGCTCGACTCAGCGGAGCTGGAGCCTCTTTTCCCGCTAAAATCTACACTCGATGGTTTTCTGACTTAGCTAAAGAGCGTGGACCTCGTGTTAACTATCAGGCTGTTGGTTCAGGTTCTGGCCGCAAAGCTTTCATTGATGAAACCGTTAATTTTGGTGCGTCAGATGATCCGATGAAAGCAACAGATATTGCAAGAGTGACGCGTGGATTAGTTCAAATCCCAATGGTTGGTGGCACTATTGCCTTTGGTTATAACTACGATTGCGATCTTAAACTTACTCAAGAGCAAGCAGTTCGTGTTGCTATGGGTAAAATTACAAACTGGAAAGAGGTTGGTTGCCCTGATGGAAAACTAACTTGGGCGCATCGTTCTGATGGCTCGGGTACTACGAAGGCTTTTACAAATTCCATGCAAGCTTTCTCAAAGACCTGGACTCTAGGTACAGGTAAATCTGTCGCCTGGCCTGCTGGTGTTGGTGGTAAAGGTAATGCTGGTGTCGCTGGCGTTATTCGAAACACTCCTGGTGCAATTGGTTATGTAAACCAGTCATATATAAGAGGTGAAATCAAAGCAGCCGCTCTCCAAAATTTATCAGGAGAGTTCTTACAGCCAACTACTGAGGCTGGTGCGATTGCTCTTAATGGAATACAACTAGATAAAAATCTAGCCGGAAAAAATCCTAACCCAAAGGCCAAAGGTGCATACCCAATCGCAACCCTTACATGGATTCTTGCTTACGAAACTGGTAATGGTAGAAACACTGATGCCATTAAAGATTCCCTTAACTACCTACTAAGTGATAAAGCCCAGGCTAAGGCTCCTTCTCTTGGATTTGTACCTCTTAAAGGTGATATTCTTTCCAAGTCTCGCGCTGCTGTAAAGCGTATTGGTAAGTAAATTAATTCCTTATAAATTAAAAAGGAGGTAATAGCCTCCTTTTTTTATTGTCTTTTTTGCTTGCTAGTAACTTCTTAACTTAAGCTTAAAAAAAGCTCTTTAATATGAAAAAAAAAGAATCAATGAATAATTGGAAGGAAATAGTTGGAGCACCCCCCTGGTGGATTCCAGTTTCACTACTAGTTTTATTTATTTCGATTGAGGGATTACATCTAGCCGAGCATGGTAAAAACTGTAAAACGAAAGCAGCTTGGATGAATGAAGTTGGACTTGAATATGACCGAGAATCAGAGGTTCAGTAGTCTTTCTTTCCCTCTATATTTAATTTTTTTTAATTGAAGGTCTTAGGATTTTTTAATAGCTTTTGTATTTGATACTGGAGGTAGTCGTAAACTAGTCAACAATGAGATAAATACAAATAGGCTTGAACACCATAAACATAGCTGCATTCCTATAGAGGCATTAGTTCCAAGCATAAATAGGACACCAGATAAGAGCGTACCAATCAGTCTTCCTGTCGCATTTGCCATGTAATAGAAGCCGACGTTTAGACTCACGTTTTCCTTGTCCGTATAAGCAAGAACCATATATGAATGTATTGATGAGTTCATTGCAAATATGAACCCAAATAATATCAATCCAGCTGTAATTGCTATTTCTGGATTGCTTTGTCGCCATAGTGCTATTGCTATTAGCGCTGGTATTGCAGTTAAGGCAGCGCTCCAGAATTGAACAGAAGAAACTCCTGGGCTTTTTTTATTTCCCCATAAATTTCTTAAAGAGGGCGCAAACGCTTGAATAAAACCATAACCAATAACCCACAATCCTAGAAAAGCTCCAATCTCAGAAAAATTCCAATTTAGATACGTTTCAAGAAAAACAGGTAGTGCAACGACGAACCATACGTCTCTTGCCCCAAAGAGAAAAAAGCGTGCAAAAGAGAGGACATTGATCCCTTGAGATTTAGAAAATAAGTCTTTAAAGATTGGTTTGTTTTTCATCTTTCCAATATCTCCAGGCAAAATCAATGTCATTAGAAATGACAGACCTAAACCGATAGCCATTAATTCAACTGCTTTATTAAAACCGAAACTGGTTAGCAATAATCCACCAAGAAAGAATCCAACTCCTTTGAGTGCATTTTTTGAACCAGTTAAGATAGCTACCCATTTAAATAATTGATTATTTCCACCATCTTCTTCTGAGGAGTCTGGAACGACAGTTTTGATGGCACTTTTAGCACTCATCTTATTGAGATCTTTTGCTATACCACTAATCGCTTGAGCAACCATGACATAAATGACACTCAAAAGTTTCGACCAACCACTCGAAACTGGTATCAACATCAATAAGGCACCGATTTGTAAAAGAGTCCCGACCCATAGTGTTAGACGTAATCCATATCTTGCTCCAATCCATCCACCATAGAGATTAGTGATGACGCCAAAGAACTCGTAAAAAAGGAATAAGAATGCGATTTCTAAGGCTGTATATCCAAGGCTATGAAAGTGAAAAATCACTAGCATCCTTAGAGCACCATCTGTCAGTGTGAATGCCCAATAGTTGGTCGTTACGATTCCATATTGCTGTAATGACGATAATTTCATTCTTTATTTTTATTCTTTTTCTAGCTTTATTACATGTGATACGAGATCTGCCATTCGACAGCTATAACCCCATTCATTGTCGTACCAAATATAGACTTTCAGTTGAGTTTTATTGACCACCATGGTTGAGGGCGCATCAATAATTGAACTCCTTGAGTCATTGACATAATCAATTGAGACAAGTGGTTTTTCTTCGTAACCAAGTATTCCTTTTAGCTCTCCTTCAGAGGCTTCTTTGAACACATGATTGACTTCTTCTTGCGTGACCTCTTTCTCTAATTCAAATACAGCATCAGTTAAAGATCCATTGAGGAGTGGAACTCGAACTGCATGACCATTTAATTTTCCTTGTAATTCAGGGAATATCATCCCTATCGCTTTTGCTGATCCTGTCGTTGTTGGAATTAAGCTTTGTGATCCGCTTCTGGCTCTTCTTAAATCTGGCTTAAATGAATCAACGATTACCTGAGTATTTGTTAGGTCATGGAGTGTAGTGATGCTTCCATGCTTAATACCAAAGCTTTTATTAACGACCTTCACGACTGGAGCTAAGCAATTAGTTGTGCAGGATGCTGCTGTTACTAAGCGATGTTTATTGGGCTCATATAAATCATGATTAATACCGTAGACGATATTTAGAACATCCTCTCCCTGTATTTCACCTTTAACAGGACATGCAACGACAACTCTTTTCATTCCAAGAGTATCGAAATATGGATTTAATGTTTGAGGGGTTTTGAATTTTCCTGAACATTCGAGAATTAGTTCTATTCCTTTTTCCTTCCATGGGACTTTTATAAAATCGCTTTCCTTTGAAAAAGATATTGGTTGATCTTCAATACCCAGGTTGTTTTGGTCGTTGCTTATTGCTTTGTTCCAACGACCATGTACGGAATCAAATTCAAGTAAATGCGCAGCTCCCTTTGCATCACCCAATGGATCGTTGATATGTGTAATCTCGATATTTTCTCTATCCCAGAGCGCTCTTAGAACAAGTCGTCCTATTCGACCGAAACCATTAATACCGATTCGCATAACCTGTAATTGAGTTAATTGAGTGAATCAATAAAGGATAAGATTCTTCATATCAATTTATATTGATGTATGGAGGTTTGTCGATGCAAGCCTTTTCTGAAGTTTGTTTTATCATGTGATTATATTTTTCCTTCTGTGATGGCCACAGCGATAAA
The DNA here is from genome assembly GCA_003284375.1 of Prochlorococcus sp. AG-311-J23. Classification (GTDB taxonomy): domain Bacteria; phylum Cyanobacteriota; class Cyanobacteriia; order PCC-6307; family Cyanobiaceae; genus Prochlorococcus_B. The sequence goes on from QBVL01000031.1 coordinate 4,452, forward strand.
GAGCGAAGTAGTTCTTGAAAATGCAATGGCCAGGAAATTGCTAAAAGCTTTATCTGATCCATTGCGATTGCAAATCATTGAGTCTCTTTCAGGAGGAGAGCGATGTGTTTGTGATTTGATTAATGAAATTGGATTGGCGCAATCGAAAATATCTTTTCATTTAAAAGTTTTAAAAGACGCAGGTTTGATTACCGATAGGCAAACTGGTAGATGGGTTTATTACCAATTGAATATTGACTCATTAAATTCTTTGCAAGATTGGATTGAACTGTTAAAAGAAAGCTCGCAACAACCATCGCAAGCTTGTAAATAAAGCAATCAATTTAAATCTATTTTTCAATTGATTTAGCTCTTTTCCGAATTGTTCTAATAATTTTTAGGTAATTATTTCTACTAGGTATCAATGGATACTCTTTTATGCTTGGATGGTTATCATATTCTTATTACATCAAGATTTTTTGATATGAGCAAGAAAATCTCTAAGAAAGCCAGTGCTATTAGAACAATTTCTTTAGCAGTTGGTTCTCTAAGCCTTCTCGTTATTGCTGTTTCTCAAGTTACAGGAAATGAGGCCTGCACAAGCAATGCTTATTCGATTGAAAATCAAATAAGACTTTCATGATTTAACTTTCAATCTAAATATTTATAGTGCTTGATTTTTTTAGGTGAATTTTTCAAGAGATATTTTTATTACTAGTTTGATTATTGTGGGATCCTCTTCAATTGTTGGATATTTTTATCAACTTCAAATTGCTGTTGGATATGCATTGTTTAACGTGTTGGTACTACTTATTTGGTCAAAACTCGCATCTCGTTAATCCTTAATTCATCTCGACTTGTATATAAGTTATTTTTGTTCTTGTGAAAAATCTGCTAGTTCCATTATTTTTTTAAATTCGTCCATATCTTCATCCGAAATTCCTGTTTTCTCCTGAAGTTCTTTTAATAAAGAATCTATTTTTCTTTTGATATTTTCTTCGCTCAAAATCTTTAATTAAATAGATTACTAATTATATATTCAATTCAACCTATAACTGTATAAAGACGACAAATTTTTGTTGTCAATTAGTACATATTGTTTTGTTAGTCAATTCAGGCCTGTGCTCCATCTGCTACACGCATTGTCATTCCTCCATCCATGTCATCATCATCGTTGTTGTCCATTATTGCCTTTCCAACCTCATAAAGAAGATAAGTCCCAACAATGATTAGAACGAAAAGGAAATTAAAATCTCCTGAGTTTGAAGCGTATGTTTGAATTTCACCCATAATTATCCTCTGTTAAATAACCCTCTTCTCTTTTGTTGTGGCTTAGCTGCTCTAGTTCCACGAGACTGCTGCATTTCAGCTTTAGTAATTGGCTTACGATTTTGGAAAGTATCCCAACCAAGTAAAGCCACAGTTCCAATGGCTCCAAAGAAAAGAACTACACCTGGTATTAAATCCATCTAGTTGAATTAAGTTCAACAAAGTTAGTGGAATTGTTATTTAGACCGTGGATAAAAAATATTGCTTCAGCTAATACCCCTGATAACTTTTGCTGTGTACGGGTGACCCCTTTACATTCCTTTACTTTTCCTTTACATTCATTGCCATTATTTGAGTTTAATCTCGTGACTCCAGAAGCAGAAAAGTTTAATGGTTGGATGGCAATGATCGGCTTTATTGCTGCTTTCGGTGCTTACGCAACAACAGGTCAAATCATTCCAGGTATTTTTTAGGTTCTTATATGACTTCTAGTAACCCAGTTTCTGATCAATCAATAGATCCAACTGATAATCAATCAGAAGGACAATCTGTTGATCCAACAGGAATCCCTGCTTACAGTTCTGCTTCTAACCAGATCATTACTGAATATGGCAAGCAAAACATGTTTGCTACCCAAGTACAAACTCAATTAGTTGAAAACTATTCCAGCTATCCCGAAGAAGCGGAAAAGACCAATGGCCGTTGGGCAATGATCGGAATGATTGCTTTACTAGGCGCTTATATCACTACTGGACAAATTATTCCTGGCATATTTTAAATAGCTTTAACAAATCAATCTTCATATAAATCTAGAGATTTTTCTCTAGATTTTTTTTGTTCCATTTGAGCAATTAATCCATTTTTTCCATTTATCAAAATAAAAATTAATCAGCCAAAAATGCCAAAAGTAATCATGTTAGAAATAATTACTCCAATGATCTCAGCCTGTCCAATCAAATTCAATCTTAAGAAATACGATCACTGATCATCCTGATCAATGGCGCGATTGACCCAATTGCAAGCACTGCAAACATAACAAATATGATTATTTTTGATTCCCATTTTTCCATGAAAATGGTTTAGCTAATTAGCTCTTATAACTGTGGATTTTTTCTAGCTTTCGAAAAAATTAGTAATTTATTTTCAATCAATACTTTTCAATAAAAAGATAATCAGTCTTTACCGGAGTTTTTACCAAAACCTGGGATAAAAGGAAACGCTTGATCATCTCCGAGGTCTGGGGCAGCACTAGTTTTCGAACCATCCAAGGCATCACTAGACTCTTCGATCACAATACCCATAGAGTTATCTTCGTTCATATCAGAACCCATTTGAGCAGCTGCTGCAGGATTAATTCCTGAAAAAATAGTTGTCGAAGTTAAAAAAACAGACAAAGCTAAAAAACTAGCAACCCTAAATATCTTTTTGAGCATGAATACAAATCAGTTATATACAATCTAACGTCGGTATTCACCCGAACGCGTTAGGTCTGAATACTCAATTAATGAGATTCAATTAGATAATTGGAGTCGTAGCAATTGTTGAAACTTCTGAGAAGATAGCAACAGCCATGAATATGTAAGGAACTAATTTCATTGTTTTTGTGTATATGTATTAAGCATATATGCTCATCATCTAATCAGTGGTAGCTGATTGTACGGTTCTCGCCCCAACGACCATAAGTAAATTTGTTTGTGGCTATAAAAATATCTGATAACCAATATCAATTGCTATCACTGTTTTGTTGGATCGCTTTTTTTGCAAGATTTTCTAATTGATCAGGTGAAATTGGTGTCGTTTTGTTTTTACTTTCTTTTAATCCTCTTAGTAAAGAAGTAATTATTGCCAGTCCTAAAAATGCACCTAACCCCAACCAAAAAATTCTCTCTACTAAGAGTGCTGTGGGATTACCAATTGCATCAGTTACTTGTTCCATCTTCTCGATTTGGGAAAAAAATAAGGATCAGAGCAGTTTTTCACTAATTTTGCCTTAATCCATCTTAGAAATTATCTGCAGAAATTCATGGCATAAAAAAACCCTCAAATTTGAGGGAGTAGATACTGAGAGATCCCCATCACCCAGTAATTCGAAAATACTACTCGCTGTGTACATATTACGCAAGCTAATAATTCCAGATATGGGTCTTTTTTTCTGTTTTTTTAATCTTTCTAACACCAGATATGGTAGGGGTTGCAATTTGCTTGAAAAACAGTTAAAAATAAGATCCCCATCACCCAGGCCCGTAGGACACCATACCTAGGGTCTTTTTTATTGGAATTGCTTTTTATTTAGATCTTGGAGTTATTTAGTGACTCTGAAGCTGTGGAAAACGTAGACGGCTTGAAGTAATTTTTTTACAGAAGGATCGATTAGATAAACATTCACTTCGTGCTAACCGTAACACTAAATATTTTTAGATCAGTTAGGTTTGTTCAAACTTTTTTCTGATACATGACTGAGCTTCAGCTAGTTGACTCATTTCCCATCTGGAAAGCTGTTTTATGGTGTTTCTACCCTATGGCTGCTCTAGTTCTTGTAGAACTAATCTCAAGAGCGCTTCCAGATGATGATGACGATTTCGGTGGAGGAAAGATGATTCCTGCTTACCAACCTGTTCGAGCAAGATAGATTTAATCTTCGGCCTACTTCCATATTCAGCTCCAGTTGCTATCGATAATTAAATAAATAAACAATAACTCCAATCCTTTTGTTAAGTATTTATACTTAAATCGTTAGCTAACGAATAATGAAGGGTATTAATTCATTTGTTTTAAATTTTAGTGTAAGCATTCTTGATCGGATCTATGAAGGTAGACCGATTCAACGTTTTTGGGTTCTTGAGGTAATTGCTAGAGCACCTTATTTTGCATTCTTATCAGTTTTGCATTTACAAGAGTCGCTTGGCCTAAAGACTCCTTTAAGCAACAAGCTCATGAAGGCTCATTTTTACCAAGCAATCAATGAGACGGAGC
>QBVL01000032.1 GCA_003284375.1 Prochlorococcus sp. AG-311-J23
TATCATCAGACAAGTCGTCTATTTTCGATAAATCTGAAATAGGTTCACAGCCTACGAACCATCCCTCCAAAATTAAAACTCTAGGTTCTGAATCGCACCATCCTGATCTATCTCCTTTCCCATCTCTTAAAGACTTATCAAAAGTCGGACTATTTAAAACACCAGTCTTTAAAAAAACGTCTAATGATTGATTTAATAAATCTAAAGAATGACTACCTGGAAAACCTCTGGGAACATCCCATGGATTATCAGTCATTGCGACATCCATTTCTTGGCCAGGTAAATAAAAATCATCCAAAGATATAACCTTTATATCTAAAGATAGTTCTTTAGCTACACTATCAATCCAAAATCCAAGAGTAGATTTTCCAGAGCCAGGAAGCCCTGAAAAACCAATTATTATAGGATCATTAAAAGCATTTATATAATTTTCTAAAAGAGAAAAAAATGGAAATGATAACGACCATTTCCAATCTAATTTTTGATTTGGCTTCCAATACTTATCAATAGTTGATTGCAAGTTAACATCAGACCATTTCTGATAAAAGATGGACGGATTAATAGACAATCCTTCAAGGAATAAACTATAAGTATCAAGAGGAAAAAGAAAATTATCCCTTATATCCTTTGGGAAAATATGATTTAAATCATATTTAATTTTTTTGTCTATCATAAATCCTTAATATCCTTAATATCCTTAATAATATTCTCAACACTATTTGACCACCCCTCTGCGTGAGGGGCATTTGCCAATATAAAAGAACCGTTATCTATACCCTTCTGTAGATACTTATTTGGACCATTTTCCCCAGGAATAACGATAGATATATCAGCATATTCAAGTAGAGGGAGATCATTTTGTGAATCACCCAGTGCAATAATCTTTACATCATTGTTCTGTAAATAAGCCTTTAATTTATTAACAGCTTGACCTTTATGACTTTCACTAGAAAGCAAGTGACTCATTCTATTTCCTTTGAAAACATGAACATTATAGGAATCACAAATAAGCTTTACTTTTTCAAAAACATCTTCAGGAGGATTTAAGAAAGGAACACTCCATCGCCTATCTAAAGCTCTAGTAATGCCTTGATCAGATAAACCAGTAAGTTCAAATATTTGTTTTTTGCATAAATCATTTAATGGTGTTAAGTGGTACTTAACTTTTTTAGATATGTTAAATAATATAATTTTTAATTCAGTATAACTTTTTCCTAAGATCAATTCCCATTCTGACAAATTTTGTTCATAACATCCATAAACAGCTGCTCCATTTTCGACAATAAAAGGATCTGTCAATGCATTCTCTTTTCTAAAGTATCTAACTTCAGAAGCAGTTTTACTTGTACAAGGTATTACAGGAATATTCAATTCCGCCAACAATTTTAAAGTTTTCTTGGCAGGAGAAATATCGTAGTCTTCATCCATTAATGTCCCATCAAGATCTGTAACTATCCAATATTTAGAATTATTTTTCATAAGGCTAATCAGCTAATGTAAGCCAAACTACTTGATAAGGATTAAGTTCAAAATTATCAGTATTAAAATAAGAACCTGAAATATTATCTAGTAAACGTTTATCTGAAGTTAAATCTAATGAATTTAATTGATTTAATGGAGTAATACTTAAAAGTTTATTAGACATATTACAAATAATATAGACACTATCTTTATTCAAACCTCTCTTAAGAATTACACAATTAGCTATATTTGTAGAGATACATTCCATACTAGCCTCCGGATGAAAAGCTTTAAGTCTTGACCTGACTTTAACAATATGAGTGAGGTATGAAATATTTTTACTAGCCGGAGAATTAAAGTTCTTAAGTACCTCAAGTAATTTGTTGGCTTCAAATTTTTCTCGATTTAAATCTCTTCTTTGCCCTGTTTTTTTAAATGAATCTAGATCATTAGGAGAAGCTAATACAGATGGAAGATAAAAAGCTGGTACACCTTTTATAGATAAAGTAAATAGCTGACTTAACAGAAAACGATCGAATTGAAATAAAGTATTATCTGAGCCTTCGCTAGACATCGCACTCCACCAACTAATGTTTAACTCATAAGGTTGATCTTCTCCATTTGACAGGCGACGATGACTTACTAATCCTCCGCGTTTCTCTGATTCAACCAAGAGGTTATGTATTCTCTGATCGTCCATAATTCCTTCTAGTGCTCTTAATCCAATACCATCGTGTGAAGAAGTGAAATTGAGCAGAGAAGTGTTCTTTGGCAACTCATGCCATGTAGATAACCAACTATTCAATAAATCTGTTTTGCCAGTGTAAATAGCTTCTAATAACAAAGGAGGTAGAGTAAAGTTATAAGCAAGGTTGGCTTCATTTCCTTCAATCAAATATGAAAGATTCTCTTTCTCTGGAACATTCGTCTCGGTAATTAATACAGCCGAAGGTTTAATAATCTTCAGGGATTTATTTAGAAGCTTAACTATTGAATGTACAGGATCTAAATGTAAACAAGTCGTGTATGGCTCCTTCCAAATAAAAGCAATTGCGTCGAGTCGAATCCAATCTGCTCCATTAGTTACGTATCTAACCAATAATCTCAAAAACTCTAATAAAATATTGGGATTTCTCCAATCAACATCAACCTGATCTGGTCCAAAGGTGGTCCAAACACTCTTAGAGCCTTGGTTAGTGTTGATGTTAGTAAAGAGGGATGAATTTCTGGGTCTAATAACATTCTCCCAAACATGAGTTTCAGAGGGAGCAACAATGTAAGACGAACCAGGATCTTCTGATTTTATAAATTGATGAACCCATGGATGGGAAGAAGAGACATGATTTAAAACAAGATCTGCCATTATTTTGTGCTTACTTGATAAATCCTTTAAATCATTCCAATTTCCAAAGGTATCTTCAATTTTTTCATAATTAGAGACAGCAAAACCTCCATCACTTGTAGAAGGAAGAAATGGCAAAACATGTATGACTGATGAAAGGCCACTTAATCTATTTTTAACAAAATCATTCAATGTTTTTAAAGTTGATTCATCTTTCCTATAAATTGAATCTGGGTAAGTAATCAAAACAACACTTGAAGAATCCCAAATTGATTCGGTCTCAGATTCATCGGTGCCTTTGTTAACACAAAATGGATCGAGAATCTGCAACAATTGTGACCACACTGAATTGATTTCTTGTTCAGAGTGCTCAGAATAAATTTCTCTGAGAGACAATCTCAGCTCATCTAATTTACTATCCAACTCAGACACTCTTTAAAGAAAACCAATCATCTCTACCTCATCGTAGCTCCCACCTTGAATCTGTAAAACTTTTTTTTTGAATGGACTTTCAGCAAGGTTTAATCACAACTATTCATGAGTACGGACTAGCAAAAGATCCAGTATCTCAATTAAATAAAGACCTGTTAAAACGGCCAACATCAATACTTATTCCATGCCTATTCGATGAGTTCAGTAGGCCAGCATTGAAACTTATAAGAAGCACTTTAAAAGAATTAAAAAATTTAAATCAACTTGTCATAGCTTTATCTGCAAGCAATAAAGACGAGGTAGCAAAAGCAAGGGATTTCTTTAAAGAAATGCCTTATCCAGTTCACGTCCAATGGACTAACAGTCCAGCGGTTATTGAATTGCTTAAAGACCAAGAGAAGAATGGACTAGATCTATTAGGTGTTCCTGGCAAAGGATGGGCTGTATGGCAAGGAGTAGGTGTGGCAACAAAAAGCTCTGAGGTAGTAGCACTTTTTGATGCTGATATCAGAACATTCAACTCTAAGTATCCAGCAAGAATGTTGAGCCCTTTACTAGAAAAATCAAATGGGATTTCTTATGTAAAAGCCTTTTACAGTCGTCTATCTCTTGAGACAAATGCACTTCAAGGTAGAGCTACAAGATTATTTGTAGGTCCACTTCTATCAAGTTTGGAACAATTGATGGGAAATGTGCCATTTCTCCAATATCTACAATCTTTTAGATATCCATTAGCTGGAGAATTTGCATTTACTACAGACTTAGCAATGAATTTAAGGATCCCATGTGACTGGGGGTTAGAGATAGGGCTTCTCTCAGAGGTTTATAAAAACGTAAGGATATCAAGAATCGCACAAGTCGATCTCGGTATTTTCGACCACAAACACAAAGAAATAGGTTTAAAAGCTAATGAAGGCCTCCAAAAAATGTCTACAGAAATTCTTTCCAGTGTTTTAAGAGGTTTAATGGAACATGAGGCAAGAACACTTACAAGTTCCCAACTGGCAAACTTGGAGGTTTTATATAGAAGAGCAGGAGAAGATAGAGTCAAGCAGTTTAGTTTAGATTCCTCAGTCAATTCATTGCCCTACAGTAGACACAAAGAAGAACTAGCAGTTCATACATTTGGAAAACTATTAAGGCCTGCAATCAATAAATTCCTTGAATCACCGGTAAAGCAGCAATTGCCATGTTGGGCAAGGGTTTTAGACTGTGAGAGTAAATTACAAGATGATTTAGAAAAAGCGGGCTGCTCACAAAAAATATAAATAAACTAATTAATCATAAAAACCCTTTAACAAGTAACGAAAATCCAACAAAAAAAGATACGAATTCGAATACAATTTTAATAAATTTTGTTCCTTTAATTATTGAGAATTTAGCTCCTAGGTATCCACCTAAAAGAGATCCTGAAATCAATACGGGTATATAACTCCAAATAATATTTCCGGTAATTCCTAAAGACAAAGCTCCAATACCATTCCAAAAAATACCAACAAAAATCAAGGTATAGGCCACAGCCATAGAAAAAGATAAGTTAAATATAGTTATCATCCAAATCGTCACAAATAATCCAGTACCAGAGGAAAGATATCCATTAAAAAAACCAATAATAAAAAGACCAAATGAGCCAATAATTAGCCTTAACTTATTGATTGATGGTTTTTGATTTGAACTGCCAAGATGTTTCTGCTTTATAGAGTAAAAGCTAAGAAATAAAGTCAAAAAACCTAACAAGGTAGTAGAAAAATTACCAGGTAAAATGGATGATGTATAGGCCCCTAACAAAACACCTGGTATGCCCGAAATTAATATCAAAAAAGCATAGTTTATTTGTAAGCTACTTCGCTTTAGGTGAGGAATGGAAGCACCTAAACCTAGTGCAACACTAGCAACCTTGTGAGTTGCCAATGCTTTAGAGAACGGTAATCCTAAAAATAAAAGGGCTGGAAGTTGAATTAATCCTGCACCTCCTCCAGACAAAGCAGAAATAAAATTAGAAAATAAAGATATAATTCCCAAAACAATTTGAGAAAAAATATCATAATTTAACATATAAATTAAAAAGAATTATTTTTATAAAAATATCAGTTATTAATTTATCTAAATATTCTTAATCATTTCCCTTCTTATTAGATCAATACAATTTGGATGCTCATGAATGTATCTATTAAATTCCATTGCAAGTAGTCTTGCTTCATATGCATCACAGGCATAAAAGCAATTCTCAAGACGTTGATTATCACAGCTCCTATAATGAACTGTGTAAGGCCTTAAACTTGAAAGTGGAATTTTAAATTGAGTTTGATTCATTTTCAATTTATATTCCTATTTCAGTTATGCATCCATTTGAAAAATTTATCTACAGATGTCTTGTAACCAATATAAATAAAAGTTGATTTAAAACTTGAGTTTTGAATTAAAATTCGATTCATAACAGTTTAATAAAATTAGTAATGGTTATTTTTATATCCAAAACAACTGGAATAGATCTAGGTTCAGCACTCTTGTCAACTTCTATCTTAGCTGGATACATAGCAACGGCTTTTGTCTTTATAAGAATAACGATAATTGGAATTAACTATATAAAAATAAATTATTCAAAAGAAGAAGGAGAGGATAGGGAAAAAAAGATAACAAAAAGTGAAACCAAAGGTTTTTAATTAGTTAAATAAATCCAATATCCAAAATTCAAAATCAGTTTCCTAACGGATAAAGATTCATTGCGGATGGATAATTAATTCATTGATTCGTAAAATATGTTAATTTAGAGAAAAAAAACTAATCATAATGAAGATCAAACCTCTTACACCTGTTGTTGATACTGAGAATGTTTTTGATGTTTCTCCCGCAGCAAAGGAAATCGTCGTATTAATTGCGGTGTAGTCAGATCCAGAATTCGCAGTTCCATTACTTGAAACCAAACTTAAGGTCTGCGCTGTATTTGTCCCTCCAGTTCTGGAAATAGTTACGATGCCACTATTTCCCTCTGTAACCGTGAGATCGGAAAGAGAGAAATAAGAAAGAGGAACCTCGGCGATTCCATAACTCATTTGGAACCAGCTCTTGCTGCTTTCGCTTAAATCATTCCAGCTTCCATTGTTGCCTAAGGTGAAATAATCTTCGTTGTCGTCCGTAAATGGTCCGCCATTTACATAACTAGAAGAAGAGCCATCAACCCAAGCAAGATTTCTATCAATATCTGTTAGTCCTATCCAATATGCAATGGAACCATCATGTCCATATGCACCATAAGAGGGATTGGAAGGCGCACTCCATGTGATATTTGAAGTTAACCAAGAATTTTCACTTGCATTGTTTATTGTTACTAAATCACCTCCAATTGAGGTCGCTGCACTTTGAGCCTCATCCCAAGAAGAACCTTCTACTAATTTATAAAAACTATTTCCATTCGTAATACCCATAAATTGATTTTATTTAGTTGATAAAACAGATCTGAATAAAAATTATTTCTAATAAAGACTATAAACAAAGTAACTAACTGTTTTGATTTCATAAAAGTCATTATTAATAGAATGTTTTTAATTAATTTCCCTTTTTAATCCTCTTATACCCAGTCTTTTTAGAAGATATAGTTTTGATATCCCTTTTAATCATAAGAATCCCTGCGTTAATTGGCCTTCTTAATAGGTGGCGGGTAGAAGGTTTGAATTTCGACCTTCGGGTTACTAGCCCGAAAGCGAATAAATGAAATCCTTTTCCCTGTCTATATTTCAGGCCCCCGAAAACTTTTATGGGGGTAAAACGGGTTTTTGGCAAAATTAGATCAAGCTATAACAGGGATCTCTCTTCTTCTTCTCTTTATTTAAGCTACTCCTTAAATATAAAAAAATGCATTAAAAAAGCCCCTGAGGGCTTGGTTTAATTGGTGGCGGGGGCAAGATTTGAACTTGCGACCTTCGGGTTATGAGCCCGACGAGCTACCAGACTGCTCTACCCCGCGAATCTTTGAAATCATACATCTTTATGTGACGTGTATTACTCGTTTGTTTGGGTTAGGGGATCTTTAATTCTCCTTCAACTTCTATATAGATGCCTGGCTTTTTCTGAAGGATGATTTCATCAAGCTCTTCGATTGCCGACGGAGTGATCCATTCGAGTTGTCTAAGAAGATGTATTGCAACTGCGTGCTTTGCTCTTTTTGATCCATCTTCAACCTTTATTGAGAGTCCAATACCTTCACCCAGAAGACCAATACATTGGATTCCTTCACTTCCACCTTTGCTGATAATTTGATTGTGACCTCTTTTTATTAATTCTGAATCAAAATAGCCTTCGCCAGCAATAAGGTCTGGATTGTTTGTCATAGCACGGGTTATTTTTTCAAATTCAGGTTGGTCAGACTTTGACAAATGAGCATACAAAACCGCCATTTGGGATAAACGCAAAAGTAACGTTGGAGCTCCACAGTCATCTCTTTCTGCAATTAATTCTTCGGCAGGTATTTTTAGTAACTCGGCAACTATCCTGAAAATTTCCTTCTGTAGTGGATGATGTCCCATCAAATAGCTATCTAGATCCCAGTTCATTTTTTTGCAGGTTGCTAGAAATGCTGAATGCTTTCCTGAGCAATTATGTTGAAGCTTGCTTTCTCTATTTTGAGGTGTTGGGCATTTAAGTTCTTTTACATCTATGTCTGCATTCCAAAGGAGCTTGAATGCTGTTCTAGCTTGAACTGATGATCCGCTATGAGAGCCACATGCCAGCGCTAATGTTTTATTGTCGAGGTTATATTTATCGAAAGCACCACTTGTTATGAAAGGCATTGCTTGGAAAGGTTTTAATGCTGATCGTATGAATGTTTCATATTCACATAATCCTGCCTTCATCAATGTCCTTCCTTTCGTATCACATATTGAAGCGTGGGCTCTATGAATGGATTCAACACTTGAACCTCTCTTT
>QBVL01000033.1 GCA_003284375.1 Prochlorococcus sp. AG-311-J23
AAATGACCAAACAACTCAATAAATTAATAAATATTTTAGAAGTTCTCGATTTAACAACTTTACCAGCTGTAGAAAGAGAGTTAATGCTCTTAAAAGTCTCGGCATCATCTGAAAATAGAGGGAAAATATTTGATCTTGTTCAAGTTTTCAGAGCAAAAGTTGTAGATGTTTCGGATAGTGCTCTGACACTTGAAGTTGTTGGTGATCCAGGCAAACTTGTTGCTCTAGAAAATTTATTAAAACCTTATGGAATTATAGAAATTGCGAGGACAGGTAAAGTTGCTCTTAAGAGGGCCTCAGGTGTAAACACAGAAATGTTAAAAAGCTAAAAAATAATATTTTTCTTCAGGATTCAATTCTTTTAGCTTCAATTATAAAATCTTCTTCTTGAATTTTATCAACTATATTCATACCATTAATCACTTTTCCAAAAACAGCATATCTTCCATCAAGTTCAGGCAAAGATTTTAGCAAAATATAAAACTGCAAATTTGCTGAATTGACTGCTTTAGACCTCGCCATAGATAAATATGATCTTTTATGCTTAAGTTGAATATTATTTATTTGATTAGGCGCATCAATTTCTTTTCCATAAAATGGTAAATTGTTCGTCTTTAGTTTTATTTCCAAAGGAATATATCTTTTTCCTCCTGTTTTAGTATCTATAAACTTATTTTCATTTCCTATTGAACTGTTGTCTCCTCCTCTTACAATAAAAGGGTAAGGTTTATTGATAACCCTATTAAAAATTGTTTTATTATAAGCACCTCTTTCGACAAAATCTATAAAGTTTCCAACAGTTATTGGCGCATATTTTCCATACAGTTCTAGCTTTATATTTCCTTTATTAGTAATGAATAAAACATATTCATTTGAATCTATGCAGGGGAGTTTTGTCTTAGAACATATATTAATATCTTCGCTTTTATTTATATTTGAACATCCTGATATCAAAAACAAATTGACAAATAAATAGATATAAATTGGTTGAAAAATTTTAAAAGTTAAAATTGAATTATTTGAAAGTTTTGTAATTTTATTTTTAAATTCCTTCAAGGTTAACCTCTAAAAATCTCGCAATTTCAGCACCCTCATTCTCTAAATCTAACAATGGTTTTGGAGATCCAACTCTAGATATTGGTAAATCTTTCCTACCTTTAATTCTCAAAGATACTCTTCTTAGCGGATTAAAACCTTCTCTTACCTCTAATTTCACAGCTTTAATCTCGTCAATGGGGATTTCTATTTCAATATTCTTTAATAATCCTCTCCGAGACAGAGATAAAACCCCTTTATTTTTATCAAATCTATTTACGCCAGAACCATAATCAATACTTATAAGTCTCCAAAAATAAATAGCTAATAAGAAAGCCGCTACACCATAAAGACCCATAACCAATCCTTGAGGAACAAAAATCAGGGTAGAAGGGTTTCCGAGTGGTAAAAAGTCTCTTCCAAAATAACTAGAGAATGAAGCCAACAAAAATCCAACACCGCCGATACTTAGCATCGAAGCAACAAGATAGTTCGAAACCTTACGCGAACCTTTAATTTTCTGTTCTAGAACCAAATCAGATAACTCTTTTTCTGATTGGCTTAACTTTGATTCAGATGACATAATCTAATGAAATTGGGAAGAATATCCCTTTCAAAACATTATAGAGACTAAGTTTTTGACAATTGATAAGTAGCAATAAAATAAATTGATTTTATCTCATTTCAATACAAGGGATTTCATCAAGTTAAAGATTTACCCACAAACCCCTTCATCGTTGTTAAAGTCCTCGACGTATACAAAAGCTCAGCAACGCTCCTCCCATGACGATCGCTGTTGGAAGCGCAACAGAACGAGGTTGGTTTGACGCCCTCGATGACTGGTTAAAGCGCGACCGATTCGTATTTATTGGTTGGTCTGGACTACTTCTCCTCCCTACAGCTTTCTTAGCTATTGGTGGATGGTTTACAGGTACAACCTTTGTTTCCTCCTGGTACACCCATGGTGTAGCCAGCTCCTATCTTGAGGGATGCAATTTCCTCACAGCCGCTGTTAGTACTCCTGGCGATGCCATGGGTCACAGTCTTCTTTTCCTTTGGGGACCAGAAGCACAGGGCGATTTAACACGTTGGTTCCAACTTGGTGGCCTATGGAATTTCGTTGCACTTCACGGCGCGTTTAGTCTTATTGGCTTCATGCTTCGTCAATTCGAAATTGCAAGACTAGTTGGTATCCGTCCATATAACGCACTTGCTTTCTCAGCAGTTATTGCAGTATTTACTGCTTGCTTCCTTATTTATCCACTAGGACAGCACAGTTGGTTTTTCGCTCCTTCATTTGGAGTTGCAGCAATATTCCGTTTCATCCTCTTCATTCAAGGATTCCATAACATCACGCTTAACCCATTCCACATGATGGGAGTAGCAGGAATTCTTGGGGGTGCTCTTCTTTGCGCTATTCATGGTGCAACCGTTCAGAACACTCTTTACGAAGATTCAAGTGTTTACTCTGAAGGTAAAACTCAGAGTTCAACATTTAGAGGTTTCGATCCAGTTCAAGAAGAAGAAACTTACTCATTTATTACAGCAAACCGTTTCTGGAGTCAGATTTTCGGAATTGCTTTCTCAAATAAGCGTTTCCTTCACTTCTTGATGCTCTTCGTACCAGTAACAGGTATGTGGG
Source organism: Prochlorococcus sp. AG-311-J23 (assembly GCA_003284375.1). GTDB lineage: Bacteria > Cyanobacteriota > Cyanobacteriia > PCC-6307 > Cyanobiaceae > Prochlorococcus_B. The sequence goes on from QBVL01000033.1 coordinate 2,678, forward strand.
CTGCATCAATTGGAATTGTTGGATTGGCTCTAAACCTTCGTGCTTACGACTTTGTTAGCCAAGAGATTAGAGCTGCTGAAGATCCTGAATTCGAAACTTTCTACACAAAAAATATCCTTCTAAATGAAGGTATGCGTGCATGGATGTCTTCTGTAGACCAACCACACGAAAACTTTGTATTCCCTGAGGAGGTACTCCCACGTGGAAACGCCCTTTAATAGTTTACTCAAAGCTCCTAATCAAAGTCTTGAAGAGACTGGTTATGCCTGGTATGTAGGAAATGCAAGGCTAATTAATCTCTCTGGTAGACTCTTAGGCGCTCACATTGCTCACGCAGGACTAATTGTGTTCTGGGCAGGCGCGATGATGCTTTTCGAAGTAAGTCACTTCACCATGGATAAACCCATGTGGGAACAAGGCTTAATTTGTATGCCTCACGTAGCCATGTTTGGATACGGAATCGGTCCAGGTGGAGAAGTCACAGATGTATGGCCTTTCTTCATTGCTGGAGTTATTCACTTAGTTGCATCTGGAATCCTTGGATTTGGTGGAGTTTTTCACTCCCTTGCTGGTCCAGAGAAACTTGAAGAGGATTTCCCATTCTTCTCAACTGACTGGAGAGATAAAAACCAAATGACCAATATTCTTGGTTTTCATTTGGTTGTTTTAGGTGTTGGTGCTCTTCTATGGTCCATTAATTGGATGTATATAGGTGGTGCATATGACACTTGGGCTCCAGGTGGAGGAGAAGTAAGATTAATCAACCCAACACTTGATCCAAGAATTATTTTTGGATATCTACTATCAACCCCTTGGGGTGGTGGTGGTTGGATGGTTGGTGTTAACTCAATGGAAGATATTGTCGGAGGACATGTTTACCTGGGAGTGATTGAAATAATTGGTGGTCTTTTCCATATCTTCACTCAACCCTATGGATGGGCAAGAAGAGCTTTTATCTGGAACGGTGAAGGACTTCTAAGTTATGCATTAGGTGGAATCTGTGTTGCAAGTTTTGTTGCTTCATGTTTCATCTGGTTTAACAACACTGCATATCCATCTGAGTTCTACGGTCCAACAAACGCCGAAGCTTCTCAGGCCCAAAGTTTTACATTCCTTGTCCGTGACCAACGAATAGGAGCAAATGTAGGTTCAACAATGGGTCCAACTGGTTTAGGTAAATACCTAATGCGTTCTCCTACTGGTGAAATCATCTTTGGTGGAGAGACTATGCGTTTTTGGGATTTCCGTGGACCATGGCTTGAGCCTCTTAGAGGACCAAATGGTCTCAGCCTTGAGAAGATTCAAAATGATATTCAGCCTTGGCAGGTTCGCCGAGCTGCTGAATACATGACACATGCTCCAAACGCTTCTATCAACTCTGTTGGTGGAATCATTACTGAACCTAATGCTGTTAACTTTGTTAATTTGCGTCAATGGCTTGCAGGTGCTCAATTCTTCCTTGGTTGGTTCACCTTTGTAGGTCATCTTTGGCACGCTGGTCGTGCGAGAGCTGCTGCAGCTGGATTTGAAAAAGGTATCAGTCGTTCACAAGAGCCCGCTCTTTCAATGCCTGATCTAGATTAGATCCATTAATAAATAAAAAAAGCCCTCTATTAAGAGGGCTTTTTTTATGATTAAAAATATTTGAACTTAATATTATTTATCTCTCTAAAAGCAGCTGAGATAAACCAAGTTTTTCTAAATTATTTTTTAACCAAGGTAAGCTAAGCCCAACAACGTTACTAAAACATCCATCAATTTTTTTAATAAAAAGTCCTCCGTTTCCTTCAATCGCAAAGCCTCCTGCACAAATGTATGGTTCTGAAGTTGAAGCATATTTATTAATCTCAAAACTGGATAAATCCATAAATTCAATTTTTGTACTCACAACTCCTTCGCAACTATTATTTTGTGAAATCCTTTCTATATCAGATTTGGAATTATCCAAAGAAATTAAATAATGCCCAGTATGTAAAAAACCAGATTTACCAGACATCCTTTGCCATCTAGATATCAATTGCTCTTTATTAATTGGCTTTTCGAAAATTTCCCCCTTGAACTCAAACAAAGAGTCACAACCCAACAAAGCTTGAAAAGTATTTAAGGAATGGTTTTCTTTTATCAACTTTTTTAATGCACTATCAGCTTTAGCATTAGCTAATATTTTGACCTTCAAAATTGGATCTAGTTCCTGAAGCTGTGTCTCATCAAAATCACTTACAATAACCTTATGTTTCAAGGCTATTTGATCAAGTAATTTTTGACGTGCTTTGGATGCAGAGGCAAGCACAAACATAGAAAACTAAATTTTTTAATACTTAAGATCATTATTGATCTTAAGTATTAAAAAAATAAATCCTTTTAATTAAATGTTGCTGATTGACCAAAAAATTTTTAGAAGAGCAAAGAAAGGGATTAGGAATTGTCCCTTTAACTTATTTTTTTTTCAAAGTCTAAAAAAAGAAAGTCTCAGTGCTCAAGATATTTTTGAGAATAAATCAAGATATTTGAGTCAAGAATTTATGTTTATAAAAAATTCTTTATTCATAGAGAATGAATTTCTTAAATTAATTAAAATTGGTGTACTTAGAAGAGAAGTTGATGGCCAAGGGCTTACTTCAAAAGTTCGTATCACACCAACAGGAAGAGAAGTCATAGAAAGTCATGCAGATTTATTTACTAAGAAAATATCGCTTATAAAAAAATTAATTAAATGTCTAAAGTATCAACTATCACCGAGATGAACATAGACCTTAAAAAGACTCCATTAATGGTTTTAGGAACTTCTAGTGGCGCAGGTAAAACGCTCATAGCCACTGCTATTTGTCGATGCTTAAAAAGAAAAGGAGAACAGCCAATACCTTTTAAGGGCCAAAACATGAGCAATAACGCATGGGTCGATACTCATGGAAGAGAAATGGCATATTCTCAAGCCCTTCAATCTTGGTCTGCAGGCTTAGAGCCGAGTGCCGAAATGAATCCTGTGCTTCTAAAGCCAAAAGGGGATTGTACAAGTGAAGTAATTCATCTAGGCAAAAGTGTCGGCACTAGCAAAGCGATTAATTATTACGAAGACTGGTTTGATTCAGGGTGGGAAGCTATTAAAAAAGGTCTAGCAATATTATTAGGAAGAACAACAGACGGAAGATTGATTCTTGAAGGGGCTGGAAGTCCCGTAGAAGTGAATTTGCAACATAAAGATCTTACAAATCTGAAATTAGCAAAATTTCTAAATGCAAATTGTATTTTAGTAGCAGATATTGAAAGAGGAGGCGTTTTTGCTCAAATAATTGGAACAATTGCATTGATGAAACCCAATGAAAAAAAATTAATTAAAGGAATAATTATTAATAGATTTAGAGGAGATAAAGCCTTATTCGAATCAGGAGTCACATGGATAGAAAAAGAAACAGGAATCCCGGTTTTAGGAATATTACCCTGGCTAAAAGAGATTTTCCCACCTGAAGATTCCCTTGACTTACTTGAAAGAAAACAAATAAATAAAAGCGCGGAAATAGAAATAGCAATAATAAAGTTACCTAGAATTAGCAATTTTTCTGATCTAGATCCTTTCTTTAGCGATTCAAGTATTCAAATGCGATGGATAGAACCTGGACAAGACCTAGGTAAACCAGATGTATTAATAATTCCTGGAAGCAAACAAACGATTAAAGATTTAGAGAGTTTAAATAAAACTGGTTTGAGCAATCAAATAAAAGATTATGCCAAAAATGGAGGAAATATTTTTGGCATATGTGGAGGATTACAAATGCTAGGGAAATCATTAGAAGACCCACATCAGCAGGAAAGTATTAATGAAGAAAGCGCATTACCAAAGATGGGGATGGAGCTTCTTCCAATCAAAACAACTTTTGGAGAAATCAAGCACACCTCACAAAGAGAAGAAAAAGTTTCATGGCCAGGTTCTCAGAATATAAAGGGGTTTGAGATGCATTATGGGGAAAGTGATTTGATCAATAATAAAGATTCAGATATTATTTCTCTATTTAAAACTAGTTCTTTAGGGTGGGTAATTGAAAAAAAAGATAAGAGCTTTATAGGAGGCACTTATTTACATGGAATTTTTGAAAATGATGAATGGCGTACGCAATGGATCAATAAAATAAGACAGAAAAAAGGATTAAATCATATAAGAATCAATGAAGAAAATAATAGTGACAAAAGAGAAAAATTATTAGATTTATTAACTGATGCCTTCGAAAAAAATATAAATATAGATATTTTAATAAAATGATTAAACAATGAATACTGTGAAAATAAACTGGCCTAATAAGAAATCAAGCAATTGCTCTCCTGGAGTTGATTGGTTAAAAGCTGCTTATGATGCTGATATCGATATACCTACTGGATGCCTAGGAGGAAGCTGCGGGGCCTGCGAAATAGAAGTCAACGGAGAAGTCGTACGTGCATGTATTGCAAACGTTCCGGATAAAAAGGAACTAAATGTTGATTTCTTTAGTGATCCTTATTGGTAAAAACAAATAAATCCAACTTTTTCATACTCAATAATATTTCTCTGCTCTTCTAATAGCTTTAATAGAACCTTTATAATCTCCTATTCTATACTTTGATTCACTGATAACTTCTAATTTATTTATTACCTCCTGTTTTCTTTTTTCACTAATCACTTTTTTATAATCTGCAATTAAATCATACTTACTTTTTCGTATTTCTGAACCTTTAAGAAGAGTATTATATTTAGGTTCTAGATCCATTGTTTTAAATGTACCTAACAAAATATTTTTGTAATCTATTTTAGTTTTATCTAATTCATTGGATTTATCAATTTCTAATAATCTAATTTTTTTGGCTTTTCTTTTATCATCTATTGCTCCCTGATAATCTCCATTTTTATATCTAGAATTACTTCTACCACTAAATGAAATATCTTTAGACCTTTGTTTAATAATATCTATTTTAGATTCAAAAAAAATTGACTTTGAGAAGTCATCTATAGCAGATACATTTTCTCCTAACTTATCATTCAGAAAACCACAATTTAAATATGCTAAAGCAATATCATCTGGATTTTCAAGACTATCAATATTCTTTTTAATAGAGTTAATAGCTCCATCATAATCATTTAAATCAATAAAATTAATTGCTTCATCATAGAAAGATGAAGGCTCTTCTAATTTTTTCAAATGATTTCTACCTCTTCTTTATTTTAATCACATTAAATACAGTCAGTTTAAAAGTCTTCAAGAAAATATTTAGAAAAAAGTAACTTCTAAGAAATACGGAGAGGGTGGGATTCGAACCCACGGATAGTTTTAGCTATCAAACGATTTCGAGTCGTTCGCTTTCGACCACTCAGCCACCTCTCCATAGTGTTAGTTTAAGGCAATCCTCTATTTCCACCGAAGAATAAGCACAATTAAAAATCTAATTCT
>QBVL01000034.1 GCA_003284375.1 Prochlorococcus sp. AG-311-J23
AAATTTTAAGTCGTATTTTGCAAGCAAAAATAGCTCGAAAGGAAATTGAGAAAAACTTAAGTAAAGAAATTATGGATTGTTTTAAATTTTTTTGTTTTTTTTGTTTTTTTGTTTTTCCTTTTCCTTTGTTTTCCCGCCCCCATAGTTACTTAAAGAAAAAACTATATTATTGTTTAAATGACAGCATAGTTACTCTTTAAACTTCTTAGAATGAAGTATACAAAAAAGGCTTTAACCGACAAGAAGATAATTATTACTCGTGCCCAAGAACAGACTTCAGAGGCTCGTGAGATCTTTAGGGAGAACGGTGCTGAGGTATTCGATCTCCCTTCGTTAGTGATTGGACCTCCCGATGACTGGACTCCTTTGGATGATGCTTTAAAGAAAATTTTTACCTTTGACTGGATAATCTTTTCCAGCGCAAATGGTGTTAGAAATGTTGAAGATAGATTAAGAGGAATTGGCTTATCTTTGTCGGAAATTTCTAAGAACATTCAAATTGCAGCTGTAGGACGAAAAACAGCTTCTTTGTTGGCAGATATGGATGCAAAGATTAGTTTTGTTCCTCCTAGTTTTGTTGCAGATAGCTTGGTTGAATATTTCCCTCAGAATCAAAAAGGTCTAAGACTATTTATTCCCAGAGTACAAACAGGCGGCAGATCAATATTATCTGACTCTTTCAAATTAAAAGGAGCAGAGGTTACTGAAGTAGCTGCTTATGAATCTTCTTGCCCTAAAGATATACCTCAAAAGACTATAGAAGCTTTGAAAAGTGGACAAATAGATATTATTGCTTTTACTAGTGGTAAAACAGTAATAAATACTGTCAGCTTATTTACAAAATACTTTGGTGAAAATTGGTTGAAATTTGTTGAAAAGATTAAACTTGTTTCGATTGGACCTCAAACAACTATTAGATGTAAAAACCTTATTAGAACGCCTGATAAAGAAGCTGTCCCGCACGATCTGGAAGGATTATTGCAAGCCTGCCTAGAACTAAATTTTAATTAAATTCATGCTGATTTTTCGACGAGTTCTTTAAATCCGTCAAGATTTTTTTGTAATTCTTTTGTGACGATTCCTCCAAGAATATTTGCTTTCATTAAATTAGCTAAAACTTGAGGTAATTCATAAGATATTTTTAATTTAACCACAGTTTTAGACCTCTCTTCATTGTAAAAACGTACTGAACCCTTGGTAGGTAAACCACCAACTGATTTCCATTCCAATTTCTCTGCTTCTATTCTTTCTGTGATTTGAGCTTTCCATTTAAAACGAAAGCCATTAGCTGCAAGTGTCCACTCCGTTAAATCAGGAAGTGTCGAGGTTTTTTGATCGACTGCCTTAACCGACTCAATCCAAGTCATCCACAAAGGCATCGAATCTAAATCACTCCAAAACTTCCAAACAAGTTCAACTGGAGCATTAATTTCACTAATCACTGTGTGATCAAGCCACTTTCCCATTTCTTATGCAACCGAAGAATTTTTTGCTAGTGAGACAGACTTTGAGAGCATTGCTGAAGCAGCAAGATGTCCGCTCATTGTTGCTCCTTCCATAGAGTCAATGTAGTCCTGTTTTGTGTAACTGCCTGCTAAGAAGAAATTACTAAAAGAAGTTTTTTGATCTGGTCTATATGGCTCCATTCCAGGAGCTTCCCTGTAGAGAGAATGAGAAACCTTGACCACATTGCTCCACAAAAGCTTTAAACCTTTTGAAGAGGGGAAAAGTGTCCTGACTTGTAAATCAGTATGTTTTACAATTTCATCAGAGGACTTGGTAATCCATGGATCTCCAGGGGTTAAGACACATTGAAGTAGAGAACCCTGACCTTCTTTTTTATAGTCTTCTGGGCTTGATAAAGCTAAATCTGCAAAACAACTAAAATCAGCATCGGCTGTGTATAACAAGTTGTCTAAACCAGATGGTCTTTTTAGGTTTTTTTGCGCTTGTTGATTATTAATCTCCGTTACCCAGCCATCGTATCTAAGTTGTACTGTCGCAACTGGGACAGCATCAAGCTTGTAAAGTGAGTCGAACTCTTTAAAACGTCTCCATGATCTAGGAATTATTCTTTTTATACCAGATACATCGCATGCAGCTAAGTATTTGTCTGCTTGAATTTTTTGTTCACCCTCCGGAGTTTGAAGGGTGATTCCGGTAACAGATGGATGATCAGAATCCTCTGAATGAATTTCTTTAACAATATTTTCTAAGTGAAGTCTTCCGCCTCTTTGTTCAATGTAATCGAGTATTGGCTTGGTAAGCCATTTGTGGGGTGAGCCCTTCAATAGGTTGAGCTTAGATGCCTCTGTCTTAGAAGCAAACATCATAAAGATGGTAAGCATGCATCTTGCGGAAATGTCTTCGCAATCAATGAATCCCAGCGCATATGCAATGGGATTCCACATCCTTTCGATACTATTTTGGCTTCCTCCATGGTTAAGAAACCATTGTTGAAAGCTAATAGAATCTAGTGATCGTATTATTTTCATCGCACCCTCGTAGTCAATCAGCCCTCTTACTATCGGACTTGTTCCGAGAGCAAGAGCATTCCTTAGCTTGTCAATCCAATTTAATTGAGGTGTAGTGAAGAAGGCTTTTAAGCCGTTAAAAGGAGCTCCTGCAAAAAATCGAAAATCAAGTGATTTAATGTCACCGCCTTTATTAACAAAAAGGTGAGTGTGGTCTTTTGGTAAAAGATTGTCAAACGCGCCTACTTTTTTCATTAATGCAAACAGATTGGCATAATTGAAAAAGAAGACATGCAAACCCATCTCTATGTGATTGCCATCGGAATCTTCCCAGCTTCCAACTTTACCTCCCATAAAAGGTTTTGCTTCGTATAGGTCGACGTCATGTCCTTCATCAACAAGGTCAACTGCAGCAGTCAATCCTGCTAAACCTGCACCTATTATTGCGATTTTCACTCGTTTAATTAGATGGATACACTAACTCTATGAATAAAAACTCTTTTTTGGCACTTTTAAAATCGAATATAATTAATAGAGTGTTATTAAAGTTCAGAAAAAACAATGAGTGAATCAAGCGCACCGCCTACAACTCATAAAGCTCAAGGTGGCAAAGGAGTGCTTATTACAACTCCTGCATTGGATCAGTTGTCTAGACTTTGCAAAGAACAAGGTTCAGGGAAATTATTGAGAGTAGGAGTTCGTTCTGGTGGGTGCAGTGGTATGAGTTACACAATGGATTTTGTGTCTAATGATGATATTCAAAAAGATGATGAAGTCTATGAATATTCAGTAGGTACCAGTTCGTTTAAAGTAATTTGTGATCCAAAGAGTCTTTTGTATATATATGGCATGCAATTAGATTTCAGTACAGATTTAATTGGTGGAGGTTTTAACTTTACTAATCCCAATGCATCACAAACCTGTGGCTGTGGAAGCTCCTTTGCAGTTTAACTTTAACTAAAAGTATTTTTAAATTAACAATGGATCAATTAGAGGAAAGCCTTTTTGAAGAAGCTTTAAATCGCTATAAAGCTGGGTCACCGGCAGATGAATTGATTGAAGATTTTCAGAAAATAGTTTCTACTACTCCAAATAATGCTGCTGCATGGACATGCTTGTCTTGGTTGCAATTGTTATGTGATTCGCCTCAGGAAGCCTTGCGCTCTGCCCGGTATGCAGTAAAACTTAACGGACAAGATCCACAGTCAAGAATAAATTTGAGTCTTGCCTTGTTAGAGACTAATTCTAAAGGAGTTAGAGATCATATTGATTATGTGAAAAGAGCTATGTTAGTTCTCCCTGAATTAGAAAAAGAATTACAAGAATCATTTGAAGATGGTCTTGAACGGAAACCTAATTGGAAAACGTTACTAAAAATAAAAAATTGGTTAGACCTGTGACTTCTGATTAGATTTAATAAAATTTTTTAATTTAATATTGCTTGAAAAGCTTCATTAATAGTGGGAAAACTAAATTTAAATTTGAGCTTATTCAACCTTTGAGGTTGTACATTTTGTCCTTCTAAAACTACACGAGCTCCATCTCCTAAAATTAATTTTAATATTGGTCCAGGAACTGCAAGAAGACTTGGTCTGCCAAGTACTTGACCAAGTGAACTGGAGAACTCATTCATTCTTACAGGATTTGGTGCAACCCCATTGACTACACCTGACCAAGAAGAATTTTTCACACTTTCGTTAATAAGCTTACAAAGATCTGTTCTGTGTATCCAGCTCATCCATTGTTTTCCATCTCCTATTGGACCTCCTAGACCAGCTCTGAAAATAGGAAGCATTTTCCCTAGTGCTCCACCATCTTTAGCTAAAACGATTCCGATTCTTACGATTAAAAGGCGAGTCGCTCTTGGTTTGTTTTTTTGCAGTAAATTCCCATTCTTTACATAGACTTGCTAGGAAATCATCACCCTGAATATTTTCTTCAGTGAATTTAGTTTGAGCATGTGAGCCATAAAAACCAATTGCAGATGCATTAATGAGAACTTTTGGGGGCTTTCTTAGATTCCTTAGGTTTTTAATTAGATTCTTTGTTGTCTCTATGCGACTATTTGTAATTTCTTTACAGTGATCGGTAGTCCATCTTTTTTCAGCAATTGGTTCGCCAGCGAGATTTATAACCCCTTCGCAGCTTTTAAGAGAGTTTTGAATTTCTTCTTTATCCCAAGACGAGGACTCAGCTGGATTCATTTGTATGAGTTTAATTCTTGAGTCATTGGCTATCGTGTTTAATCTTCCTTTTGTTTGTCTAGATATGACCGTAAGACTATGTCCTTCTTTGATTAGCAAAGGAATTAATTCTCTTCCTATAAAACCAGTGCATCCAGTAAGTAGTAATTTCATGATTTATCCAATTATATTTGTTCAGCTTAGAGGGATTTTGATGAACTTATGGTGTTCATCGATCCAAAAGATTAAGGTTATGGAATTTGCAATTAATTAATGACATAATTTTTACCATTCTGTGTTAACTGCTATTCTTCATTTGAATATTTGAATTAAGTCATTAGTTTTTCATTGATTATTTAAAATGTCTGAACAAACAGGAAAAGTAGATGATTCACAATCACAACCAAAGATAAAAAAGAAATTCAGAAAAGGAGATCTTGTAAAAGTTGATCGTGAGAAATACTCTAATAGCTTAGAATCTAAAGCGAGCGACATGGATTTACCTGAATATATTTTTCAAGGGCCTGGAGAAGTATTATTGATTAAAGGTGATTATTTTCAAGTTAGGTGGAGAAGACCAGTTCCTGATGTTTGGATAAACTCCGATCATATAGTCTCTTATTAGTAAATGAATAAAGATTTAAACTATAAGATTAGCCATTCTTTCTTATTGCTCTGTAAAAATTTTCTTTCTTTCTTAGCAATAGCAATCATTGCCTTTCCATCATGAAGGTAATTGTCTACATAGCCCATTGTGTAGCGCTCTAATTCATTAACACCATCCTCAACATGTGATAAGCAATGATAGAGATCCAAGCTGAAATCCCTTATAATTGCAGGACTTGCGAAAGATGTATAAATTTTTTTAATCTTAGTTATTTTTTTTTTACTTTCTTCAAGATATAAACAGAAAGAATCCATAAGTATTTGATCATAAGGATCAGCTGATAAGTCTCTTATTTTTGAACTTAAAGGATTCATTATTTGTCCCAACAATTTATCAATAGGGAGGTATATGTTCTGAAACCATTTTTTTATATCTTCAGAATTAGAGTAATTATTAGATTCTCTTTTGTATTCATTCTGGTTATAAACTTTTGAATTATTAACTGTATTGAAATTTAGATCTGTATGTTTTTTCTTTAATATTTCCCATGCTGAGTTTATTTCGAGCATTACTGCTGAATCTCCTCCTTTGTCAGGGTGGTGTATTTTTACAAGTTTTCGATATGCTTTTTTAATCTCTTCAAGTTTTGAACTGGGATGAACTTTCAAAATTTGATAAGGGTCTTTTATCATTTTTGAATGATTATTTCTTCTTTAGAGGTACTCATTACCTTTTACTGGGTTTGCGGGGATGGAGGTAAACATTGTTGTTGAGAGATATCTTTCACCAAAACTAGGAAGGATAACAACCAATCGCTTATTCGCAAACTCAAGTTTTTTTCCTACTTTTAAAGCAGCGGCTACTGCAGCACCACTGCTGACACCACTAAGCAATCCCTCTTCTTTGGCAAGTCTTCTTCCTATGTCCATTGCTTCATTATCGTTGATTCTTATGACTTCATCAATTTGATTCATATCTAATACCTTAGGAATGAAACCAGCACCAATGCCTTGTATCGCATGAGATCCAGGATTCCCTCCTGATAGAACTGGGCTGGATGAAGGTTCTACTGCAAAAACTTTGATGTTTGGATTTTTTTGTTTTAAAAATCTGGCACAACCTGTGATTGTTCCTCCTGTTCCTACGCCTGCAATTAATGCATCAAGCTTGCCTTCGCAATCTTCCCAAATTTCTTCAGCGGTCGTTTTTTCATGAATTTCAGGATTGGATAAATTATCGAATTGCTGAAGCAAATATGCATTAGGTATAGAAAGTACCAATTCCTTTGCGAGCTCAATAGCGCCTTGGATTCCTTCTTTGCCAGGGGTTAGTTGAAGCTCTGCTCCAAATGCTCTTAACATTGCGCGTCGCTCAGTACTCATTGTGTCAGGCATTGTAAGTATCAGCCGATACCCTTTTGCTGCAGCAACCATGGCTAATGCAATTCCTGTGTTTCCGCTGGTTGGTTCAATTAGAACAGTATGTCCAGGTTTGATTGTTTCTTCCTTTTCCGCTGATTGCACCATCGCGCCAGCTATTCGGTCTTTTACAGATGCTGTGGGGTTGAAACTTTCTAATTTTGCTACGATTTCTGCTCTACAATTTAATTCACTAGGTAATCGGTTCAGCTTGACCAAAGGTGTTTGGCCAACTAAAGATGTTATGTCATTAGCAATTGGCATGATCTTATTTTAAAAACTTGAATCAATTTCGAGGCAAAAGTTATTTAATAATTCAATTCTCTTTTAATAATGCTTGAAAATTTGTTATTCAGAAGCTTTATTGGCCTTTTAGAGATATAAATAGATGGAATAATTTTTTGATATTGACCGAGAGCATTTCCCATAACTGTAAGCCTCCAATTTTATGGGTTTTTCTTTTTTGGACCATAGCTTGTGGAATTGCATTTGTCTCTTTGGGGAATTTGCCTTTAAGAGATTTTGATGAAGCTACTGTCGCACGAGTTGCATTGGAATTAAACCAAAAAAGTGGACTAGAGCGATTGCTTCCTTCTATCTGGGATAAGCCCTATTTGAATAAACCCCCTGGATTGCATTGGATAATTTCTTTTGCAATTGGAATAAGTCGAAATTTTCAAAATAATTTTGATTTTTTACCCTCTGAGTTTTGTATAAGATTTTTTCCAGCACTTTTTTCGACTTTTGTTGTTCCATTGGGTGGCTTGATTCAGTGGAACTTGCGCCCTAAAGATCGAACAGCATGTTTAACCACATCAGCAATTTTATT
>QBVL01000035.1 GCA_003284375.1 Prochlorococcus sp. AG-311-J23
TTCGTGAAGGCCTTATCAAGAAAATTGTCTTTGTTTTGACTTCTAGGCACGATTGAACAAATATCAATACATATAATTCTACCCTGCCTGAAAATAAAAAAAATGTATAGAAATAATGAAACTAATTTTTTTGTATTAATAAATCATTAAATAAATGCAACATGCTTTTTATTTATTAAATTTAGAATAAGTATCCAAAAACTTATATTCCCTTGAGCAACAAAAAGATTGCCCAAAGCAAAAATACAATTCTGCTGGATGTAGATGGAATGAAGTGCGGAAGTTGTGTACAGGTAGTTGAAAAAATACTTAAAAACCACCCAAACATAAACAACGCAAGCGTTAATTTAGTAACAAAAACGGCTTTTATAGAAATTAAAGAGCCTAATAATCCCTTTGCCGATGTAATACAAGTTCTTACATCCAAGGGCTTTCCATCAAGGGAAAGACCTAATCAAACAATTTCAAAAAATACCGAGTTAGAGACAAACGAAAATCAGAATTTATGGAATAAATGGCGACAACTAATAATTGCTATTTCATTATTAATTCTTTCAGGGTTTGGACATTTAGTAGAGGGTCAACAAATATCTTTTCCACTTATTGGTTCATTACCTTTTCATGCTGCACTCGCAACCTTTTCTTTACTTGGACCGGGTAAATCGATACTTAACGCAGGACTAAAAGCCGCAATCATGCTTACACCGACTATGGATACCTTAGTCAGTCTTGGTGTAATGAGTGCTTACATAGCAAGCATAATTGCTTTGATTTGGCCAAGAGTTGGCTGGCCATGTTTTTTCAATGAACCAGTCATGCTGCTTGGATTTGTTTTATTAGGACGTTTTTTAGAGGAGAGAGCGCGCGTCAACACTGGAACAGCATTAAAAGAGTTAGCAAAATTACAACCCGACACAGCCAATTTAATTTTAGACAATAATGAAATTCGTGAAATCAGAATAGGTGCTCTAAGACCAGGAGAAAAAATTCAATTATTAGCCGGGGATAGAATCCCAGTAGATGGCTTAGTTATAAAAGGAAATTCGGCAATAGATATCTCTAGTTTAACTGGCGAGTCTTTACCTCTAGAAGCAACACCTGGGGTCGAGCTGCCCTCTGGCAGCCTGAATTTAGAGTCAACAATTATTTTAGAAGTTCAAAAAATCGGATCTGAAACGGCAATAGCTAAAATAATAAGCTTAGTTGAAGAAGCCCAAGCTAGAAAAGCACCTATTCAGGGATTAGCAGACAAGGTGGCAGGTATGTTTTGCTACGGGGTAACAACTCTTTCTTTAATAACTTTTGTTTTTTGGTGGAAAATAGGGACGAGGATATGGCCAGAAGTTTTAGAAGTTTCTAGTACAGGTTTCATGCATAGCCATAACTTGCATGATCATTTGATGAATACACCTCAAACACCAATTGGTCTCTCATTTCAATTATCAATAGCTGTTTTAGTTGTAGCCTGCCCGTGTGCACTAGGACTTGCCACGCCAACCGTAATAACAGTCGCATCTGGGGAAGCTGCAAAACGAGGTTGGCTGTTCAAAGGTGGAGATGTCATAGAAATGGCATCAAAAATAAGTCAAATCATTTTTGATAAAACAGGTACACTCACGATTGGAAGGCCATTAGTTGTTGGCTGTTGGAAATACGATGAGTCAGAAAAAAATTTCATGCTCAAAGTGGCGGCAAGCATTGAACAAGAAAGTCGGCATCCACTAGCCCAAGCAATTATTCAAGAAGCACATAAGAAAGAAATCAAACTAGAAAAAGTATCAAGGTCAACTACATATCCAGGGAAAGGATTAGCTGGCAAAATTAATAATTTAGAAGGACTTATAAGAGTCGGAACTCCCGAATGGATCAAAAGCGAAGGAATTGAATGGAATGAAATGATTGAAAATAATTTCAAGCTTTCAAAAAGAGAGGCACAATCAATAGTTGCAGTTTCTTTGGAGAGCAAATTATTAGGTTTTTTCTTGATTGATGACAAAATAAGAAAAGACGCTTTCCTTTCAATTAATAAATTACGCTCAAGAGGTTTTTCATTAAATTTATTTAGTGGCGATAGAGATTCAGCAGTTTTATCTATAGGGAAAAAATTGGGATTTAATGCAAAACAAATTACATGGCAAATGTTACCCTCAGACAAGCTGAATAAGTTGAACTTATTAAAAAATAATGGTTTAGTAGCGATGATAGGTGATGGAATTAATGATGCCCCAGCGCTTGCCGCTGCAGACTTGGGCGTAGCGGTAGGAACCGGAACTCAAATCGCTCAAGATTCTGCTGACCTTGTTCTGCTTGGAGAAAACTTGGAATCTCTTCCAAATGCTTTAAATCTTTCAAAACAAGCAATGCTCAAAATAAAACAAAACCTTGCATGGGCATTTGGATATAACTTGATTGCTTTACCAATCGCTGCAGGATTACTTTTACCATCCTCTGGGTTATTACTATCTCCACCCCTGGCGGCTTTACTTATGGCTTTGAGCTCTATAAGTGTTGTACTTAATGCTTTATCTTTGAAGTCAAAATGAGAGGCAGGTTTATTGTTTTTGAAGGTATTGATGGCTCGGGTAAAACCACACAAATCAATCAATTATCCAAATGGCTTATTGGTACCGACCTCATACCTGAAAATAATAAATTAGTTATCACTAGAGAGCCAGGGGGAACTAAATTAGGAAAATCAATAAGATCGCTTCTGCTGGATACTTCTCGAGAAAAAAGTCCAGGCTCTATTACTGAGCTTTTACTTTATGCCGCAGATAGATCACAACATGTAAATGAAATTATTCGCCCAACTTTAGATAAAGGGGATTGGGTAATAAGCGATAGATTTTGTGGATCAACACTTGCGTATCAAGGTTATGGAAGAAAGTTAGATATCAAGTTAATTAAAGATCTCGAGGCTATATCCACGCAGGGGATAGCTCCAGATATTACATTTCTATTAGACATACCTATTGAAGAAAGTATAAGAAGAAGAATGAATAGGAAAGATGATCGAATAGAACAAGAAGGTAAAGAGTTTTTATCAAATGTTTCTCTAGGCTTTCAAGCATTGTCCGAAGACAATAACTGGAAAAAAATATCAGCTATTAACTCTAAAGAAAAAATCACATCCGAGATTAAATCCGAGATAAAGAAATTAATAAAAAACAAATAAAATGGATGATTTTAAAAATATATATGGACAAGATTTAGCAATTGAAATTTTGAAATCTGCGATTTCAAAAGAACATATTTCTCATGCTTATTTATTTTCTGGTCCAGATGGAGTCGGAAGAAAAAAAACTGCTAAAATTTTTATTAAATCTATTCTTGACAAAAACAAGGAAAAAGAAAATACAAAAAGAAAAATAGATAGTAATAATCATCCTGACTTATTATGGATAGAGCCATCTTATATAGTCCAAGGTCAAAGTATTTCTCAGACAAAAGCAAGGTTAGATGGTATCAGTATTAAATCACCTCCGCAAATAAGGCTAAATCAAATTAAAGAAATAATTGAATTTCTTGGGAAAAAGCCATTTGAATCAGAAAGAAGCATAGTAATAATTGAAGACATTGAAAGAATAAATGAATCTGCATCAAATGCATTATTAAAAACTCTTGAAGAGACGCATGCCGGGTTATTTATTCTTGTCACTAAAAGACCAGAAAAATTATTATCAACCATTAGATCAAGATGTCAGATAATTCCATTTATTCGTCTGGATGATAATCAAGTAAACAAAATTATTGAGAAATCAGAAGTTTTTCAAGCAATAGATGATATTCCTAGTGACAAAATCAGAGAATTAATCGATTTTTCATATGGATCCCCTGGACGCTGTATTACAAATCTTCAATTATGGTTATCCTTTTCAAATCAATTAAGGCAAAAGCTAGAAATCCAATTATCTAATCCAATTGAGTTATTAAAATTAGCCAAAGAAATCACTGATGAGCTCAACATAGAGCAACAAATATGGCTTATTGATTTTCAACAGAATAGGGCTTGGACAAAAGAAAAAAATTTTAATATCGTTATGCAACTTGAGGAGCTGAGAAAACAATTATTAAAATTTGTGCAGCCTAGACTTGCTTGGGAAGTAACTTTATTAGAAATAAACTTGCTTGATTAAGCAATCACTTTTTCATCCGTACTATTTTTCAAAGAATTAGTTTCTCTAGCTTGAGTTATTAATGGTTGAATCTCAATGATTTTGTCACCTGTTGGTAGCTCCAAGCAATATCCTGCACCGTAAACAGTTTTAATGAATCTTGGTTTTCTTGGATCAGGTTCAAGCTTGGTTCTTAAATGTCTTACATGCACTCTAATAGTTTCGATATCATCATCAGGCTCATAACCCCAAACTTCTTTAAGAATTAAAGAGGGAGCAACAGTCTGACCATGTCTTTGCATCAAACAATGGAGCAATTCGAATTCTAAATGAGTCAAACGAACTGGGAATTCGAACCATATCGCTTCAAATCTTTCAGGAACAAGTGTAAGAGGGCCGTAATTAAGTATTTCTTGCTGATTGTTACTTCCTAATGGTGCACGATTAGTTCTTCTTAACAACGCCTTGATCCTTACTTGCAATTCCTCAAGGTCAAATGGTTTTGTTATGTAATCATCTGCACCTGAATTAAAACCAGTAACTTTATCTTTGATTCCACCCAAAGCAGTAATCATAAGGATAGGTATTGATGATGTTCTCTCATCTCTTCTTAAACGTTGACAAAGAGTTAAACCATCAACTTTAGGAAGCATTAAGTCAAGAAGAATTAGATCAGGCGCATATTGCAGAGCTAGAGCTTGACCCTTGATGCCGTCCTCAGCTTTTTGGACATCAAAACCAGTGTGCTCAAGATGCCCTGCAACCAGATCTCTCATGTCTTGGTCGTCTTCAATAAGTAAAATGCAAGGCTTCATTGATAATTGCCCAAGTTAAAAAGTACCCGCAACCGCGATTACTAAAGATTCATATGATTCTCTCAAAATTTTGTTTTTATTGCAGAATTCGAAAAATTTGTTTTCCCATGCCCGAATCGACAAGACCATTTAGTATCACTGCTTTTTAATCCTTGAAAAAG
The DNA here is from genome assembly GCA_003284375.1 of Prochlorococcus sp. AG-311-J23. Lineage (GTDB taxonomy): Bacteria > Cyanobacteriota > Cyanobacteriia > PCC-6307 > Cyanobiaceae > Prochlorococcus_B. The sequence goes on from QBVL01000035.1 coordinate 5,092, forward strand.
CGAAAAGTCTCCGAACTCTCTTTAGAATGTCTTCCGATTCTGAGGCTTTACTGTTAAGGAATTCTCAAAACTTTCATAAAAAAAGCTAATAAAACTTTATGAGATTTGTTTTTTATCTTGAAAAAAAGTCAACAAATCTATTCTGATGGATGAACAAATTTACATTTGCCTTTAAAAACTCCCCGGGCGGGATTCGAACCTGCGACCAATCGGTTAACAGCCGATCGCTCTACCGCTGAGCTACCGAGGATTACAACATTAAGAACTTACCCTTGCCAGCTACCTAAGGGCAAGTGATTTTATTTCTTGGAACACTTTTGAACCAGAATTCCAATTGCTGATAGCTCCATTTTTAAGAATTGCCGCCCCATCACAAAAATTTAATTCTTCCAATCTATGAGTAACCCAAATTGCTGTGATTGGATCAGCAGAGCAACTTGTCAATTTTTTCATAACTTTCAAAACTGAATTTTGACTTTGAGGGTCCAATAGAGCTGTGGGCTCGTCAAGTAAAAGTAAATTTGAATTACTAACAATTGCTCCAGCAAGAGCTAGACGCTGCTTTTGTCCACCACTTAAAGTGTGAATAGGCCTATCCAACATTTCACACAAGTCCACTTTTTCTAAAGCGGAATGAATTAATTCCAATAGATTAGTTTGGGGAATGGTTTTAGGAACGCTAAGCATCAACTCACTTTTACATGTTGGCATAAGCAATTGATGGTCTGGGTTTTGATAAACCATTGATGGCTTGAGAGAACAAAAAATTTTTCCGCTTTTAGGACGAATTACTCCATTTATCAGGCGAAACAAGGTACTTTTACCACTTCCGTTTTCACCAACAAGCATCCACAAACCTGGTTTTGCAATGGAAAAAGAGCATTGGTCTATAACGTTGACTCCATTGGGCCAAGAAAAAGAGACTTGATCAAATTCTAAATATCCAGACCAAGTGGTTGGTTTCAAAAGTGAATGACTCCTATTGTTTCTTAATTCTGGAGTGAAAATCCAGGCCGTTTGCTAGTGCTGCTACTAGTTTTTTCATAAATCTGTACAGCTGTAATTTCGCTTACAAGAACAGTAATTCTTTTATCTTCAAGTTTTTCACAACTCAATTCTAGGAGCCTTGGATTACCGTTTTTGATAGAATCTACAACGTCAGAGTAAAGCCTCTTTGCATCTCCATGATCTTTTCTCTGAACTACCAAAGGCATAGGACTTAATTTAATAGTAAGCTCAATACAATACACTTTTTCAGAAGACAGTAATTACTAATTTATTCTTGCAAATAAAAGCTGAAGAAGTGAAAAATATGTTAATAGTAATATTTCATTTAATCATTACATGTATATAGATCCCAATCATTAGTTTTCTTAATTACTTTGCATTTACTTTTATTTTGCTCCTCAAAACTTTTGATTTGTTTTCCTGAATACCAATTTAAACTTGG
>QBVL01000036.1 GCA_003284375.1 Prochlorococcus sp. AG-311-J23
ATAATACCAGAAACAGATCTAACATTATTAAGTCTTCCAGATTTTGCTAAAATCCTACCCTTAAGATTTATTGGAGAATTAACATTTGCTAATGACCCCCTAACGCCTAAAATAGAAAAAGAGGAGAAATAATAATCGGAAAATCTGCTTAATTGCATTCTTCTCAAAAATTGAGATAACCCATATGTAGTAACTCTATTTTCTCTGGATAAACCACTAGCATCAGCTAAAATAAAATTATCAGAACTAAAGTTTTGTTCTTTTAACCATTTGCTGTATTTAACATTAGGAAAATTATGAGACCAGTTATTTAATGAATGTCTAAAAATAACTTCAGAGGTAAAATTATGACTTTCTGAATTAACTAAATTAAGTAAAACGTATAATGGAGCCGAATCAATAGTATTAATAGTTGATATAAAATCGATGGGGTAATCTTGATTAACACTTTTTATAAAATAACTACTAGATAATTTTTGATTTTTAAGGGTCTTATCTAGAACATTCATAAAATTTTCAATAGGATGATTTATGGCTTTTATACTTGAATTACTGGCAATGGAATACTTAGTAATAGGAGCTCCATATTCTTCTTTTCTGTCAGAATAAGACCAACTTGAAGGCCACCAATTTTTTGGCCTTATACCATTTATTATTATGGGGATTTTATTTGCTGAGATAAATTTATAGCTATGTAATTCACTAACTAATTGGTTCAAATGTGTTGAATCGAAATCGGGATCACCAGAAGCATTAATGTGTAATTCTCCTGTACTTAATTTCCTTAATGATGTCTTGAGTGAATAATAAGGGCCCAAGTTATCTAAAGCAAATGCACTAGTAAGTATTTTTTGATTAGACGCAGGAATCCTTGGTAATTTGCTATTTATATCAACAATAAATTGGCCACTCTCATTTAAAATGCTTATACTTATATTATTTCTAAAGTTAGAAATATAATGTTCTATATTATTTTGAAGCGGATCACATATTTTAATATTTTCTGGAACTATAGTATTAATATTAATTCTTTGTTTAAGATATAAAAATATAGAAGGTAGATTACCATTGATAATATTTATCGATAACAAACCAAATCCTATATATAATGATAATTTTTTAATCATTCAGCTACAAGTTTAGGATTATAGTTTCATCATCAGGTCTTTTATCAAATGATTTAACAAATGAATATCCATTAGATTCTAATTTAAAGAGATCCCAGTCATTAGGATATTTCTTTGAAAGTGCTCCCAAAGACAAGGGTTGGACAAAATATACTACTTGCCATTTTTCCGCAAATCTTTTCCGCATTTCTCGACCGACACTACCTATACCAACAATTGGATCTTCTAGCTTTCCATTTAGCATAATTACAGTAGATTTAGCGTGAGAACAAACTTGTTCAAACATCTCAATATCATATGGTTGGGGTGAACAAACCAACAATATTGAATTAATTAAATCTGATGAATTAATGAATTCCTTAAATGTATATATCTTATTAGCCAATTCAGGATTATCTCTTTTAGCAAGAGCTGCTCCACCAGCATCAGCCCACAATAAAATATTTTCGTATTTAATTTTAGTTAGTTTATTCGAAAGACGAAAAATAATTGGGTTTAATCTTAACCCTTCGAATTTTAGGTTTATAGAAAGAAATGATTGATCAGAGTTACTTAAGAAATAACTTTGGATTGAATCATAAACATTGATTTCTGCTTCTTCAAGATCTGCAGGTAAATTATTTGTCATTTTATGTTCATTGTTTTTTGAGTGCTAATGATTGCAATGATTCAAATATTATATTAGTCACTGTATTAATATCATTATTAGAAATCCATGGACCAATAGTAATTCTTAAGGCAGATTCTTGAAGGGATTTGTCAACATTAATTGCTACCAGTGTGGGGCTTGGTCCTTGACTAGATGATGAGCAAGCACTACCACTGCTTGTATAAACTCCTTGTTTAGACAACAGTCGAACAATTTCTCTACCTTTAATTGGAATCATTGATTCTGTATGACAAAGAAATGAAAGGTTATTCGGTAGTCGTTCCTTTTGAGAGCCAATAAAGGTAAGTTGTTTATTCTTAATTAGATTTTTTTTTAAAAGAGAAGTCATTTTGGAAACATTATTCTCAGGAAATAATGTTTGATTATCTGTAACCTCTACATATTCACTGAGTAAGTCAATTGCTGTAGAAAAACCTGCTATGAGGGGAACAGACTCCGTACCAGATCTTATAGCGCCATTCTTGAATCCATAAGAAGGATTATTCATTAATAAATCTTGAATGCCCTTACGCAACATCAATAAACCTATACCTTTAGGACCTTGAAGCTTATGAGCAGAAGCACTAAGCATGTCAACATTTAAATTACTCCATTCAAAGAGGCCGTTAGGGAGGATTTGCGTAGCATCTGTATGGAAAAGAATATTTCGTTTCTTACATTCCCTACCTATGAGATTTATTGGCTGAATGGACCCAATCTCACTTTGCCCCCAGATTATTGAAACCAATTTTGTTGGAGAAGATAACATCTCATCCAAAAGATCTAGATCAATGATTCCATGATGATCTACAGGCCAGTATTTAATATCCCAGCCATCATTAAGCAATTGATTAGCTATTAGGTTAAGAGAGGGATGTTCAACACTAGTAATAACAATTCTACCTTTATCAAGATTATTAGTTACACCTTTAAGAGCAAGATAATTTGATTCAGTTGCTCCAGATGTGAAAAATATTTCGTCAGTTGACGCTTTTAATTTATTTGCTAATGATAATCTGGATCTTTCTAAAATCTCTCTAGCTATTATCCCAACTTTATGAATACTTGATGGATTACCCCAACATTCAAATTGAATTTCTTTTAGTTTATTAATAACATCTATATGTGGAGGAGTGGTCGCTGATGCATCGAGATAAATATTGTTCATATTTATGAGTGTTTAAATATCTATTTCTCCACTGAATACTTTTAACGCTGGACCATGCATAAAAACAGGACCTGATTGATTCGGCCATTCAATTTCTAATTTACCTCCAGGTAAATAGACATTTGCTCTGTCTAAAGTTTTACCTAATTTGGATGTTATAACAAGACAAGCGCAAGCTCCTGTACCACAAGCTAATGTTGGCCCGCAGCCCCTCTCCCATACTTTAACTTTAATATTTGATTGATCAATTAATTGCACAAAATGAACATTGGTATCATTTGGAAATAGCTTATGTTTTTCGAGATATTTACCCCAATGATCAAAAGGTATTTCATCAATTTCATTAACAAATACAATCATGTGAGGATTACCCATACTAGCAGCATAAACGTTTAATTTTTGATCATCTATTGTAAGAATTCCATTAGGAACTGTTAATTTATTCATTAACAGTTTTGTAGGGATATCTTGAGGAGAAAGGATTGGTTCTCCCATATTTACTCTGATATTATTATTAGCATCTATAGAGTTTAGAATAACGCCAGCTTTAGTTTCAATAGGTATCTGAGAATTATCTTTAATTTCGTTATTATCATCCAAAAAAGCAATCAAGCATCTAATACCATTACCACACATTTCAGGTTCAGTGCCATCCGAATTAAATATCTTCATTCTAACCAAACATTTATTTTTTGACTCTAATAAAAGAATAACTCCATCGGCTCCGATACCGAAATTTCTATTACATATATGTTCAATAATATTATCTTTATTTTTAGAAAATAAATAATCTAAGTCGTTACCACGAGCATCAATGATAATAAAATCATTACCAAGTCCTTGATATTTCGAGAAAATATTTTTCATGATTTACAGTTTTTCAGCTATGTTGTTGGAAAATAAAGCATTATTGGTAGTAATTTCAGAACTATTTGAATATTGCGCATCAATTTATGAGAACATTCTTAGATTGGTAAATCAACTACTGAAGGAGATCTTCCTTGAATAATACTACTTCAGAGATTATTGACCAGCGATACGAGCCTCGTGAAATAGAAGCTTATTGGCATGAAAAATGGGCTAATGATGGCCTCTACAGAACAAATACTGAGATAAGTAAAGACAAGACTTTTTACGCATTGTCTATGTTCCCATACCCTTCAGGTTCATTACATATGGGACACGTCAGGAATTATGTCATTACTGATGTACTTGCTAGATATAAAAGAATGCAAGGTTTTAGCGTCCTACATCCAATGGGTTGGGATGCCTTCGGTTTACCTGCTGAAAATGCAGCAATAGAGAGAGAAACAAGTCCATCTACCTGGACAGATAAAAATATTTCACAAATGAAAGAACAATTAGACCGCTTAGGTTTATCAATCGATTGGTCTAAAGAAGTTACTACCTGCAAAGAAAATTATTATAAATGGACTCAATATATTTTTAATCAATTACATAAAAATAATCTTGCCTATCAAAAAAAAGCAACAGTAAATTGGGATCCAATTGATCAAACTGTTTTAGCTAATGAACAAGTAGATGCTGAGGGTAAATCTTGGAGATCTGGAGCTAAAGTTGAGAAAAAAGAATTAAACCAGTGGTTTTTACGAATTACTAGTTTTGCCGAAGATCTAAATAAGGATTTAGCTAAGCTAGAAGAATGGCCAGATAGAGTCCGGTTAATGCAAAAGAATTGGATTGGTAAATCAGTTGGTGCAGAGATAACATTTGATATCAAAGATCATGAACAAAAAATAACAGCTTTTACTACAAGAATAGATACAGTATATGGAGTAAGTTATCTTGTCTTAGCATCTAACCATCCTTTAATTGATCAATTAATAAATATTAATGATGTTGAGAAACTAAAAACCTTTAGAAATACACAAGCTAAATTAAGTGATCTTGAAAGAAATTCAGATAGTAGAATAAAACTTGGAATGAATTTAGGAGTTAATGCAGTCAATCCTGCAAATAATAGAGAGATACCTATTTGGATTGGAGACTATGTGATTATGGAATACGGAACTGGAGCTGTCATGGGTGTTCCGGCTCATGACAGTAGAGATTATCAATTCGCTAAATCATATGATTTGCCAATTAATTATGTAATAAAACCAAATAATGATGAAGATGACAGCTATTTAAATGCTGAATATGTTGATAAGGGAATTATGATCAATTCAGATAACTTCAATGGAATTGATTCAGATATCGCAAAGTCACAAATACTTGAATATGGTTCACATGCAAATTGGGCAAAGCCAAAGGTCACATATAGATTAAGAGATTGGCTTATATCTAGACAAAGATATTGGGGGTGCCCTATTCCGATTATTAATTGTAAGAAATGTGGACAAGTTAGAGTGCCTGACAGCGATCTTCCCGTTACTCTTCCTACTGATATTAAATTAACTGGTAAAGGTCAGTCTCCTTTAACTACAAAAAAAGATTGGATAAATACTTGTTGTCCTAAATGTGGAATAGAAGCAACCAGAGAAACTGATACAATGGACACTTTCATGTGTTCATCATGGTACTTTTTAAGATATATTAATCCTGAAAATTGTGAAAATCCTTTTCTAAAAAGTGAAATAGATAAATGGCTTCCAGTTAAGCAATATGTAGGTGGTATTGAACACGCAATTTTACATTTACTTTATTCTAGATTTTTAACCAAGGCACTAAAAAGCTGTGGATTAATAAATATAGATGAACCTTTTAAAAAACTCTTAACTCAGGGGATGGTTCAAGCGATTACTTTTAAAAATCCCAATACAAATAAGTATTTTTCTAAGGATCAAATAAAAGATATAGATAATCCCAAAGATCCACTCACAGGAGAAAGTATTGAAATCATCTATGAAAAGATGTCGAAGTCAAAATACAATGGCGTAGATCCATCTGTAGTGATAGATAAATATGGAGCTGATACGGCCAGAATGTTTATACTTTTCAAAGCTCCACCGGAAAAAGATTTAGAGTGGGATGACTCCGATGTTGAAGGCCAATATCGATTCATACAGAGACTCTGGAAATTTGTGATGAATACGTTAGATCTAACAAAGAGTAATGCAAGATTAAATATAGTTAGAGAAAATTCTAAAGATGACGAGGCTTTACGTCTAATTAATATTGCTATTAAGGAAATAACTGATGATCTGGAAAATCTTCAATTTAATACAGCAATATCTGAGCTTATGAAAGCTGTAAATGGCCTAAGTTCAATAGCTAATTACTGTAGTAATGAAACTCTAAATAATATTATTTCAATATTAATTAAAATAACTTCTCCTTTTTCTCCTCATATT
>QBVL01000037.1 GCA_003284375.1 Prochlorococcus sp. AG-311-J23
AGACGTGAAAGAGCCTGTAGCCATTGACACAGAAACAACAAGTTTAAATCCATTTAAAGCTGAACTTGTTGGCTTAGGTTTTTGTTTTGGCAGAGCATTACAAGATATAGTTTATATACCAATTGGACATAAAAATAAAGAAGACGATTTATTAGAATCTAATCAAATAAATCAATTAAAAATTGAAGATGTTATCTATGCACTAGAAAACTGGTTTTCTAGTAATGAAAATCCTAAAACCCTTCAAAATGCAAAATATGATAGATTGATTCTTCTAAGACATGGGATCATCTTAAATGGTGTTGTAATAGATACTTTACTAGCAGATTATATCTGTGATGCAACGCTCAAACATAGCTTAGATGAAATTGCGTATAGAGAGTTTGGATTTAGGCCCAATAATTTTTCTGATATTGTCAAAAAGGGGGAGGACTTCTCATTCGTCAATATTAAGACTGCAAGTATTTACTGTGGTATGGACGTTTATTTAACAAGGAGGTTAGCACTTATTTATATTAAAAGATTAAACGAAAAGAGTGAAAAACTAACAAATTTACTTACAGAAGTAGAGCAACCACTTGAACAAGTATTAGCAGAAATTGAATCAACTGGAATAATAATTGATACTCCTTATCTTAAAGATTTGTCTATAGAACTAACCAAAAATTTAAATACTATCGAGGAAGAAGTATATAAGATTTCAGGTAATGAATTTAACCTTTCATCCCCTAAACAATTAGGTGAATTGCTTTTTGAAAAACTTAATTTAGACAAGAAGAAATCAAGAAAAACAAAAACAGGATGGAGTACAGATGCAGGTGTATTAGAAAAACTAGAACCAGATAATCCAATAGTAAAAATGATCATTGAGCATCGCACTATAAGTAAGTTACTTAATACTTATGTAGACGCCTTACCTCAACTTATAGAGAAAGAAACGGGAAGAGTACATACAGATTTCAATCAGGCCGTCACTGCTACTGGGAGATTAAGCAGCAGCAATCCAAACCTCCAAAATATCCCTGTCAGAACTGAATTTAGTAGGAGAATAAGAAAAGCTTTTCTTCCTCAAAAAGGTTGGAATCTTCTAAGTGCAGATTATTCACAAATTGAACTTCGTATACTCGCACATCTTTCAGGGGAAGAAGTACTTAAAAATGCATACTTAAAAAACGAAGATGTCCACTCTTTAACTGCAAAAATTTTATTTGAAAAAGAAACTATTAACGCCGACGAAAGGAGAATAGGAAAAACAACTAACTTTGGAGTTATTTATGGTATGGGGGCTCAAAGATTTGCAAGATCAACAGGAGTATCAATAATCGAGGCAAAATATTTTTTAAGTAGATTCAAAGAACGTTATTCAGCAGTTTTTAATTTTCTTGAATATCAAGAAAGACTAGCCTTAAGCCAGGGTTTTGTTGAAACATTGCTTGGATGAAGCCGATATTTTCAGTTTAAAAATGGACTTGGAAGACTTCTGGGAACTCCGGCAGATGATATTGATTTAACGACGGCCAGAAGAGCAGGAATGGAAGCACAACAATTAAGGGCCGCCGCAAACGCACCTATCCAGGGATCAAGTGCGGACATAATAAAAGTTGCGATGATTCAATTGCATTCTGCTTTGAAGCAGACTGGATTAGCAGCTAAAATTCTTCTTCAAGTTCATGATGAACTCGTGCTAGAAGTTGATCCAAAAGATTTGGAGGAAACAAAACTTCTTGTCCAAAAAACTATGGAAAATGCTGTCAAACTGAGCGTTCCTCTTATCGTTGAAACTGGCGTTGGAGTAAATTGGATGGAGGCAAAATAGTTGCTAACTAATTCAATATTTCCTCCCATTTTTATCTAAGAAATTGTCCTTAAAATTCACAAACAGCTTATCAAAAAAGAAAGAGGATTTTATTACTATAAATCCCAATCAAGTAAAAATATATTGCTGCGGCGTAACTGTTTATGATCTTTGTCATCTTGGTCATGCAAGAAGTTATCTTAATTGGGATGTATTAAGACGATTCTTAATATGGAAAGGATTTAAAGTTAAGTTTGTGCAAAACTTTACCGATATTGATGACAAAATTATTAAACGGGCGAAGAAAGAAGGATGCTCTACTGATGCATTAAGTGAGAGAAATATCAATGAGTTCCATAAAGACATGGATACTCTTTGTATTCTTAGGCCAGATTGCATGCCAAGGGCAACAAAATGCCTTCATCAAATTATTAATTTCATAGAAGAATTAGAAGAAAAGAAAATAGCTTACTCCACTAATGGAGATGTTTATTTTTCAGTCGATAAACATATAAATTATGGGAAACTAAGTGGTAGAGAAATAGAGAATCAAATTAACAACGCAGCTGGACGTTTAAAAACAAATCAAGAAAAAAACAAAAAGAATTCACTTGATTTTGCTCTATGGAAAAAGTCAAATTCAGATGAGATTAGTTATTCCTCACCTTGGGGACAAGGTAGACCAGGTTGGCATATTGAATGTTCAGCAATGGTTAAACAAGAATTGGGAGAAAGTATTGATATTCATCTTGGTGGATCAGACCTTATTTTTCCTCATCATGAGAATGAAATAGCTCAGTCAGAAGCCTGTAATGGCAAAGAATTAGCAAAATACTGGCTACACAATGGAATGGTTAATGTTGGAGGTGAAAAGATGAGTAAATCACTGGGGAATTTTACAACCATTAGATCTTTATTAGATGAAGATATTTCACCAATGGCTTTGAGATTTTTTGTGTTGCAAACTAATTATCGAAAGCCATTAGATTTTACTGAAGAAGCACTAAAAGCTGCTTCAAAAGGGTGGGAAAGGTTAAATAATTGCCTTTCTTTTGGTCATATTCACAAAATAAAAGATCAAGATATATATGAAATCAATCTAGATAAACCTATAAAAAGAACTGTAAACGACAAACTTGATAAAGACTCATTTAAATTATTATCAGACTTTGAAAAATATATGGAAGATGATCTAAATACATCTGGAGCTTTATCTATTCTTTTTGAACTATCTCAACCAATTAGGAAGTTCATAAATTTATTAAAAGAAAAAGATATTAATGAAGTTGAGCAAGATAACTTAAATCAAGTTTTTAATAAATGGCAGCTACTTACTGAGTTAGCATTAGTTCTAGGATTAAAAGTAAATTTAAAGGAAAGAACTCAAAAAAATAAACAAGAAGTTGACATTCAAAGAATAGAAGAGCTTATCGAAAATAGATCCTTAGCAAAATCAAATAAAGACTTTATACTTGCTGATAAGATAAGAAATGAACTAAAAAATATGGGAATTGATTTAATCGATAAACCTAGAGGTGTTACAGAATGGAAACAGCTTTCAGATTAAGCAAATGTTTCTATTGTAGATAAGACTGTTAAATAAAGTCCTATAGCAATAACTGGTGGAGAAACCCAACGAAGCATAAACTTTAGATACCTTCTAACTCTTAAATTAGAGTTAGAATTTGCAAGATCCTCATCATAACGATTTGGAACAATCCAACCCAAAAGAATTGAAATCAGAAGACCACCTAATATCAATAGTGTATTACAAATAGCATCGGACTTGCCTAAAAAGTCCGTAGATATTGCGGATGGTATTCCTATCAAGAAAATCAGTAAAGTTGAAGTCCAAACAGCCTTCTTCCTGCTCCAATTAAGCCTATCCATAAAAGAAGATACTGGGACTTCCATTAATGAAACTGAAGAAGTAATCGCAGCTATAAAAGCCAATCCAAAGAAAACAGCTGCAATCAATCTCCCAAACAATCCAAGATTTGCAAATCCAGTTGGAAGAGCAATAAATAAAGTCCCAACAGTTGATTCACTTACAACATCTTTTAAACCAAAACTCATAACAACTGGAAATGTAATCAGCCCGGCAAGTAGACCAACAGCAGTATCTAAAGTTGCAACTCTCAAGGCTTCTTTAGGAAGGTGATTTTTACGATTTAGGTATGAAGAATAGGCAACCATAATTCCAATACCCAAACTTAAAGAAAAGAAAGCCTGTTTAAATGCATTACTTATCGTATTTTTGTCAAAAAGTTGGGATGAATCCCATTTAAGTAAAAATGATGTATATCCTTCCCATGCCCCAGGCAAAGTTGCAGCCCATAGGGCCAATATTACAAGCAATCCAAATAGAAAGGGCATAGCCCATTTTGTTAGTTTCTCTATACCTCCTCTTACCCCTGCAACAACAACTAAAGCAGTTAACAATAAGCTAATTATTTGACCTACAAATACACTATTACCACTACTAATTTTACCAAAGAATTCTCCAGCTTCTGTCATATCAGAGGGTAATCCAATGAATAATGAATGGAAAAAAGTATCAATTGTCCATCCCATTATCACTGCGTAATAGGAAAGAATTCCGCAAGAAGCTATTGCAAAAAGCCACCCTAAAGGCTTCCAATTTTCACCAGCAGCTTTAATTGGCGCAATGAAAGGGCTACTGGCAGTACTCCTTCCTAAGACCATCTCTGCCACCAAGACAGGCAGACAAACAACTAAAACTACCAATACATAAAGGATAAGAAACGCAAGTCCCCCTCCTTGAGATGACCTATAAGCAAAGCCCCAAAGATTTCCAAGACCTACTGCACTACCAGCCGCGGCAAGTGCAAATCCCAGTCCTGATCTCCATTGTTCCCTTTCTTGCATAATAAATCTCTATTAAAATTCAGAAGAAACTGGTAAATACCTAACTGGGTTATACCTTTAAATGGGAGACTGGTCATACTTGACTTCACAATGTGAAAGCCATAAGCGTTTTAGGCTCAACAGGATCTATTGGAACTCAAACCCTTCAAATTGCAGAAGAGTTTCCTGATCAATTCAAAATTGTTGGGCTAACAGCAGGGAAGAACCTTGATTTAGTAATCAAACAAATTAAAACTCACCAACCTGAAGTCGTTTCACTAGCCGACGAATCGCTTTTGCCGGAACTTTCTAGGCGAATAAATAGTCTCACTGAAGATACAAAAACATTCAGGAAGCCCTTATTAATGGCAGGAGCAGAAGGACTTAATACTGCAGCGGCTTGGGAAAGTGCAGATCTTGTCGTGACTGGTATAGTTGGCTGTGCTGGACTCTTGCCAACACTTTCAGCTATTGAGGCAGGGAAGGATCTAGCTCTAGCAAATAAAGAAACTCTGATTGCAGCAGGACCAGTTGTCCTTCCTGCCTTAAAAAAAAGTGGAAGCAGGCTATTACCAGCAGATTCCGAACATTCAGCGATATTTCAATGTCTCCAAGGAACGCCATGGGCTGATAATGCAAGGCTCTCAACTGGAGTTCCTACGCCTGGATTTAAATCGATACAATTGACTGCATCCGGGGGAGCTTTTAGAGATTGGAAAGCAGAAGACTTAGCCAAAGCAACTGTCGAGGATGCGACAAGCCATCCTAATTGGAGCATGGGAAAGAAAATAACTGTAGATTCTGCAACCCTTATGAATAAGGGACTCGAAGTCATTGAAGCTCACTATCTTTTTGGTCTTTCATATGATCAAATCGAAATCATTATCCATCCACAGAGCATCATTCATTCGATGGTTGAATTAGATGATTCATCAGTTTTAGCTCAATTGGGATGGCCGGATATGAAACTCCCAATTTTATATTGTTTAAGTTGGCCTGCTCGACTGAAAACACCGTGGCCAAAATTAAAGCTTACTGAGGTAGGTAATCTAACTTTTAAGGAGCCAGATACTAAAAAATATCCATGCATGGAACTTGCTTACAGCGCGGGTAGAGCAGGAGGAACAATGCCCGCAGTGCTTAATGCCGCTAATGAAAAAGCAGTAGAACTATTTCTAGAAGAAAGATTTAAATTTATCGATATTCCAAAAGTAATTGAGGCAATTTGCGAGAAACATAAGTGCGACCTTAATCTGAATCCAAGCCTCACTGAAATCCTTGAGATCGACAGCTGGGCCA
>QBVL01000038.1 GCA_003284375.1 Prochlorococcus sp. AG-311-J23
TTGAGCTATGAGTAAATCTTTTGATCTCCAATCAATTGGCTTTTCCCAAGTCTGTCCATCATACCAACCAGATTCTTCATATTCAATGTTTTCAGAGTTAAGACGTTTATATATGTATACCCAACTTAACCATTGCCTGATTAGTAATAATATTGGAAAAGTAATAGATGCAGTAAGGCTTATAAATATAAGTTCAAAAAGATTGTTTTTAAGGTAATCACTTCCATAAGAAATTGTTGAACAAACTGGTATAATTAATAACCAACTAAATATTAACTTCCGGTAAAAAATATTTCTATCTAAAAAAGGCCATGAGATTATCCATGAACTTCTGATGCTATTAAATTCATTTAGTGGCCTTTGGTTTAAAGGCACAGGGCATATTATTTTATTCATCCATTAAGGTTATTAATTTGTTATTTATAAAATCATGAATAATGCCATTGCTCCAGAATGACTCTAAATCATAAAATTTTCTTTCATTAGGCTGAAAAACATTAATTATTAGATCTCCATAATCTAATAACGCCCATTTCGCCTCATTTATTCCTTCCTTTCGAAGAGGTAGTAGATCTGCTTCCTCTCTTAGTGTCTTTTCAACATTATTAACTATTGCCCTTACTTGAACATCTGAAAGTCCTTCAGTAATTAATATCCAATCAGCAATACTAGATACTTCATCAACTTTTAAAAGTTTTATATCACCAGCTTTTCTATCATCGCAAGCAACTGCAGCTAGTTCAACTAACCTATTACTATCCATAAACATTTTCACTCGTAACTGATTTTTGAGATCCTTCTTGAGATGCCATTTCTGCTCGAGCTCTTTCAGCACTCTTTCTTAGTGCTTCTAGTCTATCTTCAAAGAATGTACGCTTTTTTTTCTTCCTAGATTTTTCAACTAAATCTTTTAATGCACCACCAAGACTCTTGTAAGCATTTGGAACGCTATATCCAAATCTGCATGCCAAATCTATAGCCCTCTCATCAGCAGATATTGCATCTTGTAATCGTTTCTCTGAATTATTTTTTAAGTAAAGTCTATAACCTGCAAAACCTGACAATCCTAATGCCATTAAAAGTAGCAATCCATCTTGAACCCATAACTCTCCAATAGCGCCACCCAAACCTATTGCAAGAGCTGCCATTTCCCAGCCATCTCTTGGGATGGTGTCATTTTGAATGCGTCCCACCTCATGCCAAAACAATAGATTTCTATGATCTTGAGCTAAATAGTCCCATTGCTCAAGGTCAACTTGAATCTCAACTTCATCTCGCCCAATTTCTTCAAGCGTGATTAGTGGAGGATCTATTGCTGCTGCGGCTTCGATGAATACCCAGCTTTGGTTTTCTGGTGGCAGCAGCCCTTTTAGGCGCTGTAGTTCGCTCATACTCTTTGTTTCTTATTCGGAATGTTAGTTAAACTTTAATGGTAGTTTGCCGATCTAGACAGTAGATGATAAACAGATACCTAGAATGCGTGACATAAATGAAGTTTACAAGAAATTCAAATGCCACGGCGTAAAGATATACGTCGGATTTTGATACTAGGGTCTGGACCAATTGTTATTGGACAGGCCTGCGAATTCGACTATTCCGGTACCCAAGCATGCAAAGCGCTAAGAACCGAAGGTTTTGAAGTTATTTTAGTTAACTCTAATCCAGCTTCAATAATGACGGATCCTGAAACCGCAAACAGGACCTATGTTGAACCATTAACTGCTCAAGTTGTTGAACAAATAATAGAAATAGAAAGGCCTGATGCTCTTTTGCCCACAATGGGTGGGCAAACTGCTTTGAATATTTCAGTAGAATTAGCAGAATCTGGAATTTTAGAAAAATATAATATCGAATTGATTGGTGCCAATCTTAATGCAATTAAAAAGGCTGAGGATAGAAATTTATTTAAAATAGCGATGGAAAATATTGGTGTTGATGTCTGTCCATCTGGTATAGCTTCCAATCTTCAAGAAGCTGAAATAGTTGGAAATGAAATTACTTCATTCCCAAAAATAATTCGTCCTGCGTTCACATTAGGAGGAAGTGGAGGCGGTATCGCTTATAACCAGGATGAATTTTTAGAATTATGTAAAACAGGCTTAGATGCTAGTCCTGTTTCTCAAATACTTATCGAAAAATCTCTTTTAGGTTGGAAAGAATTTGAGTTGGAAGTTATGAGGGATTTATCAGATAATGTCGTAATAATATGCAGTATCGAAAATGTTGATCCTATGGGAGTTCACACTGGAGATTCTATAACAGTAGCTCCTGCTCAAACTCTTACTGATAGAGAATATCAACGTTTAAGAGATTATTCAATTTTAATAATTAGAGAAATTGGAGTAGCAACTGGTGGAAGCAATATTCAATTTGCAATTAATCCCAATAATGGTGAAATCATAGTAATTGAGATGAATCCTCGTGTTAGTAGATCATCAGCTTTAGCAAGTAAAGCTACAGGTTTTCCAATTGCTAAAATTGCCGCTCTCTTAGCTGTTGGTTATAGGCTAGATGAGATTATTAACGATATTACTGGTAAAACCCCCGCGTGTTTTGAACCTTCAATTGATTACGTAGTTACTAAAATCCCTCGTTTTGCATTTGAGAAATTCTCAGGAAGTTCTTCAATTCTTACAACTTCAATGAAGTCAGTTGGGGAAGCTATGGCGATAGGAAGATGTTTTGAAGAATCTTTTCAAAAGGCTATACGATCTTTAGAGACAGGACTAAGTGGTTGGGGGTGTGATCGAGTTGATCAAAATGTGTCTTCTATTGAATTAGAAAGACTATTAAGGACCCCTTCTCCAGAGAGAATAATGCATGTTCGATTAGCGATGAAGAATGGACGAAGTGATAATGAAATCTTTTCTTTTTCTAAAATTGACCCTTGGTTCTTATCAAAACTTAGGAACATAGTAAATGCGGAGAATCAATTACTTAAGTATGAAAATATTACTCAATTAGAGCCTAATTTTTTCTTCAAACTAAAACAACTTGGATTCTCTGATCGTCAAATTTCCTTTGCACTAAATACTGATGAATTAACAATTAGATCTAGAAGAAACTCCCTTAATATATTACCTGTTTATAAAACAGTTGACACATGTGCGTCTGAATTTTCTTCCAATACACCATACCATTATTCTACATATGAAAGGCCAGTCTATAGGATTGATAACGATGGAAATATAATCAAAAATATCAATCTTAATGAAATAAAAAATAAAAATAAAAATAAAATTTTAATTTTGGGTGGAGGTCCAAATCGTATTGGACAAGGCATCGAATTTGATTATTGTTGTTGTCATGCTTCTTATCAAGCTCAAGAGGAAGATTTTACAACAATAATGATAAATAGTAATCCTGAAACGGTTTCTACTGATTATGACACTAGCGACATACTTTACTTTGAACCTCTAACTCTAGAAGATGTTCTAAATGTTATTGAATTTGAGGAACCTTATGGAATAGTAGTCCAATTCGGAGGACAAACTCCTTTAAAACTTTCATTACCCATAGTCAATTGGCTAGAGAAAGCGGAAAACTCAAAGATACGAACCAAAATTTTAGGTACATCTCCTATTTCAATTGATTTGGCTGAAGATAGAGAGCAATTTGACAAGGTTCTGAGAAGACTGGATATTAGGCAACCCAAAAATGGTCTTGCTAGAACTTTTGAAGAGTCTTTGACTGTAGCTAATAAAGTTGGCTATCCATTGGTTGTTAGGCCTTCATATGTTCTCGGTGGTAGAGCTATGGAAATTGTTTATGAGCAAGATGAGTTGGAAAGATACATAAAGGAAGCTGTAAACGTTGAGCCAGATCATCCAATCCTTATCGATCAATATTTAGAGAATGCAATTGAGGTTGATGTTGATGCTTTGTGTGACGTAAGCAAAAATGTTGTGATTGGAGGATTGATGGAGCACATAGAGCCCGCTGGTATTCATTCTGGCGATTCAGCATGTTGCCTTCCTTCAATAACGCTATCTCCTGAATCAATCAAAACAATTAAGCATTGGACAAAATCTTTAGCTATTGAACTAGAGGTGGTTGGTCTAATTAACCTTCAATTTGCTGTCAAGAGAAATGATGAGGGAAATGAGATTGTTTACATTATTGAGGCAAATCCTAGGGCTTCAAGAACAGTTCCTTTCGTTTCTAAAGCCACTGGAGTACCTCTTGCGAAAATTGCAACACAGTTACTTTTAGGCAAAACACTTAAAGATGTTGGATTAAATCATGAACCAATTCCTCCACTTCAAGCAATAAAAGAGGCTGTTATGCCTTTTAAGCGTTTTCCTGGCTCAGACAGTCTTTTAGGACCAGAAATGCGTTCAACTGGCGAGGTTATGGGTTCTGCCAAAACTTTTGGAATGGCCTATGCAAAATCTGAACTCGCAGCCGGCGAGGGATTGCCTACTTCCGGTTTTGTTTTCTTATCTACTCATGATCGAGATAAACCTGCATTGATTCCCGTAGCAAAGAAATTAATTGAACTAGGTTTTTCAGTTTTGGCAACATCTGGCACTTCCAAGTATCTCGAGAAATTTGATTTAAAGGTAGAAAGGGTTCTCAAGGTTCATGAAGGAAGACCAAATATTGAGGATATGATTCGATCTGGAAAGGTGCAGTTGGTAATTAATACTCCAATTGGACGTCAAGCAATTTATGATGATAAATATCTTAGAAAAGCAGCTCTAGACTACTCTGTTCCAACTTTAACAACCTTAAAAGGTGCTAGTGCCGCTGTAAAAGGTATTGAGGC
>QBVL01000039.1 GCA_003284375.1 Prochlorococcus sp. AG-311-J23
TAAACTTTGAAATTGAAAGAGAAATCAAATATATACCACCTATTAGCTTAACTGGCCAAAAGTTTAAGAAAAATTGAGCAGTAAGAATTACAAGTATTCTTAGTAATAAAGCTATAAATATACCTATATTGAGTGCCTTTCTTTGAAGATCAATATTATTTAGATTCTTTGTTATTGAAGCTAGGGCAACTGCGTTATCAGCTGATAATACAAGCTCTAGTGAGACGATAACAGGCAAAAGGGGAGCTAGTTCAACCCATCTGTCGATACCATCCAGCAAAGGAGTTAAGGATCGGAGAGATGCTGAATCCATTAAATTACAAAAAAAGAGCTATTTATAATTGCTATTTGGTATATGTTAACTCTAATTATTCTATTCAGGGCTAATTCATAGGGGTTATGAGAATTGAATCAAATCTTTGCCACATATCAGAAAATAAGGCAGTTGTTCAAGTAAATGGCTGGATCAATGACATAAAAATAGGAAGTGCTCTAGCAGAAGGGCCTACAGTAGAAGTTGCTGAAGATAAAGCTATATCGAGACTAAATAAAAGGATAAATCCAATAACAAAGGATGATACAAATATTAAGACAATTAACGAAGATAAAAAC
The DNA here is from genome assembly GCA_003284375.1 of Prochlorococcus sp. AG-311-J23. Classification (GTDB taxonomy): domain Bacteria; phylum Cyanobacteriota; class Cyanobacteriia; order PCC-6307; family Cyanobiaceae; genus Prochlorococcus_B. The sequence continues at coordinate 613 of QBVL01000039.1, forward strand.
AAAACACCATTGAAGATTGAATTGCCTAAAAGTGATAAATTTGAATTACCTAAAAGAGAAAAAATTGAGAACGCTAATATACTGCAGGAGCCAAGTGATTGGAGCAGTGAATTAACATCTATAGATTCAGAAATTCAACGGCTTAAATGGTCTAGAGATGATGAAATAAATTTTCTAGAAAAAAATTTAGGATATAATAATAGAAATAAAATAACTAACTACGATGATATTGTAAAGTATCTAGAACTTTTAAAAAAGACCCCTTTCCAAAATCTATCTAATGTAGTAAATGAAAATATTAATACTTTAATAGAAAAGTCAGATAGTATACTTAAGGAATTATCATGGAATCATATTCAGGGAAGAGAATTTCTACAAAAAGAGTTTAATGTATCAACTAGAAAAGAACTTAGTCAAGAACAATTAGTCTCATTTATTGAGAAGCTAAAATCTATTCGAAATCAATATCAACCAAATTGAGCCTTCTCAATACGACAATTAAAATGTTAAGATTATTTAAATAAAATCAAGTAAACAGGATTAGTGTCTTTAGAGTCAATAGCAAATTATTTAGAAGATCATCAGTTAACAAGTGAGTTAATTGTACGAACAAATAGAGAAGAAAGATTAATATTAACAGGAGCATCACGTACAGCAAAGGCATTAATAACAACCTCACTCGCTAAAAAAGAGTCACGAAAATTATTAGTAATTGTCCCAACATTAGAAGATGCCACTAGATGGTATCCGCTTGTTAAAGATTGCGGCTGGACTAAAACATGTTTATATCCTACAAGCGAAGTCTCACCATATGACACTACACATGTGACCTCCGAAATCATCTGGGGTCAATTACAAGTACTAAGCGATATATTGGAATTAAAAGATGATGAGAATATCGCAATAATTGCAACAGAAAGATCATTACAACCACATCTACCACCAGTTGAATATCTTCAATCTAAGTGTATTAAAATAAATGTAGGTGATGAAATAAACCTTAGTGATTTATCATTAAAATTGAGTGAATCTGGATATGTAAAATCTAATAATATAGATCAAGAAGGTACATGGACAAGACGTGGTGATATTATTGATATTTATCCTGTTAGTAGTGAACTTCCAATTAGATTAGAGTTATTTGGTGATCATTTAGAAAAGATTAAAGAATTTGATCCAATTTCTCAAAAGTCATTGGATCAAATTAACAACATATGTATAACACCAACAGGTTTTGATCCGCTAATCATTAATAAGCTAATGTCAATTAATGACAGAGATATATCAACATTATTTACTAATGATGTGTACTCTGAGTTAGTTAATTCAAATTCATTAGAATCAGCCAAGAGATATATAGGAGTTGCTTTTGATAACCCTTCATCATTATTAAACTATTTAGACGAAGATACATTTATTGTCGTAGATGAGAGGCTCCAAGGTATATCTCATGGTAAAGCTTGGTACAATATCGTTAACGAAAGTTATTCCGATGTAATTACTAATATTGGAAGAGATGAATCAATAACAAATATATTTAAACCCAATCTTCATAATGATATTAATGATCTATATGATGAGCTGAATAAATATAAAGGTATTGACATAACAGATTTAGAAGATACTACTAAGAAAGATAATGTATTTAGTATTTCTAGCAAAATACATAAATGGCTACCTAATCAATATGGAAAAATAAGTTTATCATTAAAAGATTATATAAGGGATAAATATTCTATATGGATAATTTCTGCACAACCTAGCCGAGCAGTTTCTTTGTTAGAAGAACATGAATGTGTCTCAAAATTTATTCCTAACAGTACCGATCTTAATGGTATAAAAAATATTTTAGATGACAATATACCTGTAGCTATTAAAAATAAAAATGAGGGTGAAATTGAGGGATTTTATCTTCCTGCATGGAAAATCGCAGTATTAACAGATAAAGAATTTTTCGGACAACATAATATTACTACTACTGGTTATGTAAGAAGAAGAAAACAATCTCAAAGTAGAAAGCTAGATCCTAATAAGATGAAACCTGGCGATTACGTTGTTCATAGAAATCATGGTATTGGTTTATTTCAGAATATTGAAAAATTAAATATTAATGGTGAGTCAAGAGATTATTTAGTAATAAAATATATGGATGGAAAATTAAGTGTTGCTGCTGATCAACTTGGGAGTTTAGGAAGATATAGAAGTTCAAATGCCAAGACTCCCACTATAAGTAAATTAGGAGGCGCAAACTGGAACAAAATAAAAGAAAAGGCTAAAAAATCCGTTAAGAAAGTTGCTATTGATTTAATTAAGTTATATGCAGAAAGAAGTAAAGAAAAAGGACATAGATTTCCAAGTGATGGTCCTTGGCAGGATGAATTAGAAGACTCATTTCCATATGCACTGACACCTGATCAGGCAACAGCAACATCTCAAGTTAAATCTGATATGGAAAGTGAAAAGCCTATGGATAGATTAGTTTGTGGTGACGTTGGATTTGGGAAGACAGAGGTTGCAATACGAGCAATATTTAAGGCAATCACATCAGGAAAACAAATAGCATTGTTAGCACCAACTACAGTATTATCTCAACAACATTGGAGAACCATTTCTGATCGATTTGCTCCATATCCTATAAAAGTATCCCTACTCAATAGATTTAAATCAAGTAGTGAAAAGAAACAAATAGTTGATGGACTTAAAGAAGGACATATTGATGCTGTTGTTGGTACACATCAGCTATTAAATAAAAAATTAGTTTACAAGGACTTGGGACTTCTGGTTATCGATGAAGAACAACGTTTTGGAGTTAATCAAAAAGAGAAAATAAAGGAATTAAAAAAAAGTGTAGATGTATTAACCCTTTCAGCAACTCCAATCCCAAGAACACTCTATATGAGTCTTTCTGGTGTACGTGAAATGAGTTTAATAACAACACCACCTCCCCTAAGAAGGCCTATTAAAACTCATTTAGCACCATTGGATAATGAAATAATAAGAAGTGCAATTACTCAAGAGATTGATAGAGGCGGCCAAATATTTTATATAGTCCCACGAATAAAAGGTATAGAAGATGTCGCAGAAAAATTAAAGATAATGATCCCTAATGTGAAATTATTGATAGCACATGGTCAAATGGAGGAAGGGGCATTAGAAAATGCAATGCTGGCATTTAATGCAGGAGAAGCAGATATTTTGCTTTGTACAACTATTGTCGAAAGTGGATTAGATATACCAAGAGTGAATACAATTTTAATAGAAGATTCTCACAAATTTGGTTTATCACAACTATATCAATTGAGGGGAAGAGTAGGCCGAAGTGGAGTCCAAGCACATGCTTGGTTATTTTACCCAGGCGAAGAAAAATTAAGTGAGACTTCCAGACAACGATTAAAGGCCATAAAAGAATTTAGTGATTTGGGAAGCGGATATCAGTTAGCTATGAGGGATATGGAAATTAGAGGTGTTGGAAATATTTTAGGTATTGAACAGAGCGGACAAATGGAAACAATCGGATTTGATTTGTATATGGAATTATTGCAGGAAACTATTGCCGAAATACAAGGACAAGACATTCCTGCTGTTGACGATACTCAGATAGATCTACCCGTTACTGCTTTTATACCTGGAGATTGGATAACTGATCCAGATGAAAAAATAAATGCTTATAGATTGGCCACACAATGCGAGAACAATGATTCGTTAGTTCAATTTGCTAGCAACTTGATTGATAGATATGGAGCATTACCAAAAGCAGTTGAATCCTTAATAGAAGTAATGAAATTAAAAATAATCGCCAAAAAGTGCGGCTTCTCTAGAATTAAGTTATCTAAACCAAATGTTGAGCTTGAAACAATGATGGATGAGCCAGCCTTCAAGTTACTAAGAAAAGGTTTGGCAAACCATCTTCATGGGAGATTTATTTATAAGAAAGGAGATAGGTATTCGACCGTGACCATTCGAGGTCTCGGTATCTTAGATAGCGATAAACTTCTAGATCAACTAACCGAATGGCTAAAGCTAATGAACTCTGAAATAAACACTCAATAAATCTATTAATAAATTCAAAAAAAAGGAAAGTCAATTAATCAATTGGATGAACAAAACTCTTTAAACCTAAAAAATT
>QBVL01000040.1 GCA_003284375.1 Prochlorococcus sp. AG-311-J23
CCAAATATAGATTAACAGATTTAGTCATTAATTAAACTCTATAAAAGCTAGGCGATAAATAGGAGAATGAAAAGCATAATTTAATAAAAAGACAGTTATACATAAAATAATAAACTTTATGTACTTAAATTGAAAAACATAATTTTATTGTAAAAATAAAATTAACTTCTCAAATAAATGGAAAAAGTAGTCTCAGGTAAATCCCTTGGTTATAGAAAAAGTCTTGGCCCTGGAATCCTTTTAGCGGCAGCATGCATAGGCGGATCTCATCTAATTTCCTCTACTACAGCAGGAGCAAAATTTGGATTTTCGCTTATAGGCCTTATTTTATTAACAAATCTAGTTAAATATCCATTTTTACTTGTCGGGACAAGATTTACAGCTGTTACGGGACTATCACTTTTAGAGGGATTTCAAAAGCGAAATAAATTCTATTTACCTATATATTTGATAGTTGGATTAATTACAGGTACGTTTACAATTTCAGCCGTAAGCTTTGTCACGGGTCTTCTTTTAAAGAATATAGTAATTTTTTCTTCATTTCCTGCATTAGATTTAGCCATAGGTATATTAATAGTATGTTCATTAATATTATTTATTGGGCAATATAAAGCGCTAGATAGGATAGCTAAAGTTCTTGTATTTTTGCTTACATTATTAACATTTTTTGCTGTTATATCTTTACTAATAAAAGGCCCAGCTGGTGATATGAATATTTCATTCTTGAATAGCAGTCCCTCTCCTTGGACCCTCTCGAACTTAGGTTTTCTAATCCCACTTATGGGTTGGATGCCTGGTCCAGTAGAGCTTTGCATTTGGCCATCACTATGGATGTTTTCCAGAGCCAAAGAGACAAAGCATACAGCTAACTTGAAAGAAGCAGAATTTGATTTTAATCTTGGATATTTCATTACTGTTCTCACTGCAATTTTCTTTCTAATTCTTGGTACATACACAATGTATGGAACTGGAGATGAAATGCTGACAGGCTCTGGAGTTAGCTTTGCTCAAAATTTAATACGATTGTATACAGAATCAATTGGTGGTTGGGCAAAGTGGGTCATTGTTCCTGCAGCTTTTGCAGCAATGTTTAGTACCACGATTACATGTCTAGATGCATATCCCAGAACCATCTCATCAGCTCATGGTTTGATAGCTCGCATTGATAAGGGAAATAGCTCAACTTTGACTGAAAAGAGGAGACTAAAGAAATGGATCATATTTCATGTATTTGCCTCACTTTGTGCACTTCTTATTGCCAAATCTGGAGGGATTGGAGTTAAAGACTATGTCTTTGGGGCGATGAGCGGTAGCTTCCTGACAGCTCCTTTGTTTGCCTGGATGGCTATGGATACAATGAATAGCTCATTAGTTAAAAGTCAATTTCGTTATGGAATTGTTCTAAAAGCAGTTAGCTGGTTTGGGATTTCATTCCTCTCAATATTTAGTTTATTATTCATATTCAATTCATTCTTTGGTTTCGGGCAATAAACGCAAAGTGAAAAATGAAAAAGAGTTAATGAAAGTACTTAAATTATTAACTTGAAGCCGAAGTGTAATGTTTAAGAGCAAATTTCCAGAAGAATCTGCTAAAGATAAAAAATAAGCTACTTAATATGATACCAAAGAATAAAATATTAAATTTCAACTCTCCCAGAATTGCCTCAGCCGGAAAAGTTGTTAAAAAAGCAACAGGCAAAACCAACGTAAATATGAACCTCAAAATAACAGGATAAGCAGAAATAGGGTATCTACCCGCAGCTAACAAAGCTCTAAGAACCTCTGTCGCATTCCATGTCTTAACGAACCAAATACTTGATGCAGCAATTAGAAACCAAACAGAATAAAGAATAACGAAGCCAATGCTTAACGAAATAATGAATACAGATAACGAGTAAAAGGAAAAAGATGTACCTGATTTAATAGCCGCCCAAAAAACAATGTAAAGTCCCAATATAATTTCAGGTAATCCTGCAAAAGAAAACTTTTTAACTGATAACCAAAATTGACTATCAATTGGTTTTAACAAAACATAATCAAGAGTACCTTCTCTTACGTAATTAACTATTTCAGTTAAATTTGGTCGTAGGAGAGCATTCGTTAAACCATCTAGAAATGTATAAACACCTTGAATAACTAAAGCTGATTCCCATGTCCAATCTCCTAATTGCCTTCCTCCAGTAAAGAAAAGGGACAATATAAAAACACTTCCCAAAAGAGTCCCCAACATAGCTAACAACTCAATTAAAAAATTTAATTGATACTCAAGTTGAGAAGCAAAAGCTGTAGACCAGAATAATCTAATTGTTTTAAAGTAACGATTCATATTAGGCTCCCATTGCGGTATATCTTTTTACGCCAAGTTTCCAAAGAATATTTACAGAAGGTCCCAGTATTAAAATCCATAAAACCTGAGCTAAAAAACCATTAAAAATATCAACTGGCATCCCTGATAAAATCTTTGCTGGAAAATTGATTAGATAGGGAAATGGGGTTAACATTGCAATTTTTAGAACATTAGAAGGGAAAGCTGATAAAGGTACTAATAAACCAGAAAGGAAAAGATAAGGTACAAAGATTAATCTCTCAAGAGCACTAGATTTTTCAGTCCAAAAGCAAAGTGCTGCAACTAAACTTTGAAGAAGAAAAGCAATAGAAAAAGCTAAATGTGTAGATAAATACGCTAGAAATAATTGAGGTAGTGAAGGAAGCCAAAAAGATGATGGATTTAGAAAGAAAAAAGTAATAGCAATAGCTAGTGCGAAAGGAAGTCTTGTTGCCTGCTCTGCCAAGTGAGCTGCTACATATCTCAAAAGAGGGTGCAAAGGTTGTAGTAAATATGGTGATAATCGACCAGAAAGAGAATCTTCCTCAAAAGAGAAAACAACCCAAACTACAGAAAATTGCCTAACGAGAAAAGCACTTAAAAAATATCTTGCTAAGCCAATATCATTTAAACCAAATGTATTGCCAACATCATTTTCACTCCAAAGAGAAAACATAATAAATGGAAGCACTCCTGAAAGAGCCCATAAAGCTATTTCGATGCGATATTCCAACATGTATGCATATTGTGTTGTAAGTAAAGTCTTAATAACCTTGAAAGACAATCCAAATATTTTCAATTGACTTCACCCTTTATAAATAATTTTCCTATTAATTGGTCAATAGGAGGATCACTAATCTCTAAATCTATAATATCGAAATCAGTTAATAGATTACTTACTACATCTGTCAATTTATCCCTAGAAACCAACAAACAGACAAAACGATCATTTAAATCTTGAATTTCACCATATTTTTCAAATTGATCACTTGAACAAGAGTTTTTCAATTCAACTTTTACCTCTCTAGATGGTGATAATGAATTAGCCAATGAATCAAGATCACCATCATAAAAAAGCTTACCTTTATGAATACAAATTACTCTTGGACATAATGCAGTGATATCAGCCATGTAATGACTCGTCAGTAAAATTGTCGCGCCTGTTCTTTTGTTGTATTCGGATAAAAAACTACGAACTCTAGCTTGAGCATTTACATCTAGACCAAGTGTAGGTTCATCTAGAAAAAGGACAGATGGCTTATGTAATAAAGCAGCAAGGATTTCAGATTTCATTCTTTGTCCTAATGACAGCTTCCTGACAGGTCTTGTAAGTTCTTCTCCTAACTCAAGCATGTCTGCTAATTCATTAATTCTCACTTTTGCTTCGTGGTCAGACAAACCATATACAGCAGCATTTACATACAAAGAGTCCATGGGAGGAAGGTCCCAAATTAATTGCTGCTTTTGCCCCATAACCAAAGTAATCTCCTTTAGAAAAGCCGCTTGCCTTCTTTGAGGAGAGAAACCACCAACATCAACCAAGCCTGTCGATGGATGAATAAGACCACACATCATTTTTAATAATGTGGTTTTACCAGCTCCGTTCGCTCCTAGAAACCCAACTATTTCTCCAGGCGAGATTTTAAAACTTATGTCAGTTACAGCAGGGACGTCAAAAGTCTTTCGATCAAAAAAGTGCTTAAGAGTACCCTTAAAACCAGGCTGTTTATTTGCAACTCGATAATATTTACTCAACTGATCAACAAGGATCAAGTCACTAGGATTATTAGGCAATTAACTTTCAAATGCTTCAACATTAAGATAAAACATTTTTGCTTACATAGCAGATAAAATCTAAACAAATAAAAATTTATAGGTTTATAAAACTAAATGGAAGAACAAAAATATTTAATAGCAATTGCTCTAGCAGAACAAAATAATAAAAGATTAATGCCTCTTGGAGGGAAAACTTTCGCTGGAGTTGATGATTCAGGTCAAGCGCCTAAAAAAGAATCAGAAAAAATAATACTTGATTTATTGCTAAGGTTATTTAAAAGAACTAATGAAGGTAATCTAAAAATATCTAATGATGACTCAGGATTATTATTAGCTGAAGTTAATTTTGATAATATGCAAAGTAGTCTTCCAATAATTAAATCAAATTGGATTAATACTGGAGATACAGATGCGATGATAGAAAAATTAAAATCAATATGTTCCAATCTCTGGAGCATTCAATACAAAAAACATGAAGGAATAATTTTAAAAGACTTGATGAATAAGTAATTATG
>QBVL01000041.1 GCA_003284375.1 Prochlorococcus sp. AG-311-J23
TACAGGATTGAAGCGAGCTCATCAGAATCAACTTCATAGACCCGAGCTAAACTTGTTTCAATTGCGCTAGTTACTTCACCCGGCAAGAATCTCATAGCATTTAAAGCATCATCTGATATTTCATCTGTAAGCAACTTTTCCTTACTATTTAGTTTTTCATCGTTAATTACAGCGATTACCCAGCTTTGATATGCAAAAACAAGATCGGAGAACTCAAGTTCAGGGTCGTTCAGATCCATGACAAATAATCAGATAATGAACAATAAACACTAGTTTGGCTGTAGTTGGAGAAAATGTCTTCTATGGAACAAATATCTAGTACTTCTATTCAAGCAAAAGTGTTTGAGTTTGCATTATTAGAATTAATTTACACGAAGCGAGATAGCTTTCAACCACTCTGGAGCGTGGATAGCTGGGTTAAATTTTTAATTTGGTTAAGTTTGAATTGTGGGCTCTCTGGAGAAAAAGAAAGCTTGGAATTGTTTGCGAAAGCTATGGGTTCTCCTTTAACAAGTCGAATGAGAAAAATATTTTTTGAAAGAGCTTTAGAAGATTTATCGATACATGTCATGGCTGATCCTGCAGAAATGCAAGTTTTGATAATGCCTCTAGAAGTAGATAGAAGAATTAATGATGAAGATGTGGTTCAAGCCTTACAAACTATCGGTTTAAGTGAAAAGGTTTCTTTATCTTCGGCTGAATGGGAAAGGCATGACACAATAGTATCTATTCCTTGGCAAGTGAAAAGTGACATTTGAATTTAGGAAAAGCAAGAATGATGTCAAACTTTTGTCGGGAATGAGTAAATTAAGTTAAATTCATTTTATTTCTGTGATAGAGCGGGCTAAAACTACAAAATTATCCGAAGCCTCAAGGCTGCCTAAAACATATGATCCAGCTGGCACTGAAAATCGCTGGCAGAAAGCTTGGGAAGATAAAGAAGCTTTTAAACCCGATCCAGCAGCCTCTGGAGACCCATTCTCAGTAGTTATTCCTCCTCCAAATGTCACAGGCAGTCTGCATATGGGGCACGCTTTTAATACTGCTTTAATCGATACAGTTGTCAGATATAAAAGACTAAAAGGAAATAATGTTCTTTGTCTGCCAGGAACAGACCATGCTTCAATTGCAGTTCAAACTATTCTTGAGAGACAACTTAAGGAAGAAGGTACAGATCGTCGTGATCTTGGTAGATCTTCCTTTTTGGAAAAAGCTTGGGAGTGGAAAGAGAAAAGTGGTGGAAGAATTATTAATCAATTAAAGCGTTTGGGCTATTCCGTAGACTGGAGTAGAGAGAGATTTACTTTGGATGAGGGCTTGAGTAAAGCTGTTGCCGAGGCATTTGTTCGTTTATATGAGAAGGGATTGATATATCGAGGAGAATATTTAGTGAATTGGTGCCCTGCTTCTGGTTCGGCTGTGAGTGATTTGGAAGTTGAAATGAAAGAAGTAGATGGACATCTTTGGCATTTTCGATATCCGTTAGTCACCTCATCTTTGTCAAATTCCCAACAAATAAGTTACTTAGAAGTGGCGACTACACGTCCTGAGACGATGCTTGGTGATGTCGCAGTTGCTGTCAACCCATCCGATGAGAGGTACAAAGATCTCATAGGGGAGAAACTTACTTTGCCTCTAGTTGGCAGAACTATTCCCATTATTGGAGACCCGCATGTAGATAAAGACTTTGGAACTGGGTGTGTAAAAGTTACTCCAGCTCATGATCCTAATGATTTTGAGATAGGTCAGAGACATGACTTACCTCAAATCACAGTCATGACTAAAAAAGGAACCATGAATCATAATGCAGGTCGTTTTGAGGGATTGGATCGTTTTGAAGCTCGTGAAGCTGTTATTGATTCTTTAAAGCAAATTGGTCTTTTAACAAAGATTGAGGCTTATAAACATAGTGTTCCTTTTTCTGATAGAGGGAAAGTAGCAGTGGAGCCTTTACTTTCTACTCAGTGGTTTGTCAAAATGGATCCTCTAGCTACTAGTTGTTCTGAATTTTTTGATAAAGGACAGCCTAAATTTATTCCTAATAGATGGTCTAAAGTTTATCGAGATTGGTTAACTGATATAAGAGATTGGTGTATCAGTAGACAATTATGGTGGGGACATCGCATTCCGGCTTGGTTTGTAATTAGTCAAACAGATAATAAAGTTGTTAATGAAACACCGTATATTGTTGCTCGAACAGAAGATGAAGCGAAGAAATTAGCTCGAGAAAAATATGGAGATTCAGTCATAATTGAGCAAGATGAAGATGTTCTAGATACATGGTTTTCCAGCGGATTATGGCCTTTTTCTACATTAGGTTGGCCTGATGAAAACCATCCTGATTTTCAACGTTGGTATCCCACAAATACCTTAGTTACTGGCTTTGACATTATTTTCTTTTGGGTAGCAAGGATGACAATGATGGCTGGTGTCTTTACGGAGCGGATGCCGTTTTCTGATGTCTATATTCATGGACTTGTTAGAGATGAACAGAGCAGAAAGATGAGTAAAAGTGCTGGAAATGGCATTGATCCTTTATTACTAATAGAAAAATATGGAACAGATGCTTTGAGGTTTGCGCTTGTTCGTGAAGTTGCAGGGGCTGGCCAAGATATACGTCTTGACTTTGATCGTAAAAATCAAACATCAGCAACGGTTGAGGCCTCTAGAAATTTTGCTAATAAGCTTTGGAATGCAACTAGGTTTGCTCTTATTAATCTTGAAGATCAAGATTATGAAAAGTTGGAGAAATATGATTCTTCTAAGTTGCAATTATCAGACAAGTGGATTTTATCAAGACTTGCAAGAGTCAATCGTGAGACTGCTAATCGATATGAAAACTATGCTTTAGGAGAGGCAGCGAAGGGATTATATGAATTTGCTTGGAATGATTTTTGTGATTGGTATTTAGAACTAATTAAACGACGATTGAATAATTCTGAAAATCTGTCTTCCGATGAACTAGTAGATCAAAAAATAGCGAAAAGTGTTTTATACAAAGTTTTAAGTGATCTTTTGATCATGCTCCATCCTCTCATGCCTCATTTGACAGAGGAGCTTTGGCATGGATTAACAGGTTTAGCTGAAGATCAATTTTTAGCTTTGCAGCCTTGGCCAAAATTAAATGAACAAGACTTAAATGTTGATTTAGAGAGCTCTTTCTTTGATTTATTTGCTTCTATCAGATTGATTCGCAATCTACGAGCAGTTGCTGGGTTGAAACCTTCTCAAAAAGTTCCTGTCATGTTGGTTTCTGGTAAGGAGGTCTTGCAAAACACTTTAAAAACATCAATCAATGATATTGCTGTTTTGACTAAGGCTAAGGAAGTCCAGATATTGTCTCCAGAAAAAGCAAAATTGTTGCCCTCTATGAAAGCTTTAGCAGGCGTAAGTGGCGAGCTGGAGGTAGTATTACCCATTGAAGGATTGGTAGATATTGCTTCTTTACGATCCAGGCTTGAAAAAGATTTAAATAAAGCACAAAAAGAAATAGAGAGTCTTTCTGGCCGTTTAGCAAATAAGAATTTTGTCGGCAAAGCCCCTAAAGAGGTTGTTGATGAATGCAGAGCAAGCTTAACGGAGTCAGAAGCGCAAGTTCGTCTAGTCAAAGAGCGTCTAATGGGATTGGATTGATTTCTTTAACTTATGTCTCATAACTTAGAAACTCTCGTAAATAATTTCATTCCTTTTTTAAGTAGCCCTTTAGGAATTTTGGTTTTTGCTTTGGTTTATGTTTTTTGGGTGTCTTGTTTACTGCCAGGGTCATGGCTCTCCATGTTGTCTGGCTTTCTTTATGGAACTTGGCTTGGAAGTTCAGTTGTTTTTGTAGGTGCTTTTATCGGAGCTCATTTAACTTTTTATTTAGGGAGAACTTTTTTAAAAGATTGGGCTCAAAAAAAGGTATCGAATTTTCCAAAAGTTCAAATTATGGAGAAGGCTGTTAAACGCGAGGGTCTAAAAGTTATTTTTTTAACTAGACTTTCACCTCTTTTTCCATTTGGCTTACTTAATTTTACTTATGGCCTGAGTGAGGTAAAACTTCGTGATTTTACTATTGGAATGATTGGCATATTACCTGGCACAATTTTATATTGCAGCT
>QBVL01000042.1 GCA_003284375.1 Prochlorococcus sp. AG-311-J23
CTGTTGAATCGTCAGAATCACTGCCATCAATATCAGTTGAATTGTAAGCAGCACTTAGTGTTCCAGGGCCAACTTCGTAGTCAACACCAACGAATAAATCAGTTGCATCAGCACCAGTTTCTGGATCTTGTGTGTCATAAGCAACGCTTATTGTCGCAGGTACTGACTCAGGGCTGTAATAGATACCGCCACCAAATGTGTCGTATCCACTGGTTCCAGCTTCACCGTCATTAGAAGCGATTACAAGTCCGCCACCAAAACCGTCGCCGTCATAGCCAAGAGTGAAAGTGGAAACATCATCTCCATCATCAGCGCCGATTCCTACTGTTGAATCAGAACCTCCAACAGAAACGAAGCTAACAGAAGCAACAACGCCGTTGTCATTAGAGTAAGCAACACCAACTCCAGGACCAGTTTCGTTGCCTGCTAAAGAATAAGGCATGCTGCCTAGTCTAAAAGCGTCTGAATAAGCAGAAGTCGTTGCAGCAACAACATCGTCTTGATCAAGTAATGGTCCAGCAGTTACGGAAAGATCGCCAACAGGGAAGGCATAATACAAAGAATGCAATGTAATAGCACCAGTACCGCCGACTGAGCTGTCCATGCTTGCTAATGGACCACTAGCATTCCCAGTTTCCATGCCCATGTAGAGCATATCTTCACCAGTAAAACTGGAAGTTACGTCAAGTCCATATCCATATTGCATATAGAGTTCTTCTTCTGTATCAGTTGTTCCTCCATCGGAAACAGAACCGATAGTAAAAACAGCACCACCTGAAAGAGATGTGGTTGATGAAAATGCAGTATCTGCATTAACTGCAACTGGAGCCATTAGGCCTAATGCAGCAGGAGCTACCAGTAAACGTTGGAAAAGCTTCATTGTGTCCTCACACAAATTAAGAGCAATTTATTTTCCTAATCAGTAGTTGGATTTGGCGTATTAATTGTTACATTGCTAAGAATTGTTTTGTATTTTTGAATACTTTTTGGAATTATTCCTGGTTATCATTTTAATTGAATTGTAATTATTTAAATATTTTGTTATTAAGGATAGCTTTTATTGGTAATCAACTATCTCATTGAAAACTTAGTTTCCATGATTTTAGTAACTATTCACTATCTATAGAACTGGCTTCTGATCCTAAGGCAGATGCAACCCGTTCTAATATCACAGGAGAAATATGAGATAATTTATTAAGGAAAATTCTTTCTTCTAGGGTAACTAATTGATTAGTATCTAGTCGATATAGTATGTTTGTTAGTCTTATTCTAGTTGCTGTGGAGATCATAAATTTTTTTCATTTTTTATACCTAATTGGTCTTACAGGGGACGTTTGATTTGGACATATTAAGAAAAAGTTTATATTTTACTTATCTCTTTTTGTATAAAAAATTACAAATACTTTTTTGTGTATTTGTTTTAATTTCAACAAATAATTGTAGGTTATGGTCGATTTCTCTTACCAAAACATCACTTCTAGTATGGTCATACTTAAATGCATTGGACCGGATAGATTTTTTTTAGAACGAGCTATTTTTCCCCAAGAAGTATTCTCATCTATGGCACCAGATGGTTCGCAGTTGGAAATTTGGGGTATAGAGTCATATGGACCAAATTTAGAACAACGCCTTCGAATAACTGCTTCTAGTAAGGAAGATTCACTTGTAGCCTAAGATCTTTTGAAACTTAATATCAATTAAAGCAATAGATATCTTTGCGCAAGTGGTAGTGATTCAGCTGGTTCACAAGTCAAAAGCTCTCCGTTTGCAAAAACTTCATATGTTTGAGGATCTACTTCGATTTTCGGTCTTGCATCATTTAGCTTCATTGATTGTTTAGATATTTTTCTTGTGTCTTTAACGGGAGCGTAAGAGCGTTCCAATTTTAGTCGTTCAGGGACACCAGCATCTATTGCACTCTCGCTTAAGAAAGTTAGGCATGTAGGATTTATTGCCTTTCCAAAGGAAGAAAACATTGGACGACCATGGACTGGTTGTGGCGTAGGAATGGAGGCATTTGCATCTCCCATTTGAGCCCATGCGATACATCCTCCTTTGACTACTAAGTCAGGTTTAATTCCAAAAAAGCCAGGCTTCCAAAGGACTAAGTCTGCTAGTTTGCCAACTTCTACCGAGCCAACATGACCACTGATTCCATGAGCTATCGCGGGATTAATAGTTACCTTTGAGATATATCTTTTCAGTCGATGATTATCATTTCTTTGATTATCCTCTGGTAAAGCTCCTCTTTGAACTTTCATTTTATGAGCAGTTTGAAAAGTCCGGCTAATAACCTCCCCAACCCTACCCATGGCCTGGGAGTCACTAGCAATAATAGAAAAGGCTCCTAAATCGTGGAGTATGTCTTCAGCGGCAATAGTTTCACGACGTATTCTTGACTCAGCAAATGCAACATCCTCTGGAATTTTGGGATCCAAATGATGACAAACCATCAACATGTCTAAATGCTCTTCAAGAGTATTTAGAGTGAAAGGCCTAGTTGGATTTGTACTGCTGGGAATCACATTTAATTCTCCACAAATTTTGATAATGTCTGGAGCGTGACCACCTCCAGCTCCTTCTGTATGGAAGGTATGAATTGTTCTCCCTTTTATTGCCGTAATTGTATCTTCAACAAAACCAGCTTCGTTTAGGGTATCTGTATGAATACAAACTTGTACGTCTAATTGATCTGCGACACTTAGGCAGGAATCAATACAGGCAGGTGTTGTTCCCCAGTCTTCATGAAGTTTTAACCCACAAGCACCTGCTCTTACTTGTTCCTCTAATGCTGCTTTGTTAGTTGCATTGCCTTTCCCAAAGAATCCCAGATTGACAGGAAAGCCCTCTGCAGATTGCAGCATTCTTGAGATATGGAATGCTCCTGGTGTACATGTCGTTGCATTAGTACCTGTTGCTGGACCTGTCCCTCCTCCGAGCATTGTCGTAACCCCACTAGCTAAAGCAGTTTCTATTTGTTGTGGACAGATGAAATGAATATGACTATCAATAGCTCCTGCAGTAATAATATTTCCTTCTCCTGCGATTGCTTCTGTACTGGCTCCTACGATAATATTAACGCCTTCTTGAGTATCAGGATTTCCAGCCTTTCCAATACCTGAGATTTTTCCGTCTTTAATGCCAATATCAGCTTTAACAATTCCCCACCAATCCAAGATTAGTGCATTTGTGATAACTGTATCTACTACTCCATTGTCTCTACTTTGTTGTGATTGTCCCATCCCATCACGAATGACTTTACCTCCACCAAATTTAACTTCGTCTCCATAGTGAGTATGATCCTGTTCAACTTCGAGTATTAAGTCAGTATCTGCAAGTCTAATGCGATCCCCTTTCGTCGGACCATAGGTCTCTGCATAGGCTTGGCGAGAAATTTTGAAAGGCATTTTATTTTTGAAGTGAATCGTTTATAAGTCCGTTGAACCCAAAAATTTTACGGTCACCAGCAAAAGGAACAAGACAGACTTCTCTTTGGTCACCTGGCTCAAATCTGATAGCAGTACCGGCTGGAATGTCTAACCTTTTGCCAAGAGATTTTTTACGATCAAATTCTAGACCTTTATTGGACTCAAAGAAATGATAATGAGAGCCAATTTGTATAGGTCGATCAGAGGTGTTCGCTACTTTTAGAGTTGTGGTTTCTCTTCCTTTGTTTAGTTCAATAAAACCATCTTCGGGAAGAAGTTCTCCAGGAATTAAATAAGACATAATTGTAGTTAGCTAATTGGATTGTGAAGTGTTACGAGCTTCGTTCCATCTGGGAAAACAGCTTCTATTTGAACTTCATTGATGAGTTCTGGCACACCTTCCATGACTTGTTCTTTTGTTAACCATGTGGTCCCCTCATTCATTAAGGTTGAAACACTCTTTCCATCTCTAGCACCTTCAAGTACTTGAAAACTAAGCCAAGCAACTGCTTCAGGATGATTTAATTTCAAACC
>QBVL01000043.1 GCA_003284375.1 Prochlorococcus sp. AG-311-J23
ATTAGAATAGCTCTAATCATCTATTATTTTCTGCTGAGATATATCTATGAAGTACAGAAACATCTAATTCGCCTAAACCTGCTTGCATTAATCTGTACTCAATTTCTTTTACTTTAGATGCAATGGGTAAGTCAATATTTATAGATTTCGCTAAATCAATGGCAATAGACAAATCCTTATGATGCAACTCTAATTTAAATCCCAATGGATGTTTATCAATCAACATTGCTTTAGATCTATTTTCTAATGGCCATGAATTAGCTGCTCCAACTTTTAAAGCAGCAACCACATCATCCATGGGCAACTCAAGTAATTTCCCTAATTTCATTGCCTCGGCTACTGCTGCATATGTTCCTGCAACTAAAATCTGGTTAAGAGCTTTGACTTGTTGGCCTTTACCTACGCCATTAAAATAATTAATTGATTGGCCAAGTACTTCAAATATATGTTCAAAAGATAAACACTCTTTTTTGCTTGCACCAATAAACAAAGAGAGTGTACCTTTATGAGCTCCTTCTGTACCTCCTGAAACTGGACAGTCAACATAAAAGATATTTTTTTTGACTAATCTTTTATGTATAGAAATAGATTTTTTAGGACTTATTGTAGAGAAATCAATTACAAACGAATTTGGCTTTAGTGAGTCTGCAACACCATTTTTTCCAAACAAAACAGATTCAACTGAATTATCATCAGTAACGCAAATCAAAATACCATCACAGTCTCTAACGGCTTCTATTGGGTCAATAAAATATTTCTTTTGCTCACCACTCTTTAGTTTAGCTCTTTTATATAAATTCAAATCATAACCATTATCAATCAGACGATCTGACATAGGCTTACCAATAGCACCAAGACCAATAAAAGCGAGTTTCATCAAAATCAGATTTTCATTCAAAACGAACTAAGAGTAATAAGTACAGCAAAGGTTTGAACTATTACTATAAAAAATTAATATGCTGCCAAAAGTAGAAAATATGATGCGATAATTAATTCATTGAATACTTATGAAATTGACTAATTTTACAGATTCCAAGAATGCCACACATCATTGGTATCCATTCTTGAAGTATGAAGAAGAATGTAAGGCCGCTGGAAAGGAGGCTAGTGTAAATGATTGGATGAGGGCTTCAGGGCAACTGCAAAACAGAATTGATTTTGAAGAAACAAAGAAAGCAGCTGAAGCTGAAGCTCTAAAAGCAAAGTCTGAGGCACCCAAAAAAGAGGCTTAAATAATTAATTATCAATTTAGAAAATAAATATATTTACCTCTTTTATATAATTAGAAAGATCATTTACAGATAATAAGAAATTCTTGTGAAGATCTATCAAACTATTTACTTCAATGTAAGTCTTTTTACTAAAGTTATTCGGATAAAGTCCTAGGGAATAACAAGCCTAAGATCAACACCTTTTCTGATTTTTAAATAATGTCGGAGACCAAAGAACTAATTATACTTCTTGCTCCAGAAGGTCAATTACAGGGTAATGGGCAATTAAGAGAATCATTTCATGAGAGAAGGGATCGAAAAGGAGCAAATTATCCTATGTGGTTCCTCAATGCCTCATTAGTTAGCAAATTCAATATCACTGAAAAAAAAGGATATGAAGCTGTTGTTGCTGAAGATTCAACCACCATATCTTGGCTAAAGCTTCGTTTTGGTGGAGAAAGGTTGACTAAATCAATGAATATTGAAGAACTTTGGCAGTACGCAAGTCAGCCTCCTGAACAAACAGAGATAATAGATATATCAACTCAAAGCTAAGAATATATATGCAACCAATTCACAAAATTACTATTCATCATAAACAAGAAGGAAAAACATATTCCTTTGAGGTTCCTGAAGGTGAATACATTTTGAGGAATTTCGAGTCAAAAGATGAAAATGGCCAAATCATAGGGGATAAGCTTCCATTTTCATGCAGAAACGGATGCTGTTCAGAGTGTGCAGTAAAAATAATTTCTGGTCAAATGGATCAAGAGGCTTGTATTGGATTATCTAAGGAGATGAGAGATAAAGGGTTTGGTTTGCTTTGCGTTTCCAAAGCCATAGGGCCCTTAGAATGCGAAACCCAAGAAGAAGACGAAGTATACAACGCTCAATTTGGTAAATATTTCAAAGGATTGGATACCCAAGCAGGCAATCCGTTTGATATTTAATTGATATAACTCGTCTTATTTGTCAGTCCAGAAATTCAAAATATCACCACCAGTAAAATTAACATCCTTGTCGTATCTTAACGCATTAGTTTCTTCCATAGGTAATGCAAATTGCTTGAAAATCAAAGAAACAAATTTGATGAATTTAACAGGCTTAGTTATACCTTTTGTTGAAACAAATGATCTAAAAGATTCAATAATTTTATTTCTCAAATCCCAAAACTTGTCATCTTCAAGATTGTATACCCAAGGGAAAGCATTTTTTGAGGTGTGATTGGTTCTTTTAATAACTTCCTCATCAAATGCTTTGGGCTCAATACCTAATAATTCATAAAATTCTCCCCTTTCACAAACTGTCAATGTATGAGTAAGAAATACACTCCAAAGGAAAAAACGACTTAACAATTTTCCTCTCCAACCTTTAGTAATTCCTGGCCAGCATCTCATCATTACCGTGAAGCAATCCCCATGTCTATTTTCGTCTTGACACCATGGTTCAAAGAAGTCAAATAAAGGAGCAAAGGCTTCTCCTGGATTAGCCTTCAGGTGCCTGTCCATCAAGATGTATCTCCAATAACCAATTTTTTCTGAAAGATACACAGAATAAATAACCCAGCTAATTGGGAACCAAGTTGCTGCTCTTTTTCCACCTAAATGAGGTAGATCCACTTCAATACCCTCTGCAACTAATGCTCTGCTTAGAAAGCCTGCATGTCTAGCTTCATCTCTAGCTAAAAACTGAAATAGTTTGCCAAGATCCCTATTTCCCTCTTTCTTCAAACGATTTGAAATCTCCTTGAATAGAAGGAATCCAGAAAACTCTGATATAACTGATCTAACTAAATAACTTTCATAAGTCTCTTTAGCCTTCTGAGGCAATTCTTGTAATCTATCTAGACTTGCCTTTCTATCAAAATGAGTACAGTTATAATCTGCTTTCATTTCTGAAAGCATTGCTTCAAACTCTTCGCGCGCATCAGTTAATTCTGTCTTAGCTGCTTTTTTAAATTCAGTTACATAAAAACGAGGAGTTAAAAGGTTTTCATCTAAATGTGGCGGCAACTCATTTGTTCCGCGTGTATCAACTCTTAGTTTTGGTGAAGGAGCTGTTGCGGTCATTACTATTTATCAAGCAAGAACATAATTGTATGTCTTTATTTGAAAAAAAGGTGAATTTTTAATCAGGTAGTAAT
>QBVL01000044.1 GCA_003284375.1 Prochlorococcus sp. AG-311-J23
ACCAGCTTCTTTTAAAGCTCTAATTCAGGATTGGAGAAATACAGTAAAGAGTTTGACTAAATACTGTACTAGCAGAGACTTAGAAGTCGTCAAAAACCACAGCAACAATGCTCAGGCAGTAGAAAATGCAAGAAGGAATATCAAGCCAAAATGGGATAATCCATAGTGAATTGGGTCAAGTTAGATTCACAGGCAAAAAACAGTTAAACCATTTTTGAGACAGGTTGAGAAAACTCACTCATATTTATTTTTAGATAAAATAGATTTTTAACTAGGGGAATGGGAACTTTAGACGCTGTCTATAAAAGCTATCAACTTGAAACTAGTTTAGAAATAGAGACTTTTAATAGATACATAGAAGTTTATGGAGTCAAAATAGCTGGCTTGAAAGCAACTGGAGGAAACGTTGCTGTAGAAGATGAATTTATAAGAAAGATAGCTCAAACAACAAAATTATTACTCAACCCAGAGGACAAATCGATTGATTCAGACTCTCAAATCAAAGCTATTAAGCATTTAAAAACTATAAACACCTTACAAAGAATAGGCGTTGAGGAGATGGATTCGTACACTCCTAAGCTAAACGGAGATAATTATTCAGGATGGGACTTAACAAATGATAAGCATAGTCTTACCGACTTCATATGGCAATTCAACCTTTCTGGTAATTCGGACAAAACAGCAAACAGTCAAATAACAGAAGTACTTGAACATTTACTCCATACACTAGTTAGATTTGCATTACCAGGTGCGTTCCCAGAGCAATTTCTATTTATTGAAGATAGAAGCCCTGAATACGGTGGGGATATCTCAAAAGAGGAGCCAATATTGTCTGGTTCGCTTTATGAAGCAGCAAAAGAAGCTATTAATAATGGGGTTTTTGATGCTTCAAGCTACAACCATATGGGAGTGGGAAGTTTCACATACTGGAAAACAGTAATGGTTGAATATCAATACGCATTAACTTTTGCAGAATGGGGATACATTGAAAAATATTCAGGCAGTCTTGATCCAGAATGGTCAGATAATTACTTATCTCCCGACAAGATCAAGGAAGGGAATCCATTAGGACATAGCTTGTATGAAAACTACATTAAAAAAGTAATTAGTAAGCCTTCAAGTAATGAACTGGAAGAAATTTTCAAAGAGAACAACCAAGGGTTTTCTGGATATATAGCAAACACTGGGAGCAGTTCAAATGATGAGCTTACTGGTAGTAGTAGTAATGAAACTTTCTTCGCCTCAGAAGGCTCCGATACAATCGATGGCAAAGGAGGTAACGACACTTCTGTTTATTCTGGGAAGTTTTCTGATTATTCCTTTACAAGAGAAGTCAATTCATTAATCATTGCCGACCAAGGAACAGGTACAAATGATGGGACAGATACACTTTTAAATATTGAATACATTCAGTTCTCAGATCAAAAAGTAGACGAATCAAAGGTAGACGTTGTTAAAACATATAGCGGTAAATTCAGTGATTATAAATTTTACACTAAAGGTAATGATGTCTATCAGATCAAAACAGATTCTGGCTATGACGATATTACTGGCTTTCCCCTATTAACTTTTACGGGAGAAGTCACGAAAAGTTCCTTTAAAAACATTAGTGCCATTGCTGATATTAAAGGAACGTTTGATCAAGTCACTGGTTTAAATACAGATTCAGGGCGTATGTTCCGTTTATATAACGCATCATTTAAACGATTACCTGATTCAGATGGACTTGCTTATTGGATTGATAATTTCAGTTCAGGACGCAATAGTATCAGAGTCGTTGCATCATCATTTTTAGGTTCAGCTGAATTTGCTAAACGTTATGGAGAGAACATTTCTGATTCAACCTATGTAAATACTCTCTATAAAAATGTTCTTGGACGTGATGCCGATGCTGGAGGATTGAACTACTGGTTGGGCCAATTAAATAGTGGGGCTGAAACTCGATATGAAGTTCTCCTAGGATTCTCTGAATCAGCAGAAAACAAAACTCTCTTTACTGAAATGACTGGGTTGGGGTAAAGATCGAGACATTTGGCACTTAAATCAAAATGCATGGATTTTATAAGTTTCAAGATCAAAGAACTCCGTCTCACCTGTCTCGAAAACCAGCTGTTTTGTCTCAAAAAGTTAGACTAAATGGTTAGACCAAACCTTAGTCTAACCTCTGAAAACCACTGGTATAACTGGACGTTTACACGTTGAATAAAAACTCCATAACGTCTCCTTCATTCACTACATATTCTTTACCTTCGCTTCTTAGCCAACCTTTGTTTCGAGCTTCCACTAAAGATCCTGCCTCAAGTAGTTTTTTGTATGAGATTGTTTGAGCTCGAATAAAACCCTTCTCAAAATCCGTATGAATTACTCCAGCGGCCTGAGGAGCTGTCATCCCATCAGATATAGTCCAAGCTTTTGTTTCTTTTTCTCCAGTAGTAAAATAAGTGCTTAAACCTAACAATCGATATGTAGCCTTAATAAGGCTAATTAAACCTCCTTCTTCTACGCCAAGTCCATTCAAATAATCATCTCTTTCCTCCTCACCTAATTCAATTAACTCTGCTTCAACTTGCGCTGAAATCTTCACACATTCAGAACCTTCTTTCTTTGCCAGTTTATTTACTTCTTCTGAAAAAGAATTACCCTTATCAAGTTCATCTTCCCCAAGATTAGTTGCATAAATAATTGGTTTTTCAGTTAATAATCCTAATGGTTTAATCAATTTTTTTTCTTCATCAGTCAATAAAACACTCCTAACTGCATTTTCATTTTCTAGTGCCTCGGTTAATTGTTCCAATACATCATCTTCTAACTTTGCTTCCTTATTAGTACTTATTTGTTTTTTTAATCTAGTTCTACGTTTTTCTATTTGATTTAAATCAGATAGCGCTAATTCTAAATTTATTATCTCAATATCTCTTGATGGGTCTACTGATCCAGAAACATGAATAACATCATCATCATTAAAACACCTAATCACATGAACTATTGCATCCACCTCCCTTATATTTGCTAAAAATTTGTTGCCCAGTCCCTCCCCTTTACTTGCTCCCTTAACAAGACCAGCAATATCAACAAACTCCATTCTGGTTGGAATAATTTGCTTACTATTACTAAGTTCGCCAAGCAAATTCAAACGTTGATCTGGAACTGAAACAGATCCTACATTGGGTTCAATTGTACAAAAAGGAAAGTTTGCTGCTTGAGCTTGAGCATTCGCAACAAGAGCATTAAACAAAGTGGACT
>QBVL01000045.1 GCA_003284375.1 Prochlorococcus sp. AG-311-J23
ACTCATTGCCATCATCTACTTCTCGACAAATGGGAAGAAATGGAGAAAGAGCAGGGAGTTACTTTCGTATCAATACCAACTCTATTAGATCCCACATTGGCACCTTCAGATAGCCATATTATTCATGCTTTTACTCCTTCTTCAATGGAGAAATGGGAAGGATTAAGCAATAAAGAATATCTTTCAAAGAAAAAAGAAGATGGGGACAAACTTATTTCAAAGTTAGAGAACTTATTTCCTAACCTTAGTGAAAATATTCTTCACAAAGAGATAGGGAGTCCAAGAACGCATAAAAGATTCCTTGCAAGAAATAAAGGAAGTTATGGACCAATTCCATCAATGAGATTGCCTGGACTTCTACCCATGCCATTTAATACTACAAAGATTAATGGGCTTTATTGTGTTGGGGACTCGTGCTTCCCTGGTCAAGGTTTAAATGCTGTGGCTTTCAGCGGATATGCCTGTGCTCACAAAATCGGAACAAAGCTTGGAATGAACAAATGGGAGCTTCCAGAATAACTACAAAAAAATGCTGAAAATCATGAAGGCAAGTTATCTAGGCTAAACCTATAACCCTGCTGGCGAACAGTTGTAATTCCTCCGCCATCACCCAGCCCTGCTTGTTCCAATTTTCTTCTAAGAGTTAAAACCTGAGTATCAACTGAACGAGGACCGCCACTAAATGGTGGCCAGGCCATTCGAAGAAGCTCATGGCGGCTTCTTACCATTCCAGGTGGCATCAACAAGGCGCACAACAAAGCAAATTCCCTTGGGCTTAGTTCAACAGGTTTCTCTCGCAAGGTGACCTGTCTGAGAAGGAGATGAACTTCAAGAGGACCAACCGCGACACGTTCCTGTAAACCAATTCTTCCTCTTTTAAGTAAAGTCCTACACCTAGCAGCTAGTTCTTCTAAGCCAAAAGGTTTCCTTAGAACATCATCAGCCCCATCATCTAAAAGTCCTACAACTGGTTCAACGCCTGTTCTAGCTGTCAGGACAATCACTGAACATCCCAATTGTTGTGCAAGTCGAAGTGCTGAGCTTTTTTCTAACAGCTCAGCACTAACTAATAAATCAGGTGATTGGTCTCGACAAAGGTCAACTGCCTCCTCAGCAGAACCAACTGCTGCAGCTAGCTGTCCATCTTGCCTGAGCCTCTGAACCAAAACAGTTCTGAGAGTTGGGTGTGGCTCGACAACAAGTACCTTGGAAGGTGATTGTGTGGTTGCTTGAATAGAAGAAGAACCTGAGGAGGATCCTTGGATTTGCTCAGTAGCAAGCTGATCTGCAGGTATTAATGTCACAACTTAGAAAAGTAGACCCTTAGACTGGAGAAGATATTAAAGCAAACTCTTCGCTGACTATCAAGAATAGTACGTGTCTTAGCAAACCATGACATCTTTTGATTCTCCAGAGGCAATAAAACACTTCCAATCAATTTGTGATGCCTGTCAAGAGTTAACAAGTCGATATTACAGTCCATCTGAGCTTAGGATCTATGCAGATGGATATTTGCATTCTCTTAGGAATTGCAAGAGATTAGGCTCTAAGGATCAAGAGAAGTTAGAAGCATTAATTGATAGATGGATCATGGATCCTTCAAGTTTCGTTGGTCCTGATGGTGATATCAATAACCTCTTTTTTCAAAAAGAAACTGGGTAAAATTTAAAAAGTCACAAGTTATGAAGCTAATGCAATCTCTAACTTTTCTTTCAATTCTCCAGAGTTATACATGCTTATCAAAATGTCTGAACCACCCATAAATTCTCCTTTCAAATAAACTTGGGGTATTGTCGGCCAATTCGAATATTCTTTTATACCTTCACGAATTTCCATATCGGAGAGAACATCAAACGTTTCAAAGCTCATCCCCAATGAATTTAGGATTTGAACAACATTGTTTGAAAAACCACATTGTGGCATCAATTTATTGCCTTTCATAAAAACGAATATTGGTTTTGACTTGATTAAAAGTTCAATCTTTGAGCGAGTGTTGGGATCCATGAGGTAATAATTAATTAGGTGTTGAGGTTTTCAAGGCCAAAGCGTGAATTGCTTCGGTTTTTAATTCATTTTTTAAGGCACCATAAACCAGTTGATGTTGCTGTACGAGAGATAAACCAGAGAATTTTGCAGATACTACATTGACTTCAAGATGATCACCTCCTCCCATATCTTTAACATCAATTTGAGCATCTGGAAGTGAATGCTTTATTAAGAGAGAAACTTCTTTGGCTGTAATCATTTGCAAGTAAGAAAACAAGGTGAATTCACAGGAATAAATTCAATGTGACTGATAGCGAATCAATTAAATAAATTATATTATCTTCTACCAACAGCTAACAAAGCCGATTGTTCAGCAGCTCGCATACTTTTAGAAAGTGCAATATTAAAATCAATTGTAGATTGCTTAGAATTTCTTGAAATGATTATTGGTTTAGAGAAACAAATTGATGCTGATCCACGAAACTTAGGAATAACATCGCTGTAGGCTAAACCAACAGGAACAATTTTAATTTCTAAGCCTTTGTTAGAGGCTAATTGAGCAAGGCGAATCAATCCTTTTTTAAGCATTACAGGTTCGCTAAATCGATTTATCTTTCCTTCTGGGAATACAACCAATTGCTGACTTGAAATCAACAAATCCACTGCATATCTAAGAGTAGTTAGAGAAGGTCTTCCTTGATCAATGGGGAAACAACCCAACCTATTCAAGAACCATCCTTGTAATCCCTTCATTTCTGAACGGGTGACCATGTATCTGCAGTCTCTATTTGTAATCCTTCTTCCAGCAGCCATAGTCAGCATCAAAGCATCCCATCTAGATCTATGAGTAGGAGCTAGTACAACAGAGCCACTTAAAGGCAAATTCTCTCCACCAATGACTATTCTTCTATGAAAAAAATTTTTTAAAGCAATATCTTGAGTCGCAACCATAGCTAAGCGACTCAATAAAGGATCGACTCCAAGGCATATTTTTTTTTCTCTCTGAAGAAGGGGCAAAAACCCTCATTGATAAGCTATGTAATGAAGTTAACTCCGAAAGCTTTATTATTAATGCTCCCACTGGGCAGTTACTCCAGCGGCTAAATCTAATTTTGATTTTGATGAATACAATTAAGGTATATTTTTAATTATCATGGCAAGTCTTGGTGTAAACATTGATCACATAGCAAATGTCCGTGAAGCTCGTAAGACCTTTGAACCTGATCCAGTCAAAATGGTTCTTTTAGCGGAATTA
>QBVL01000046.1 GCA_003284375.1 Prochlorococcus sp. AG-311-J23
ACTCACCATGAACAGGAATAAAGTATTTAGGTCTCGTTAAACCAAGCATCCATTTTTGATCTTCTTGGCATCCATGGCCTGAAACATGAATTCCCTTATCTTTGCCATAAATTACTTTTGCACCCAATTTAATTAATTTATCAATCGTATGCATTACGGAAATAGTATTTCCAGGAATAGGGCTAGCAGAAAAAATAACAGTATCACTAGTTTTCAATTGAACATGTTGATGCTCTCCTCTTGAAATACGACTTAATGCAGCCATTGATTCTCCTTGACTTCCTGTCATCAATAAAAAAGTCTCTCTATCAGGCAAATCTCTGATCTGTTTAATTGGAAAAAACAAATCATCAGGGAAACGCATATATCCAAGTTCTCTTGCTTTTCCAACCACATTCAGCATTGAACGACCTAGCAAGCCAACTTTTCTACCGTTTTTCATTGCTAACTCCAAAAGCATCGATACACGATGAGTTGAACTAGCAAAAGTAGTAACCATAACTCTGCCCTCAGCAGTAGCAATGTATCTATCTAAATTTGGAAAAACAGAATATTCAGATGGAGTGAATCCTGTAACTTCAGAGTTGGTTGAATCAGATAGAAGACATAAAACACCTTTATCTCCGTAATAAGCCATTCTGGCTAAATCTGAAGGCTGTCCGTCAGGTGGGGTATGGTCGAATTTAAAATCACCAGTGAAAAACACTACTCCCACTGGAGTCGTCACTGCGAAGGAATAACTATCAGAAATTGAATGTGTATTTCTTACAAATTCAACTGAGAAATGTTGCCCAACTTTGATAACTTCTCTTGGTCCACATACTTGTATTGTTGTCCTATCAGCAACTCCAGCTTCCTCCATTTTTCCTCTAAGCATTGACATGGCAAGGGGCGGGCCATACACAATTGGGATATTGAAGTTCTTTAAATGATGAGAAATACCTCCAATATGATCCTCATGCCCATGAGTAACGACCAAACCTCTTATCCGATTTTGATTTTCACGTAGATAAGTAGTGTCAGGCATAACAACATTTACTCCATGCATGCCATCAGTTGGGAAAGCCAGACCAGCATCAAGAATCATGATGTCGTCTCCGTATTCAAAGACGCAAGTATTTTTTCCGATTTCTCCGAGGCCACCTAAGGGAATAATCCTCAAACAAGGAGAATTTGTTTGATTATTTTTTGAACCTTGAGAATTCATTGAACTTGATGTCATGGAAAAATTTATGTGAAAAAACTTGATTGTTACCTAAATGAAAGCCAAACCCTATTTAATAAAGGGAGTAGATCAAATCAATCTCATAGAAGAGAGTATCTTCACGAGTTCTTCTTTCATTTCACTGTTTAAAGAGACTAGAGGACTTCGAGGAGGTCCAACAGACCAGCCGATGAGTTGAAGTGCTGATTTAACAGGAATTGGATTTGTGGTTGCAAAAAGGGATTTAAAAAGAGGTTGTAATGTCTCATGCAAATAAAGTGCCTCAACATATTTACCCTCTAAAAAACTCTCTATGATTTTCTTCAAATTAGGACCAACTAAATGACTTGCGACACTAACAACACCAACTGCTCCTACTGAAAGCATTGGTAAAAGCAAAGCATCATCACCGCTATAAATAGCTAAATCTGATCCACAATAGTTCCTTAATTGAGTCACTTCCTCGGTTGTTCCACTTGCGGCTTTAAAACTGACTACATTACTGCAATCCATAAGCTTACTTACAATACTAGGCGATATTGAACACCCTGTCCTTCCAGGGATGTTGTAGAGCATTAAAGGCAACTTTGGAGCTGCATTTGCAATAGCGCGAAAATGAACTTCTAATCCTTCTTGTGGTGGTTTGTTGTAATAAGGAACAACAACTAATGCACCATCAGCGCCAGAATTAGCTGCTTCCTTAGTAGCTTCAATTGCCTCAGAGGTCGAATTACTTCCAGTTCCTGCTAAAACTTTAGCCCTTGAGCCTAAGGAATTTCTCACTGTTTCCAGCATTTTTTGTTGTTCTTGCCAAGTTAGAGTCGGTGACTCTCCCGTAGTTCCACATACAACGATGCCGTCTGAACCTTGATCAACTAAATAATTTGCCAAATCGGCAGCAAGACCATAATCAACTTTCCCTTCATCATTAAATGGAGTCACCATTGCGGTTAGCAGCCTCCCAAAAGGTGCTGGTGATAATGAAGCCGACTTATTCATGATTTTTTGGCAAAAGAAGTTCAGCAATCTGCACTGCATTAAGTGCGGCACCCTTTCGGATTTGATCTCCACATAACCATAGCTCCAAAGCATTTGGGTTACTTATATCTCGCCTTATTCGGCCAACTGATATGGGGTCTCTGCCAGTAACATCTTGTGGCATCGGAAAACGATTCTTTTCCAAGTCCTCAAGTATCTCAACTCCTGGTGCCGCTTCCAAAATCTCATAAGCTTCTTTTACTGGAAAAGGCTTTGTAAATTCAATATTAACCGATTCAGAATGGGCTCTAAAAACTGGAACTCTTACACATGTTGCGGTCAATGAAAGATCAGGATCCCCAAGAATCTTTCGGGTTTCATTAACCATTTTCATCTCTTCCTCGCAATAATTGTTCGATTGCAAAGGTGAATTATGCAAAAAAAGATTAAACGCCAAAGAATACGGAAGAACTTTACAATTTGGAGTTATTCCATCTAAAACTTCTTGGCTTAATTTTTCTAATTCTTACATTGCCATTGCACCTGCACCACTAGCGGATTGATAGGTTGAAACAACGATCCTTTTGATGGGAATATGCTTAGTCAATGGAGATAAAACCAACGCCAATAAAATAGTTGTGCAATTAGGATTTGAAATTATACCTTTGTGGTTAATGGC
>QBVL01000047.1 GCA_003284375.1 Prochlorococcus sp. AG-311-J23
TATCTAATATATTTAATTGAAGAGTGATGTTTTTTTTCCATCTATTGATTTCAATATAAAAGGTAATATCGAGTAATTGATTTATCTTTTTTTCTCAATAGTTCCAGTTTGAAAAATCTCCTCTATTGTCGAACTTCCATCATTAAGAATCATTTTATAATTGTCACCCTTTAGTTTATAAATGTCTAGAACTTTACACTTTCTAGTCCAAAAAATTGGCTTAGGATTCATTACTCCAAAAGGGCCTATCAATGTTAATTGGGTATAAAGATCATAATCAATGTCTTTAAAGCTGATGTATGCATCGGGTTTTATTGTCTTATATAAATTTATATTTTTAAACTCTCGATAAGCTATTTTATTTAGTCTTTCTCTAAGGTTAGGTATATTTTCTTTCTTAATCGAAAATCCTGCAGCTGCTGAATGACCTCCATGCGCTATGAGAAGATCATCACACTCAGCTAACGCATGATTTACCTTTAATTTGTGATTAGATCTAATAGATCCCCTGAAATTACCATCATTGGCTTCTGCAAGTAGGGCAGTAGGTAGATTAAACTTATCAACTATTCTTGCAGCTACGATTCCTATAATCCCGGGGTGCCATTCACTTTGCGTTAAGACTAAAAATTTTCTATCACTTCTATATTCACTTACTGCAATTGCGAGAGCTTCTTGTTCAACTAAGGAGGTTAATCTTTTTCTTTCTTTATTCATAGCAAAACAATCTTTTGTAAGTCTAACTACAGATTCATTCGACTCATTTGTAAAAAGATCAATGACAAGTTTTGGATCACCAATTCTACCAACAGCATTTATTAATGGAGCAATCTTATAGCCTATATCATCTGATGTTATATCAGTATTTTGAATAGATAGCTTCTTTATAATAGCTTTTACTCCTTTATTATTTGTTCTATTTATTTTTGGCAGACACTCTTTAAGCCATTTCCTGTTAGCTCCCTTAAGAGGAGCCATATCTGCAATTGTTCCAATACAAAAAAATACATTTGCGGAAGTATTATTAATATCAAAATTTATCTTTTCACATATATTCCTAGCCAGTAGATATGCAATACCAACACCTGCTAAATATTTATACGGTGAATTAATTGGAGTTTTTTCTGGATGTATAAGGGAAAAGATATCCAATGGCTTGTCAGGTATTTTATGATGATCTGTGATAATTAGATCAATTCCAAGTTCTTTTGACTTTTCTATTGCTTCAAAAGCTGAAATCCCATTGTCTACAGTTATAATTAGCTCAATTTGTTGATTACTTACTTGATTTATCATGTTTTTATTAAGTCCATAACCCTCATCTTGTCTTGATGGTATCAATGGCTTAACTATTGCCCCAAGTGTAGATAATAATTCAACTAAAAGGACTGTGCTTGTAATACCATCTGCATCATAGTCACCACATATAGCAATCTTTTGTTTTTTTGCACAAGCTTGAATTATTCTTTGAGTTGCTTTTCCTAATTCATCGAAATGGAACTCGGGATTTGGAAGATCAGATGGTGTTATATATTCATCAAATTCGTTATTTAAATCAATCCCTCTTCTAATTAAGACGGTTTGTAGAGTGTGATTTAAATTTATATTAGTAAACTCATTTTCATTTATTGGCTTAGGTAATATCCATCTATTGACCATCTCATTATCTGTTTCCAAAAGCTTATCCTTGATTGATTCTTTACTAATCAGAATTATATTTGTTTTATACTGAAAAAACATGCATAAATTAGAAGCAGTCTTTTGGGATGTGGATGGGACGATAGCAGACACAGAATTATGTGGGCATAGAGTCGCTTTTAATTTGGCCTTTAAGGATTTTGATTTGGATTGGAACTGGAATGAAAGCCAATATTTGGATTTGCTAAAAATATCAGGGGGATTTAACCGCATACTCCATTATCGAAACAATATCGGCAGTGAACTTTGTGATAGCCATTGTTCTGAAATTCAATCGAGAAAGCGTATCCATTACAAGCAATTGATTGAATCTGGGAAAATTAAAGTAAGAGATGGTGTTCTAAGGCTTATTAACGAACTTAATAGCTTTGACATAATGCAATTCATTGTTACCACCAGTGGTAGAGATTCCCTGATACCCTTTTTGAAAACCTCATTGAGTTCGCAACTAAATTATTTTTCTGGATTTATTACTTATGAAGATGTAAGTAAGCACAAGCCTTTTCCTGATGCATATGAGATGGCACTTAAATTAAGTAAGAAATCACAATATAATTGCATAGCTATTGAGGACTCTATGATAGGAGTTGAGGCTGCTAAGGCTGCAAATCTTAATTGCCTTTTGATTTTGCCCCCTTGGACAGATTCTCAACAAAAGATTACTAACAAAGCTAATGCTTGTTTAAATAGCCTTGGTGATTTTGATAATCCATCAAAGCTAATTTATGGTAAAAAGTTAATTAGTAATAATGTAGATTTCGATTATTTGGCAAATATTATAAATTGAAAATGCAGAAAACTAAATTCAGAGAATTACTAGCTTCACTTGTCATTATCATAAATCCAAAAAACACAAACAAAAAAAAAAAAAAAAAAAAACACAAAATTTCATTACTATTTGGTTTTTATTTTACAAATAGTTTTCTTTCTTTTTTACTAGATAAATCTGTAAATACAATATTTTTAGCAATTACAATATTATTGATTATGGAGTTAATAATTAGATCTTATCTGATATCTAAATCTTCAATCCTTGTAACGTTAATAAATAATATCCGGATTGGCTCTACTTATGCTCTAATTCTAGAAGCCTATAAG
>QBVL01000048.1 GCA_003284375.1 Prochlorococcus sp. AG-311-J23
TATTTTTATCTTCATAGCTATTTACAACATTTCTTGCTCAACAAATTTTGTATGAACATCTCCATCTATAAATTCTTTTCTTTTAAGTAATTTCAAATGAAAATCAATTGTAGTGGTAATTCCAGTGACTGCACATTCATTTAAAGCCCTTTCCATCCTTTTTAGTGCAGCTTCTCGATCTTTCCCCCAAACAATTAATTTTCCTATTAAGGAGTCATAAAAAGGAGGAATATCGTAACCAGTGTAAACATGGCTATCTACCCTTACACCCGGCCCACCAGGAGGTAACCAACCTGTAATTTTTCCTGGGGAAGGTCGGAAGTTATGACTTGGATCTTCTGCATTAATTCTACATTCAATTGCATGTCCCTCAAGCTTGACCTCTGATTGAGAAAATTGTAATTTTTCTCCTCCTGCTATACGTAATTGTTCTGAAATTAAATCCATACCAGTAACTAACTCAGTAACAGGATGTTCCACCTGTATTCGAGTATTCATTTCCATAAAATAAAAATTTCCGTTCCTATCAAGAAGAAACTCAACCGTTCCAGCGCCTTCATAATTGATGCTTTTTGCTGCTGCAACTGCGGCTTCTCCCATTCTTATTCTTAGGTGATCATCTAAAGCTGGACTTGGCGATTCCTCTAACAATTTCTGATGCCGTCTTTGAATTGAGCAATCTCTTTCTCCAAGGTGAACAACGTTACCAAATCGATCAGCAAGAATCTGAACCTCTACATGCCTTGGGCGATCAATAAATTTCTCCATATATAATCCTGGGTTACCAAATGCAGCCTCTGCTTCCCCCTGCGCAGCCTTAAAAAGATTCTCCAATTCATTAGCATGAGTAACTAAACGCATGCCTCTTCCACCGCCTCCTGCAGTTGCTTTAATCATTACTGGATAGCCCATTTCAGAGGCAAGCTTAGATGCATCTGAAACACTATCTAGCAACCCATTACTTCCAGGGACGGTAGGCACTCCAACATTTTGCATGGTCGATTTAGCTGTCGACTTATCACCCATGGAACGAATTGCATGAGGAGATGGCCCAACAAAAATAAGCCCGTGGTCACCGCAAATCTCTGCAAATCGATCATTCTCAGCTAAAAATCCATAACCAGGGTGTATGGCATCTACTCCTCTTGAAGTTGCTGCAGCAATTATGTTTGGAACGTTTAGATAACTTTTACTGCTCGGCGAATCTCCAACACACACAGCTTCATCAGCCAATTGAACATGTAACGCATTTTTATCAACAGTACTGTAAACAGCAACAGTGGCTATCCCCATCTCACGACAGCTTCGGAGAATTCTTAAAGCTATTTCGCCACGATTAGCTATGAGCAGTTTGCCTATGGGCATTCAAAATTATTAAGTCCTCAGCCGGATCGTATCAGGATTGGTGCCCAAGATTGAAACCCATTAAGTGGAAGCTTAATAGGTTAAGCATTATGATCAGAGTTACTTGGTGCTTAACTGAGTTAACTTGCGGATGTGGCGGAATTGGTATACGCGCATGTCTAAGGAACATGTGGCTTCGGCCTTGCGAGTTCAAGTCTCGCCATCCGCATTCTTCAAAGCTGATGCTCATCACTAAATGAGTCATAATTCTTTAGCAATTATTTTTGTCTCAAATGGACCGGGTGAACTAGCGACTTGGGTAAAGCCACTAGCTAAAGAGCTTCATAGACAAATAAATCTAAAACCAAGAGTAAGTAATTCTGCAGTATCGTTGAATTTGGTACTTGTTCCATGCCCTAATGCTACTGGTAATGAAATTATTGCTGCCAAAAAATGGTTGCTATTTGAAAAAATAATAAAAGCAAAAAATTTCTGGAAACTTCTTTTAAACCCCAAAAAATATGGTTTATGGCCATCCAACGGGTTAGTAATTTTTTTAGGAGGAGATCAATTTTGGAGCGTTCTACTTTCAGCAAGATTGGGATATTTACATATGACATATGCAGAGTGGATAGCCAGATGGCCTTTTTGGAACAATAGAATTGTTGCAATGTCCGAAAGGATTGTTGAGAAATTACCAAAACGAATTCAACCTCGTTGCTCAGTCATAGGAGACCTAACAGCCGACTTAACTGAAAATGCAAAAGTTGATAATCCACTCCCCTCTGGAAAGTGGATTGCTCTGCTACCAGGCTCAAAAAGTGCGAAACTAAAAGTTGGCATTCCTTTCTTTCTTGATGTAGCCGATAAAATATCAAAATCAATGCCAGATTGTCAGTTCTTAATACCTCTTGCTCCTACAACAAATATCAATGAAATTAAATACTTTGGTAGTAGCAAAAATCCAATTTCAAAACAATATAAATCTGGAATCAAATCAATTACTAAGGCAAATACAAAAGAAGAAAGAGGAATATTAATAACTAATAATTCAACGGTCATTTTAATACAAGAAAATCATCCAGCTTATAGTGATCTAAGCCAGTGTGATATTGCACTGACAACAGTAGGTGCAAATACTGCTGAGCTGGGATCATTAAATATTCCAATGATAGTTGTTGTTCCTATGCAACACATTTTTGTCATGGAAGCATGGGATGGATTTGTAGGTTTAATAGCGAGATTACCAATTTTAAGATGGTGCCTAGGCCTATTAATTAGCTATATAAAAATTAAAAGAAGAGGATATATGGCTTGGCCAAATATATACGCAAAAAAGATGATTGTCCCTGAAAGAGTCGGTAATATAACCCCCAAGCAAATAGCTGAAGAAACTAT
>QBVL01000049.1 GCA_003284375.1 Prochlorococcus sp. AG-311-J23
GAGAGATTGTGGCAACTTAAAAGAAGCAGAAAAATCTATACATAAAGCATTACAATTAAACCCTCAGAATAAATCTATAAAGCATAATCTAATAAATTTACTAACTATATACAAACCAAAAAAGACTGATTCAAACTCATTATACATGATAAATGAAGAATTCAAAGATGTAAATCTTTTTTATAAAGAGAATTCTCTCATAACTGATAATGAAGCGATAAGAATTTATAAAAATGGATATCAAATTTATAAAAAATATAATTTAGATTTAGAAACAAATTTATCACAAATCTATAAGAGAAATGAAGTCAATTTAAATTGTAAGAGGCACAAACTAGTTTTCAATCAATATAAAATAATTCCTGAATTTTGCTTTGGATGTTATAAGGTTCAAATTGAAGTAGATTCAATCATTGAATTGATTAAACTATTTCTAGTCTTCAATCAGTTAAAACTTGAAAATAATAATACTAGAAAATCTATTATCGAACTCCGACCTAATATTTCAGGATTTTATAAAGGACTCATATATTGTTTAAGTCTAACTGAAGCATTAGAAATATCTAAAAAGTTAAATGTTCATATTCAAAATGATATTAGAATTGATTTGATGTCCAAGGTGAAAAGAGGGTGTTCTGAATATCCACTAGAGTTCCCTAAATATAAAGAAATAAGAACTTCTGGTGATCAACCAATGAATTACAATGAAAACTGGAAAATCTTTGAAAAAGAAATCGATAAGGATAATAAAGATTGGGGTAAATTCAGCAAAAATATAGAAGGGTTTAATTTAAATGACTTTCTTATAATGAGAAACTGGGTCGCATATGCGCAAAAAATAAAAGATGACAGCGTCAGAAAAATAACTAATGAGCAAATAGAAGGACCCCAATCTTTCCAGCATTTGAACAGGAACTTTCATTCCAAGCAAACCTCCAAAACAAAAATCTAATCCCTCTGTATAGGGAGCATCCCTCAGAAGATAAAAAACAAACGAGCTTACAAAACTGGGTAAAGTTTAAAGAAAAACATCCCACAACCTTCGCAGAGATGTATCAGTTCTATGTGTATAAAACGGAGAATTGAAAACTTCCACACCAAAAAATATTTAATTTTGTACAGAGAACTATCTGTCTACGAGTTCTTCATGAAGACAATGAAAACGTCAGTAACCAAACCCGTGACAAACACGGGGGGTTAAATCCCTGTTGTTTCGTCATCTAATATTAGGAAGCGAACTTATGACAAGCTCTATTTTTTTTCAGGCTATAGCTACCTTTTAGTAGACAATCTATTCCCACTCGATAAAACCTCTGCAAATACTTAGTTTGGAATCCCTCTTGTCACTAAAGGAATCGTAGTATTTGATAATGATCAAATCTTGTGTGAAGCTCGTCTGAAACTAATAAGAAACGATTATGAACTAAAAACTTCTCACAGATGACATTAACTTAAAGATATCGCAGGGAATAATTACAAGAGACGCCTCTTTAGGGGACTCAAAATGAAACAACAATGAATTCAGAAAGAATTAATAAGGATTAAATTAGTAGTAAAATCGGAAGAACCAACAGAGCAAATGGATAGTTTTAATAAAGAAGTAGAAGAAAAGAAGAAAATTACTGAGGTAAAAATATTCCCAATTCCTTTTCCTTTAGAAGATATAAAAGAGAATATTTCTATTTCCACTAACACTCTTTCAACAGCTTCTAAGGAACAAATCATTAATCAGGCATTTAAGTTTCACAGTCAAGGAGACATTTCAGAAGCAGTAAAATATTATCAATATTTTATTGATCAAGGATTCAAAGATTACCGATGTTTTTCTAATTATGCAGCAATATTACAAGGTATTGGCAAATTAAAAGAAGCAGAATTATTTACTCGCAAAGCAATTGAAATCAATCCTAATTACGCAAATGCGCATTTAAATCTGGGAAACATATTGATTGATCTTGGCAAATTAAAAGAAGCAGAGTTATTTACTCGCAAAGCAATTGAACTCAAACCTGATTTTGCAGAAGCACATTCAAATCTGGGAAATATATTGAGAGATTGTGGCAAATTAAAAGAAGCAGAGTTATTTACTCGCAAAGCAATTGAACTTAAACCTTATTTTCCAGAAGTGCATTCAAATCTGGGAAATATATTGAGAGATTGTGGCAAATTAAAAGAAGCAGAATTGTCATACCGAAAAGCAATTGAACTCAAACCTGATTACGGAAAGTCGCATTACAATCTAGGAATCATATTGAAAGATATAGGCAAATTAAAAGAAGCAGAACTTTCATACTGCAAAGCAATTAAATTCAACCCTGACTATGCAAAAGCATACTATTCACTATCTTTACTTAAATTTTCAGATAAGAATATGAGATGGAGGGAACAACTCTTTTCTGAAGATATTTTAGTTAACAAATCACAAAAAGATCAAATTGATATTTATTTTGCTAGAGCAAATCTTCTTCACAATGAAAAAAAATATGAAGAGAGTTCTAAATTCCTTCAATTAGCAAATAAACTTAAACTGGATCTTAATCCATCTAACTCAAATACTTTGATCAATAAATCTAGTACATTACTTATTGAATCTGATAAAAAAGAAATTAATAAAAAAGTATGCAGAAAT
>QBVL01000050.1 GCA_003284375.1 Prochlorococcus sp. AG-311-J23
CGTCAGCACTTCTTGCAAGAGAATAACCTTCACTTGATTTTATTTTGGTATTGCAATTTAGTGGAATAGCCAATTCTGCAGAAGGCCAATATATTCCAGCTGCAGCTCCTAAAAAAAATTGACCACAAAGGAAAGATAAGAAATTTTGCGAATAAAATAGTATAAAATCCGATAAAATTGCAATCAAACATGCAACTTTAATTGCGTTTATATAGCTAAATTTTTTGTCAAGCAAATATCCTGTTCCAAACCTTGTCGCTATTCCAGCAAATGCAGCTGTGGTTATTCCTCTGCCGATTTGCTCTGCTGAAAAACCTAAACTATTGAAAATTATTGGACTTAAATACAATACCCCTCCTGCTCCTATTGCTGTCCATAAACGAGCTTTTATGATTATTCTTAGGAATACAGGGAATTTTCCCCAATAATTGCTAACGCTTGAAGTTGAGAACAAATTCATTCATTAAAAAATTAGTTGTTCTTGGAACAGTTGGAAGCTTACTATCTCCTTTTTGTTTTTATCCAAAACTTAAGTCAGCAGAGAGATTTGAAATTCATTTCGATGGAATGTCTTTTCCAATTTCGATAGAAGAATTGATTGATTGGAGTAATGGTGCAGAGGAAAAAAAT
Source organism: Prochlorococcus sp. AG-311-J23 (assembly GCA_003284375.1). Classification (GTDB taxonomy): domain Bacteria; phylum Cyanobacteriota; class Cyanobacteriia; order PCC-6307; family Cyanobiaceae; genus Prochlorococcus_B. The sequence goes on from QBVL01000050.1 coordinate 631, forward strand.
TCAGAATTAGCTAGTTGGCTTAATTTACTTGGCTTCAATGAAAGGAAAGGTTTAGAAAAGTTTTTAAGTACACCGTTGGTAAGAGATAAAAGTATGGCAAGACAAATTTTGAGAAGTTGGTCAGGACGAAAATTACTTGATGAAGTAAGTGATCTAATACTTATGGATGAAGACAGCTCTGGCGAAAGTGTTATGGATACTTTGGAAAATCTTTTAAATGAAAAGGATGAGGTGACAACTTTTGATCTTCTAAATTCTCTTTCTGTTAAAGCAATTCACATTGATTTGGATGGGTGGATTGAAGTAGCTAATAATTGGAGAAGTGAATTAAACAAACAACAGAAACTCATAAACGATTTGATCTCTTTTGATGATTTGTCAGTTAAGAGAGAGGAAATCAATGTTTTACCTCTTGAAATAAAAGAAACCAAATATGAATTGATTTCCTTAACTGTTTCTCATCGAAAAGAACCTTTGAATTTAGAGGTTTGGAATCCTTCTTATAGGAAGAAAAAGAGAAAAAATTGGGTTCTTTTAATGCCAGGTTTAGGAGGAGATCGTAATCATTTTAATTGGCTTGCAAGAAGTCTTAGCCACAGTGGTTGGCCTGTTGTTGTTGTGGATCATCCTGGTAGTGACTCATTAGCATTGGAAGCTTTGGTGAAAGGAAGACTTCCTTTACCAGGAGCTGAAATTATTCCTGAGCGTTTGAACGATATCGATAGCATCCTTAAGGCAAAAGAATCAGGAAAAATTGATTTATCATCAGAGAATGTTGTCTTGATGGGGCATTCGTTAGGAGCCCTCACAGCTATTTTGGCGTCAGGAGTCAAATTTGATGATCAGCTTGAAAGTAGATGCCAGAAGGTGCTGGATAATCTTTCTCTTTCTAATTTATCTTCACTTTTACAATGTCAAATAATAGATATCACTTTGTCAGAGAGGAAAGGTATAGAAAATCTTTCAGCTATTATTGGTATGAACAGTTTTGGGAGTTTTTTATGGCCAAAGAATTTAGAAAATAAAATAAATATTCCTCTTTTCCTCACTGGAGGAACTTTTGATTTAGTTACTCCATCTATTAGTGAACAACTAGGATTAATGCTTGCTTTGAGTTCAAGCCAATTAAGTAGAGTCCTTTTGATTGAGGGAGCTAGCCATTTTTCACCTATTCGAGTAGAGGGACAGTTGCATCAGTCTAAAGGTAAGGATTTATTTAATCTAGGAGAATCAATTGTTGGGTATCATCCACTTTCTGTTCAGAGCTTATTGGCTTTTGAGATCATCAACTTCCTAGAAAAATTAGAAAAGAATAAATCAATCCCTTCGAATACTAATTTAACTAAAGGCGAGCTTAAGTTTCATATTTTAGATAGGAACATAATTGAAGAACTTGTCAAGTTTCAATAACTAACCCTTGGATCAATATATGCAATAGCGATATCTATGCTAACACTAATCATTACAACAAGGCTGGATATTATAACAACTATTCCTTGCACAACAGGATAATCTCTTTGATTAAGAGCCTCTTGAAGTCCAAGAGCTATTCCAGGCCATGAGAATGTTATTTCAATTAAAAGTGCTCCACCAACTAAAGAAGAAACGGTTAACCCAGTAATAGTCAATATTGGGAGAAGAGTATTTGGTAAGGCATGCTTAAATAATACTCTTGCGTTATTTATACCTCTACTTTTAGCAGCCTCAATGTAATCTTTTTTTAAAACTTCTTCTAGATTTAATCTTAATGCTCGACTGAATATTCCGCTTAATAATATCCCTAGAGTGAAGGAGGGTAATATTAAATGTTGAATAGAACTAAAAATAATTTCAATATTCTTGTCTAAAATACTATCTAAAAGTAAGAAACCGGTGATTGGGGGCGGAGGAATAGCTCCAGGAGGTAATCTTCCACCAATGGGTAACCAACCTAATAAAACAGCGAAGATAATTTGAATTAACATTGCGGCCCAAAAAGGGGGAAGAGAATAGG
>QBVL01000051.1 GCA_003284375.1 Prochlorococcus sp. AG-311-J23
AGATTAGCCAGCTTCATCACAGGTTTTGGCCTTACATTGATATTTGTTTTTTCTCTTGCATTTGTAATTAGAAGATCATCCAAGTTGTTAAACAATCTGCAGAGTTTTTCTGGTCGCTCTTCTCAAGTAAATGAGGATGATATTAGAAAATATACATTTGATGATGTTGCGGGATTAAATGAAGAAACGGATGAATTAAAGGAAATAGTAACTTTTTTAAAGAATCCACAGACATTGATAGATCTTGGAGCTAAAAGTCCAAGGGGTGTTTTGTTAGTGGGTCCACCTGGAACCGGTAAAACATTATTAGCTCGCTCAATTGCAGGAGAAGCTGATGTTCCTTTTTTTTCTATTTCTGCATCAGAATTTGTTGAGATGTTCGTAGGTGTTGGAGCTGGTCGTGTTCGCGATTTATTTAAAACTGCAAAATCAAAGTCTCCTTGCATTGTATTTATAGATGAAATTGACTCTATTGGGCGACAAAGGGGAGCTGGAATTGGAGGTGGCAACGATGAGAGAGAGCAAACACTAAATCAGCTCCTAACTGAGATGGATGGGTTCGAAGCTAATAATGGTGTCATAGTAATTGCAGCTACTAATAGACCCGATATACTTGACCGAGCATTAACCAGACCTGGTAGATTTGATCGTCGTATTGACATATCCCTTCCTGATCGAAAAGCAAGACACAAGATTTTATCTGTACATGCAAGGACAAAACCATTATGCGATTCAGTGAATCTTCAAGACTGGGCTACTAAGACGCCTGGTTTTTCTGGTGCAGATTTACAAAACCTCATGAATGAGGCTGCAATCTATGCAGCAAGAAATAATAAGTCACTCGTCAGCTCTATTGAACTAGAAAATGCCCTTGAAAAAGCACGCTTTGGCATATTGTCTAGGCCACTTTCAGATCATACAAAAAAAAGACAAATTGCTTATCAAATTATTGGTAAAACCCTTGTTGCATTATTGATTCCTAGCCAAGATAAATTAGAAAAAATCTCTTTATTTAAGTCTCTTGGAGATATTTCTGGAATGACATATTTCACACCAGATGAAGAGACGATAGACAGCGGACTTTTAACTCGTAACTACATTTACAACAAAATAGTAATTTCACTTGGTTCGAGAGCTGCTGAGATTATTGTTTTTGGTACTAAGGAAATTACACAAGGATCACAAAAAGATCTTGAAAATGTATATTTTTGGGCAAATCAGATGGTTACAAAGTTTGGATTCTCAGATCTTGGACCTATTGCATATGACTCAGAAAAAGATTCAGTATTTCTTGGAAAAGATATTATGAAAAATAGAAAAGAATATTCTCAGAAGACAAGCCAGGAGATTGATAAGCAAATTATTTCAATTGCAAATAAGGCTATTGATCATGCAATAAAACTTCTTTCAGATAAAGTTTCCTTAATGGATAATCTTGTTGATGAATTAATAGTTAAGGAAACTCTTAAATCTGATTATGTTATTGATTCACTCAACTCTTTCTTATCTACCAACTAAGAAGAAAATTTTTACTTTTATAGTGCAGAGAAGTATTCCTTACTTCCTTTAGGATCTTCTTTCATGGTTTTGTCACCAGGCGTCCATCCAGCTGGACATACTTCATCTGGGTGAGATTCAACGTATTGATATGCCTGTAAAACTCTTAAAGTTTCGTCTATATTTCGACCAACTGGTGCTTTATTGATTGTTGAGTGCATAATTATTCCACTTGGATTAATTATAAATAAACCTCTATCAGCTTCTCCATCCTCGTTGAGCACATTATAAGATTGGCAAATTTCACGTTTTAGATCAGATACTAGAGGATAGTTAATATCTCCAATTCCTCCCTCATTTCTTGGTGTTTGAATCCAAGCTAGATGTGAAAATTTACTATCTACTGAAACCCCTAAAATTTCTGTATTTTTGCTACTAAAATCGATATATCTGTCACTGAAGGCAGTGATTTCAGTAGGGCATACAAATGTGAAGTCTAGGGGATAGAAAAATAGAACGACATATTTTCCTCTGTACTGAGAAAGTGTTATGTCTTTAAATTCTTGATCAACCACTGCTGTAGTAGCAAAATCTGGTGCTTGCATCCCTACCCTTAGGCACTCATTTGTCGTCATGGAATTTGTTGCGTATTTTGAATGGTTTGGAGAGTATAGAACTTCCCCTTTTCCTCTCTATAATTTATCATGTAAAGATCAATGAGAATTACTCTTTTTATCTAAGCAAGCATATTCCATAAAAATGAATGATTCAATAAGTTGGGACCCTTCCCTTGTTAAAAAATTTAGTTCTTCAAATCATTATAAGCTATTAAATCAGTTGAGAAATGAAGTTAAAAAGTATCCTCTAAATAACAAGAAAAATATCAAATCGATTCAGACAAAGGATATTATTGACAATAAAAATAAATCAAATGTTCCACCGATACAAAGCAGTTACCTCACAAAAAATTCTAATAATAGTAATCAAATCAATAG
>QBVL01000052.1 GCA_003284375.1 Prochlorococcus sp. AG-311-J23
ATGTTTAGTTTTTCTTATGTGTGAGTGTAAAATGTTATTAGATTATTAATCATTGCTAGTTTATTTGTATTTTAGATAGTTAAAAAGTCTGCAAACTTGTAGTCTGTAAAAATATATATTCCCCTGATTTCATATGCAGACCTATGGAAATCCAGATGTCACCTACGGGTGGTGGGCTGGTAATTCAAGGGTTACTAACCGTGCTGGAAAGTTTATTGCAGCTCATGCAGGTCATACGGGCCTAATTTCATTTGCTGCAGGAGCTAGCACTCTTTGGGAGTTAGCTAGGTTTGATCCTTCTATTGCTATGGGGCATCAAAGCTCTATCTTTCTTGCTCATCTTGCATCTATCGGAATTGGATTTGATGATGCAGGTGTTTGGACTGGAGCCAATGTTGCTTCAGTAGCAATTGTCCATATTATTGCTTCTCTTGTGTATGCAGGAGGAGCTCTTTCTCACTCTCTACTCTTCGATGGGGATTTAGCTGATGGGCCAGGACCTACTACTCAAAAATTCAAGCTTGAATGGGACAACCCTGATAATTTGACATTTATTTTAGGTCACCATCTTATTTTCTTTGGTGTCGCTTGTATTGCTTTTGTTGAATGGGCAAGGATTCACGGAATTTATGACCCAGCAATAGGAGCTGTTCGACAAGTTGAGTACAATCTTAATTTGACGAATATTTGGAATCATCAGTTTGATTTCTTAGCTATTGACAATCTTGAAGACGTTTTGGGCGGCCATGCGTTCTTAGCATTTGTTGAAATCACAGGTGGTGCTTTCCATATCGCAACTAAGCAGGTAGGCGAATACACAGAATTTAAAGGAGCTGGGATCCTTTCTGCCGAGGCTGTTTTATCTTTCTCTTTAGCTGGTATTGGCTGGATGGCGATTGTCGCAGCATTCTGGTGCGCTTCAAACACAACTGTTTATCCCGAGGCTTGGTTTGGAGAGCCTTTGGCTTTGAAATTTGGTATTTCTCCTTATTGGATCGATACTGTAGATGTAACTGAGAGCACTGCCTTAGCAGGTCACACCACACGAGCTGCTTTAACAAATGTCCATTATTATTTTGGATTCTTCTTTTTACAAGGTCATTTATGGCACGCTATTCGTGCATTAGGCTTTGACTTTAGGAGAGTTACAAATGCTGTTGCTGGTTTAGATAGGGCACAAATTACTCTTAATGACTAACTGATTCAATTAACTGGATACTCAATAAAAAGCCCCGTAATATTTTGCGGGGCTTTTTATTGGTAAAAATTGAATGATATTTTTTAAGGATTCTCAAAGCCTCTCTGAAACTGCTTTCCTAAGGAAAATTAACTAATAAACATAGCCCTTTAATTAATTTGCTTTGTGCATTAAATAAAGACCTTTTACGATTTCAAGCAAATTTATTGCAATAAATGTAAGGTAGGTCGAATTTCGACTTCAATTTCATTAATTATGCAGACCTACGGAAACCCAGACGTCACCTACGGGTGGTGGGTTGGTAATTCTGTCGTAACAAATAAGTCAAGCCGATTTATTGGCTCGCATGTTGCTCATACAGGATTGATTTGTTTCGCAGCGGGTGCAAACACACTTTGGGAGCTCGCTAGATACAACCCTGATATTCCAATGGGCCACCAAGGAATGGTAAGCATTCCTCATCTTGCTTCTATTGGTATTGGCTTTGATCCAACCGGAACAGTGTTCGATGGAACATCAATTGCTTTTATTGGTGTATTCCATTTGATTTGCTCAATGGTTTATGCAGGTGCTGGTCTTTTGCATTCACTTCTTTTTAGTGAAGACACTCAAAATAGTTCAGGCCTGTGGGCAGATGATCGTCCTGAGCATCGTCAGGCATCTAGATACAAACTTGAATGGGATAACCCAGATAATCAAACTTTTATTCTTGGACATCATTTAATTTTCTTTGGTGTTGCATGTATATGGTTTGTTGAATGGGCAAGGATTCACGGAATTTATGACCCCGCCATAGGAGCTGTTCGACAAGTTGAGTACAATCTTAATTTGACAAATATTTGGAATCATCAGTTTGATTTCTTGTCTATTGACAGTCTTGAGGACGTAATGGGTGGCCATGCATTCTTAGCATTTGTTGAAATCACAGGTGGTGCTTTCCATATCGCAACTAAGCAGGTAGGAGAATACACAGAATTCAAAGGAAAGAATATTCTTTCTGCTGAAGCAGTCCTTTCCTGGTCTCTTGCTGGTATTGGTTGGATGGCAATTATTGCCGCTTTCTGGTGTGCAACCAATACAACTGTTTACCCTGAGGCTTGGTACGGAGAAACATTGGCTCTTAAGTTTGGGATCTCTCCTTATTGGATTGATACTGCTGATATGACTGGTGTTGTTAGTGGTCATACTTCAAGAGCTTGGCTTGCGAATGTTCATTACTATCTTGGTTTCTTCTTTATTCAAGGTCACCTATGGC
>QBVL01000053.1 GCA_003284375.1 Prochlorococcus sp. AG-311-J23
ATCCAATTCTTATCCATAAATTGTTAAGTCGATCTCAAGCTAGAGAAAAAGCTCGTAATCTTTTAGAACTTGTCGGTTTAATGCCCACAGTAATATATGAACAACGCTTACCTTCTCAACTTTCAGGTGGGCAACAGCAAAGAGTTGTTATTGCAAGAGCACTGGCACTTGATCCCAAAATACTTATCTGTGATGAAAGTGTCAGTATGTTAGACGCAGAAATTCAAGCAGAAGTTTTGGAGTTACTACGCTCTTTGCAAGAGAATTTAAAACTATCTATGTTATTCATAACCCATGATTTATCTGTTGCGGCAGGCTTTTGTCATAGAGTATTAGTGCTTGATAAGGGGGAAATTATCGAAGAGAATTTTGGTAGAAATTTGTTAAGTCATCCTAAAAATTACCTAACAAAAATGATGGTGAAGGCCTGTCCTAGACTTCCAAAGTAATACTGTATTTAGGTTGTAATACTTTTAAAAGTCGTTCAAAATCTTTAGGCAATGGAGCTGTGAATTTCATTTTCTCTAATGTTATTGGGTGTATTAAACCCAATTCAATTGCATGTAATGCTTGGCCACCAAGTTTAATGGGCAATTTTTTACATCTACTATAAGTTTGGTCTCCAATAATAGGATGACCAATGTGTGCACTATGAACACGAATTTGATGCGTTCTACCTGTATCCAGTTTGAATTTTAGAAGAGAAAAATTTCCTAGATTTTCAATTAATTTCCAATGTGTGCAAGCATATCTACCAGATTCCTCATCAACAACAGCATATTTTTTTCTATCTTTTGGATGTCGGCCAATACACCCGATAATAATGCCTTCATTGTCTTTGATAGCTCCATGAACAACAGCAATATAATTTCTTGAGGCGACTCTTTTTTGTATTTGAATTTGCAGCTTAACTAAGGCTTCTTGCGTCTTTGCTACGACAATGCATCCAGTTGTGTCTTTATCTAAGCGATGAACTATTCCAGGTCTTAATTTACCTCCAATACCAGGTAAGTCTGGGCAATGATGGATTAATGCATTAACTAAAGTTCCTGATTTATTACCTGGTGCAGGATGAACTGCAATTCCTGCTGTTTTATTAATGACTATTAAATGATCATCTTCATACAAAATATCTAAATCAATTTCTTCTGGCTTTAAGTAAGGAAGAGGCTCAGGTGGTGGAACCCAAAGTTGAATTATGTCACCTGGCCTAACGGGAGTTTTTGCTTTTCCAGTCTTAGCATTTACTCTTGCGAACCCCGCTTCAATGAATTTCTGAATATGAGCTCTACTTTGTTCGGTTCGTTGACTTACCAGCCATCTATCAAGCCGCATAGGCAAAGGTTTCGTATATTCACTCTCAAATAATTCACCTGGGCCCTGCCCAAATTCATGTTTGATTTCTTTATCCATTAGGGGAGTTCAAGAGAGATGTTTCCCAACAAATTTTTGCGAAAATCATCAAGTAATCTTTGTGACATTCTTCGAGTATCTCCGGAAGTGTGACGTTTTGCTGCGGAAAGTAGCCATGAATGTTTGTCTTTAATATTTTCATTGACAAGTATTCCATATCTGTTTTGAAGACACATTGACTTGATTCCTGCTTCTTGAATGTTTTCTAATCTCTCAATAAGTTTCATAAGGCTAATGGCGACCTGTTCAGTATCGTATGCGGCCTGACCAATATCATCACAAATAGCCAGTTTTAATGCGGCATTTTGATCTTCGAATCTAGGAGGAAGAACTCCAGGAGCATCCAATAGATCCAGATCTTGTCCCAATCTTACCCATCTCAAACTTCTGGTGACCCCAGGTTTTCTTGAGCTAGATACAACCTTTTTTTTCACTAGTCTGTTAATGAGAGCAGATTTTCCTACATTTGGGAAACCAAGAGTTAGAACTCTAATTGCACGGTTTTTCATTCCTCGGTCAAGACGCCTTTGATTTAACTCTTGCCCAGCGCGAATGGCAGCCTGTTTTATTTGGAGAATGCCTGTTCCAGCTTTTGCATCACACCACCATGGGACTTTGCCCTCTGATCTTAATTTTTTATCCCATGCTTGATAGGCCTCTACATTGATCATGTCTTTTCTATTAAGAACTAATATTTGTCTCTTTCCTTTTAACCATTTTTGAAGATATGGGTGAGAAGTGGCAAGTGGTATTCTTGCGTCTCGCACTTCGAAAACTAGATCAACTTTATTTAGGTGCTCTTTTAATTGTTTTTCTGCTTTAGCAATATGCCCTGGATACCATTGTATGAGTTGCTTGTTCACGGAATTTAAAAAATAATTTGGTTGAAATTGATTAATCTAAAAATTGTAAAAGTTGATTTATGATTTACTTTGGAAGTGTAGTTTTCAAAATCC
>QBVL01000054.1 GCA_003284375.1 Prochlorococcus sp. AG-311-J23
ATAATTCATAAGTTTATTATCCCCATTTAAGCGATTAATTTGAATACCAAAATGCACATTTATTACCTTTAGGCTCTAAAGTCCAACCTTGCCTTTTATAAAAAGTAATCACATCTGAATCAGCAAATAAAGTTACTCTACTAATACCTTCTCTTTTTAAACTCTTCATTAAATATTCCATAAGTTGCTTCCCTAATCCATAACCTTGATAAACTGGGTTAATAGCTACATCCCATATTGTTGCGTCAATAATTCCGTCGCCAGTACATCTTGCAAATCCAATCAACCTTGGAAATTTAGGGTCATGTTGCCATAGCCCAACCTTAAGCAAACTATTATCAAGTGCACGTTTCACTCTTCTCAGTGGTCTCCTTCCCCAGCCAACTGCTTGAAGAAGTTGCTCAAGTTCAATTAAATCAAAAGATTTTGAATCACTAAAAACAAAGAGAGATGAATTGGTTAGATTAAAGTATTGAAAAGCTTGTTGTCCGTAAATATTTTTCAAAGTTTGATCGGAAAGAAAATTTTCATTTCTCCATCTATGCATACCAATTTTTGTTGATCCTAAATTAATCATAAATTAATACTACTTAGATCGTTGTGAGGCCTTTTTCTTGCAATTCAGCAAGTTGTGAATAAAGTCCACCCAAATCCCTCAATTCTTGATGGGTGCCTTGTTCAATAAGACTTCCTTTTCTCATCACTAAGATTCGATCAGAAGATTCTATAGTTGCCAGTCTATGGGCAATCACAAGTGCTGTTCTTTTTTCTAGTAATCTGTCAAGATCTCTTTGCAAAGTTGCCTCAGTTGATGGATCCATAAAAGCAGTTGCTTCGTCCATGATTAATACTTTTGGATCTCTTATTGCGACTCGTGCAATAGATAAAAGTTGCCTCTCACCTGAAGAAAGATTGCCTCCTCTTTCTCGAATATAAGTATCTAATCCATTTGGCAACTTTCTCAATAAATTATCAAGTCCTAAGTCACTACATATATCTTTTAAGCGCTGAGTATCTATCGAAGAGTCTAAACGAAGATTATCTGCAACATTTCCGCTAAAAAGGAAAGTATCTTGAAGAACAACTCCAAGTTGCTTCCTTAATAAAGATATAGGGATACTTTTAATATTTTGACCATCTATATATATATTTCCCTTTTGAGGTTCATAAAGTCTACATAATAATCTTATTAAAGTAGTTTTCCCTGAACCAGTTGGTCCTACAAGAGCAACATGATCACCCGGTTTAATTTTGAAACTTAAATCATTTATTATGGGTTCATCTTTTCTGTAAAAAAAACTTACATTTTCAAATAAAACTTCTCCAAGAACAGTCTTATTTGAATTTGATAATTCTTTATTTCCAGCTTTGTGGTTAATTTGATCATAAATTTCGATTTTTTTCTCAAGCAATTCACTTATTCTTTCAACTGCTGTTAAACCTCCCTGTATTTGTGTGAATCTTTCTGCCAACTGTCTTAAGGGTTCAAATAGTCTTTGTGAATAAAGAATAAATGTTGTTAAAGTTCCTAATCCCATTGCTCCTGCTGTAACCATATAACCACCTAGAGAAATAACTAAAGCTACTGCCGCTAATGAGACCCATTCAATGAAAGCAGAAATACTACTATCGTAAAAGATTGTACCGTTTACGGCATGTTTATAATTAGTCCCTGTTTTGAAAAAGTTTTGACCATTCAGTGATTCCCTTCTAAACATTTGAACAACTTCTAGGCCTTGCAGATTTTCCTGGAAATTTGCGTTTAATTGGGAAAGTTCTTCTCTAACTTTATAATTTTGTTTTCGATAACGTTTTTGCAGCCATAATATAAATAAGGTAACAGGTATTTGAACAATCAAAAGGAGAAGTCCCAACCTCCATTCTATTAGAATCATGGTTATTGATATAACTATAAGACTTACAAAGTCAGCCAAAACTCCTACAGCTCCACTACCAAAAACTTCTGACAAGGCATCAACATCACTAGTTAATCTTGTAAGTAATTTACCAACAGGCATTTTGTCATGAAAACGCAAGGACAATGACATGGAATGAGCGAACAAATCATTCCTAATACGTGCTGTCAGTCTCTGCCCTACAGACTGAATATTGTATGACTGAAATCCCTGTAATCCAAGCCTAATTAATACTGTTAAAAATAGTATTGCGATTATTAGATTAATTGTTAATTCATTAGACAAA
>QBVL01000055.1 GCA_003284375.1 Prochlorococcus sp. AG-311-J23
ACAAAGCTCAAAGCATTATTTAATAGATGGTCTAAATCATCTTTTATTGCGTAAGATTACTCGGTCTTGCATAAGAATTAGCTGAAATGGCTTTTCATTTATTGAATTTGTTCCTTAGTGCTGGAACTTCTAGTGAAGCTGCTACAAGTTCTGCTGTTGGAATGATTGGGAGTTTTCTTGCTGCTGGAGCTTTGATAGTTGCACCTGCCGCTGCTGCATTGATCTGGGTTAGCCAAAAAGATTCATTGAGTAGATAGCCCTAGCAATCACCTATTAATGCCATAGAATGATCACAATAAGGTTGGTTTCAACCTGAAAATGTTTATTTAAGAGGGCAAACTTGGTCAATGCCAGTCTAAATTGGGCCAGCATTGTTGGCATAGTTCTTGCTGTATGCGGAGCTGGCTTATATTTTCTTAGATCTTTTAAGCCAGCATTGGCAAGAGATTATGACGTGTTTTTTGCCGCTATTGGTTTACTTTGTGGTGGAATTTTGTTTTTTCAAGGGTGGCGTCTAGACCCCATTCTTCAGTTTGGTCAGTTTTTGCTTGCTGGAACAACTGTTTTCTTCGCTTATGAAAGTGTTCGTCTGAGAGGGATTGCGACAGATCAAGCACGAAGATCTTCATATTTTGATGAAGAACCAGAGTTGCCTAGATCTTCTAGAGGAGGTTTGTCTGATGCGGATTCTGATAGGAATTATGATCGATTTGAGGAATCTCTACCTATAAATCGAAGATTTGCAGGTAGAGATGAATATCAAGAAGAATATTCAGATGATGAAAGTTATGGAAGACGACCATCGAGGGCGGCAATTCCAGAGCAGGCTGTAAGTAGAAGGCCAAGAAATATTAGTTCTTCAGAAATCAATTCTCGAGGAGCTGAGAGAGACAGGAGAATGGAACGATTTAATTCCGAATCTTCATCAGATAGAGCATCAAACTTTGGAGATAGGCGAACTAGCCGACAAGAAACTAGGCAAGGGACTCGTCCTTCTGCAAGTGGTCAAACATCAAGTCGTAGAAGAAACGGAGCACCTCAAAATCTCTCTCAAACATCATCTTCAAGGCTGAATTCTGATACTTCAAATAGACCTTCTCCTGGATTTAATAGGCCTTCTAAAACTAACGATAATATTGAAGATGCTGCTTTTTCTAGTGCTGAAAAAGGCGTAAGACGAGCGGGTAGAAGAAGTACAAAAAATTCCGTTGAAAATCCTGTTAATGAAAGACCATCTTCTAAAAGACCATCTTCTAAAAGTTCTTATTCGTCATCAGCAAGAAAGTCGAGACCAAGAGATAACAGTTCAAGATTTGATGATTAATACAACAATTATTATTTACTAATCATTCCAGCCCATTCTAAAAATGAGATTTTGCTAACTGCTTCAACAAGTAGAACTGCCATTAGGCCTATCATTGCAAATCTTCCATTTATTCTCTCTGCATAGCCACTCCAACCAAACTCAGGGATATCATTTGTGGTTGCGCTAGGTGAAAGATTTTTAATTTCTGAATCAGTTTTTTCTGGCTCAGTTGACTGACTTTCTTGGGTTGTCTCAGTATTTGAGTTCATAAAAATAAACTAGCTCTCAGTGAATTGGTAACTTGCAGCAGGCAATAATCGCCAACCTTTGTTCTCAGTTATTTCAAGCACATTTTCATGATAGTTCTTCAAGGTTGGCCTATGACCAACGCTAATGCAAGCCATCTCGCGTTGGTTAAGAAGTTCATAAAGATGTTTTTCTGTACTTACATCTAATGCACTTGTAGCTTCATCTAAAACAACATATTTAGGTGAATTCAGTAAAAGTCTTGCGAAAGCAAGCCTTTGTTGCTCTCCCAGGGATAATAGTCTTTGCCAGTCTTGTTTGATATCCAAGTCAGGATACCTTTGTATGATTTGAGGTAACTTGACTTCTTCTAAAACGGCTTTTAGATGATCATCACTGAATCTATTTTTATCTAATGGATAACAAAGCTGTTCTCTCAATGAGCCAAGAGTCATGTATGGCTTTTGTGGAATAAAAAGTAAATCACCATTTGAGGGGGTTTCTATCTCACCAGATTGTATTGCCCATAGAC